>CAYSDM010000005.1:0-106012 GCA_964429855.1 uncultured Chthonomonadaceae bacterium
AGGGACTGCGCCACGTTGTTATCAACTCTCCCGTGCGGGTCGACGACACCCCCTCCCATTTTGTGGGCGAAATCGCGGGCGAGGAGATACTGGACGGCAACGGCGAGATCATCGTACCTGCGGGCGAGACCATTACGGAGAAGATGTATCGCCGCATCAAAGAGTTCGCCATCAAGGAGGTCACGCTGCGAAAGACCGCGCTGGTTCCCTATCGCGGCGAACTGGAGGTCAAGCCCGGCGATGTGGTGCATCCCGGCGACCGACTGACGGGCGGGCCGCTCGATCCGCAAAAGGTGCTGGAACTGCATGGTCCGCGCGGCGTTCAGGACTATCTGGTGCGCGAGATTCAGCAGGTCTACAAGGCGCAGGGCGTAGACATCAACGACAAGCACATCGAGGTGATTGTTCGGCAGATGCTTAAAAAGCGCCGCATTCGGCATCCGGGCAGCTCCAGCTTCCTGCCGGGACAGATCGTGGACAAGTTCGCTTTCGACGACGCCAATCAGCAGGCCATCGAAAAGGGCGGCGAGGAGGCAACGGCAGACTGGGTGCTGCTGGGAATCACCGAGGCATCTCTGGCGACAGACAGTTTCCTATCGGCAGCCTCGTTCCAGAAGACAACCCGCGTTCTGACAGAAGCGGCGGTGCGCGGAAAGAAAGATGAACTGGTGGGACTCAAAGAGAACGTCATCATTGGACGCCTGATCCCCGCCGGAACAGGACTGCCGCGCTATCGGATGATGGAGCCGGGTACCCCGGATGGCGAGCAGATCGTCATCGAACTGCCAACTCGTTCGGATCGTTCCACCTTGTTGCCGACGGATGATGAAGAACTGCCCTCCAGATCCGCCGTATTGGAACTCTCCTTCGACGATCCGGAGTCGGATGAAGAGCTTGGAAAGGTTGAAGAGGACGACGAATTGAAAGACCTGACGGATATCTCAGACCTCTCCGGGGAAGATGAGGTAGAGGATCTATTCGCGAACTTGATGGGCAATATAGAGGCGGATTCGGATGATCTGGCACCGGAAGCAGAGGACTCGGACGAAGAAGAAAACCCGACAGATGGTTAAGCGCTCTCTCTTCGCAGGATAACTCAGAGCGGGCTGCCGAACTCTTCCGGCAGCCCCTTTCTCTGAATCGCGCGCGCCGTGACGATTGACAGGATAGGGCATCGGAGGTAAAATAGGTCTCAGCGTTATGTGAGGGTGTAGCTCAGCCGGCAGAGCACCGCCCTTTTAAGGCGGGTGTCCTGGGTTCGAGTCCCAGCGCCCTCATGTTACGTTCGAAAGCGAGTGAGGTTTTCGCCTCACTCGCTTTTTCGTTGCCGGATAACCGGAGGCATTTCGTTCGTCAAGAGCCAGACCTGGATGCCTCGTGTTCTCAGGTATAATCGCAAAAAAACCATCTGGAAGAGGGAGATACTCATGCCGTTGAGCGAGGAGCAGATAAAAACATTTCACGAGGAGGGGTATCTGATTTTTAAAGGGTTCTTCACGCAGGAGGAGTGCGATAACCTTAAAGCTGATATTGACGCGCTGACGGAGGCGCGAGCGAAAAAAGAGGCGCATCCCTTTCTTTGTGAGTACCCGCATCTGGGACCCCTGATCAGTCATCCGCGCGTCATGGAGATCGTTGAGGGGGTGATGGGAGTGGGGTTTGCCTTTCATCATCTCCATGCCGTTCGACAGGATGCGGGAACCTCCGGAGTGCCCTGGCATCAGGACTATGAGCAGGAGCCTCAGACCAATCGCTCGCATGTGATGGTTCATCTATTCTACTACCTGAACGGACTAAACGGAGAGGTAGGCGATCTGCTCTGTCTGCCGCGCAGCCATAAAACCGTTATCGCGAACAACGCGCTCTGGATGCTGAATGCGCAGCCTCTTCCTGGCGAACTGGTTATCAACGATCTTCCCCCCGGATCGGCGGTTCTGGTACACTCCGCGCTGTGGCATGCGCGTCGGGCACAGCCCGGCGGCGAGACCCGGCCGCGCTATTTTGCCGATGCCTCCTACTGTCAGGCAGGCGTGCGCTGGCCCTCCTACGGCATTCCTCAATGGCGGGATATTCTTAGAATTTCAATGGAACGGGGGCTGGATCGGGAAGGGAGATACGCGCATCTCTTTGACGATAACCACTTCTTTGACCGTAAAGCCGGATATGAAACCTGGAAGTCGCTGCAGGGCAGCCTCGCGATTCAACTTCCGGGCTGGAAGGAGTAGGAAGCATGGCGGAGCGAGTATCCCGAATACTGGTCACCGGCGCTTCCGGTAAAGTCGGGCAGGAGTTCCTGAGGCGATTTTTCACCGACCCGCGAATGCAGGATTTTACTGCCCGCGCCTTTTGCCACCATAGACACCTGCCGGAGCAGGATCGGCTGGAGGTCGTATCAGGCGATATGGCGAACCGGACAGATGTGCAGAGAGCGATGGAGGGCGTGACACATGTCCTCCATCTGGCGACCTGCAAGGAGACGCCAGAGAGCATTATGGATGTAGCCGTGAAGGGACTGTTCTGGATACTGGAGGAGTGCCGTCTGAGCGATACCTTCCGGCAGTTCATACTGATCGGCGGGGATGCGGGCATGGGACACTTCTTCTACCCGCAATCGGTTCCGGTGACCGAGCAGCAGCGTCACTCCGCCTATCCCGGCTGTTATGCGCTCTCCAAAGTGCTGGAAGAGGCGATGCTGGAGCAGTACTATGTGCAGTATGACCTGAATGGCTGCTGCCTGCGCGCTCCCTGGATTATGGAGAAAGACGACTTCAAATATACGTTTTCGTTCGGGGAAGATGTCTTTGGCGGGCCTCGCTGGCGCGATCTGGTCAGTCCGGAAAGGGCAGACGAGTATGTCCAGACGCAGACGATCCCGGTCATGCTTGATCCCGACGGTCAGCCGGTGCTGCGTAACTTCGTCCATGTCTCCGATCTCATAGAAGCAGTATTGACAGCGATAGATCATCCGAAGGCGCGACAGCAGACGTTCAATATATGCATGAATGAGCCTGTGAACTATCGGAAAGTCGCCGTCTATCTGGAGAAGACTCGCGGTCTGCCCTCTGTAGACATCCCAACCCCCTATCACTCCACATGGCTGGATAACGACAAGGCGAAATTCCTGCTGGACTGGCGTCCGCAATACGACCTTGAACGGCTGATAGACTCCTCCTGGGACTATATTCGCTCTCCCGATGATCCTCGCCGCGTCTGGTATCCCGGGTAGGAGAAGGTTGTGAGCGGACGAAAGCGTTGACGCGCCTTCGCGGAAAAGGGTAAAATCCTTCTGAAAGTCGGTAAACGACTCCCCGTTGTGATGCACCCTGATAGGAACTTTTCGCTGTCTGAATGTCGCAGCCCGGTCTTCGGTGCATTCGCATTCGACCCGTTATTCCCACCGAAAGGAGTTCTATAGACGATGGCTGTCCGAGTAGGAATCAATGGCTTTGGGCGCATTGGCCGTCTGGCGATGCGCGCTATTTTTGAGCGTTACGACAAAGAGGTGGATGTTGTGGCGGTCAATGACCTGACCGATGTTAAAACCAACGCCCACCTTTTCAAGTGGGATTCCACCTATGGTCCCTTCAAGGGCGATATCTCCACCGCAGAAACCGATTTCGTCGTCAACGGCGAGCGCATAACCGTCTATGCCGAAAAAGACCCCGCCCTGATCCCCTGGGATAAGCAGGGAGTGGATGTGGTGATCGAGTCTACCGGATTTTTCACCAATGCCAAGAAGGCGGCAGCGCACCGCGAACACGGCGTGAAAAAGGTGATTATCTCCGCGCCTGCCAAAGAAGAGGATCTGACGGTTGTGCTGGGCGTCAATGAGAATATGTATGACCCGGCAAATCATCATGTCATCTCCAACGCCTCCTGCACCACTAACGGTCTCGCGCCCGTTGCGAAGGTCCTCAATGACCGCTTTGGCATTGAGAAGGGACTTCTGACAACCGTTCATGCCTACACCAACTCCCAGAAACTTCTGGATACCGCCGCCAAAGACGACCTGCGTGATGCGCGAGGAGCGGCGTTGAACATTGTTCCCTCTTCGACCGGAGCCGCCCGCGCCGTGGGGCTGGTCATCCCGGAACTCAAGGGCAAGTTTCATGGAATGGCGTTTCGCGTTCCAACCCCGACCGTCTCGGTGGTGGACTTCACCGCGCTTCTAAGCAACGATACTACCGTGGAAGCGGTGAACGCGGCGGTACGGGAGTATGCGGAAGGTCCGATGAAGAATATCCTGGAGTATACCGAACTGCCGCTGGTCTCCACCGATATGCGCGGCAATTCGCACTCCTCGATCTTCTCCGCCGTGGACACCGTGCTGGTCGGCGGGAATATGGTCAAAGTGGTAGCCTGGTACGATAACGAATGGGGCTATGCCTGCCGCGTGGCGGACCTTATCAAGTATCTGGCGGATCGTGGGCTGTAGTCCCGTCCGGAGTGGGCAGGAGCGGCCTGCACCCGTAATACTGAAGGTTGATTCGCGAACAGGGGCACGCCGGATGTGCCCCTGTTCGCATTATGCGCGCGCTACCCGCGCAGCGCAGGATTCAGGACGGGAGACCACGAACAAAGGGAGAAATGCCTGCCTGTGCGGAGTAGCGTTCCGTCCATTCCACTACTTTGCATTTCGCTATTTCATGCTGTATAACAGCAGGAGTAATATCATGAGCGTCAAACTCAACAAGAAGACCATCGAAGATATCGAGGTGCGCGGAAAACGCGTACTGGTGCGGGTGGATTTCAACGTGCCGCAGGATAAGAGCGGGCAGATCACCGATGATCGGCGAATTCGTGCCGCCCTCCCGACAATCAAGTACCTCATGGAGCATGGGGCGAAGACCGTTCTGGTATCCCATCTCGGACGACCGAAGGGTAAACCGGAAGATTTCACCAAATATACGCTGAAACCGGTTGCGGAGCGTCTGAGCGAACTGCTCGGAATCGGCGTCGAACTGGCTCCTGACTGCATTGGACCGCAGGCAGAGGTAGCGGTTTTCGCGCTGGAGGAGGGGCAGGTCGTCCTGCTGGAGAACGTTCGCCTGCATCCCGAAGAAGAGAAGAACGATCCTGACTTTGCGGAAAAACTCGCCTCGTTGGCGGAACTGTATGTCAATGACGCCTTTGGAACCGCTCATCGGGCGCACGCCTCCACCGAGGGCGTAACAAAGTTCGTTCCGGGAGTCGCCGGGTACCTGATGCAGAAGGAGATCGAGTATCTCGGCGGCGCGTTGGAAGATCCGAAGAGACCGTTCATCTCCATTCTGGGCGGTGTAAAGGTCAAAGATAAGATTGGCGTGATCGAAAGCCTCATTGCCAAAGTGGATATGCTGCTGATCGGCGGGGCGATGGCATATACGTTTCTGAAAGCGCAGGGCAAGGAGATCGGCACTTCGATTCTGGATGCTGATTCTCTGGAGTTCTGCCGCAAGACGCTGGCAAGCGCGGGCGATAAGATACTGCTGCCGACCGATGTCGTTGTGGCGGATGGCAATCCGTTGGAGCCAGGCGCGGATGTGGATAGCATCAAGACGCTGACGGTCTCCGTAGATGAAATTCCCGCCAACTATCAGGGCGTGGACATCGGGCCGGATACAGCGAGACGGTTTGCGGAAGCCGTAAAAGGCGCGGGAACCGTTGTCTGGAATGGCCCGATGGGGATATTTGAGATTGACAGGTTCGCTGTTGGAACGCAGGCTATGGCGCAGGCTTTAGCCGAATCCGGCGCGGTAACGATTGTTGGCGGCGGCGATTCGGCGGCAGCGGTCGAAGAGCTTGGTTTCGCAGACAGAATGACGCATATCTCTACCGGCGGCGGCGCTTCGCTGGAGTTCCTGGAGGGGAAGGAGCTTCCGGGATTGGTAGCGCTGCAGGATAAGTAGGAGTAGCGAAGCCAGACGCTCCGGCATGGGTCTGGCTTCCCTTCGCTGTACCAAAGGAGCGATAGAATGAACTACCAGCCCCAGTATATGCCGAGTGTGGTCGCCTATGCGACAGCGGATGTGCGCGCCGCATTTATCCGAAAGGTCTATCACCTCTTCTTTGCCTCGATTCTCGTTACGGTGGGAGTGGGGTACTTAACCGGGCAGATTGCCAGAACCATGCTGCCGTTGCTGATGCCCCTGTTGATCGCGGGCTTTGTTGTTGGACTGATCATGAGTTTTGTCCGCAAGACCAATGGCTTGAATTTGGCGCTGCTCATGCTCTATGCCGCCATTCAGGGAGCTATTGCCGGTCCGATCCTGACGATCATCAATATGATTCCGCAGTATGAGGGTGTAGGTCTTCAGGCTGCCGTTCTGACGGTAGCGGTTTTCGGGGGGCTTTCGCTCTATGTTCTGAATACGAAAAAAGACTTCAGCTATCTGGGCGGCTTTCTGTTCGTGGCGATCATCGCGCTCCTCATCGGCGGCATCGTGCTGATGTTTTTCCGAACACCGCTGCTGAATATGCTCTATGCTGTGGCAGGCGTGCTGATCTTCAGCGGTTTTATCCTCTATGACACCTCCGTGATTCAACAGAAACTGCATCAGGATGAGGTTGTGGCAGGCGCGATCAGCCTCTATCTGGACTTTATCGGGCTGTTCTGGTTCATCTTGCGCCTGCTGATGTCTCTGCGCCGATAAAAAGTAACAACCGGTGAAAATGCATGTAAGAAATGCGATGGTTGGTCGTCTCATTACCATGTAAGTCCTGCTGTGTGGGGGAGCGGTCGGAAGAGGCTAGTTCTCTTCCGACTGCACACAGGGACGCTCCTCAATATACCGCCAGAGAAAGGGAGACATGACGGAAGAGAAAAGTCCAACGCAAGAAGCTGCCGGAGATCCCGGCGATTATCTCTACTTCAACCTCGCATCCGGCGTTCTGATCGGACTGGCGATTCTCGGTTTCTGCCTCGTTGTCGCGCGTATTCCCGGAATGGCGATCGCCGTAGAAATCACGATTCTTATCATCTCCGCCGTGTTTGTACCGCTCTCCATGCTATTTCTGGTGATGCCGATAGTTTTGAGATGGAAATCCCGCGCCTGGGGCGCTGTCAGCGATCTGCCGGAGGCGCTGCGAAAGGTGCAGGAGACCCTGACCGATGTGGAGGGAGTAAAGCGCGAACACTATCGCGCCCGAACCGCCCTGGAGACGCTGCATACAAAGGTGCAGGAGGAATCAGCGCGCATTGAGGCGATGGAGAAGGAACTGGCACAGCGATTTCTTGATGTACAGAAAAAGGATGAGGAGCTGATCAACGAGCGTCTGGAAAAGAGCAAACTTAACGCGCAGTTGAAAAGCTGGCATGAAGGAGCCATCTCGTTCTTTGAAGCGATAGAGCGCGCGCTGCGCTCTGAGGAACTGGACCCGATCTATCGCGAGGCGTTGAAGAAGAGCCTGAAAGACTTTTCGCGACTTGCCTCCGCGCGCGGACTGGATGTCATCAAGCCGGAATCGACTGATCTGTTTGATGACGCCATCCATCAGGGAACAGGAGAGGTAGAATCGGCGGACGTGGAGCCGGGACATATTGTGGAGTGCATACAGTGGGGGTATCGCGCCGGAGATACCGTGATGCAGAGAGCGCAGGTGATCATCGCCGCAAAACGTAAAGAAGAGCCGAAAGAGACGGTTGAGATGACCAACTCCGAAGGCGCGATGGAAACCGTTGAAACGACGGATGAAAAAACGCCTGTTTAAGAATAGACCTGAAAATGATAGATGTTGCTATACTGGCAGTTATCTCGCCTCTATATCTGTTTTGATCGTAGAATGAAGAGGAACGAACGATGGCTAATGAACCGTTCGCGGTAGGAATTGATCTTGGGACATCCACGTCGGAGATTTGCGTCTATCGCAATAACGAACCGATGATGGTACCTGATCCAGGAGCGCGCACGAAAAGCCCCATAGTCCCGTCGCTGGTCGCCGTGAATCGTCGTGGCGAACTGGTTGTCGGCGAGGATGCGCGTCCCTATGTGGATCTACCGGGACGAGGGGTTCGAGAGGTAAAGCGGTTGATGGGAACCGGCGAACTGGTTACCCTGGGAGATCGCGACTGCCGACCGGAAGAGATATCTGCGCTCATCCTTCGCCGTCTGAAAGAGAACGCGGAAGAGGCTGTCGGTCAGCCGATCCTGGATGTGGTTCTCTCCGTTCCCGCCAATTTCCCGGACGCCGCCCGACAGGCGACACTGGAAGCTGGAAGGCTTGCCGGGCTGAATATCCTGCGCCTCATCAATGAGCCGACCGCCGCCGCCATGGCTTTCGGACATCGGCATATCGAGGTGGAGGGGCAGCTTGTCGTCTTCGACTTTGGCGGGGGAACGCTGGATATCACCGTTCTGGAGATGATTGCCGGGGTGCTGGATGTGAAGTCCAGTTTTGGCAATACGCGCCTGGGCGGAAAAGATTTCGACGATGTGATGGTGAACCTGATCCTGCGGAAGTTTCAGGAGGAGCATCGCGTTCATCTACAGCAGGAACGCTGCCGGCAGACTCTCAAAGCCCCGGCCGAACTGGCGAAGATCGCGCTCTCCAACTCCAGTTCCTATCTGGTGGTTGTACCGAACTTCACGGTCCGAGACGGTATCCCGATTGATCTGGAAGTGGAGGTCACGCGAGAGGAGTATAATCACGCCTGCGCTCATCTGCTGGAAGCGGCGCGCGCCTGCGTTCGACAGGCGCTCAATGCCAAGCAGCTTCTCCCGGAGATGATTGACAAGGTGCTGCTGGTCGGCGGAACGACCTACATCCCTGCCGTTCGCCAGCTTGTTGCCGAGATGTTCAGCCGGGAACCGCGCTCGGAGGTCAATCCTGATCTGGCGGTGGCGATGGGCGCATCGGTGCAGGCGGCGATCATCAAGGAGTTGATTGATCCGGGCCAGGGTGATCTCATCGTTACGGATGTCAGCCCGTTTGGGTTGGGCATTGATGTGGTCAGCAATGTCGGAGGTCAGATGATGCTGCTTTATGAGCCGCTGATCCTACCCAATACGACCATTCCCTTTACCGTCAAGCGCAGTTATCGGCTGCTCTCCGGGTCGCAGGGCGAGGCAGAGATCAGTCTCTATCAAGATCACACCGGCAAGGCGCGTCTGCCGGAAGAGGCGATCTTCACCGGCATCAAGGGGAGCATCACGGACATCCCGCCGTCGCCGAACGGTGAGCCGCATGAGGTCGAGATTGAGTTCTCTTACGATACCAACGGTCTGGCGAAGTTGACGGCAAAGATTCATGCCACCGGTCAGAAGATCGAGTTTCACTATCAGCCCTCTGCGCAGCGACTCTCCGATGAAGAGAAGGAGGAGGCGTTTCAGAATGTCCGAGACCTCTGGAAGCAGAGCGCGCGCGCGAAAGAGTATGACACTCTGATTACCAAAGCCGATAGGCTGATGGGGAGCGTGCCGGACGTAGATAAACGCCAGCAGCTAACGCTGGCGGTCAGCGATCTGAAGATGGCGCTGGTCTCCAATAACGATACCGATATCTCCCGTGCAGGAGACAAACTGGTGGATTTGCTGTTTGAGATCGAAGACATTCTGGGGAGATAGCTCGTGTCAGTAGATCATTATGAGACACTGGGAGTCTCGGAAGAGGCGAGTCAGGAGGAGATTAAACGCGCCTACTATCGCCTCGTGCGTCAGTATCCCCCGGAAAAAGAGCCGGAGAAGTTTAAGGTCATTCGCGAAGCGTATGAGACGCTCTCAGACCCGAAAGCGCGTGATAACTATAACGCCATGCAGCGACATGGCGAAGAGGTTCGCCGCCTTTTCGGGGAGGCGGAAACCCTGATGTCGGAGGATCGCTGGGAGGAGGCGCAGCGTCCGCTGAAGCGAATCCTGCTCGTGATGCCAACGGCGGACGCCGCGCTCAACAGCCTGGGAATCTGCTACCTGAACCTGGCAGACTGGGATAATTCGATCAAAGTCTATGATAAACTGACCACGCGCTCACCGGATGTTCCTGTCTATTGGTCTAACTACGGTATGGCTTATTACGAGCAGACCGGGGACATGAGCGACCAGGACAATCGCAAAAGTCAGTTACTCAATAACGCTCGCGCTAAATTTATACGGGCGCGCGATCTGGAGCCTTATAACGTACAGCACTACATCTCCCTCTCTCGCGCCTATGTGCGTGAAAAAGACTATTCACAGGCGGAATACTGGTTGGAGCAGGGCATCGGCGCAGATGGGAAAACCGATACCAGCGACTTTGAGATTCTTTTTGAGCTTTGCATCGTCTATCTCTACGCCGGGAAACTAAACCATATCGCGCAGACTGCCAGCCGAATCATTGCGCTGGTCTCTCCAGGCGACGATGAGTTTCGCAAGTATGCCTCGGCGCGTTTCGGGGTGCTGGGACATGAACTTTTTCAACTACGCGCCTTTCGCGAGGCGCTGACATTTCTCAACGCCAGCGAGCGCTTCGATCCCGGCAACACGGATCTGCGCGAGTTTGCCCAATCGGTCCGCGCGATCATGGATGCGCGGGATCAGTTCGACCGGCTGAAGAACGATCCGCAGATATGCGGACCGGTGAAAGCCTTCTGCGCCTACTATGTCGCCGGCAACAGCGGCGAGTTTGAGGATGAGACGCAGGAGGAGACGGATCGAATCTTCGGGGATGTGGTGCGTGGACTGGATTCTGTTCATCCCACTCAGGTTCTCAGTTCCGTGGTGCGTGTGAGAACCTACTACCCTGCGATCTACAGTATCAATGCGAACGCCTTTGGCGAAGTGGAGCGGGTTGCGGTCGAGTCCTCTGCGCGCAGCGGGGTTTCGCCCGGCGGAACGGGAGGGAAAAGCGGCTGCTTCGTGGTGACCGCGACTTTTGGCACTCCCTACGCGCCGCAGGTCGCTCACTTTCGGCGGTTCCGAGATGACTTCCTGCTGCCTCATCCTTTCGGCAGAGCCTTTATCCGACTGTATTATCGCTGGGGTCCCGGTTTCGCCTCCCTTGTCCGCAGGCATCCGCGTTTAAGACTCGCGGTTGCCTGCGCGCTGGGATATCTGATAAAATACCTTCCGAAGAGAGCAGAGTAGATTACCATGAGCGAAGAGAAACACTATTTTCAGTTAAAAAGCGTCTGGACGGGCAACAGCGATGGCGACGGAAAAATCATCGCGGATGCCGGTACCGTAGAATATGGCGTACCGGAGTCATTGGGGGGGAAAGCCGGTCGAAGCAATCCAGAGGAGATGCTTCTCGCCGCCGTCACCTCCTGTTTCAGCATCACGTTCGCACTGCTTGCGGAGCGTCGTCGTCTGCCGGTTACGGAGATTCATGTGGAAGCAACAGGAGAGGTGGAACGTCAGCCGGATCGTACTCTGAAATTCACCACGATTCGCCTGCATACGAAAATTCGCATGGAAGGCGAAGATACGACACAACAGAATGCGGTTCTGGAAGCGGCACATCGGGCGGAGAAATACTGCCTCATCTCCAGAGCTTTGCAGGGCAATGTAGAGATATCCGTCGAGCCGGAGTTGATCTCAGACTAGATAAGAGAGATAAGTTCGGATGCCGGGACGGAACGGCATCCACCACTTTCGTCAACGGAGGCACGCTGGACATTGAAACTGGGAATTATGCTGGCGGGCCGACGCCCGGAAGATATTTCGCAGCGTCTTTCGCAGGCGCGTGAAGCCGGTTTCTCGCTCTGTCAGTTGAACCTGATGCAGACGGGTTATACACGCGCTGATCTGATCGCCATCGCGGAAGCCCTCGATGAGTATGGCGTTCGCCCGGTCTCCATCGGCTGCTACCTCAATCCGCTTCGCCCGGATGACACCCGCTTTATGGGCGTGTGCCGCGCAGACCTCGATACACTTCTGCATTCGCTGGAGATGGTCGGGGCGCGCCGGGTGGTGATGTTTAGCGGAAGCTACGGCGAGTCGCTCTACGATGTGAATGAGCAGAACGCCTCGGATGAGGCGTTAGCTGCGCTTCGCGGTTTTCTGGGCGATGTGGTCCGAAATACGCGCGCTCGAAACTACTACCTCATTCTGGAGCCCTGGCGCTCCCATGTGCTATATACTCCGCAGCGCTGTAATGCCCTGTTTCGCAGTCTGGATCCGGCGGTTCAGCAACGCGTTCGTTTTGTGCTGGACGGAGTCAGTTTCCTCACGCATGAAAGCTATCCTGAACGGGATGCGCGTGTGGAGGCGGTCTGTCGCTCTCTGGGAGAACATGCTGGCGTAGTCCATCTTCGAGACTGCGTGATGCCGCCGGATGGCGAAGAGATGATGCCCGGACCCGGGATGGGAACGCTGGACTATCCGGCATACCTGAAGGCTATCTTTGAAAATGCGGCTCCCGATGCGACGGCGATTGCCCGCAATATTCCCGCAGCCGAGTTTGCCGCTATTCGCGACTATCTTCTTCGATCAAGCGACCGATGGGAGCTTGCCTAGAAGAGAACAAAACCGAACACGGTTGATATAGAAGGAGTAACACCATGCGTCGTAAGATCATTGCCGGAAACTGGAAAATGCACAAGACGACGGCGGAAGCGGTCGCCTTTATTCATGAGATAACGCCTCTGGTACAGGACAGATCGGATGTGGAGGTGATTCTTTGCGCACCCTATGTCGCGCTCTACCCGATGCGGGATGCGCTGGCAGGCTCCTCAATACTGCTGGGAGCGCAGGATGTCTTCTGGAAGACGAAGGGAGCCTATACCGGACAGATTGCGCCGGGAATGCTGACCGACGTGGGGGTCTCTTATGTGATCGTGGGGCACTCGGAGACACGCGGACGTTTCGGTGTGCCGGAACCCGATTTCGACGAGACGATCCTTCAGCACTTTGGAGAGACGGACGCCAGCGTAAACCGGAAACTGAAGGCGGCGTTCGAAGGAGGAATGACCCCGATCTGCTGTGTGGGCGAAACCATCGTGGAGCGAAAGGCCGGCCAGACCGATGCGGTCGTGTCCAGTCAAACGACGAAAGCGCTGGAGGGCGTCTCTGCAGATATGGCGGCGAAACTGGTCTTCGCCTATGAACCGGTCTGGGCGATAGGCACCGGCGAGGTCTGCGACTCTGAAGAGGCGAATCGGGTCTGCGGTTTGATCCGAAGCGCCGTAGAGAAGCTGTATGGCGCGGAGGTCGCGGCGCAGGCGCGGGTGCAGTATGGTGGCAGCGTAAAACCGGATAATGCTGCGGAACTGCTGGCAAAGGAGCATATTGACGGCGCGCTGGTCGGCGGCGCGAGTCTCAAACCCTCCGATCTGGCGGCGATTGTGCAGGCTAGTCCGATGTAGCCGCCGCCGTCTTGGCATGATAGGAGAGCGTCAGAACCGAGCGTTCTGACGCTCTTATTTTGTCAGGCAGGGGCGCAGGTAGATCGCCGCTCGATCCTCGGTGAATGTGGCGGTGCGGGTGAACAGACTGTGAAGGTAGATCGTCCCGGACTGCCTCTCTCTCCAACCTTTCAGCAGGAGCGCGCTCAGGGCAAGATAGGGAGAGGAATCCCAGCCATGTTCTTCGATCCATGTCGCGACGCGACCTTGTGTCTCCTCTACGGGGATCAGCGGATAGGGAAAGGCGGCGGCAGAGGTAATCTCCTGAATTGCGCCGTTCACAGAGTCTATTCTCAGCGAGATGCCCGAACGGCTCTTTGCCGCCAGAGATTCGCGGAGAATGCCCGGAATCTCCGGACAGATTCGCTGCGCATCCCCCGGTAACTGCGTCAGAGAGAGCAGTTTATCCGCTATATCGCGCCTCCAGCCCGCAAGCTCATAGTAGACCTTACAGCCATATTTTCCCTTCTGTCCAAATCCGAATCCGATCTCCTGCGGATATCCGGCAGTATCCAGTAGATCAAATGCTTGCGCCTGCTCTGGCGTAAAGGGGATGCCTGCGCATGCTAAAGCCTTTATCATGCGATCTCGACCTCCCCCGATCTCCTGATGCAGAAGGTTGAAGTAGACCTTGAGAATCGTCGTTTCCTCCGTGACATCCACTCCTCCCCAGAGAATGAAACGCAGTCCGTCAGGCAGCTGGTCATCCGCCGGTATGAGAAAGGGGAATGCTGGTCGGATTCGTTCCCAGGAGTCCTGATATCCAGACCACAGTGCGATACGCTCCACTGTTTTCAACGCGGATCGCGCGCGTTCGCAGACGTTATGAAAAGGGCTGGCGATCTCTGCGGCGAGACGCAGGACAGGAAGGCTCTTTTCTACGACAGCTACCGAGAACTCCAGAGGCATACCTCCCGACAGGCATGAAAGCTGAGGAGAGGGATAGGGGCACGGGGCAGCAAGACTACCGCGGGTCAGTCGCTGAAACAGCTTCACTGCCTGTTTCGATGCTTTTGAGGTCAGTCCGAGTTGTGAGGCAGCTTCATGCACCAGCCGATCCGCATCTACCCCGATGTCGGAGCGACGGCGCGGAGCTTTTCTGCCACGTATGAGAATGGTCCTGAGCACAGACAGGCGGGAGGCTTTCGCGAAAGCAGACAGAACGCTGGCAGTGGTGAAAAGGCGGCGCGAATCTTCCGATAGAACCGGTTTTCTACCTGTTCGATCCGATTGGGAGGGGGGAACGTAGAGAATTTTCGCGGTTTTCCAGCCCCCATCAGACTCCTGATCCTCTGACAGCGCGCGCAGCGATTCATGAAGCTGCTTCTGCAAGATCGAGGAATAGAAAGGCTGTGCATTCCACCGACAGAGATCGGCGCGAATGCTCCATGCCAGATCGAAGGGACAGTCTGCCGGAACACTGTCTGAAACAGGAAAGCGAATCGGCGGATACCCTGCCTTCTCCCACGCCTCCAGGCAGAGGCCCGTCGTATAGTGGTGTGTTCGCCACCAGAAACCAGTCCAGATTCCGCTCTCCTCCTGTAAGGGATGGAGCATTCGCTCCCAGGCTTCCTTCAGTTCGGTCTGAGAGAACTCCCCGGCATCATAGAGCGCATTCAGTACGCTTGCGGTAATGTCCGGGCTGGCTTTTGTCCATAGATGATCGGGGTTGGAGATGCGATAGGTGCGATATCCGCGCGCATCTTCCCTGTGAAGATGCAGAAAGCGGAGAGCATCCTCCGGCGCTCCCATTCCGAGCCGACATAGGAGCGTAACGGCGAAGGCAGTCGAATCGGCGTCGGGGGGAACGGAGCCGTTATATCCCCAGCCTCCATTCAATCGCTGATGTTTTAGAAGCCATGAGGCTGCCTGAATCACGGCGTTTGAGGCGCGTTTCGCGAGTGTGGAAGGGAGTTTCTGTGTCTGGACTGCGTCCAGAAGCGAGATGGCCACGAAGGCGGTTGCCCAGGCGTCAGAGGTTCCGACGGGCAGCCAGAAATCGGTCCAACTGCCCGTCGGATGCTGATTCCTCAATAGATAACGGACGGCGTGTGAAAGAGGATCGTTAGTCGCCATCTACCGGATTCGGAAAGACGAACAGAGAGGAACCCTCCGCTTCCTTCCGTTCGCTCCACTTTCCCTGATGATCGAAATAGATATTTCGCACGCGATACGAGAACTCTCCTATTCCGAGCGCATCTTCGCGCAGCAGCTCTCTTAACGTGCGCTGCATGGTGACCTGCCCCTCCGACTGCCCCGGACGCAGTACCACCTGCTGGGCAGCGAAGCCCTCGCGCTGAATCTGTATCTCCAGACTGAAGAGATTCTGAAACTGCGGAGGCAGAGGAGACCGGGTAAAGAGCGGCGCCTCGACCGCGATCTTCCACGACAGGCTTCCGCTTGGCGCGATCTCGTGAATCCGGTTCAGCGCGTCTTCTGGCGAGATGGTTAGCTCCTGCTGGATCAGTTCAATCTGCACTGCGTTCCAGAACGCTTCGCGGTGCTCCTCCCTCGGCTGGATCTCCACGTCCAGAGTCGCCTCTTTCTCCAGTGTTACAGGAAATGTCGGCGTCTGCGCGCCTGCCTGAAATACGCCGATGGGAACGACGGAGTTCTCGTCATATTGCAGCAGGCGAGGGATACAGTCGCCAATCTGCATCGGATAGCGCGCTCCATTGGTGATATGGACGATCTTCGGAGAAACAGTATCCTCATCCACGCTGATATTCACCGGCAGGTTCGCCAGGTCGGCGAGATTCAGACGCATCTCCACTCCGCGCGTTACCTTTTGCGGCGTTTCGCTGACTGTAGAGGGCATCTCCAACGAAACGCTGACCTGCCCCGTCAGTCCAACTCCTCCCGTCAACAACTGACACAGGAAGCGATAGTACTCTAGCGTCAGATCAAGGGTCATGTCGAATCCGCGGGTGAGATCCACCGGGGTCTCTTCGCCGTTGAGCGCGTGGATATGCTCCGGGAAAGCGCTGGTGAGTTTTAACTTCGCCTCCTCGTATCCGCCGACCACTATTTGAGGAGCCGCCAGCGCGCCGGAGGTGGATTCGAACAGATAGTCGCGCAGTTTGACCAACTGATCCGGGTTATGCCAGGGAATGGCGCGCAGAGTCACCCGGACTCGCGTATCCGCACTATCATCTTCGGTGCGGTAGAGCGCGGGTACAACATGGGGAGTTCCAAGCTCCGTATTATATGCCAGCCGAATCTCATCTGGCAGGCGATAGACAGTGTTTGGAAAGGCCGCCTTTCGGATCAGTCCGAAAGGCGTCTGCGTCCATGTCTCTGTCAGAGCTTCGGAGGCGATAATCGCGCTGTAGATCGGGCGATTCTGCGGCAGTTCGGGATTGAAAGTGAAAGGAAGCGTTCGGTTCAGGACGACCGTCTGGAAATCAGGCTTGCGTTTCCGTTCGTTTTCGTCCGATTCCAGTACGCGAATCCGGTCGGGATCCAGGCGGAACAGGTCCAGTCTCTCCCGCATCGCCGGAGCGGCTGCAGCAGGGGAGACGCTTGCTTCACGCACCGTGTCCATGATCCTGAGCCTCGCTCCACGCGCAATGATTGTGCTTCGGACAGTTGTCTCTTCTGGAACTGGCGCGATTTCTGGCTGGGTTGGCGTCGCAACGGCGCGAGTCATTGCCAGCAGCGGCAGCGCGGAGAACGTAAATCTATGTCCAGGCCCGCCTCCATGATGCGTGGAAGGCGTTCCCGGCTGCTCTTTCCAGTAGGCATACGACAGCGTGATCTCCAGCGCGGCATTGCTGCCCGGCTGACGCAGGGCGTTATAGAGCGGTTCCACCTCATCCGGCTGCAGCTTCGCATTTACCAGTATCGAAAAGTTAGGGGTTGCATGATTCTGCGGGTCGTCATGTGGAACCAGAGTCGGTTGCTCGAATACCCGTTGATTCGACAGTCCAGACGCCGTCCAGGTCAGTCGGATCTGATCCACCTTGACATTCAACGGCTCCGCGCCATCGGTCGGAATTCCTGTTTGTGGTGCCTCTTCCAGTTCAAAATGGAGGCTGACGGCTCCGGCAGCGTCTTTCAGGAAGCGAACATTGGGACCTGCCGGAGGCAGCGTTCGCTGTGCTATGCGCAGGTTCGGGCGATAGTACTTATGACCGTCGGTAGCGGAGAAGAAGACCCCGTCGCGAGTCGGCTCTTGCTCCGAGGTGAAGTGCGGCGCGTTCTCATCTCCGATGACCTGTGCCAGACGCTGAAGCTTTGCCATCGGGATGCTGACCGCCAGCAGTTTCGGCTGAATAGATAACGGCTGCTCTCCAAGAGCCGGTGCGATCCGCAGAGTGTTCGGGTCAGGCATAACGCTCTCCTCTCTATCCCTCCAGCACCAGAACCGGGTCGTTGGTTTCCGTCCAGGGAATCTCTTTGTTATCCGCTGAATTCTCGGCAAGCAGCCGCACCCGATACCGAAAACTCTTTTTCTGCTTGTCTCTGAGCAGGACGCGCCAGTTCACATCCACTTCGCTGTTAGTCTGTCGGAAGGTGAAGTTCTTCGCCTCATGGATGTTATTGGCATCATCATTATACTCGACGAAGACAATCGCCAGCCTGTACTTTGTCCAGTCCAGCAGGCTGGCAATGATTGTGACATTCAGGGCGTCAATTGCGCCGCTGCCGACCGGAACCGTCTCGCCCAGAGTTCGCCGCACTGTCGGCTTCACCTCGCGAGACCCGTTCTTGTAGACGATGATGACATCGTACTCGTATTCACGCCGGTTCACATCCCGCAAACCGAGTTTCCATTCCGCTGTGTCCCCGTTTTTCGTGAACTCGGTGTGATAGTCGGAGAAGAAGTCGTTCGCCGGGTCTTTGTAGTGCGCATCTACGATGATCTTATCCACGACGGTGAAATCGCCTTCCGCCAGGAAGCGAGTGGTGATGGTCCGATCAAAGGGATCAGTGATGGTGAGGGTCTCTGAAATGCTGCTTTGCTCGGTCACATCCATACGCTGTCCGTCCGCCAGCACATAGGTCAGACTGTAGCGGTAGGGACCGGGATCGCCGGACATACCGGTATAGCTGAAGAAGGTGGCGGTCGGTTTCTCGCGGGTCAGTTCAAAGCTCTGCTGCGCTCCGGGCAGGCTGCTGTTGGGATAGCGCATCTTCACCTGCACCGAGCGGACATTATCGGGCATCGAACCCATCATAATCGCGACTTTGATGAAACCCAGTCTGCGATAAGAGATAACCAGTTCGCGTTCCCGGCTATCCAGCGAACCTGAAGAAGGAACGCGCACCGTCTCGCCCGTATCCCGATAGATGATCTCGCTCCAGTACTTATAGCCGTCTTTGGGAGCGCTGTCCGCGCTTTTCGCCATGATCTGCCGGAATCGGTGAACCGTGTCGGCATTTTTAAAGAGAAACTCCTTTGCATTTTTCACGCGAACGTTGCGTTTCTCGTCCATCTGGTCATAGTCCAGAAAGACCTTCAGCCCGAACACCGGATCACTGGCGAAATTCACATTCGCGCTGACTTTCACATCCAACTCTTCGAAAACCTGCTGGCTGAGGTCAAGGTATACGGTATTTTCCGCGATCTCCTCTGCTGTCAGCACCTGCGCCAGTTGAGAGTTGGGGTTGACGGGCTGCTCGATCACGGCGGTTCGTCGGATGGTGACATCCACGGTTCCGGTCATCTGTTTCCGAATCTCGCGAATGCGCAAATCATCGCGCTCTTCCGCCGTCGCTTCGGTCAGAACCGCTTTGAAGAAATCCGGGAGGATGGTGTTTTTCAGGATGTCGAAAGCCATATCCTCCAGCTTCTTCTTGCTGTCATCGCTGGGGTCGGCATCGCGAAAATCGGCGTCATCCACCTCAATGGTTAACGAATGGAAACTGTTGCGGAACTGGCTGATCCCCCGGAACTCCTCGGTCGTATAGTAGTAGTCATAGGTGACCAGTCCCCAGAGATACTCCGTCCGCGTGTGATGTTGCTGTGTAACAAAGTTCTTAAGCTCCTGATAGAACTCGCCGCGGTCACCGTGAATGCGAATGGTAATCGCCGGAATTCGCGCCGCAAACTTCAAGCCGTAGTTAATAATCGCAGGGAATTTGCCCTTTTCAATCGCCTGCCGGAAAAGCTCCGCGCCATCCTGACTGAGTGACTGGGAGAAGCTGGCAAGGTTGGTGTTGATAAGCGAGGGCACTTTCGAGCCGGTAGAGAAGGGAACAAGACTCGTGTCATTGAAGGTGACGAACTCCACGCTCCCGCTGGTAAAGAGAGGAGGATACGAGAGTTCCGGCTCTGCCTGAAGCACCGGAAAGCGCAGGAACCGGTAACCTCGCCCCAGTTCATTGTTCAGCATGGCTCGCAGATGTGTGCGAATCTTCTGTTCCTGTTCGGTCGTAACCGCGACCTGCGTGGAGAGTGCCAGATAGCCGCGCTCTACCTCTCGATCATCCGGGGCGATGCGGTCCAGATCGCGAGCGTACAGAATGAAGGTAAAGAGAGGCTTTCCCTGGTCATCACGCGCGATGGTAGGACGTTCCGGCAGCATATAGAACTTATGCGGGTTCTCATCGTCACGATAGAGCATGACATTGACATCGGGGACTTTGAAGGATCCATAGAGGCTTAGCATGGTCCGGGAACTCCTTTCCGATCTGGACGGGATATGATCCTGCCTCCTTCCTTCCCCCTCATGAACGGACGAAGGAACGGAAGGAGGCTGCGATTCGAGACTAAAGGGTGAGTATCAGCAGATGACTCTGCAACTGCGTGTCGGTAAGAGGCATTTTTCCCTCAAACGTAAGCGGATGCCGAACGGCCTGTGTCAAGTCCGTATGAATAGAGATGTCTGACCACGTTCTGGAAGCAGTTCCAGGGGTTTCGGCGGACTTCATGCGCGTTTCCACCGTTTCCAGTAGTTCGCGTTTTGCGGCGGAAACGGTAACGCGATAGGTCAATCGGGCATCGGGCAGCCCCTCATGCCAGGCTTTCATCAACTCCTGCGCCTGCTCCGGGGTTAGATTCAAGCTGATTGTACACTCGTTGCCTCCCACCAGAGAAGGCTGTCCCGTTGTTTTCAGCGTCGGCGTCAAATGCGCCTGCGCCTCTCCCTCCAGCCATTCCGGAGTCATGACATGAATCTCCGGCAGCGATGGAGCCGGTTCACCGGGAGGGCGAGGCGCGATCTGTTTGAGCAGCAGCGCAGTGCGAACCGCGATCTGTTCTCGGGTTGTCAATGCCAGCGAAAGCGTGAGCGTGATCTGACCTCCGGTAGTCACCAGATGGCTATTCAGCTTCTTCTGATAGACCATGAAACTGATCTGAGGCTGCCCCTGTTCATCCAGAGCGATGCGCGGGGTCTCCGGAATCGCATAGAACCTCAAAGGGTCTTTGATATCCGGAAACAGGATTATTCCCGGCGCTTCTGGAAGCGAAAAAGATTCGCTCGGATCGAACATCATTGTTCTCCCGTCATATGTGCAGATAACATCATGTTGAGCGTCAGGGAGACATGGATCCTACTCCCTGTTGACGCATATACAGATCAATGAGTTTTTTACCCCACTCCTGCCGAGAATCGCAGTCGTAGACCTCGTCAATCATCACCTGTTCGTCTGCCGTCAGAGTCTGCGTAGCAAGCGGTAGTTGAAGACGGACGATCGTTTCGACAGAGGTTGTCGCCGCGGTGGAACCAGCTAAAGGAATGGAGAACAGCCGACTGATACAGGCATTCAAGTCAGGCACGGTAGCCTGAAGATGCGTTCCAATCAGATCGGCGCGATAGTTGCGGACAGCGACTCCGTTCTCATCCATAAAGCAGACGGAGTGCTCCAGGTCGGTGTAGAGGCTTCGCCGCATAAAATTGGCGGAGCCGATCATTGCCCATTGATCGTCAATGAGGGTGCTTTTGGTATGGATCATCTTGCGCGGGTTCTTATGCTTGAAAAGCGCAATCCGATCTCTCTGAGCAGAGGTCAATCCCGCCAGCAGATGATTATTGACGCCCATGATTAGCGCTTTGGAAAGCTCTGCGGGGTTGGGAGCGGTCGGGTCTTCGCCCCCTGCCAGGATCGCAATCTTCAGGTCTGAGTTAGCTTTGATGGCTGCGTTCAGCCAGTCATAAATCTCCCAGGCAGTTGCCGCCTGATCCTCCATATAGATCAAACTGCGCGCCCCCTCAATCGCCTTCTGCCAGGCGCGTTTGATCTCAAATGAGCCATTCGGCGCGAAACTGAGAGGGGAGTTGCTCGGAAGGCTGTTGCCCGTGACGCTGCCGAGAAATCCTGTGGAGGCGGTACGGTACTGAGGAAAAGTTCTCACGCTTTGAACGTGCATCCGGTCTGTGGCTGTGCTCGGAACGGTGCGCGCAGGCAGATCGGGCATCGCTAAAGAATGGCTGAAACTCGTGACGCTGCCGGCCTGCAGGCTGACGGCAGACCTTCCCCGAACCTCGTTCCACATCAACCGGAAGGTGTCGAATAGACCCTGCACCACCGGGCCGGTAACCTCCGCCTGAACGTCGTGCCACAGGACATTATGACGGAAACTCTCAAAATCCAGACCGCCCGTGAAGCCGTATGTCTGGGTTCCCGTGCCTACAATCGCCATCTTCATATGCACCGCGCCTGCCGGATGCGACAGAATGTTCAGTACCGACTTGTTCACCAGCGTGCCATCTGCGCGCAGGGAGTTAATAAAACGCATAGTTTCGCTGTTCAGGTTAAGGATGCTGCCTCCCAGAGACTGAACGGCGCTGTGACGAAGTACCTCCGGAGCCATCACCCAGCCCAGCACGCGCACATCTACCCCCTGCTGCGATTTCGCCTTCAACAAGTCTATCAATGTTGGCGATCCGCCTACCCCGTTCAGAGAGAAGTCTGGTCCGAGCCACCACCCGGCTATGTAGATAAAACGCCCATCTCCGGCGGCAGGAATGGCATCTATGCGCGACTTGATACGCGGAAAGTAGCTTGAGGCAGGCATCAAATGCGATATCAGCGGCTCTACCCGGCAGTTTGTGTGAATCGGGATCTCGGAAGCGAAACCCATGTACTGGCTGCGTGTCTCTTCAAAACCCGGCATTCTCTTCTCCTTCCTTCCTTATATGCGTTAGAGTTGCGGTGACCGGATAAGCAGCAGGTCACGGGTTTCGGTTTTCCAGTCTGTGCTGCGGTCCGTGCCGTCGGCAAATAACAGCGTCAAACGCCACTGATAGGATCTGACCGCTCGATCAACCAGCCTGATCTTCCACTCCTGAATGTGTGAGGAGGGATCGTCATCAATCAGTTTCGAGGCGGTCTGTGTGAACCGAGCATCTCCCTGCGGGTCCTTATACTCCAGATCCAGCAGGATCGCGCTCAAGCCCAGTCCGCTGATAGGAACGCCCTGATAACGGATTTTTACCGGAAGGACTCCTTCCGAGGGAATTCCGACTATCAGGTTGGGAGAGAGCGCTTCGCGCCATTCGTCCGACTCAACCCCGCTGTCTTTGTATATACGCCGTTCCCGGTAACGCATGGTCGCAGGCTTGTCGCGGTGCGGCAGTCGAATGGAGAATGCGCTGCGCTGACCGGGAGTCGCCATCTCAATGGTCTGCGAGTCCACTAACTCATCTGCCTGCGTTATCTGCCTGTCCACCAGAACCGTCTGAAGCTCTCCCAGGGAGTCCTGCATGATGATGTCGCCGTCCAGACGGTTAGCGCGCGGTGTGCTGATAATGATATACTCATCCGACTCACCCGTGTTTGGATCGGGCAGATGCAGAACGGGCAGTTCCTCGCTGGTTCCGTCGGAATAGAAGAGCCTCCGTGATACTTCAAACTGCTCACTGGCATCTGCCAGCCGGATGAAGACTGTCTGCGGCTGTCCTGACGGAAGCAGGCGAACCAGCGTGGAGTCATCAATATTACGCGGCGCATTGACATAACGCACGCGAACCTGCGCCTCTCGCAGTTCGGGAGGTGTGTTCGGATCAAGCTGCAGCGTGACCGGGAGAGTCTTCCCGAGCCAGTTGGGACTGACGGACAGGCTTCGCGTCTCTGTGCGAATCCAGTCGCTCTCAATGCGCGTATCTTTGACTCCTATCCCGAAATCGTGGCGGTAGTCCACCACCAGCTTATACTCATACCACTGGGTCTGATTTCGATCCGTGAAGAAGGTGAAGTCTCTGAGTTCGCCTTTTGCGCGGAACAACGCTTCGGCGGTATCCTTCGGTCCGGTTCCATCGGGTCGTTTGCCATACCGAAGCTGAACGAGTATCTGCGTGACGCCCTGTGCCGCAAAGTCTACATCCGCCACATTGACATTGAGGTTCAATCGCTGGAAGAAGGGGTGATTCAGATCTACGGAATGAACATGCTGCGCGATCTCGCGCGGATTGGCGAGAAACTGGATAAAGCTCTGAGGCGAGACGGTTCTCTTCTGCGCGGTCGTCTGAGAGAGAGAGTAGGTAACCGTTCGCTGCTCTTCCTGTCGGATGTTGCGCAGCGCGAAAGCCGCCTGCGGTCTGCCAAGCTGATTCCAGACATCGGCAGCGGTGGGCGTGGAGGAGCCGCCTCCCGTCGGAGTAGCGCCACCGGCAGGCGTGGTTCCGCCGGGAGTGGTCGCGCCTCCCGGGGGAGTCGTTCCACCGGCGGGCGTTGCCCCTCCCGGGGGAGTTGCGCCGCCTTCTGTGGGACGCCGTTCCAGCGCTGCTCCCATTCCAACCGCGACCGCCGGGCTGGGACCGTATCGCAGCGCATCTGAAGCGGAGGAGACGCTTCCGGCAGCAGGGATCGCGGTGGTCGGATCGGCTGCCGTAATCGTCTGTTCTCGAACGCGAGGCTCTCCAGGAACGAGCGACGGCTGGAACATCGCTCCCGACGCCAGATCTTTTACCAACTGATCAATTCGATTCTGCCGTTCGCGAATGGCTTCCGGAGTGGAGAGTTCGAGCGTGCGCGCCGTCTCCTTGATCTTGATGCTCTCGCGTCTTTTCAGTTCTTCCACGATATTATCTACATCGGCGCGGAAGAAGAGAGTCCCCAGCGTGAATCGGGTCCGCATATACTCATAACAGGAGCGGAAATCAATGGTGACTTCCAGATCGTAAGCAGGGAGAAGACCGACATACTCCAGTTCATAGACCACGCCGATCGGACGGGCATTGACGCTGCCGTTCAGAATGTTCAGGAAAAAGGCGGTTCCCTCTTCTGAAAGCGAGAAGGAGAAGACACAGCGGTTGTCGCCATCCAGCGAGGGATGCCCTGGACCCAGGATATTCTGGATAAAGCGCGGACCGCGAGCTACCAGTGGCTGCCCGTTTGGAGCAGTCTCATTCTCCACGCCTCCCTGCAACGCGCGGCTGTCTTCTCCCAGGGCGATCACCCGCGCCTCGCCTTTCGTGAGGGGAACCGGCGCAAGAGTTGCTTCGTCTCCGAACTGCTCCTTCAAGCGCGCTTCAATCCGATCTTTCAGACCGCCGATCCCCACATCTACCGTCATATTCAGGAAACCGCCGGACATGGTCTGCCCCGCTTCACCGCTCTTACGATAGGCAAAGAGGTCGAATTGCGGGACACCTCGATCTACGCTGATCTTTGGCGAACCCGGCAGATAGTAGAACTGGCTGGCACGGTCTGTATCCTGAAAGACGGTGATTCCCAGGATTTCCATGCGTGATTCGAGGTTCAACATCGTGCATTACTCCTATTCGGTTGCTGGCGTCGCGTCCGCTCTCAAGCCGTCAGAGGTTGCGCGTAGAGATGATGAGCATCTGGTTGTTGGACTCTTTCCACACAGAATCTACGACCTGTCCGTCGGTTTTGAAAGCGGTGGTCTGGTAGCGATAATGGAGCGAAGCGCCTGGAGGCAGCGGGAACTTCGCCGATTGACTCGTCTGCGTTCCATCATAAAAGAGACTCTGTTCCTCGTCTTCCGGCTGACCTGCGAGCGCCAGTTTCAGACGAACCTGAAGCGCATCCAGTCCCGCCTCCGGCAACGCAGGTCCGATCAGGCGCACCTCCACGGTGGCGACCCGGCTTTCCGCCGCGCCGATAATCAGCGATGGTTCCGACGTCTCCTTCCACTCCCCCTCCGTCACAAATCCCGTCTCAAAGGTGGTAACCCGATAGCGAACGGTCTGCTGATTGAGATTCAGAATGGGCCAGCTAAACGTTCTGGAATTGAAGGGAGGTTCGAAAGTTAGCTGGAAAGTGCGCTCGTAACGGTTTTGCGTGTCCTGATAGTCGAGTTCCAGAAGAAGCTGCGTGACCTGTTGTGAGAGAACAACCGGACGGATCAGAAGCTGACGATCACGGGAGAAGGGCGTATCAACTCTGAGCAGCGGATCGGTAAACTCCTGAGGAGGAGCATCGAAAACCGCGTTGTCCTGGAATAGATAGGTACACTGAGCGATATATTTGCGCGCGCTCTCACCTTTTGTGCGAACCTGCCATCGGAAAGGAGGAAAGGGAGGAGCAGCAGGATTCAATCGGAAATGCTCTTCAGCGCGAAATCGCTGATCCTCTGTCTCGCAGGAGAGATTGATTCGCACCTCTTTGACATCCGGATGTATGGTTCCGGGGGCAACCTCCACATCCAGAACGCCG
Organism: uncultured Chthonomonadaceae bacterium; assembly: GCA_964429855.1. GTDB lineage: Bacteria > Armatimonadota > Chthonomonadetes > Chthonomonadales > CAJBBX01 > CALLMM01. The sequence continues at coordinate 25,865 of CAYSDM010000005.1, forward strand.
AAGTCGTCATACGGGCTTATCCGCAGGGAACGATTTGCGCTGGTTTTCGCCGGAATCTCGTAGTGAAAGCTATCGGTATCCACGCCGGTTTTTCGGGCAAACTCGTAGATCAGCGCATACGAGTAGGACAGGCTCTTCCGGTTTCGGCGTTTGACGGCGAAGGTTTTGTCACCGCTGGAATCAGGACGGAAGAGCAGCGAAGCGGACTCCGGAGGAACCGGGTCTGAAGGGGTTCCGTAGGTGATCTTCGCTTCAACCTGTCGAATATTCAGGGCGTCGAACTCCTCCTTTTGAGGACCGGTAACCAGCACCTGCAGCGTCTCAAAAAAAGCGTTATCCAGATCAATGCGGTGAATCTGCTCCTGCAGTTCTCCCGGGCGCAGCAGAAGCGGAAGGAAACCCTGCGGGCAGTGGGTTCTCTCTTCTGGCGACTGTTCATTGTAGCGATACACCGCTGTCCGTAACTCCGTGGTCATCTGCGCCTTCAGCGTCAGTCCAATGCTCCCCGTATTTGTCAGATTTCCGATGATACTGCCGAGATCTGACGCCGCCGACTGTGGTGAGGGGGAAGGGGTGGTTGTCGGACGAAACAGTTGTTGAATGATCTGGTCTTTGAAGAGAGAGAGAGCCAGTTCTTTACTCTTTTGCGCCTCCTCGCCGACGGCCTGACTCACCAGACGAATCTGAATGTCGTTCCTCTCCACCAGATAATCAATTCCTGCGGAGATGTCCGCTTTGAACCACTGATACTGTCCGCTTAATCCACCGCCGAAATGGGTGTGGATGCGCGAGAGATTCGCGGTAATCTCCACATCCACCGCCGGACGCAGACCGTAAAAAGCGAGTTCATAGACCACGCCGACCGGAGCCGCGCCATCCCTGTAGAGACCCTCCAGAAAAGCGACTCCCTGCTGTGAGAGAGCAAGCGAAAAGATCGCGCGCAGGTCCCCCAGCAGCGCGGGAGTAGAGCTTCCGATTATCTGTTCGACAAAAGTCGGACGCCCTTTCGTCGGGGTTTCGGAGGCGGGACTAGCCTGAGCCTCACCCGGTTTGTTAAACCGATCCAGAGCAAGCACGCGCACAGAGCCTTTATGATAGGGAATCGGGTAGAGGCTGATCTGATCCGCAGGAACTCCTGTTAAGCCCTCCAGTCCCTGACGAAGCGCCAGTTTCTTCGCTTCCATGAGAGCGCAGTCAACGCCCATCGTCAGAAATCCCGCGCCTAACTCCTCCGGGATTCGGGTTCCGCTCAATACCGAGTGCTCCAGTTCTACCGAATACATCATCAGATCGAACATGAGCCGACCTGCGGCGCGGCTGATCTTCGGCTCAGGAGCTGCATAGTAGAATAGATTTCCGACCGCGTGATCGCGGTAGACCAGAATGCCCCCGATATCATAGTAGGGCGGTTCAAGGCTTAACATCGCACAGACCTCTTTCTATGCGCTGACGCTCTTGTTGCGCAGGTGAACGACCAGCAAGTTCGATTCGGTGGACTGCCACGGCGTTGTCGTGGCAAAGCCGTTCTTGTCTACAAAAGTCGCCCGATAGTGCACGGCGCGAAGCGGCGGGTCTCCGAGCAGCCACTCCCAGTGTGGAAAAGAGCCGCCATCCGGCAACAGGCGCATCTCAGTTTCCGCCTTTACCTGATCGTTGTTAGGGTCGCGAACCTGAAGCTGAACGCGCACCTCCTCCAGGCGATTATCCCGCAAGTTTCCGCCAACGGTTCGAATAGTGATGACCCCCTGCTCAACAATCCGCTGATCCAGCAACAGACGCTCATCTGCGGTTTCACGCCAGGCTCCCTCCATCAGACGGCCGTCATTCATGAAGATCGTCAGGCGATATAGAATCGCGCGTGAACCCTCTTTCGCAATCGGGATATCGCGCCGGAGAAAACGAGTCTGCGCGTTCAAGTCTATCTGCTCTTCGTGGCGGATGTTGTTTGCTTCATCCTGATACTTGAGCTGAACAAAGGCGACCATGATATTCTGCCAGGGCAGATTGACAAACAGATTGAGCGCGCGTTTGGTGGGGAGAGGATCGGGGATCGGAAGCCAGTCCTCTACCTGCTCCTTCCAGTCCGAGACGATATTTCCCCCGTTCGCCTGCGTTCGATGGTAGGTGATACGATAGCGGTAGGGGCGAGGAGTCTGCGAAAAGCTGCGAAATCTCCAGATATTCTCTGCAGAGTCCGCCGACAACTGGACGCGACCGCGCTGAATGGAGTCAGAACCATCGGCGTTATACTCCAGTTCAACCGTCACGTTGGGGAACTGCACGAAGGAGAAGGTCGGACTGACGCTGACCTGCGCCTCGCGAATGGCGTAGGCATCTCGCGGCTCCACAAAAAGCTCCCCCGCACTGCCATTGCGCCAATCAGAGGTGACCGGAGCGTGCGCGCCATAAACGCCGGCGGGATTGAAGCGAACTTCCGTCCGATAGCGATAAGGGGCAGCAAAGTTGGCAGACACAACTCCCAGAAGATTGACGGTGTAACTTTCGCGCTCGGATGCGCTGCGAAAAGAGAGCAACCTCTGGTCGGTCAGCGTATTGTCCGCCTGAATACGTCCGATCTCAACCAGCACTTCCGAGAGACCATCAGCAGAAAACCGATCTTCCACCGCAACCTTTATATCCAGCCGAGGAAAACCGTCCAGATTAATCTTGTTGACAAGCGTCTCCCGAAGTTCGTTCCAATCGCTTCGCTGGCGTCCCTGTTCGTCCACCCGGAACCGATTGAGTATTCCGCCAAGCGTCCCTTGCGGAACAACCTCCCGGCGTTCCGCGCAGGACTCCTCCATGCGCGCATTGAGCAGGCGCAGCTGATCCTCTGCCACCGCTCTGAGCTTATAGCCGACTCCTGGAATGACGCTGCGTAAAAGGCTCCAGGCGGTATCCTGAATCGTCTCGCCAATGGAGTTGGCTTTCGCGGCGGCAGGATCAATCATCGGGGTGAAGAGATGTTCCAGCACCCAGTCCATCAGGTATTTACGCGCGCGTTCGGCGGCGGAGCGCGCCTCTGAACCGGTTCCAAAGATGCTGGTCTCGATTTTGATATTGTTCTCTTCCAGTGCGCGGGTGATGTTCACCTCGACATCGGCGGAGACATAGTAGGCGTTGGCGATCAGGTGATTCTGCAGTGTGCGATAGACTTTACTCCAATCCGCCTGAAGATTGATCTCATAACTGGGACGCAGCCCGGCAAAGGCAAGACGATAGATCACGATGATGGGAAGATCGGGAGTATCCAGACACTTTTCCAGAAGCTCCGCTTCCGGCGCGCCCATCATCAGTTGAAAAACGGCGCGATTGTCCCCGCCCAGCGAAGCGCGCCCGGAGCCGAGAAAGCGAATCTGAAACGGTCCGGGAGGAACAGTGGGAGTTGGGGATATGAGCGGTGAGGGGACTGCTTCTGTGGTCGCTGTGGGCGGAGTAGACGACTGTCCAAGCGCAACTAATTCGACCGTCCCCTCGTCAAAAAGAACCGGGCTGAGCCGGATCTCTCCTCCGGCACGGTTATCCGTCCGCGCGGCGACCTGCTCGCGAAGACGCGACTGCGCCTCCAAATCACTGAAGAGTCCGGTCGCAAGCGTTAACAAGCCGCCCTGTATTTTTGCTTCCCCCGCTCCTCCGCCAAGATACTGCACCAGAGAGAAACTCGGTTTTCGCTGCTCATTAAGCAATAACTGCGGGGCGGGCGGAATATAGTAGAATTGATTCAGATCGGCATGGTCCGGCAAAATGGTGTAACCGTCTACAACAAGGTAGGGCGGATTCAGGAAGATCATCGAGTTCTCTTTCCCTGAACGCAGCCTGGCGTTCAATTTTGAAACACATCATCTGTAAGCGTGGAAAAGGATATTCGGCTCCTCTCCTCCAGGGAGTTTTCAAGGGAGAGGAGCCAAAAACCCGTTAAGGAGGAGTAGGAAGGAACAGAAAGTCGCTGGAGCCTCCGCTCAGGACGCCGGTCTGATCCGACAGCGTCTTCCGTGAGCCGTCTGACATGAAATACTCCACATCATACAGGAAGTTCAGAGCCGCCTTCTTACGCGCAATCGTCCATTCGAGCGGTTTAGTATCGCGGAAAACAAGCGTTTCGGTGTCCATCACGCCGGTATCGGCTTCTGCGTACTTCAAACGGACGATCACCCTCCGTACCTCGCTTCCCAGGCCGATGTCGCTCGGATCCACCTGCACAGTGACCACTCCGCCGGGAGCGTTCCCCACGATCAGGGTTTTCGCATCGGTGTCGCGGGTGATCCAGGGATGCTCCACAACTCCGCCATTCGCCAGCAGCCATTTCTCCGAATAGCGGTATCCCCGGATGTTGGCGTCTCGCAGCGGGAACTTCCACCACTTGGTCGGCGAGGCGTCCTCTTTAGCGAAGCTCTTCGTATCCTTCATGCGATAGTCGTGCCCGTCGTCGTACTCCAGATCGAGGATCACCTGACGCACCTCTTTCCAGTCCACAGAAGGAATGATCGCAAGGTTAAACTGCTCATCAAACGGAGTAGGGATTTTCACGTAGCGGGTTGCCGGGGTCGCTCCGATCCAATCGGTGGTAGATCGCTGGACGACATTGTTCTCATCCTTGATCACATAGGTGATGCGATAGCGGTAGTTCTGTTCCCAGGGAGCATAGATCACGCGCCGGTAGTTCGCCTCTGCCGCAGCTTTGTTCAGCAGAACCGTTTCCACGGCCGTTGGAACCTTATTTCGCGAATCGCCGTACTCAATCTCGACCTCTATCGCGCTCAACTTATCATCGAACGCCTCCGGGGGAGTCGCGAAGTTAATCTCTATGACGCCGGGATTGGGCACATTCAGGGTCAGATGACGCACCATCGTGGTATATTTCGCGATAGTCGCTTTCTGAATGGGACCCGACTTATAGTTGACCTCGATCTCAACCTGATAGTTATCTTTGCCGACATCGGCGAGTCTGGTTTTGAACTCTTTCTTTGTCAGATCATCCTTCGTGAAGAGAACGCTCTTGCGTTCCGTGATTCGCGTGCCATCCGGCTTCGCCTGATCGTAGCTGAGATGTCCGATCACGCTGTGAACGATGTCGCCGTACTTCGCAAAGTCCAGATTGGTGTCAATAGATACGTTTAGCGTATTGTAGTACCAGGGAGCGTTCTGCAGGTCAATATCGGTGATCACCTGATCGGCAGGCGCTCCCAGGAAAGAGGGATTAATCTGCGAACTGGGGTTATAGAAGCGCGTCACCACATCCCGATAGGATACGTTCAGATCGAAGTTAGCGGTTATGTCCTGGCTGAGATAGCTCATCCACTGACTGCGCCGATCTTCTTCTGTCTCAATGGTTCCGCCTTTCAGGAAATGCTCCTTGATGAAATCGTCCATTGCGCGGAAGGCGAAGGCGCGAAGCGATTCCATATCGTCCTGACTCAGGCTGACACTCCCTTTAAGAATCTCCAGCTTCACCATGCCCTGCGATTCCATCGTTTCGGCAATGGAGGTGCGGTGCGCTACCTCGTGAGACTCCTCATTACCCCAGGTGTCTTCACTGGAGACCTTCTCCGCCGTGTAGCCCATCACCACCTCTTTAACCTGCTTCGAATCGATCTTACCTCGAATAGTAACGGCAGGCAGGCGGACATCGAACTTAAGATTGTACTGAATGGCGGCAATACTGCCTCCGTGTTTCAAGGCTTCATAGAAGAGCGTCGCAGCATCCGAGTTCAATTCAACTGCAACGGACGCGGTATTATCGCCAAACAGGGATGGACGACCGAGACTGACCGCTTTTATCATGCGGTTGTCTTTCATCATTATCAGTTCGATATCTCCATCCACAAAGTCCACCGCCGCCAGGCTGACCGTAGGTACATTGATGGAGAGGGGCATCTCTGCCCGAAGACGCTGCTGCAATACCGGTTGGATCTGATTCAGTTTGGCCTGGTCTACGATCATGGCGGTGGTGAATACCAGGTAACCTCCACCCGGCTCCTGTCCGGCGCGATCTATCGGGAACTGATAGCGCAGGAAGGTGAACATAGGCTTTCCATCAGCGGCTTTCTGAATAACCGGGTTGTTCGGCAGGTAGTAGAAGCGAGCGGGGTCTTCGTCATCGCGAAAGATCGAGATACCTTCAAGGACATCGTACATCGGAATGCTTAACATGGGTCGCTCCTTGCGCGCTACATCCGGGTAGGTGGGGAGGCAAAATCTGCCGAAAGGGGGCATATCCCGGCAAAAATACCTGACTCACGCATTATACAATGCTTTATACGATCATAAGCTGTTAAATGGATCACATATTCGGTATGACACATTCAACAGAATCGCTAGAGGAGAAGGCGAGGAAACTGGCGACAGGAATGACTGATACCGTAACAGGTATAATTGGATGGAGCAATGGAGATGTGTGTCAGGAAAAAGAAGGTCAGCACACTGGCGGATGAATATACGAAAAGCCATCTCAATTGAGATGGCTTACACGTAAATCGGGGTGACAGGACTTGAACCTGCGGCCTCTTGTACCCCATACAAGCACTCTACCAAGCTGAGCTACACCCCGAACCATCAGAGGGTATTATACAACGTATGCGCGAAGGTGTCAACGGTAAGACGGCGATTCCGTCGGAGATAGCGGAGGAGGCGCGGGAGGCTTTTCAGAGCGGGCTTCTGCGATGGTATCGGAAAAACCGGCGAGAGCTTCCCTGGCGAAGGCGCGAAGATGATCCCTACGCGGTCTGGGTTTCCGAGATCATGCTGCAGCAGACCCAGGTGAAGACGGTCATTCCCTACTTCGAACGCTGGATGGCGCGGTTCCCGACATTAACGGCTCTGGCAGAGGCTCCTCTGGCAGAGGTACTACGCTACTGGGCAGGTCTGGGTTACTATGCCCGCGCTCGCAACCTGCACCGGGCAGCGCAGCAGGTTGCTGCATTGTATAACGGAGCGCTCCCCTCCGATCCTGAGCTTCTGGGGAGACTGCCTGGCATCGGAAGATATACGCTTGGAGCAATTCTCTCTATCGCTTTCCAGCAAAAAGCAGCTATCGTTGACGCCAATGTCATGCGCGTGCTGAGTCGGGTCTTTGGAATCGAGGGCGATCCGAAGTCGAACCCGGCGAATGCGCGAATCTGGGAGCTTGCGGAGAGCCTGATCCCTTCCGGCGAGGCGCGTGACTTCAATCAAGCGCTCATGGAACTAGGCGCGCTGATCTGCTCCCCCTCCGATCCAATCTGTGAAAGCTGTCCTCTTCTGAGCGTCTGCATTGCCGGAAACAGCCTCGATCCGACCGCTCTACCGCAGATCCCGGAGGGAAAGAGAACCGTCCATGCAACGCATGTCTCGGTAATCGTTCGGCTAGATGACCGGGTTCTGATGATCCAGCGTCCGCCGCATGGACTATGGGGCGGATTATGGGAGTTTCCCCGGAGGATTTGCGAATCGGGAGAGACGCCAGAAGAGTGCGCCTCCAGAGCCGCCAGAGAGGTTGTCGGACTTCAGGTACGCATTGGCGGCCGTGTCGGGAAAGTGAAACATGCGGTCACGCATCATGCGATCACACTGCTGGGATATGAAGCGTTTTTGATTTCTGAAAGGGTGGACAGGCATTCGTCCATCGTGCAGTGGGTAACGGCGGAGGAGATGGAGACGTTGCCTCTCTCCTCTCCACAAACACTTCTGTATAAGTCCTTTCTAAATCACCTGCGTCAGGAAACTACAGGAGTAAAGCAGTATCAACTACCTCTTTAATATGCAATACAAGAATACAGATGTCAAACAGATTCGCGGTTCGCGAGTGATACTCTGGCAGAATGGACTTCTTCTCGTTCAGAGTGATCTTCGTCTCAAAGATACAGAGCGGTTCTACCGCCTTCCCGGAGGAAGAATGGAGGCAGACGAAACCCCGGCAGAGTGCGCGGAGCGGGAGTTTCAGGAGGAGATGGGAATTCCCGTTCGAATCGGCGCGCTCTGGTATGTGGGAGAGAACCTCTATCTCCGCAAGGGAAAACCCGTTCAAGAGATCATCTTCTATTTTCACGGGAATGTGGATATGCCACTGCCGGAGGATAGACCGATCTCTACTTGCGAGGCGAATCTCTCCGCAAACCTCCTCTCTCCGGCGCATCTTCAGCAGGAAAGATGTCTCCCGCCACTCCTCTTCTCGCATCTGCTGGAAGTTCGCGCTAAAGGACCCTCACAGATAGAGTACATTCGAGAAGGAGGTTTCTGAAGGCGCACTTTCTCACTGAATCTCGTATGGAAGAAGTGTGTCATTCGGAAGGAACCTGATCGGTTCGGAGAGAAAAAGACCTCAGAATGACGCTGAAGTAGAGGATATCCATGAAAGACCTGGCGCTTCTTGCGCTCGATACGGCGCAGCGACATGGCGCAGATTACGCCGATGTCCGCATTCTGCAAAACCTACGTCAGAACATCAGCACGGAAGATCATCGTGTCAGCGGTATTGTGGATACGGACGATATCGGAATCGGCGTGCGTGTTCTCTGTCAGGGAGCCTGGGGCTTTGCGGGGAGTGGAACGCTTTCCCGGGAAGAGGTGATGCGGGTCGCAGCGCAGGCGGTCATGATCGCCAGAGCCAGCGCGACCACGCTGCGAAAGCCGGTAAGCCTCGTGCCGGAACCTCCCCGTGTGGAGAGATTCCAGTCGTCGTGTGAAATAGACCCCTTTCAGGTCAGCATCTCCGATAAGATCGGTCTGCTGCTGCGGATCAATGAGGAGTTACTGAAGAACCCCGGCGTGAAAAAAGCGAACGGCTTCATGACCCTCCGAAAGGATATTCGGCTGTTTGTGAATACCGAAGGATCGGAGCTGTCCAGTGAAGTGGTTATGAGCGGAGCCGGTTATCAGGCGACGGCTGTCGGAAACGCGGATGCAAAAAGTCGTTCCTATCAGCCCCCGGTGCTGACGCGAGGGTATGAGAACATCCAGGCGGATGATCTGCTTGCTAATGCGCCTCGTGTGGCAGAACAGGCGGTGCAGCATCTCTATGCAAAGGAGTGTCCGGTCGGCACGAAAGACCTGATTCTGGACCCGCACAACCTTTGCCTGACCATACATGAATCGGTAGGACACGCGACCGAACTGGATCGCGCGCTGGGATATGAAGAGTCGCTTGCCGGTCGCTCTTTTGCCACTCCCGACAAGCTGCGTAATCTCCAGTACGGCTCGGAGCAGGTGAGTCTGGTTGCGGACAATACGCTTCCAGGCGGACTGGCGACGCACGGTTTTGACGATGACGGAGTCGCGGCGCAGCGATGGGCAATCGTGGAAAACGGTCTATTCCAGGGTTACAGCACCAGCCGCGAAGTCGCCGGAGAGATTGGACTGGAGCGCAGCGTCGGCGGCTGTCGCGCCGACCACTGGGGCAGCATCCCCATCGTCCGAATCCCGAATCTCTCCCTGATGCCCGGCGAAAAGCCCCTGACGCTGGAGGAGTTGATCTCCGACACGGAAGATGGAATCTATATTGAGGGACGCGGCTCCTATTCGATAGACCAGATGCGATGTAATTTCCAGTTTGGAGGGGATGCCTTCTGGGAGATAAAAGACGGTCGGATCGTAGGGATGCTCAAGAATGTCACCTACCAGAGCATGACCACTGAGTTCTGGAATAGCTGCGACGCCGTTTGCGATGAGCGGTTCTGGGTTCCGAATGGCATTCTCAACTGCGGTAAAGGCGACCCCATGCAGATTTCGCAAATGACGCATGGAGCCGCGCCAGCACGCTTCCGAAATATCAGAGTCGGGGGAGCGCGGTGATACAGTCCATTTCGGAACTCGCGTTGTGGGTGCGCGATCTGGAGAAAGCCGTTGCATTCTATCGCGACGAACTGGGGTTCGTTGTGGAATCGATAGACCCCGGCAAGAATGCATTTCTGAAGAGCGGTGGGGATTTTCTACTGGTATTGTTCGTACCGGACGATCCCGGCACAATGCTGGCAAGAGAGTATCTTGCGCGCACTGGCGGTCCTCGCGGAGAGGTCTATCATGTCGCGTTTCGCCTCCCGACGGAGGAGATAGATGCCTTCAGCGAGAGGCTGAAGCAGCGCGGGCTGGAGGTTCAGGGGCCGATTGCCTTCGCAACCGGACGACGATCCTACTTCCTCGAAGACCCGGACAGACACTATATCGAGTTAACGGATCGCTGATACGCGGAAGATATGTCGGGGTGAACAGCAGCTTTTATGCCGACATGCCAAAAACCAATCGAAACAGGAGATCATTCGATGTCTGAGGTTGTGATAAAGGTACGCAAAAACGGACCCTATCAGGTGACCGGTCCGATCACGCTGGTAGATCATGACGGCAACCCGCTGGCGGTGGAGGCGGGGGACAGCGTCTTCCTCTGCCGGTGTGGAAACTCCGGCGAAAAGCCCATCTGTGATGGAACGCATAAAAAGTGCGGTTGGGTGGATAATCCCGCAAGTTAAGATAAGCTCCGAAAAGGAACGATGCCCGGTCCCTGATACCGGGCATCGCTGTCTGGAGGGATACGACATCGGGATAATCAATAGAAGAGTCTACGCCAGTCCTCTGATGGTACGATTTTGAAGGTGAAAATCTCGCCCTGCTCCTCTGTCCAGGCTTTCTTCTCCTCTTCACTGAGCATCGCAAGCGCTCTCGCCTCAAAATCCTTCCGCAGGTTCTCCAGTTTTCTACGTGCCGGAGAGAGAGGGCGCGAAAGATCAGCGGAAGCAGCCTGTGAACGGATCTCCCCCTGAAGTCTACGATACTCTCTGACCAGTTCACCGATCTTCTGACGAGTCTCTATCGACAGTTTCAGCTTCTCCGCCACGGAAGGACGCTGAAGGGAGACCATTCCACGCCACTGATGGGATAACTGCATCAATCGCTCAAGCTGTTCTGGTCGAAGCACTTTCTTCGCCTCTTCATCCAGCGCAGATGTATGAACTGCATTCAGGAATTTCGGAGCTTCTGTAGTCTGCGGGGGATTCGTTCCTGATGGCGGGGGAGGCGCAGCCGTCGCAACGTATACACTCACTGCCTGCCCTTCAAAATATGGGGCGCCAGAGGGAGTTGCCTGCCCGTAAGAGCCAGTCTGTCGGTTAAGGGAAGTTTGTTTCTTGTCCAGACCCAGCGCTCTCTTCTGCTTCAGTGTCAGGTTTAGTTCTCTCTGAACTTCCGGTCTATGCAGCAGATGAATCAGGTGGTCCGGCTCAGAAATCATAAGTACAAACTCTCCGCCGTTATGCTTTCCGTCCAGAATGATAAACTGTTGCGTCTGTCCATCCGAGATACTGACTCGCGCCTCCTGACCTGGATTAGCCCGAATACGCACCTGAGCTTCCATTCTGAACACTGACAGCATCGGAAGCGCAAGCAGCGCGCCTGTCAGGATGCAGTTTCTTAGCTTGAACGCCATGCAGAACCCTCCTGTTTATATGGCAGTCTGTTATGAGAAAGACTATCTGCCGGGTCTTGGTGGCTGTGGCGCCATCAAGGGTAGTCCTTTGATCTCTTCCGGTCGTTTTTCGACCGTGATGGAGAGATTCGTTTTCGTTCCACCACGCTCCACCACCATCGGCAGGTTGTCGCCTGGACGCATCTGAAGCAGGATGCGGCGCACTTCTGCGCTGGATGTGATAGGAGTACCCTTCACGCTGATCATAATATCACCTGGTTTCAATCCTTGCTTCTGCGCGGGCGAGTCCGGATAAACGCCGCCGATTTTGACCTTGCGAGTTGTCTTCAGAACGCCGTTTGATTCGGTAGTAGTGAGTGAGTCTTCGAGGATAACTCCCAGCCATATCCGACCGAAACGCTCCCCTTTACGAAGTCCTTCCACCACCGGTTTAATATCATTGATAGCGACCGCGAATCCAGCGCTGCTAATTGAGGGTGTGGAGATGACTAACGTCTCATTTGATGTTCCTCCGGAGCTTCCCGTAGATGGCGCGACCAGAAGGCGCTGCTCTTCAGGAACTGCAGCGATGATACCCATCACCTCGCCTTCTACATTCAACAGGGGAGCGCCGCTGTTACCTGCTCCGACCGTTCCGGCAACCTGAATGACGGTCGGGTAGAAACGATTGCCGGAGTAGGTTCCGTCATCGCGAATCCCGGAGACCATCGCCAGTGAAACGGAGTTCATTTTTCCGTTCTGATTTCCGATGGAGATGGCAAAGTGACCCACCTCGACTTTCGACGAATCGCCCATCTTCAGCGCCGGGATATTCACTCTGGCTTCCAGTTGAATCAGTCCGATATTCAGGTCAGGAGCGACACCTACGATTTTCGCCTTGATCCGCTGGTCATCGTCGGTGATAACGACAGGCGATTTCATCCCTTCGATCACATCGGCAGTGGTAACAATATAGCCGTCGCCGATGGAGAAGCCGGTTCCTGTCTTGGGCAGGGAGGCTCTGGCTATATTCTGCCCGATGATCATGTTCGCCTGTGGCACGGTCAATCCGGTAAAGTTGCTGCTCCCCTGATTGGTCATCGGCGGAATCGGCGCGCCTCGTTCGCCTGGCCGTGCGCGCTGCGACTGTCTGACTCGTTGAGATGCCGGTGGAACGCTCGGATTGGAGGACGCTGTTTTACCCGCCTCGGTAGTGGATTTTCTGGGCACGGCTGTTTTACCGGTGCTGGCAGCGGCTTGTCCCGGCAGAATAGTCTGCGCGGGGACGCTGTTAAATGTACTGAATGCCCAGTTTCCGGCTGCTGTGGTCGGCTGCCCAAACGGATTGAAAGATTGGCGTGATGCGGAAGCATCCTCGATGGTTACAACGGCTCCCCGCGCATTGCGAACAATAACGGCGACCTCCTCCTGCATTCTCTTCAACATCCCATCTGCCTGTGCGGTAGAAGTATAAAGAAAGAGGGCATGTGCGGACAGGAGAAGAATGAGAAAGACTCTCCTTACCATACTCTTATCTCCCTGGTGGTATCGTCCGAGTGATCTTGATCCGATACCGTCGTATCCATTTCAATTTTACCGATCACATAGTCTCGCTGCGCCGGGTTTTCGGTGGGGTAGGCTCCATCGCCTATGACGAAACGGCGCGAATGGCTGGAGTCTGCCATCTGCTCGCCATCCAACGGCTGGCGAGGGGCATCAATCGGTTCATTCACTGTACCAGCAGGAGGAGCGGTCGGGATGGTGCGAATAACCGGAGTATAATCCCGACGATAGGAGCCTCGCCTGCGGATCCCGCTGCGCTCGTTTCCTTCAGAAAGGCTGTTTCTACTGAAGGCGTTCTCGATTTTGACCGGAGTGATCGGGTTGATGGAGCGACCTGGATCAGCGGCGTTGTCGGAAGCCGATTCTTTGCCTGTGACGGGAGGCGCGTCGAAGTGGATCGGCGGCGGGTACTGCACGCTCTTCATCGAGGGATTGTTAGATGAGACGAATGACGGATAGAGAAGGAACGCCAGAAGCCCGAAGGCGGCACAGGCGGTGGCGGCTCCTGTCCATGCCAGGCGATGGAACCGAAGGCGAGCAGGGGGAGTGAAGGGCTGCTCTTCTTCTCGAAGACGCACCCAAACCTGCTGAAAGTCTGGCTTAGATTCAGGCGATGGCGCTTCACGAAAGGAGAAAAGCAAGCCGACCATCTGCTTCTTGCGGGCTAACTCCATCCGACAGGACGCACAGCCGGAAAGATGGCGTTCGATCTGCGCCGTCTCCTGCTCATCCAGCCGCATCGCGGCGTAGTCCCACAGCAGATCGCGTATTTTATGACAGGGTCGTGTTTTCCACATTTTCTATCTTCCTGATTTTAGCGCCGACTCCACACGCGCGATGAAACGATCTCTGGCGCGAGACAGCTTTACGCGCACACTGGAGACGGAGCAGCCCATGATGTCTGCGATCTCTTTGCAGCTAAGGTTCTCTATCTCCCTCAGAATGATCAGTTCTCTCTGGTCGGCAGGCATGGCGCGCAGTATGCGCATAATGATTGCATGCGTCTCTGTGCGCTCCACCTCTGTGTGCGGATCTATACTGTTCTCTGCTTGCGGGAAACGCTCCAGCGCAAGATGCGGATCACAGAGAATCTCGCCGCGGCGCTTCAGCGCTCTTATCTTGTCCCGGCACAGATTTGTGCAGATCTTGAACAGCCAGCTTTGAAGACGGCACTGATTTCGAAAGCTATGTATGGTGGAGAAGGCGCGTAAAAAGGTCTCCTGTTTGATGTCGTGCGCCTCCTCATGGTTTCCAATCAGATGGTAGGCGTAGCGAAAAACCGCCCGTTCATGGTCGGCATAGACCTGTGCCAGAGCTTCCGGGTCTTTCGCCCGGCAGCGCGCCATGAACTGGTCTTCCATATCCTGCATTGTCGCTCCGTCAAAGGCGATCATGAATGCCTTTCGTCCTCCTGCTGATTGATAGACGATTCCAACAGGGAAAGCATTAACGCGATTTGCCCCGATTCGTAAAAAAAAGTCAGGCGGTGGATGCCTGACCTGAAATGTCAAAGAATGGAAGGAGATGCAGATGTTTAACTGACCGTTTCGGACTGTTTCACGGCGGCTTCCGCCTCCTCTACCCGCGCTACGCGTTCGATGGTGGCGACGCTGTCTCCCGGCTCCAGATTGATGAGCTTGACACCCTGCGTGCTGCGTCCGGCGGAACGGATCGTCTTCACCTCCATACGGATCATGATCCCGTTTTTCGTGATAATCATAAGACGATCATCCGGTTCGACGACCTGAGCATCTATAATCATGCCAGTCTTCTCCGTGATATCCATCGTGATGATGCCCTTACCGCCACGCGATTGTGCGCGATAGTCCTTCAGATCGGTGCGCTTACCGACGCCGCGCTCTCCCACGACCAGAAGCTGACTGGTTGCGCGGACGACATCCATCGCCACCACCTCATCCTTCTGCTTCCCGTTCTCATCGCGCATCTCGATCCCGCGCACTCCACCTGCCGGTCTGCCTCGCACCGGGACATCCGTCTCTTTGAAGCGGATGGACTTCCCGCCACGTGTCACAAGAATGCACTCCTGTGCGCCGTCGGTCAGCTTCACCCACTTGAGCGAGTCATCCGGCTCCAGGTCGAAGCAGATCAAGCCGTTGGCGCGAAGATTCGCAAACTCCTTCAGGTCTACGCGTTTCACCTCACCGTTCTGTGTGGCGAAGAGCATATAACCGGCGGCGTTCTGAAGATCTTTAACCGGAACTGTGGCGGTCACCTTATCCTCCGGTTCGATGCCGATCAGGTTCACGATAGCCATGCCCATCGCCTGTCGGCTGGTCTGGGGAACCTCATAGGCTTTCAGTTTGTATACTCGCCCGCGATTGGTGAAGAAGAGGATGTAGTCATGAGTATTCGCGACAAACAGATGCTCGATGGCGTCCTCTTCTTTGGTGTTGGCTCCAATGATGCCGCGCCCTCCGCGCTTCTGCGTCCGATAGGAGTCGAGCTGCACCCGCTTAATATAGCCGTCACGGGTGATCGTAACGAGCATATCCTCCTCCGGGATCAGGTCCTCTTCGCCGATCTCCTCCGGCTCGGTCGGAATGATGCGGGTGCGCCGGTCGTCGCCATACTTATCACGCAGGGCGCGCAGTTCCGTCTTAATAATCGCGCTGACCCGCGCCGGATTGATCAGAATGTCCTCATAAGAGGCGATCTCCTTGAGTTTGCCCTTATACTCATCTTCGATCTTGTTCCGGTTAAGGCGGGTAAGCTGCCGAAGCTGCATGGACAGAATGGCTTCCGCCTGAAGCTGCGTCAAGCCAAAACGTGTCATCATTTCGGTGCGGGCGATGGTATCGTCTTCTGAGGCGCGAATGATCCGAATGATCTCATCCAGAAAATCGAGGGCGATCTGCAAGCCTTCCAGAATATGCGCTCTCTGTTTGGCGCGCCCCAGTTCATAGCGCGTTCGACGAACGATAATTTCGCGGCGATGGTTCAGGTAGTGTGTGATGACCTGTGGGAGGGTCAGCAGACGTGGCTGATTATCCACCAGCGCCAGCATAATCACGCCAAAGGTTGTTCGCAGGGCAGTGTGCTTCAGAAGGTAGTTCAGCACTTTGCGCGGGTAGGCATCGCGGCGAAGCTCGATGACGACACGAATTCCGTGCCGGTTGCTGTAGTCCTGAATGTCGGTGATGCCCTCTACCTTCTTCTGCTTCACAAGGTCAGCGATGTCCTGAATCAGGTTCTTTTTATTGACCTGATAGGGCAGTTCCGTGATGACAATCGCGTGTTTTCCGTTCTCAATCGGCTCGATCTGAATATTTGCCTGAACGGTGATATGCCCGCGTCCCTTCTCGTAGGCGTCTCGAATGCCCCGCGTGCCAAGAATCAGCCCGGCGGTGGGGAAGTCCGGTCCGGTAATGAACTTCATCAGATCGGCAACGGTCGCATCGGGGTTCTCCAGCAGATGCATGCAGACATCGCAGACTTCACGCAGGTTATGAGGAGGCACTTTGGTCGCCATGCCGACCGCAATACCCTCTCCGCCATTGCACAGGAAATTGGGGAAGCGCGAAGGAAGGACAACCGGCTCGGTGCGCGTGTTGTCGTAGTTATCCATGAAGTTGACAGTTTCGCGATCCAGGTCAACCAGCATTTCGACCGCGAAGACCGACATCCGCACTTCGGTATAACGCTGCGCGGCGGGGGGATCGCCGTCCACGCTGCCGAAGTTACCCTGCGGGTCCACCAGCGGATAACGCAGACTGAAGTCCTGCGCCATGCGAACCAGGGTCGGGTAGATAACCTGATCTCCATGCGGGTGGTAGTTACCGGAGGTGTCCCCGGTGATTTTGGCGGATTTTCTGCGTTGCGCTCCCGGTCCAAGGTTCAGGTCGTTCATCGCCATCAGAATCCGACGTTGAACCGGCTTCAGTCCATCGCGAACATCTGGAAGGGCGCGCGCGATCAGCGTGGAGACGGCATACCCCAGATAGGAACGCTTCAGTTCGTCGGAGATGTCAATCAACATCGTTCCGCCTTCACCGTTGCCCTCGCTGCCGTTTGGGGAGTCAATATCCGTTGACATAGTTTCTCCTTTGGAGGAAAACATCGCGTGAACACTAATTATATCCTGTCCATTACGCGAATATTATAGCAGATTATGTATAACTTTGTCAACATCTTGTAGGTCATTTTGAAAAAGCAAGAAGCATTTGAAATGCGAAGGAGGTATCCATCCGGGACAAAATGGAGGCGACTTCTCGTATAGTAGAGAGGACGGCCAACAACATATTTTGTGAAATATCCTTTCTCTGTAAAGAAGAGAGGATTTCATTATATTTAGCTTGAATCTATAATGAAACGCTGTTTTGCATTCACATCCTGAACAGGAGGTATCTGGTCGGTGAAATCTGGATTAGCCCTGATGTTCGGTTTTGCGCTGGCGGCAACGCCGCTGATTGTAATCGCAGCGCAGGACTCCAAAGAGAAACCGGCGCTCCCGGAGACGGTTGCCTGTGCCGTAATGCCGGATCACAAGGTTAACGTGAAGGACGCGATGGCGAAGGGGATGTATGCGGATTATGAGTATAACCGCTACTTCTTCTGTTGCGCCGGGTGTCCGCCCCAATTTGCGAAAAGCCCTGAGAAGTTCGCCAAAAACGCCAGCATTCCGCTTCAATCCATTCCCATGCCGGAGAAGATCGCCTGCGCGGTGATGGAGGATCACTCCATCAACCCCAAACAGGCGACGGAGAAGAAGCTCTTCGCGGACTACAATGGTCGCCGCTACTTCTTCTGCTGTGAGGGCTGCGTTCCTGCTTTCAACAAGGAGCCGGAGAAGTTTGCGAAGAAAGCCAGCGTACCGCTCGGTCAGATCGAACTGCCGAAGACGGTCGCCTGCGCCGTGATGACCGATAATAAGGTGGATGTCAAGGACGCGCTGAGTAAGGGAATGTACGCCGATTACAAGGGACGCCGCTATCTGTTCTGCTGCGCAGGCTGCCCGGGGGCATTCAAAGCCGATCCGGCGAAGTTCGCCAGCAATGCGAGCATCCCTTCACCGAAGGTTGAGAAGAAAGAAGCCAAAGAGACGAATTAACCTTCTTTTAACGGTGTCTCACATCGCGACCCGGTCGAGATTCCCCCGCGAAAACCGACCGGGTCGTTCTGTGATCCCTGGCCGAAGCAGTTGACAAGCGCGGGGGATTGCGGTAGACTCCCATCATCCACATTGAACGATCGCACGGAGGGGTCGCATAGTGGTCTAGTGCGCCCGCCTCGAAAGCGGGTAGGTCAAAAGCCTCGCGGGTTCGAATCCCGCCCCCTCCGCTCCCCTTATTCCGCTCTCCAGATTGTTGCCGCGATATGTTGTTCGGGATGTTTTCGGGTCGCCCAGCAGTAGAGCGCTACCAGTTCGTCGGAGTATCAACGGCTACCTTTAGCCATCGCTTCCGCAAACAGCCTATCCAGCGCCGGTCTGTCTACCGGGTGCCGGGATTCATGTTCCATTGCCAGCCGACGCCGGTTCTCTATCTCTCGCCGAACCCGGCTGTCGCGGGCTGCCACATAGATGACGGAGCGGCTCTGCACGTCGTCTATCTCAACGCCGGTATCGGTGGCGCGCCACTTCGTCGGGTGAACGCCGTCCGCATCTATCCGGAAGAGATCTTGCGGTTTTCGCAGCCAATGAGGCAGTGGAAACTGAAATACGGCTCTTCTTGGAGCGCCAAATGTAAAGACGTTCTCCTTCGGATCGGCAGAGTAGGCGGTATCCAGCGCAAAAAGAATCCCAGCCGATGGAGACACTATCGAGGCGAGGTCCCAGTCCGGCGCGCCGTCTGCAGTGGTTCGCCGCTCAAAACGGTAGGCGTCTCCCTCCAGATAAAACCTATCCAGCATCCGTATTTCGCGCCCTATTCGCCGCATCGCCTCCCATGTATCCGGGTACTCCATCAGTGATCTCAGACTCAGATTGAACCAGTAGAGGGAAGTGATCCGCGTGGAGAGGGCATGTAGTGCCTGCTCGCGCAGTTCATCCGGGGTTGGAGATCGTCGTTTTCGCCCGTCAAAACGATTATCCCAGTCGTAGTGCGGTCCCTGTGACCAGTAGGCGCAGGGCATCGGACGATTCAGTTCTCGCAGAGAGCGGCACATGTCGCCGATAGTCTCCAGAGGCGCGCCCCATCGAATACGCCGTCCGCCCCAGCGATCATAGAGATTCCAGGCATCGGCAGCGGGCGCGACAACGCGATAGGCGTCGTAGTGCGGGTAGTCCGAAAGACCGGCATACCAGCGCCAGACCTTCTCTTCGCTGTGCGTTACGGTGGTCGCCAGCCTGCTGGCACGATAGGGAAGAAGCTGATCGAAAACCTCCTGTGGAGGAACCGGTCTCCCGCCTCCATACTGCGGTTCTCCCAGAAACTCTACGGCGTGGATCCTGGGCAGCCATTCATCCGTATCGAAGGCGGATATCGGGTCCAGTTTATGGAACAGCTTGATCGGGATTCGGTTGTATAGCGCAGGATTGTCAGTATAACCGGGAGTTGCGCTGATATGTCCGGTATTGATATGCATACTCGCCAGAAGATGCAGATACGACTCCTGCCGGATGTGTTCCCCGATCCAGCCTCCACTGATATCGAATACCTCCCGCTTGATGCGAAGATGCGCCCATAGCGACCCTTCCGAGGTCGCCAGTTCTATCGCCGCATAGGTCAGGGGCAGTTTGCGCGTAGAGATTCGGACATAGCCTTTCTCTCCAGAAGGAACCATCTCAGAGACCTTGATCGGCTTTTCTGGGAAGAGTGTCTGCCATGTATCTCCGGATTTCGGAAGCCATAGACGCAGTGAGTGAATTTTCAAGGCGCGCGTTCCGGTATTGGCGACATACGCCATCACAGTATCCGGCTGAACGGAGCCATCCCGCGAGAGGAAGGTAACGCTGGAAATCCACTGTTTCGGCGCGGTTATCGGAATCTCTGTCGGCTTCAGCCCTTCGGCTTCCAGTTGGAAGGCGTTCCCGACGCCCCATCGGGACGATTTGCCATTGAAACTCCAGACCGTCAACGCCTCTTCCGAGGGCGATTTCACCGCGGTAGACAGATCATGCCAGGACCACTCCTGTTCGGCAAGGAGCTGCGCAGGTGTCTTCCCATTGAAACGACCGGGCATAGCGGGACCTTTTACAAAGAGCTGTATACGTGCTGCAAGAGACGGATCACGCGGACGGCGATAACGCATCGTTGGCTCGATGGTGTGCGGGGTAATGACCTTCCCGACGATCTCTGCGGCGGTAGAGGGAAAGGAAATCTGCAGGGTCATGGCGAGAAAAGGGAGCGTAAAAAGGCGTATCATGCAACGATCCATTTCGATGTCAACACCAGAATATAGAGATAGAGACGCAGAAAGACGGGATCCAAAAGGTTCCCGCCTTTCCATCCAAAGCCACAAAAAATCAGAAGTGCCGCGGACCGGACTTGAACCAGTGACACGTGGATTTTCAGTCCACTGCTCTACCAACTGAGCTACCGCGGCATATCTCTATTGTTGCTCAACAGAGCACACCTATTATACTGCATGACATTCGGAAATGTAAAGACTGACTATGCTAAAACTCCCCTGACAATAAACCCTGTTCGCGCGTTGTTTCAGTGGGGTGTGTATGATACAATGACATGAAGTAGAGACACTTTCATGTGGCTTGACAACGGAAATCCATTCCGAACTGACAGCGCGCCCAAATAGGGCATCAACGCTTTATGAGGATAAGCATCGTGTATGATCGAGAACAGGTTTTAGAACAACTGATAGCCCTTTCCCGCAGTCTCGGCGATCCCGCCAGAGACCTGGCGATCCTGGGAGAGGGAAACACCTCTGCCCAGTCCAGTGATTCGACTTTTTTTGTCAAAGCCAGCGGAAAAGAGCTTCGCGCGGCGGATGCAGACAGCTTTGTGGAGGTAGACCTGCACCGGGCATTAGCCGTCCTGAACGGTCCTCCTTTGACCGACAGCCAGGTGCGGGAGGCTCTGCTGGCTGTCCGCGCGGACTCCTCTTCCAACGCGATGCCTTCAGTGGAGACATTTCTCCATGCCTATCTTCTGTCGCTGCATGGCATCATGTTTGTCGGGCATACCCATCCGACCGCTGTGAATGCCATCCTCTGCTCACAGGAATCAAAACGCGCCGTTCAGGGGAAGCTTTTTCCCGATGAGATCGTCTGCTGTGGTCCGGCTGTCTGCTATGTAGAGTATACTGATCCGGGAGTGCCGCTGGCATTGAAGCTGCGGGATCGTGTCGAAGCCTTCATTGATGAGCACAACATGCCGCCGAAAGTGATTCTGATGGAGAATCACGGTTTTATTGCCTCCGGTCGCTCTGCCCGTGATGTGGAGATCATCACCTCGATGTACGTCAAGACAGCGCGGGTTCTGCTGGGAACTTATGCGATGGGGGGACCGCGATTCATGACGCCGGAGAATGTTGCGCGCATCCACACGCGCCCGGATGAGATATATCGGCAGAAACAGATCGGCAACCACTAACGCAGGAAAGGCATCATGAGCCATTCGCTGATAAATCCCTATCTCCAGTCGGGGAGATGGTGGCGGGGAAACACGCATACCCATACGCAGGCGTCAGATGGCGCGGATGCGCCGCAGGATGTGATTCGCTTCTATGCCGAAGCGGGGTATGATTTTCTGGCAATCACCGATCATAATCTGGTGCTGCCTCTCTTAGAGTACGATCCATGCGGGATGGTGTTGATCGAGGGAGAGGAACTGACCACGCCGCGAACCCATGTGGTTGGGCTTGGACTGCGCGAGACGCTTCCGAGGGGAGAAAGCACCCAGAACCAGATTGATCTTATCCGTGAGGCGGGGGGACTCTCCATCATTGCGCATCCGCACTGGATGGGATTTACGCGCGACGATCTGGTTCCCCTGGAGGGGCATCTGGCGATTGAACTGACCAATCAGGTCTGTTTCTACCTGGACGGTAAGGGCGACTCGGTCGCATGGTGGGATCATCTATTGACAAAGGGACGACGGTGCTGGGGAGTCTCGGTTGATGACTGCCATGATATCATGCGCGATGGCGCAATGGGCTGGATTATGGTTGACTCTCCGACGCGGGACTGGCCTTCTCTGCGCGAAGCGATGGAGCGCGGGAGTTTTTATGCCTCCACCGGACCCCAATTCGAAGCGATCTCCGCGAAAGAGCGGCAAATCTCTTTTGTAACCTCGCCCTGCGTTCAGGTTCGAATAATCGGGAGAGAAGGAGCGGTTATTCATCAGCAAACCTCGGACTCGAAGCAGGTTTTCATGATTCGATTTGATGTTCCGGAATCCGAACCTTATGCACGGGTTGAGATCGAAGATGAAGAAGGCAGGCGCGCATGGTCTCAGCCCTTCTGGACAGCAGCCTGAATCGGTGATGTCGCTGAACTGGTCTGACACTCCCCGACAACAGTTGAATATTGCAGATACGCTTGCCAGCGGACAGTGTTTTCGATGGGAGCAGACGGCCGAAGGCGAGTGGATTGGCGTGATCGAAGACAGCCTCATCCGCCTGAAGCCGGAGGAGGCGGGTTTCTGGTGGGAGACCTATCCGGTAACCGGACGCTGGGAGTTGATCCATCGCTATTTTGCGCTGGATGTTGACCTGGAGGGCCTGTACGCGGAGTGGCGGCAGAGCGATCCGCGCATTGTGCCGAGTCTGCGTCGCCGTGCAGGTTTACGTATTCTTCGGCAGGACGCAGAGGAAGCGTTCTTTGCATTTCACTGTGCAACATGTAATACAGTCGTCAAGATAACCCGAAGCGTTCGCGCGCTGGCGCAGCGCTACGGAGAGCCGATCTGCGAATGGAAGGGAAAGACCTTTTACCGATTTCCTTCGGCGGTGAGGCTGGCAAATGCCTCTGAAGCAGCGCTGCGTGAAGACCTGTGGGGATTTCGCGCTCCGCGCATGATCGCGTCGGCACAGCATCTCTTGAAGCAGAAACCGGGCTGGCTGGAGAGCCTCCGGGAGATACCCTATCGCGAAGCCCATGCAGAACTGGTGCGACGGGAGGGAATCGGCGCGAAGGTCGCCGACTGCATCTGCCTCTTTGCACTCTGGCACGATGAGGCGACGCCGATTGATACGCATCTGTGGAAAATCGCCGTAAAGATGTATCGTCCCGATCTGCGGGGAAGGTCGCTGACTCCCTCGCTCTATCAGAGCATCGCCGAACTGTTTCGCGAGCGATACGGAGCTTTTGCCGGCTGGGCGCAGCAGTATCTATTTATGGATGCATTGAACGCAGGAAAACCATACACATCTTAAATCCATGTGCCGAGGTAACCGACCTATGCAGCTTTTTAACACATTAACCCGTTCGAAAGAGGAGTTCATTCCGCTGGATCCTGCGCGTGTGGGGTTATACTGCTGCGGACCGACGGTCTATAACTTCGTTCACATTGGAAATCTTCGTGCCTATATCTTTGATGATGTTCTTCGCCGGGCATTACGATTCAATGGGTACAACCTTCTGCATGTAATGAACATCACCGATGTGGGGCATCTGGAGTCGGATGCGGACGAAGGCGAAGATAAGATGGAGAAGGGGGCGACTCGCGAAGGATTGACCGTCTGGGAGATCGCGAGAAAGTATGAGGACGCCTTCTTCCATGATGCAAAGCGTCTGAATATCGAGCGTCCTGATGTGGTATGTCGAGCCACCGAACATATTCCTGAGATGATCGCCATGATCGAGCGTCTTCTGGAACGGGGGATGGCGTACATCACGCCGAATGCCGTCTACTTCGATACCTCCCGGTTTCCCAACTATACTGGGCTGGCGCGACTCGATCTCAGCGGGATGCAGGCAGGCGCAGGCGGGCGCGTGCAGTTAACCGGAGAGAAGCGGCACCCAAACGACTTTGCGCTCTGGTTTACCAATAAACCCCGTCATATCATGCAGTGGGACAGCCCCTGGGGACGGGGGTATCCTGGCTGGCATATCGAGTGCTCGGCGATGAGCATGAAATACCTGGGGGAGACGTTTGATATCCACTGTGGCGGGGTGGATCATATTCCCGTGCACCACACCAATGAGATCGCGCAGAGCGAAGGAGCGACCGGAAAGCAGTTCGTGCGCTACTGGCTTCACAACGAGTTTCTGATCGTGGATAAGGGGAAGATGTCCAAGTCGGGCGAGAACTTCCTGACTCTGCAGGTGTTGATAGATCGCGGCTATGATCCTCTCTCCTATCGCTACCTCTGCCTTCAGGCGCACTATCGCTCCGAGTTGATGTTCTCCTGGGAGAATCTGGACGCCGCGCAGCAGGGGCTGCGACGGGTCTACTCCACCTCCGCCGAAAACGATCCGCTGACAGATAGCGCGCGGTACGCGGATGCAAGAGCGGAGGCGCTGGAGGCTTTGAACGACGATCTGGGAACGCCGCAACTGGTCGGAATCCTGAACCGGTATGGCAGTATGCGGCTGTGGACGAAGTTTGACGCGATACTCGGTCTGGATATCGCCCGCCGTTCGCGCCGTTCCGAGGAAGAACTGCCGGAGGAGGTGAAGCGACTGGTGGAGGAGCGTAATGCCGCCCGACGAGCCAGAAACTGGCTGCAGTCCGACTCCCTCCGCAATCAGTTGATCGAGATGGGGTACGATGTGGGAGACAGCCCCGGAGGAACCACCGTCAAGCGAAAAGTGCTTTAATCCCGAAGCCGGAGCTATATGCTCCGGCTTCTCGCTATCTTCTCGTGAATCGATACGTGAGTATACAAAGATTAGGTGAGATGGCATACATAGAAAAGACACCCGGCGGGAATTGCCTGCCGGGTGTCTTCTTTACTGGCGGAGAGGGCGGGATTCGAACCCGCGAGGCTCATCACCTACCCGTTTTCAAGACGGGGTCCATAAACCACTCGGACACCTCTCCGTGTCTCACTAGTATATCGGATTTCACTCCTGTCGTCAATCCGAACCTCAGCGTGTGGTAAACTATATATCCACCTTATTCAAGAGGAGACGAGGATGTCGGTTGTTTCCTTTCCCGCACTGAATGTGGGAGAGAATGTCTCCCGGCTGATACCCTACCAGCCTGGAAAGCCCATTGAAGAGGTCAAGCGCGAACTGGGATTGACCGAAGTCACCAAACTGGCTTCCAATGAAAACCCGCTGGGACCTTCCCCGAAAGTGGTTCAGGCGATGCGAGAGACCGCTGAGAAGGTCTATCTCTACCCGGATGGAGCCTGTTATGAGCTTCGGCAGTCGGTGGCGTCGCATCTGAATCTGCCGGAAGATCATCTTATCTTGGGTAATGGCTCGGATGAGATCATTCACTATCTAGGTGTGACATACCTTCAGCCGGATGATGAGGTCATTCAGGCAGATCCCTCCTTTGTGCGCTATGAAGCCGCTGCCATCCTCAATGATGCTCACTGTATCAAAGTCCCTTTGAAAAACTGGGCTCATGATCTGGAGGAGATGGCGGCTCGGATCACGGAGCGCACTCGCTTGATCTTCATTGCCAATCCCAATAATCCGACCGGAACGATTGTGACCCGGCGGGAGGTGGATGCGCTGCTGGATCGTGTGCCGGAGCAGACTCTGGTGGTTCTGGATGAAGCCTACTTCGAGTATGTGGAGCATCCCGACTATCCGCGCAGCGTGGACTACGTGCGGGAAAGGCGCAATGTTATCCTGCTGCGCACCTTTTCAAAGGCGTATGGACTGGCGGGACTGCGTCTGGGTTACGGCATTGCGCGCCCGGAGATCATCGGGCATCTGAATCAGGTGCGTGAGCCGTTTAATGTAAATCTGATCGCGCAGGCGGCAGGTGTCGCCGCAATCGCTGACCGGGAGCATGTAGAGAAAACCCGGCAGATGAACGCAGAGGGGAAGCAGACTCTCTATCGCGCTTTCGAGGCTCTGGGATTGGAGTATGCGCCGACAGAGGGCAACTTTATCTGGGTAGATGTCGGGAGAAACAGCCGCGATGTGTTCAATGCTCTGCTGAAACGAGGCGTGATAGTTCGTACCGGAGATATATTTGGCGCGCCAACTCATCTGCGCGTAACCATCGGCACTCATACGCAGAATGCGATTTTTCTGAATGCTCTGGAGGAAGTCCTGAAACCATGATCGTAGTGATGGCGGCGCATGCAACGTCGGAACAGATACGCGATGTAGAGGAGCGCATCCTGGGGTGGGGATACGGGGTACACCCGATCTATGGAACCGAGCGAACGGTTATTGGCGCGGTGGGCGTTCCAGAAGCGGATAAACTCGGCTACATGGAGATGCTGGAAAGCCTCGATTATGTCGAGAGAGTCATCGCCATTCTGCGCCCCTATAAGTTCGTCAGTCGCGACTACCGGGAAGAGACCTCCACCATTGATGTCCGGGGAGTTCTCATAGGGGGCAGAAAAGTGGCGATGATGGCGGGACCCTGTACGGTGGAATCCTACGAACAGACTCTCGC
Source organism: uncultured Chthonomonadaceae bacterium (assembly GCA_964429855.1). Lineage (GTDB taxonomy): Bacteria > Armatimonadota > Chthonomonadetes > Chthonomonadales > CAJBBX01 > CALLMM01. Next base: position 52,244 of record CAYSDM010000005.1, read on the forward strand.
TACCGCGCAATCTGTGAAGGAGAACGGCGCGACCATTCTGCGCGGAGGAGCTTACAAACCCTGCACCTCACCTTACTCCTTTCAGGGGCTTGGAGTCGAAGGACTGAAGATTCTGAAGGATGTTTCTCAGCAGACAGGTCTGCCGGTCATCACCGAGGTGATGGATCCGCGCAATGTGGAACTGGTCTGCGAATATGCGGATATTCTTCAGATCGGCACGCGCAATATGCAGAACTACGACCTGCTTCGGGAAGTGGGGCGCTGCAGAACGCCGGTCATGCTTAAAAGGGGAATGTGGGCGAAGATCGAGGAGTGGCTGCAGGCAGCCGAATATATCTTCCTGGGCGGCAATCATGCGGTGATGCTCTGCGAGCGGGGGATACGAACTTTTGAGACCCATACTCGCAATACCCTCGATCTTTCGGCGGTTCCAGCGGTTAAGCAGCTATCGCATCTGCCCGTCATCGTGGATCCGAGCCAGGGAACCGGCAAGTGGAGCCTCGTCGGACCGATGACAAAAGCCGCGATTGCCTGCGGCGCGGACGGACTGATTATCGAGGTGCATCCGCAGCCGGATAAAGCGATCAAAGACGGAGCACAGTCGTTAACCTTTGATAACTTCTCTCAGCTTATGGAGGAGTGCCGTCCCATCGTAGCGGCGGTTGGACGAGAGTTATAGTGAAGAGGGGAAGATCATGAACAGTTCCGTATCACGACGCGCTTTTCTCAGCCAGTCCGCAGTGTATGCCGCGAGTGCGGCGGTTATTCCGCTCTCTGTCGGGGCGATGGAGCCTGTCCAGCGGTCCGGCGGTCCGCATCTGCGAATTGGAAACTGCGCCTACTCCTATCGCGACTATCTTCAGGGAAAGAAAACCCCGAAGATGACTCTGGAGGAGTTCATCAGCCGAATGGCGGAGACCGGAATAGACGGGGTGGAACTGACCGGATACTATTTCCCCGATCCCCTGACCGGAGCCTATATCAATAAGATTGTACGCCACTGTTTTCTGCTGGGGCTGGATATCTGTGGCTCCGCTACGCGCAGCACCTTCACCCTGCCTCCCGGCGAGGCGCGTGATAAGGAGATCGCAGGCGTAAAACAGTGGATTGACTACTCCGCCGATATGGGGTCTCCCTGCCTGAGAGTCTTCGCCGGGAACGCCCCGCAGGGAACCTCGGAGGCGCAGGCTCGGAAATGGGTGGTGGAGTGCCTGGAGGAGTGCAGCGAACGAGCCGCAGAAAAAGGCGTAATGCTGGCTCTGGAGAATCACGGGGGCGTGACGGCGACGCCGGAGGGCGTCAAAACGATCCTGAGCGCGGTACAGTCGGAATGGGTAGGTTTGAAGCTGGATACCGGCAACTTCCATACGAAAGATCCCTATGCCGATCTGGCGCAGGTAGCTTCCTATGCTATCTCGGTGCATGTGAAGACAGAGACCCACTACAATCGAGAGGCGAAACCGGCGGATCTGAAGCGTATCGTGAAGCTGCTGACCGAAGTTAACTACCGCGGCTATCTGAATCTGGAATATGAGGCGGCGGAAGACCCGCTGACGGCAGTTCCCCGCACGCTTCGGGAACTGGTTCGATTGACCTCCTGAAAAAGAATAGCTACAATGCTCCTTGACTGCGGAAGAATTGCCAACGAGGAGGCAATTCTGATGCAGTATGTAAAGAGCGCTATTCTGTCGGTTATCGCGATTGGCATCGTCGGTTCTCTGCTGTATCCGGATCGCAATCCACTGCTGCGCGATCTGCGTCGGGATGTTACCCGTCTTCGGATGGAGCAGTTGGCGGAGGCATGCCAGCACTATATTCGACTGGAACAGCGATCTCCGAGAAATCTGGAGGAGTTAATCGCTCGCGGCTACCTGGGAAAGTCCACGCAGGCAAAAAACCTCCTGCAGGACCCATTCGGTCAGAAGCTGCTCTTTCGTCCTCCCACGCCTCGCAGAAAAGGAGGAATCCTGAGCGCGGGACCGGATCGCAAACCAGGCACCTCGGATGACATACGGGTCTCCTTCTCCTATCCGCCTGACCTGCTGATTCAGACGGGCAGCATTCAGGACTGAGGGAGACTTACCGCCTGAACAGACCTGCCTGAACCATAAAGTATATTTCTATCACTTATCTGGACATGGAGGTTTTTTCTCATGCGTTCTCTCGCGCCTGTCCTGCTCCTGGCTATACTCTCTCTCTTCGTTCTGGAGGCTCCCGTGTCTGCACAACTGAAAGCGGCAGCGGGGAAAGTGGATATCTCCCCCAAACGCTCCGCCTATATCGCCGGATATGCTTCCAATCGAAAAAGCGCGGGACAGCATGATCCGCTCTGGGCACGCTGTCTGGTACTCCAGAATGGCGATGAGAAGGTCGCGCTGGTAAGCTGCGATCTGATTGGCGTGATTCGAGTCTACTCTCAGAAGATACGCGCCATGATCAAACAGATACCGCCGGAGCGTGTGTTAATTGGGGCAACGCATACGCATTCCGGACCGGATACCTATGGTCAGTGGGGGCCGAACCAGACGACCAGCGGTGTAGATAAGGAGTGGATGGAGGAGCTTCTGAAGAAGGTCGCGGCTCTGGTGGATGAGACAGCCTCGCGTCTGGAACCGGCAAAGGCGCGTTTCGGACGCAGCCCCGAGGTGAAAGACTGCTCCTATAATGCCCGCGTTCGCGAGATACTTGATACGGAACTGCTGGCGATGCAGGTCTCTTCGACCGATGGAAAGACTATCGCCACGCTGATTAATTTTGCCTGTCATCCTGAAGTGCTGAACAATCGTATGATGACCTCCGACTTTCCGCACTGGCTGCGTCTGCGTGTGGAGGCGAAGCTGGGAGGCATTGCGATCTATATGAACGGCGCATTGGGCGGAATGGTTACCGCGTTGATACAGAACGAAGAGAAGTACCTGAAGGGGGAAGCCTGGCAGGAAGCGGAGCGCATTGGCATTACGCTGGCGGATGCTACCCTTGCTTCGCTGGAAGGAGCTGTCTGGGAGGAGTCGCCGAAGCTGACGTTCCAGCAGCGTCTGTTCCGTGTTCCGCTGGAGAATGCCGGCTTCAAGCTGCTGATCGCGGCAAAGATTCTCCCCGGCGAACTGGTAGATGGATCGGACATAGAGACAGAGGTTTCTTGTTTCACGCTGGGATCGGCGGAGTTCATTACGCTTCCTGGAGAGGTGCTGCCGAATATCGGTCTCTTTCTGAAATCGAAGATGCGGTCTCCCTATAAGTTTCAGCTTGGATTGACCGGAGATGCGCTGGGCTACATATTGACCGAGGAGGACTTCGTCCTGAAACTCTATGACTATGAGTCCTCCGTCTCCGTCGGTCAGAAGATGGGACCGTTGATGACGGAAAACCTGCTAGTGCTGATTCAGGGTGGAAAAAAGTAAAAATACGTCCGGTAAGAATTTCATGGATAAGTCAGATTGGAACGTCGCGTCTCTATGATCAGAATCGCGGAGGCGCGGCGTTTCACTTTCCTCCAATTTCTCTACTGAACAATAATTCGATGAACAGGTTCTTCAATGTTGCCAATAATAGCAGGGGAAGCCTCTGTTTTTGCGATGCAAATGTTGTGAGGAGTGTTCGCCTTCATGAAGTTCTCGGTGATAATCTGTACGCGCAACAGAGGACCGTTGATCGAACAGACGATTCACAGCATTCTTGCCGGGGCGCGACTGCCGGATGAGTTGCTGGTGATAGATCAGAGTGATGACGATGCAACCGGCGAGGTCGTCCGTCGCATTGCAGAGAGCGAACCGCGTCTGCGATATCTGCCTACACTAACACGCGGACTTTCCCGCGCGCGGAATGTAGGCATCCGAGAGGCCTGCGGCGATGTGCTGGTCTTCACCGATGATGATGTGATCGTTCTGTCGGATTGGCTTGCGCGAATTATCGAGGAGTATCAGAACTGCCCGAACCTGGGAATAGTATTTGGCACGGTGATACCCCCTGAAAACTATGATTGGCAGAACGAGCATATTCCGTACATCATCCTGACAACCATGCGACCCGTTACCCGCAGCTATTTCCAGGTTTCCGGCATGGGCGCAAATATGTGCGTCAGCCGGGCGACCGTACAGGCAATTGGCGATTTCGAAGAGCAGCTTGGCGCGGGAACGCCACTGATCGGGTTTGAAGACTTTGAGTATGCCTTCCGCGCTCTCTACGCCAATCCGATGGTTCGCATTCATCATGTGGACGATATTCGAGTGGTGCATCACGCCGGAGCGCGAAAAGGCGCAGATAAAAAGCGCTTCACATCGAATATGTCGGGAAAGGGGCGCGGGCTGTTCTGGGCGTTTCTGCTGAAGAATCGGTTTCGTCCCGCCTATCTCTATCGGTTTATCTGGTTTAACGCAAGAGTGATACGCGGTTTTATCGCGAGCGCGATTCGTTTCAAGAAGCCTTCCGGCGTAAAGGTCTATGGCTTGACGCTGTTCTACTGCCTGAAAGGACTGTTTACCATTCCGCGAGGATAGGTGAACAGGCTGCGGATTTTTATCGTCTCTGGAGTATGGATTGCAGATTCTTATTCTGGATAACGTGCAGTGCAATATGGGCGATTCGGCGATACTGCTGGCAATGCACGCCTCCTTTCGCGATGAGTTCGGATCGGATACGGTTGTTAAGTCATGCTTTTGCGGATCTACCTCCGATCCGGGAGTCTATGCGCAGCACTATCCGGAGATGAACCTGATTCGCCCTCTCTGGCATGCGCTCTACGACTGGTACACGCCGAAGTGGAAAGTCTGGTCGAAGATCGTTCGTCGAACCGCGCCAAAGCGTTTTGAGATGCAGGCGAAGCTGCATCAGAGAAGGGTACCTTTTTCCACGCTTTTCGGGCAGGAGAGAGAACTGTTTCGCGAGTTTGTGAAATCCGATCTGATTGTCGTTTCCGGTGGCGCGGTGCTCTCTACTTCCTGGACGGCGCAGAGTCTTCGACCACATCGGATCGCAGAGTATCATGCAGCCCTGGAGCTTGGAAAACCGCTGGTGTTCTATGCCGCTTCTTATGGACCGTTTGAGGACCAGGATGATCTACCCGATCTGCTGAAAGCGGTCATGGAGCGGTCAGCCGCCGTCATCTGTCGCGATGCCAACGCTCTCAAGATCGTCGAGGAGAGAATCGGCGTAAAAACGGCCAATGTCCATAAGACGATTGATGAGGCGATTCTCCTGCAGCCGCGCACGCTCTCCCGCAATTATGTCCCGGAGAAGAGTCTTCCTGTGCGTGTCGGATTGGTCGCGCATAAGTGGCACTGGTCCGGGCATGAAGACAGGAAGGCGAAACAGGCGGAGTTTGAGAGCCGGATCGCGCACGTCTGCCGTGAGATTCTTTCGGAATACGACACAGATATGGTGTTTATTACCAGCCATCCGGAGGTTCCGAAGGCGATGTTCGTGGAGGTAGATGTTCCTCGACGGATAAAAGAGTTGCTGCCGGATGAGCTGAAGCCGCGTGTGCATGTCGTCACCGAGTTTATCCATCCACAGGAGTTCGCAGGTCTGATGGGACAGTGCGATCTGGTGTTGTCCAGCCGTATGCACGGGGGAGTCCTCAGCCTTGCCGGAGGCGCGCCTCTTCTCGCCCTGAGCTATGAACCAAAGACCAGAGGCTTTCTGGAGCAGATCGGTCTGGAAGACTGGATGCTCTCGATGGGTGAATCGTCGGCGGAGGAGATACTGAAAAAGGCGAGGTGGATGCTGGACAACCGCGTGGAGTGTAGAAAGAGGCGCGACATCGCGGTGGAGAAAGCCCGCAGCATCGCGCTGCAAAACCGGAAAATTGTTCGCGACGCGTTCGAAAAGCATCAAAAGAGATCATGAAACTGCTGGGAACGAAAATTAACTTCGACTATAACGCGGAGGCAAAGGTATTCTCCTCGCTGCTCCGGAACAGGCACTCTCTCTATGAGGCTTCCGTCATCTATAACTGCTGGCAAGGGGCTTCACAGGGATGGGAGCAGTTTCAGAGCGACTCAGGCGCGCAAGTTATTCCATTCGATACCGGCTGGAGACCTAATCCAGACAACCGGCGCTCCGCCTTCGGGAAAGTCGTGTCGGTAGCGAAATACTATCGGTCCCTCCCAAAGCTGCTCAAAATAGCCCGCAATCTGCAACCAGACCTGATCTACTCCTGCCAGCAGCGCTATGATGTAATCCTTGCCTCCTATCTGGCTAAGCGTCTGAGCAAGCCACAGATCGTGCATCTGCACTATAACATTGGACCCTGGCTGGGACAGGCGGCGCTAAACATCCTGAAAGAGTGCCGTTTCATCATCACCGTCAGCGACTTCATCCGCGATCAGGTTATCGCCTATGGCAGATCGCCGGATTCGGTTGCGACGGTTCGCAACACGATGCGAATACCGGAACCTGTTCCGCTCTCCCGACGCTGCGCGCTGCGCGATTCGCTTGGCATTCCGCAGGAGGCGGTCGTGGTAGGGATGGTGGCACGCCTGGACCCGTTCAAAGGCGCGGAGGATGTCGTCTCGGCTTTTATTCAGATCGCGGATCGCTTCCCGCAAGCCTATCTGGTAATGGTCGGAGATGGCTCTCTGCGCGAAAGTCTGGAAAAGCAGGCATTCAGCAGTCCAGCAGCGGATCATATTCGCTTTACCGGTCGTCGAACGGATGTTCCCGAACTTCTGGGAATGATTGACATCTTTACGCATCCCTCGCATAAAGACCCGGCTCCGCTGGCAGTCCTGGAGGCATGCGCGGCCGGTCTGCCGGTAGTCGCCTATGAAGAGGGGGGGATCTGCGAGTTTATTGTCAACGGGAAAACGGGTCTTCTGACGGAGCCGAACAGAGTGGAAGGATTAGCGGCATCGCTGACTGCGCTGATCTCCGACCCGGAACGCGCACGAGAGATGGGTGTTTTAAATCAGCAGCGTATCGCGGAGGAGTTTCAACCGGAACAGGCAGGGAAGAGATTCGCGGAGATCATCCTCTCTAAAGCAGTTTAGCGCAATACAGAATGTAGCGATAGGAGCTTCATTGATGAAACTCAAACGACCAGAGAAGGTCATAGAACAGGATGGGCGGGTGACGCTATCTCATCCGGTCACATTACGCGGCGTGGAGCATGAGCTATTTCTACGGCTTCCCGGTGAACCGGTGAATGACGGTATCGAGCCATTTCTGGCGATGCTGCTCATTCCCGCGATGCGAGAAGGGATGGATCTGATACTGGAGGAGCCGATCTCTCCGAAACTGCTTCTCGCGATTGATAAGATCCAACAGCAGTTTGTGGACTGGTTCCCGGACGATTTCCGGAAGGTGAAGGTCTGCGCGGAACCGCTGGATAAGATACCGGAACAACCGATAGACGTGAAATCAGGCTGCTTTTTCAGCGGGGGAGTCGATTCGTTCTACTCTGTACTGAAGCACCGGGAGGAGCTTTCCGGTCTCATTTATGTACACGGGATGGATGTTGGACTACATAGAACTGACTTAAGGGAAAGAGTGCGATCTGAGTTGCTCACCTGTGCAGAATCTCTTAAACTACCACTAATCGAGTTGGAAACAAATGCTAGACAGATTTTTGACGACATAGCCGATTGGGGCAGGTTTTATCATGGGTCTTTATTAGGGGGAGTTGCTCTAGCTCTTTCGAGTAGATTCTCCAAGATCATTATTGCCGCAGGTAGAACCCGCGATACTCTTTTCCCATGGGGATCGCATCCTGATCTTGACCCGCTCTGGAGTAATGAACGAACAGAAATAATTCATGATGGTCTCGAGGCATGTCGAGCAGAGAAGATATTTGCCATAGCAAACACTGGGGAGGTTATGAGGCATTTGAGGGTGTGTTATCATAATATCCCTGGAAGATATAATTGCGGAAATTGCGAAAAATGCTTGCGTACCATGGTAGTGTTGCGAGCTGCGGGAGTGTTAGATCAGTACGTTACATTTGAGAATCGCTTAGATTTAATGCGTGTAGCTTCTATTCCACTGGTTTCTAAGAACGTAGAAGCTTGGGTGGAAGAAAACCTTTCGATCGTTCGAAAGTATGCGAACGATCCCGAACTGGAGCAGGCGCTGGTAGACTGCCTGAATCGAAAATATGATCGTGGACTCCGGCGATCTCTCCGAAGATTATGGTGGACAATCAAAAGGAATCTGTATGGCAAGCCGCGCAACTCCTGGCTGAAGAGCTAATCCGCAGCCACGGCAGAAAAACTTCAAGGAGTGAATCCACAATCGTGGAAACCAGAATGAGATGACTATCTGTATCCTGGACCCAGGACTGCAAACGCAGTCGGGCAGTCCAAGCACAAATCTGGGAGACCTGATTATCCAGGACGCGGTGAATCAGGAGATTGGCGCGCTCTTCCCCGATCAGACGATCTACCGCTGCTCCACGCATGAGCCGATGACCGGGGAGCAGTTTGCTGCCATCGCAAAAATCCCTCTGATCATTGTGGGCGGGACAAACCTGTTAACCTCGCGCATGCGCCCCTATAATCGCTGGAATGAGCATTTTAAGTGCTGGAGCAATCAGTGGGCGATTCACCTGCTGGATGCATGGCGGATTCGTCGTGCGGTGCTGCTGGGATGCGGCTGGGTGGACTATCAGGGAGAACCGGACATCTTTACGCGGCTGATGTATAAAACGGTTCTGGCAAAAAAGGGATTTCACTCCGTCCGTGACGCCTACTCAAAGCAGAAGCTCAACAACGCTGGCATCTCCAATGTGCTGAATACCAACTGCGTGACGATGTGGAACCTTCTGCGAAAGAGAATGGAGACGATACCGACCACGAAGGCAGAGAGTGCTCTGGTGATGCTGACCGACTACCGGAAAGATCACACGCTGGATGCGCAGCTTCTTCAAATACTTGTAAAACGATACAGGCAGGTCTACGCCTGGCCTCAGGGGACGGAAGATGCCGCCTATCTTCAGGAACTGAACTTCTCCGGGGTGGTGCTGGAGCGCACATTAGAGGGACTGGATCGCTTTATTCAGTCTGATATCTCCTTTGACTATATCGGCACGCGGTTGCATGGCGGAATCCGCTGTCTCCAAAATCTGCGACGAGCGTTGATACTGGAGGTGGATAACCGGGCTAGGGAGATCGCGCAGGATACCGGACTCCCGACCACAAAACGCGACAACTTCGAGGCGATAGAGGCATGGATCGAGCGCAGCGAGCCGATTTGCCTGCGCCTGAACGAAGAGGCAATCCAGCAATGGAGAGAGAGCGTGCTGTCGTCGGTCTCCTGATATGCCTTCTAAATACTTCTGCTGTCATCTGATGGATTAAGACGTGACAACCCAAACCGAACCCGAAGCGACTCCGACGATCTCCCACCAGAAGGTGGCGAAAAACACCCTTATCTACCTTCTGGGGCAGATCGTCTCCTGGTGTGTGACCTTCTTAACCGTCTCGATCATCCCCCGTCGTATTGGCGAAGAGGGCATGGGGCAGCTTGCCGTTGCCGCTTCCATTACAACCACCGTCGGCTCCTGTTTTGCGCTTGGGATTGACAGCTATCTGGTTGCGGAGATCGGACGCTGCCCGGAGAATTCAGACAGACTGGTTCGCAGTCTGTGGGCGTTTCGATGCGTTACCATGCTGCCGCAGATTCTGGTCACCTTGCTGGTGATGAAGGTCATGCATGTCAGCGATCTGATCTTCTACATCGGCTGCCTGAATCTGGTCAGCATGCTTGCCACGAAGATATTCACCCCCATTCGTTCCGCCTTCAACGGCTGGGAGAATGCGCGCGCTGTCTCTATCATGGACTTTGCCACGACGCTGCCGATGTTAATGGCGATCCCATTCCTGCAATACGGTCCCCTGGGCATCTCTGTTATCTCCACCCTCTGGAACTATGTCATCCTGATCAGCAGTCTCATCGCAATCCGGGCCATTATCCGCAAAGTTCCACAGTTTGATGTCGCGCTCTGGAAGGAGCTGATAAAGGGGGGGCTGCCGTTCTTCGCCAATGGCGTAATCATGAGTCTGTTCGGATTCAGTTCCGTGTTTGTTCTGCGGCACTATATGAATGATGCGGCAGTGGGGGAGTACAATCAGGTTACCCGCCTCGGAGGTACTTTTCTCTTTCTGCCGGTAGCGATTGGCACCGCGATGCTGCCATCTCTGGCGCGGCTGGCGGATGTCAATCCGGGCGACTTTCGCAGGATGCAGTCCCGAGTGCTTTCGCTGATGATCGCGATGGGGCTTCCAGTCGCAACGCTCATCTTCCTGCTGGCTTTCCCCTTTAGCAGACTGCTCTACGGGCAGGGGAAGTTTCTGGCGGTTCCGGTGCTGCTGCAGTTATATGCCTTCATGATTATTCCGCTCTATATCAACACCACCATCTATCGCTTTCTGATTGCCCAGAAGAAGAACGCCGTCTGGAGCGGATTTCTTGCAGGCACGGTGCTGATGCATGTGACGTTTAGCTTTCTGTTGACTCCTCTGGCGTTGCGATGGACGAAATTCGGTCAACTGGGAGTCCTGGCATCGAATATCCTGGCGGAAGTGATCACCGTGTTCTTTGCCTTCATCCTGTTAAGGACGAACCCTCTGAACCGTGAGACAGTGGGTAAGATTCTGCGGTCGCTGCTGGCGACGGCGTTGACGGCTGGGGTCATCTGGGTGACACGGAGCCTTTTCATCGTCATCCCGGCTCTTCTCGGATTGGCGACCTACCTCGTGAGCGCCTACTATCTGAAGGTGCTTGGAGAAGAGGATCAGCGCAAGGTGGTGGATATCTTCCGGGAGAAGTTTCGACGGAGAAAGGCTTAAAGAGAGGATCGAAGCGCGGGAGAGTCCCACACGGATGCATTACAGACGTACCCCGGTTGCTCTCCGCGTTTCAGGGCAAGAATGCTGCTCGCGGTCAGTCGGCACATCGTCTGCACCGCTTCGACCGCGTTGAAGGCGTTATGCGGGGAGAGTACGCAACGCGGCGCATTTCTGAGCGGGTGATCCGCAGGAAGTGGCTCTTCCGCATAGACATCGAGGGCGGCTCCCCCGATCTGACCGTTCTCCAGCGCTTGCAGCAGCGCCGCCTCATCCACCAGCGCGCCGCGCGACGTATTCACCAGACAGGCGCTCTTTTTCATCCATGAGAGTGTTTCGGCGTTGATCAGCTTGTCCGTCTCCGGGAGCGCAGGCGCATGAAGTGAGACAATATCGCTCTCCCGAAGCAGTCGTTCCAGAGAGACAAACTTCACGTCCGGATAGCCTCCGGCGCGTTCTATCCGGGGGTCATACGCAATTACGCGCATACGAAAACCCAGAGCGCGTTTCACAACCTCCTGTCCGATCTGCCCGCACCCGATCAGCCCGAGGGTCTTTTCCGCCAGTTGAAAGCCGGGAAGCTCTCCCCAGCCGCCGGAACGCATCAAAGATTCTCCCTGCGGAATATGTCGAGCCAGCGCGAGGATCAAGCCCAGGGTATAGTCCGCTACCGCCTCGGTCATCGCTCCCGGCGTGTTAGTGATGACGACTCCCGCTTCGGAGGCATCGAGCAGGTTGATCCGGTCAATCCCGACGCCGCAACGCGCAACAATCTTCAAGCGCGGGCAGGCGGAAAATACCGGCGCATAGTAGGGATCGTTGGAGGCGATGACGGCGTCGCAGTCCGCAAGAAGGGGAATCAGTTTTGACTCAGGAAGCGGTCCCGCCTCTGGCGAACGAACGACTTCACAGCCTTCCGCTCTCAGTCTGGCATCTTCATCCTGCCCGCTTACCCAGAACGCTCTCGCGGTTACCAGCACTCGCCAGGTCATCGCCTCTCTCGCCTCCTACAGTCTTTCGGAAATGGATTTCGCCTGAAGGAACAACTGAAGATAGTCTCGCCCTCCGGCTTTACTGTCGGTTCCGCTCATGTTGAAACCGCCAAAGGGCTGAACATCCACCAGCGCGCCGGTGCATTTCCGATTCATGTAGAGGTTTCCGACATGAAACTCATGCCGCGCTCTCTCCAGATGCTCCCGGTCATGGGAGTAGATCGCTCCGGTCAGCCCGTATTCGGTGCCGTTGGCGATCTCCAGTCCGTGATCGAAGCTCTCTGCGCGAATTACCGCCAGAACCGGCCCGAAAATCTCCTCCTGTGCGATACGCGCATCCGGCGCGACATCGGCGATGATGGTGGGAGCGATAAAGAAGCCTTCTGCTACTCCCTCCGGCGTACCTCCGCCCAGTACGAGCCTGCCCTCCGTCTTCCCGATTTCGATGTACTCTTTAATCTTCTCAAACTGCGAAGAGTCGATTACTGCGCCCATAAAGTTCTTCGCATCAGTCGGGTCGCCGACGGTTAACCTTCCTGCTCGTTCAACCACGCGCTTCAACAGGTCGTCATAGATATCCTTATGCGCGATCAGGCGGGAACAGGCGGAACACTTCTGCCCCTGAAAGCCGAAGGCGGAGGCGGCGACGCCTTCCGCGGCGGCTTCCAGATCCGCTCCGGCATCTACGAGGATGGCATCTTTACCGCCCATCTCCAGCACCACGCGTTTAAGCCACTTATGACCGGGCTGATGAACGGCAGCGCGCTGGTGAATATGCAGTCCCACTTCGCGAGAGCCGGTGAAGGAGATAAAGCGAATCTGCGGATGACCGGTAAGTACCTCGCCGATCTCGCGCCCCGGACCCGGAAGATAGTTAACCACCCCGGAAGGGAAGGAGGCTTCTTCCAGAAGCTCCATGAACTTCGCCGCAATGATCGGCGACTGCCCTGCCGGTTTCATGATGACGGTGTTTCCGGTGACCGCCGCCGCCGTGGTCATGCCGCAAAGGATCGCCAGGGGAAAATTCCAGGGACTGATGACCGCGCCGACGCCGAGAGGAATATAGCGTACCTCATTCTCTTCGCCGGGGTAGGGAGTGGTGGGATGCGCGCCGTCGAGACGCATCATCTCGCGGGCATAGAACTCCATGAAGTCTATCGCCTCGGCGGTATCGGCATAGGCTTCCGCCCAGGATTTGCTGACCTCATAGACCAGCCACGCAGAGAATTCATAGATACGGCGGCGCAAGATCGCGGCCGCTTTCAACAGATAACGCGCGCGAACTTCACCGGGAACGCGCTTCCATGTAACGAAGGCTTCGCCTGCGATCGAGATCGCATGTTCCGTCAGTTCGGCAGTGGCGCGGGCTGCCTGTCCGACTATCTGCGAGGGGCGCGCCGGGTTGCGTGAAACGATATAGTCATCGGTTGTGAAGATGCGTTCACCGCCGATTACCAGCGGATAGGACTGTCCCAACTTGCTGCCGACTTCCTGCAGCGCCGCCTCCATCCTGCTGCGAGGCTCATCCTGCCTGAAGTCCACGTATGGTTCGTTCTTGAACGGAGTGAGCATTGTTGTCTCCTCAAACGGCATCCGACTGCTACCATCTCATTATACCCAACGGTATCAGGAGAGCATTCTACACAGGCGGATGAGGAGGTTGAGGGGGGACTTGACGATATCGCGGCGAACGACTCTAACCGACCCGGCGCGTTGGTTCCGTTTTTTCGCTGCTGAGAGGGGCATGTTTCTGAGCGCGCAGAGTCATCAGCACGAACTTCGGCAGCATCATTACCTTGCCGATCTTGCGGGGATTCTTCAAAAGCCGGTAGAGCCACTCCAGATTGAGACGCTGCATCCAGACCGGGGCGCGTTTCACTCTGCCAGAATAGACATCAAAGGTGCCTCCCACACCGATCAGAACAGGTACATGGAGCTCCTCGCGGAATCGGTGTATCCACTTCTCCTGTCGGGGGATGCCCAGCGCAACACAGATAATATCCGGGTACACCACTTTAATCTGCTCAACGATCTCTGACTCCTGATCCGGCGTGAAAAATCCATCCCGTGTTCCAACCACCTGACACCCGGGGTAGCAGGATCGCATTCTTTCTGCGGCTGCCTGCGCAACGCCGGGGGCTGAACCGAAGAAGAAGAGACGATACCCGCGAACGGGGGAGAGGCTGCAGAGACGATCCACAATCTCGACACCGGAGACGCGCTCTTTCAACGGGCGTCCCAGACGACGACAGGCCCACAGGACTCCCGCGCTGTCCGGGGTGACGAGTTCCGCATGAGAGACTATGTTCAACAGCGCAGGGTCACCTTGCGCAATCACGCACATGGAGGAGTCGAGGGTTACGACATGATGGGGTTTTCGGGAGGAGATAAAACGATCTATCGTCTCCAGTGTCTCGTCCATCGAGACCCGATGGACGACCAGACCATGAAGGGAGATCGCTTCCAGATTATTGGTCTGTGACAGGGGCATGCCTTTTCTCCTACCCCGCTATTATTCCCGTTTCCTGTGAGAAGTGTCAAGGCTGTACGTCGAGGAAAAAAAGGGCATGACCCAACTCATTTCAAGGGTCATGCCCATATCAAACGGAGCAGGTATATCTACGTTCCCATCTCCCAGGAGGCGAGATACTGAAGCTGCTCCTCCGTCAGGGTATCAATATTGATACCCATCGCGGTCAATTTTAAGCGCGCAATCTCTTTATCAATGTCTTTCGGAACCGGATAGACGCTCTTTTTGAGCGAGGAGGCGTGCTTCACCATGTATTCTGCGCAGAGCGCCTGATTTGCGAAGGACATATCCATGACGCTGGCGGGGTGACCCTCCGCCGATGCCAGATTGATCAGTCGTCCCTCGCCGAGAACATAGATTCTGCGACCATCCTCCAGCGTGTACTCCTCAACGAACTCGCGCACGCTGCGCGTGGTTTTTGACATCGCTTTCAGACCGTCCAGATCCACCTCCACATTGAAATGTCCGGAGTTGGAGACGATGGCTCCGTCCTTCATGAGCGCAAAGTGTTCCGGTCGAAGAACGTGGATGTCTCCGGTCAGGGTACAGAACTGATCTCCGATCTTCGCCGCCTGCTCCATTGGCATCACATCGAATCCATCCATCACGGCTTCCAGAGCGCGAATGGCGTCCACTTCTGTCACGATCACTCTGGCTCCCATGCCGCGCGCGCGCATCGCCACGCCGCGCCCGCACCAGCCATATCCAGCCACGACGAATGCGCTGCCTGCCATCAGTCTGTTGGTAGCGCGAATGATGCCATCTATCGTACTCTGACCCGTTCCATACCGGTTGTCGAACAGATGCTTGGTATCAGCGTCGTTGACCGCCACGATGGGATAGGCGAGAACGCCATCCTGCGCCATAGCGCGCAGGCGAATCACGCCGGTTGTGGTCTCCTCTGTGCCGCCAATGATGGTGGGGATCAACTCTTTACGGTCGCTGTGGATCACGCCGACGGTATCCGCGCCATCGTCCATGGTCAGATGAGGCTTGTAGTCCAGAACCGCGTGAATATGTTTATAGTAGGTATCGTTAGCTTCGCCTTTAATGGCGAATGTCGGAATGCCATACTCCTGTACCAGCGCCGCCGCGACATCGTCCTGTGTTGAAAGAGGGTTAGAGGCGCAGATCGCTACGTTCGCTCCTCCCGCTTTCAGCGTGATCGCGAGATTGGCGGTCTCCGTAGTAACATGCAGACAGGCTGCCAGATTCAGCCCTTTCAGCGGCTTTTCCGCCTCAAATCGCTCCCGGATCAATCGAAGAACCGGCATCTCCATCTCTGCCCAGGCGATTCGATTCTTGCCCTTTTCGGCAAGGTGCAGGTCTCGGACATCGTAGTTCATGGTATCTCCTTGTGTTTATTGCATGAGACGATATTTACATAATCATCATCAGTGTGCGCGAAGCAAGCGGCGCTGCTTCTCCTCCTCCCAGTCCAGCCAGTTGTTCTGCGTGAGACGGGGAGGAGTCATTGCCGGAAGCGCGTGCCGCGCTTCCGGCGTGAGTTCCGACAGCGCGCGTTGACGGAAGTAGTCTTCGCCAAACCGGATGAGAATCGGATGATGACTCAGCAGAGCGTCGGACTCCTCTCCCAGGCGACCGATCAGAAAGGTCTGGAAATCCGCAAGGAGGATAAAGGGCATCTCCGATACGCCGCCGGGGTTCTGGTAGACGCGCACTCGTGCTGGAAGACTCTCCAATGCGACGGATATGGAGACACGATCCAGTACTGACGGGGATGCCGCCAGGAGCAGTTCGGTTTTTGCATTTTGCATCAGAGAGAGAAGACGCGCAAAGACCAGCTTCTCCCCGCGAATCCAGCCGGATCCGTCGGAACCGACAGGCTGATAAAGAGATGATAGCTCTGCATGGAGAGAAGAAAAGGCGGAGATGACTCGATTCTGCGCGGTCTGAATCAAAACATCGGGCGGAACCGGAGCATAGCGCGCAGGTTCTCCGGGAATCAGGGTCGCCGCTCCCTTCTCAACCAGATGCGCGGTAACCTCATACACGCGCGAAAGCGGTACACCGGAGAGCTTTCCCAGTCGGTATGCGGTTGCGGGATGATCGCTGAGCATGGCGCGATAGACCCGCGCTTCATATTCTGTCAATCCCAGCAGAGTTATGGAATCCTGTTCGTTCATCTCTATTCACCACCAGAGTGGTTAATAGTATACGGGAATACTTTCGTATTGTCAAGCGTTTTGGTGAGATGCTACGGCTTGAGTTTGTTTTTGAGGGTAATCAGATCCGGCTGGAGGCAGGCGCGTAAAACCGGAGAGGAAAATCCGTATTAGATCACGAAAAGACCAAACTGACAGTACCTGTACAGTGCGTTTCATAATTCTTGGAGGGGTAGAATGATCGTCCTGTCACACTATCAGGCAAAACCGATGCTGGAGATCCGGCACGGGCGATTGAATGCGCTATTAACCTCTCTTGACCTGGGGCTGACCCAGGCAGAAGTGAGAATCGCGCCGATCGGGGTCGTATTCCCGGATGGACAGGTGCTTCACTGGGAGAAGATTGAGGAGATATGCCGGAGCGAAAACGCCTGTTTTCTGGTGGAAGACAGCGACATCATCAAAATACAGACCTTTACAGAGGAGCTTCAGCGGTTTTACAGCCTGATGCCTACTCATCGCGCTCCTACCATGCTCCTCTCCGGCATTCCCATGCATCGAATCAAGGAAATAGACCCCTATGAGGATACGATGAGAAAATATAAGACCATCTCGCCGATCCTCGGCAGGGTGTTGGACACCTGTACGGGGCTGGGGTATACCGCCATCGCCGCCGCCAGAACAGCAGAACAGGTCGTTACAGTGGAGCTGGATCCAAATGTCCTCTGGATTGCGCGACGCAATCCATGGTCCAGCGCTCTCTTTGATAACCCGAAGATCACGCAACTTCTCGGCGATATGAGCGAACTGATTCAACAGATGGAGAGCGAATCCTTTATGCGTATTTTTCACGATCCTCCGGCGTTTCGAATTGCGGGAGAACTCTACTCCGGTGAGTTCTATCAGCACCTCTATCGCGTCGTGAAACCGGGTGGCAGGGTCTTCCACTACATCGGAGATCTGGACAGCACCACCGGTCGGGTGGTCGCGAAGGGCGCTGTGAAAAGGCTGCAGGAGGCGGGCTTTACAATGATTGCCCGGAAGCAGGAGGCTTTCGGGCTGGTGGCATACAAGTAGTTTCAGAGGTTCTGGAGCAGCATTCGCGCGCGCTGTTTCAGGGGCGAAGAGCCGGGCAGATCGAGGATGGACTGCAGGCGCAATACGACTGTCTTTCGCTCACTTTTGCGATCCAGCCTCTGTGTCTGCTCGATGAACTCCCCGGCGCTCAAGGTGAATGGCAGACGCCGGGCGATGGACCGGGCGCGTTCTATCTCCTGGGCGTTGAGACTGGTTCCCGTCGTGCCGGAAGACATCAGGTTCATTCGATCCTGGCGATGCGACAACCCCAGCCCGTGTCCCAGTTCATGCGCCACGACACGTGGCAGAGGTTCGTCAATTCCCCCTGGTATTTTCACCAGTTCAGCTCCCTCCTGCACGAAAATGGCATCTTGATTCAGGTAGAGACCGTTTATGGTCATAGAGCCGATAAAATAGACATGAAACATCTTTCGTGTTCGGTTGGCAGGCTGGGGAAGCGATGTTATTAAGTTCAGAGGGACATCGGAAACGGTTCGGGAAAAGTGGATGTGATACGGCTTCTCCTCGACCACCGATTCCAGCCAGAAGTGAATCCCTGCCTGATGCCAGATCGCATTTGACTTTCGCATGATCCGATCCATATCGTCCCGGCTCAGACTGGTATTTATGGCAGGCGCGTTCGTCGTTCGGAACAGATGTATGCGTATTGGAATGATCTGGAAGGCGTCCGGAGACCTGTCAGGCTCATTTTTCAGAGCGTGTCGGCTCATTCGCCCCGTCAGCAGAAAGCCGGACAGTGTGACCAGCAAGATCAGCAAGATCTCCAGACTCCTTCGCATTCGCAGCCCCTTATAGAAAAACTACGCCATAGTGTACCCATATCCGGTTATTATCGCAATCTCCTCTGAAACCGATCTCCCGAATCGAACGTATTCCTCGTGATCTATCTGAAACTTACGTCAAATTGGCGTATCGCGAATCGGGTTTTCCGGTGGTTCCGGGGTGGGAGGTGAAACATGGATATTGCTGCCTGGATCGTGGTTGGGTTAATAGCCGGATTTCTGGCAAAAGCTGCAATGAAAGGCAGCGATGGCATTGCGGAAGGCTGGCTGGCGACGATGTTCCTCGGCATCTTTGGCGCGGTTGTCGGCGGATGGATATGGAATATCGTATTCCATTCGCGCGGCGCGACCGGGATCAATGCCATCAGCATCTTTGTTGCCTTTGTCGGCTCCTGTGTGGTGATCTCGCTGATACGTCTCTTTCGAACAAGATCGTAACAGCCAGCTGAACTCTCTGCGAAGCGTCTGAAGATAGACTCATCCATGTCTTCAGACGTTTCTATTTGTCTATTCCGCTCACTTCCGCTATACTTATCTCCAATCGCACACTTTCCTCATCTGCGATCTAGTCCTTCTTCAAGGTGGAAGGTTGCATCGCATGGCTGTCATGTCGAGCGCAGCGAGACATCTTAAGATTCTTCGCTTCGCTCTGAATGACAACCGGGTTGCGCTGCGCTCAGAATGATATCCATCCAAACTACCTTGACGATCTAAAAGTGTTTATCGGATCAGATAGATGTCTGAAGAATCACTGCCAAAAACCGCCTCTGAGCTTTTGACTCCCCTTTCACGCATTCCGCGCTGGTTACGCGGAATCGGCTTCCTGTGCCTGCTTTTTGTTCTCTCGATCCTGGGCGCGGGATTCACCGTGACCTATTTTGGATCGCAGACCTATCGCTGGAGAGCTTTCGAAGTGCGTCTCTCCATTCATCCTGCTCTGCGTGGTGAAACCCGTCTTGTATTTACGCCGCTCGGAGAGGTTCGCGCCTCCACACATAAGACCCCGATGGCTTTCAATATCAGTCTGCAAAATGTCTCTCTGGATGGCGTGAAAAAGCTCCTTTTGAAGCCTCCTCCGAAAGAGCAGATTGAGAATGAGTTTCGTATCGAGATGCAACAGGTTGTCGTTCGTTTCTCTATGCGCCTTATGGTAATCGGAGCGCTTGGCGGTCTGATAGCCCCTCTCTTTCTTCGGGCAAAGCGAGCGCGGTTCTGGCTTCTCGCGCCTCTGTTTGGCGGCGCGTTTGTGGTGGCAATCTTTCTGATGACGTTGAAAACATTCGATGGGCAGGCATTCAACAATCCGCGCTACACAGGTTCTCTCCAGCAGGCGGACTGGGTGATACAACTGGTTCGGGAGGCATTCAACAAAGCCAACACGCTCTCTGACCGACTGCGTAATGTCGCCGCAGACCTCAATCGTCTCTACGGACGCATCAATACTTTTGAGCGTGTCCGTCCTGACGAAGATGCAATACAGATTCTCCATATCTCCGACATCCATAACAACCCGGCGGCAGTAGACTTTGTGCTGGAACTGGCAGAGCGATTTCAGGTTGAAATGGTGATTGATACGGGCGATCTGACCGATTTTGGTTCCCCTCTGGAGACAAGGTTGACCTCTGGACTGGCGCAACTGAAGGTCCCCTATGTCTTCGTAGCGGGAAATCATGATTCGCTGGCTACGGTAAAAGCTGTTCGGAACGATCTGCGCGGGACAACGCTTCAGGATCAGGTGGTGACAGTGGAGGGAGTACGTCTTCTGGGGATACCCGATCCGAGTTCCCTGCGTGACGGACCTGGTAATGTAGACTCCTCGCCGGAGAGTATTTCCGCTGCACAGACCCATTTGCAGAAGCTATTTGAACAGGCTATTCCTCAGCCGCATATTGTCTGCGTGCATAATCCGCGAATCGCAAGCGCGCTGTTTGGAAAGGCTCGATTGATTCTGTGCGGACATATGCATCGAGCATCGCTGGAGATGGAAGAAGGAACTATTCTCTGTAATGCCGGGACGACAGGGGCAGCGGGGGCGCGATACCTCGATCGTGTAGAAGGCGTGCCATTGACTGCGGCCATCCTGACCCTGTCGCGCACAACGCCGCCAAGTCTATTGACGATTGATATGGTAGAGCTGTCCGGAGACTTCAGCGAGTATACCATCACCCGTCGCGCCTTCAACGTTCCACTGGCGCAAGATCAACCCTTGTTGAAGAATACACAACGCCAAATGTCCAATAGTCACTGAACGGCTAAGGCTCTGGCTTCGGAATCCGTCAATGAATCCTTCCGGATTACATATCCGGTAGACATACCGGAAGGAATCTCGCTGCTTTCTGCTTAAAAAAAGTGTTGATCCTTCGATGAAAGCATTCTCATGAGCCAGGGTATCTTCTTCTATACAGACGAATTCCAGCATTATGATATGGGTCCGCAGCATCCCCTCAAGCCAATTCGCCTTAAACGCGCTTATGATCTTCTGGCTAGTTACGGCGCGCTGGAAGGAGTAGAGGTCAAAGAGCCTGCATTCTGTACGGCGGAGGATATCCTGACCACGCACACGCGGGAGTTTATGGATGCCGTCTCCCATCTCAGCTGCGGCGATCCGGTTCCGTATGCGTTGCGTTATGGGTTCGGCACGGGAGATAATCCGGTTTTTCCCGGCATGTGGGAGGCATCTCTGCTCTATACCGGCGCGTCTGTGGATGCAGCCAGGGCGATCAATTCAGGGCAATATCAGGTCGCCATGAATATCTCTGGCGGTCTGCATCATGCCCATCGCGCGCGCGCGGCCGGTTTTTGCGTTTTCAACGATTGCGCTATTGCGATTCATCGCCTGCGAGAACATTTCGAAAAGGTCGCCTATGTGGATATTGATGTCCATCACGGAGACGGGGTACAGGAAGCGTTCTATGATGAATCCTCCGTGTTGACCGTCTCCATCCATGAGACCGGGAGAACGCTCTTTCCTGGAACCGGATTTGTGCAGGAGATCGGCGAGGGTCTCGGAACGGGCTATAGCCTCAATATTCCGCTCTGGCCCCATACCGACGATGAGATATGGCTCTGGGCATGGCGCAAAACCGCAATTCCGATCCTTAAGGCTTTCAATCCTGACGCGATACTCCTTCAGCTTGGAACGGACGCCCACTATCTTGATCCGCTGGCGCGAATCTGTATGACAGCCCAAGGGTGGCTGGAGGCGGTCAAAGATATACATTCGCTGGGCAAGCCCATCGTTGCCGTTGGCGGCGGAGGATATAACCCGACGACGGTTCCGCGCATGTGGGCGTTGGCGTTCGGGGAGCTTTTTGGCATACAACTGCCGGATGAGACGCCGGAGAGTTTCTCCTTCCGACACCGAATCCCGACCCTGACCGATCATGAGATCCCGCAGATAGATCGGCACGACCGGGAGGTAGCGCAAGCTTACGCCAGCCAGACGGTCGGGGAGGTTCAACGCCTCCTGTTCCATCACTTTGGTCTTTAAGCGCAACACTCATCTCTACCGTGTGGTTTTCAGCATTCATTCATGCCTCTAACCCTACAGCTTGTCTTGATTCTCAATGCAGAAGGAGAACTCTGACTTGTCCTTCTCTTTTCGTAAACTGATCTTCGGATCTCCACTCCGATCTGAGCGCGCAATTCACGAAAAACTACCCATCATTCTGGCGCTGCCTATCTTCGCTTCGGATGCGCTCTCCTCCGTCGCTTATGCAACGGAGACCATCCTGAAGCAGTTTCAGAAGCTGCATGTCCGTCAGGATCAGTTCGGGATTGCAATCGGAATCAGTATGGCGATCGTAACGCTCATCCTGATGGTGGTGATCTCCTATAAACAGGTCATTTACTCCTACCCTCGCGGGGGTGGCTCCTACATCGTGGCGCGGGAAAACCTGGGGGTCTTTATCGGGCTGGTGGCCGCCTCTGCGCTCCTGGTGGACTATATCCTGACAGTTTCGGTGAGTATTGCTGACTGCGTGGCGCAGTCGAACTCCGCTTTGATCCAGATCAACTCCGCGTTCAGGGAACTTGAGCACCATAAGGCTCTCCTGAGCGTGATGCTGGTTCTGCTCATCACCTATGTGAATCTGCGGGGAGTGCGCGAATCGGGGGCAACCTTTGCAGGTCCCTCCTACGGCTTTATTATTTTAGTCATTCTTTTGATCGGCGCGGGCTGTTATCGGCTCTGGTTTGGCGGGGGAGCGCTGGAGTCGGTGGCGGCAGAGACCGACCCGAAAGCGGTTACGGGGGTGGACTGGCTGATTATCGTGCGAGGTTTTGCGTCCGGGTGCGCCGCCTTAACCGGAATAGAGGCGATCTCAAACGGAGTTCCGACCTTTAAACATCCCGAATCTCGAAACGCCGTCCTTACGCTGGGAATTCTGGGCGGCTTCCTGGCGTTTATGTTTACCGGGATCACCTACCTCGCGGTTCAGTTCAAGATCGGACCGAGTGAGACGGAGACGGTTATCTCACAGATTGCCCGCGCCTCCTTCGGAACCTCGATGCCCGGCGGCATTCTGTACTATGGCGTTCTCATCTTCACCTCCGCCATTCTGTTTCTGGCGGCGAACACTGCCTACTCCAGCTATCCCCGACTCTGTTCCCTGCTGGCGGAAGACGGCTATCTGCCTCGACAGCTTACCTCCATCGGCGACCGGCTCTCCTATAATAACGGGATTCTGGTGCTGGCATTCTGCTCCATTCTGTTCCTTTTGGTGTTTCAGGGAGAGGCGCACGCCCTGATCCCGCTCTATACAATCGGCGTGTTTATTGCGTTTACCACCGCTCAGTTGGGCATGGTTAAACGCTCCTGGCACATGACGCCCCGTCCCTGGATCGGACTGATTATCAATCTGATCGGCGGATTGATAACATTGGCAGTTCTCTTTGTGGTCGGTTCCAGCAAGTTCATCGCCTTCGAACAGCCTCCCCTATTCGGGACAACATGGTTCTATGAAGGCGCGTGGATGGCGATAACGCTGATGGCGATCATCGTCTGGGTTTTCTACGCGATTCACAGACACTATCAGAATGTGGATCGGCAGCTTGCCGTCATTCCGCCGGATGCCATGAAGCCGTTTCGTCACACCGTTGTGGTGCTTGTGCCCTCGCGCATTCATCGCGGGATCCTCATGGCGCTCAACTATGCCCGCTCCATCTCCCCGGATGCGGTGGCGGTACATATCGCCTTTGATCGTTCACGCGAACAGAACCTTCGCGATCAGTGGGAGGCGCATGGCGGCGATACGCCGCTGATTATTCTCGATTCTCCCTATCGGACTCTGGTCGGTCCGCTGATGCAGTATCTGGATGCAGCGGAGAAGGTGCGTTCGGATGACATTATCACGGTTGTTTTGCCGGAGTTCGTGCCTGCGCGCTGGTGGCATACTCTGCTGCATAACGCCTCCGGCTGGCTGCTGCGCATTCGACTGCACTATCGGAAGGATATCGTCGTTGTGAGTGTTCGCTACTATCTGGACTGATTCCTGAGCGAAATGAACAGAAAAATCGGTGTCTGCCGGAAGGACACCGATTTTTCATGTCTGGTTTAACCCTGACGGACTATCGGATAGAGAGCATCCGCTCTAACGATAACCTGGCCCACTCTCGAATGTCAGGCTTCACCTTGATCTGATTGACCACCTTGCCCTGAACCAGATTCTCCAGTACCCAGAGCAGGTAGTGGGGATGAATTCGATACATGGTGGAGCAGGGGCAGATAACCGGATCCAGACAGAAGATCAGTTTATCGGGATGCTCCTGCTGAAGCCGGTTAACCAGGTTGATCTCCGTGCCTACCGCCCACTGAGAGCCAGATTCCGACTGCTCGATGGTCTTGATAATATACTCGGTGGAGCCGTTATAATCAGCGGCGCGAACCACTGCGAGCGTGCACTCAGGGTGTACTATAACGCGAATTCCGGGGTGTTCGAGGCGCGCTTTGTCAATCTGCTCTACCGTGAACCTGCCATGAACGGAGCAGTGTCCCTTCCACAGAATAAACTTTGAGGCAGCCAGCTTATCCGTCGTGACGCCGCCATGACGCTCATGCGGATCCCACAGCGCCATTTCCGTATCGGGATCGAATCCCATGCCAACCGCCGTATTGCGCCCGAGATGCTGATCGGGAAAGAACAACACCCTCTCGCCACGCGATAACGCCCACTCCAGTACTTTTCGCGCATTTGAGGAGGTGCAGCAGGAGCCGCCATGCCTGCCGACAAACGCCTTCAAATTGGCGGCGGAGTTTACGTATGTGATCGGGATGAGCGAACTCTCATCAAGGGTCTGCGTGATCTCGCACCATGCGGTCTCCACCTGACGAATATTTGCCATATCCGCCATGGAGCAGCCGGCAGAGAGGTTCGGGAGGATTACAAGCTGCTCGTCTCCGGTCAGAACGTCCGCCGACTCCGCCATAAAGTGGACACCGCAGAACACGATATAGGGTCTGTCCGGGTGACTCGCCGCAAGCTGTGAGAGCTTAAAAGAGTCGCCGCGATAGTCTGCCCAGCGGATGATCTCATCGCGTTGATAGTGATGACCGAGGATTAAGACCCGGTTTCCAAGCGCCTGTTTCGCCAGCGCGATACGGTTGGCGGTCTGCTCCGGATTGAGACGGGTGTACTCGACCGGCAGCGGTAGCTGAAACATGAAAAAGACTCCTTATTGGGTCGGGTCAGTCCGGTAGATCGCAAAGAGACATGCGTCTGCTGTGAGACCCCGAACGGGGATGTTGACCTGCCCTGATTGTGGGTTGCGGGGATGGCTGTCCCTTATTTTTTGTCAAGTTTTACACGAATCTCACTTGCGCCGACAGGCTCGATTTCTACATCGAGCCTGTCTCTCTATCTATACATACGTGTCCGCAATGATTTTGACTTCAAAATCATCGTACCAGAGTTACTGCCTCCGATCATCCGTCTTCACGATGGCGTTCCCGATATATCTCCACTCCCACCGCCCGCGCAATAACGTTCATGGGGGGAGTCATCTTCTTCACGCGCAGACGGACGGCTTCCACCGGAAACTCGGACAGGATCGTATCCGTCATGCGCGAAGCGAGCGCCTCCAGCAGGCGAAACTGCTCCTGTGTGCCGATAGCGACGATTCGTTTGGCAACACGCGAATAGTTTATCGTGTCATTCAGATCGTCTAAACGACCGGCTTTTCGGGTGTCGAACTTCAGTTCCACATCCACTACATAGCGATGACCGACGTTCTGCTCCTCATCGGATGCGCCGTGATAGGCGTAGAACTCGATAGCTTCAACAAAGATCGTATCCAAAGTGGGTCTATTGTACCTTATGCGTGTTCTCGTAGACAATCCGCTTGTCGGAAGAGAAGGGCTGTGCTATAATGATTGATGTGCGCTCGTAGCTCAGTGGATAGAGCATCTGACTTCGGATCAGAAGGTCGGGAGTTCGAATCTCTCCGAGCGCGCGGGTCATGAAAGAGCCGTCCGTTCGATGACGGCTCTTTTTTTGTGTCACCGTCCGAAGGCTTTCGCCGGGTTCTCCACCGTCAGCTTTCGGATCATCGCCTCGCTGACACCCGCTTTCTTCAATTCGGGGATCATCTTATCCGTCATTAAGTTGAAGTCCCGTATCTTTCCTCCATTCGGCTCTCCGACCCAGTACCATCCGGAGTCCATGGAGATCAGAAGCCGGTCAGCGTGTTTTTCCAGCATTGGCAGGATGAGCTTAAGATGCTCCTCGACTCCGCGCCAGCCGATACCATCGTACTCCACCCATGCCCCGCGATCTGCAACCTGCCGGTGCAGGTTCTGATCCGGCTCTCCATCCGCATGGACGTAGATGAAACGAGAAGGACTGACGCCTTCTTCTTCAAAGATTTTGACCTGTTCGAGCGCGGCAAGTCCCTGCACGGTATGAGAGGCGACCATTAAGCCGGTTCGCTTGCTGCTGCGCGCGGCTGCGCGAACGATCCTGGCATCCACCTCCTTCAACTTCGGAGGCGTCCCCTCCGCTGGATTGACCGCGATCTTCATAAAGCCCGGTTTTATCCCGGTTCCGTCAATGCCTTCTTCCCACTCCTTCACCCATCGGGCGGCCAGAGCGTCCACCGAATCGGTGTAGGCATGGCGCGGCAGGTATTTCCCGTTGACTGCCGCATAGTAGCCGGTATTGGTAACGATGTGTAACCCTGTCTCCTCAGAAAGACGGCGCAGGACGCGGACATCCCTCCCCAGATAGTCGGGAGTACAGTCAACAAATCCCGTCACGCCGCGTTCGCGCAACTGTTTGAGATAGGGGAGCATGGTCTTGACAACCTCCTCCGGTTTCCATCGTTCCTTCGATGTCTGATCGGCTCCGATAAAATCCACCATGATATGTTCATGGGGCAGCGCGAAGCCAAACTGGCTGGCAGGAATCGGACCGCGAACGGTATAGATCATGGGATTCCCTCTCAAACGATTCTGATTATCCGCCGCAGCGGAGTATTCTATGACGCTGAGAGACGCGGTCATTAACGCGCCTCTAGAGAGACTGTCAATAAACTGACGGCGTGAGATGTTCCCGGGTTTGGTATGCAAATGCGTTCCTCCAGCGGCTACAGATGAACGATGATGTTACATTTTCAACATCGGCATTGACAACCCTGCAAACCTGTGATAAGTTAGATCAAATGAAAAACGTTTCAAAGAGGTGATGTTAATTCCGTTTGTGAATATCCGGATCGTACCGATTGCCGCTCCGGCATTTTCCTCCAAACGCCACAATCTCATACACGAGAAGACTACCCGATGGGAGGGATGCGCCCTCCGCCCACGCTGTATATCTTTCCGGCAGCATACAAAGGCGCTGTCGGACGATCTCTCGCTGACAGGTCATTCAAAAAGAAGAAGGAAAACATGGAACGCAGCCTATTATGGAGCGCGTTAGCTCTTGGGTGCGTCGGCTGGCTGTGCGGGTTCGCGCTAACCCGTGTACAACAGGACGACTCGCGACGGATCTCTGTCCTACCATTCCCGTTCTGGATCGCCGCGCTGGCGATTCCCATTCTTGTTTTTCTCGCCACGATTCCGGTTATTCCTCCCTTTAATATCGGGCAGGGGTGGGGAGGAGGATTCTTTCTGGGTAGTATCGGCGCGCTGCTCTCCACATGGGTATGGATTCGATCACGGCAAGGAGAGTCAGTGCCGCTGCGCGCCTCCGCGACACTGACCGCCCCATACTTTCTTGCGGTCATCTGCGTCGCGATTGCGCTTCTATGGATGAATGATGTCATCATGGATGCGCTGATGGGCGTGGCAATCGGCTGGTTTGTCCATATGTTTCTAGTCTATACGGGAACCTCCTCCTCGGAGTATTCCCGGAATGATCCCCAGAGCGCTTCTCTTTCCAATAATCTCCATACGATCAGTCTCCTTGCGGGAGCCGGATTCGCCGTTCTGCTGTGCGCTGTCGCCGCGCTGGGCATCTATCGGGACAACCTGGAGTATTCGGGGATGAACCATCCGCTGACAGCGATTGCGATGATTATGGCGGTCAGCATCCCGTTTCTGACGCTGGTCTGCGCGCTTCCCGCCTCTCTCTTTGCTCGAATGGCGATGAAAATACCGGGGATCGGGTTCTTTGCCGGGATATCCTCGCGGCTGTTTGCCGGGGAGGAGGAGAGACTGCTGGCGATCCGCTTCTGGCGTCTTCTGCTGGCGGTGGCGCTGTTCCTCGCGCTGGGCTACCCGCTCTCTTCAAAAGTCGTGACGGAACCGATTGTCTGGCAGTTGATGTGGATCGGAGTTCTGGTCGGGTTGGCGGTGTGGTGGATGATACGTGACGCTTCGATCAAACCGGATGACCGGCGACCGCTTTCACTCGGATATCCGCTCAGTCTGCTGACGCTCCTCAGCGGGTTCCTGGTCGCATTTCAGGTATATGCGGGAATGGGAACGGCGTATATGATGCTTGCGGCATGGCTCCCGCTCTCGATCGCGCTCTCTATCGGGATGGAACGCAGCACAGATACATCCGGCTCCATCGTCTCGGAAGAGGAGACTCTCGAAGGACTGCAGACGTCTATGCAGTATCTTCTCATCGGAGTCGGCATCGTTCTCTATAGACTCACTGCTTGGCGATTCAATAGCCATCTGCAGGGAGCCTCCTTGAACGATCACTATGCTTTCTATGGTATCTGTATCGGGTTGATCGTGCCCTGCCTGCTGGCAATCTTCCTCTGGAGACCGCTCACCTTGAAGTCGGCATCTCCTGGATCCATGCTTGGCAGGCTTCTGTTGACAGGCGCGATGACGCTGTTGATCCCCTCTCTGATGGTTCTATTCTGGGGAGCGAAGTGTATGCTGGGAATGCTCTTCGGACTGGCGGTCGCAGCGGCTTTTCACCGAAATTCTCCGATGCTGAACCTCCCGGCGATTGAGAAGGAGAAAGAGTTTTCAGGAATGATCGGTATCCTGATCTCTCTGTTCGCTCTGGCGCTTGCTCTGGCTCCCGCGCAATGGCTGGCGCATGTTTCGAATATGGAACCGTTGACCAGACATCAGAAGTTCATCCTCGTCGGTTTTTCGATAGGCGGCGTCATTCTTCTGACTCTCCTTGCGGACTATGGCGGACGGTTCTCCGACTGGATGCGGCGACATAAAACAGGAAACCCGACACCTACTCCCACCGTCAAGAGCCAGGAAGGAGCGGCGCAATGAGCGCAGAGAACGCCACTCATTCGCTCTCCATTCGATGGGGCGCGATCCTCCCTAAATCCATCAGCACGCTTGCCGGTCTGGGGCTGATCGGCGGGGCGATTGCTTACGGGATTCAGGTTGAGACACCTGTTGGCAGGATTGCCTGTCAGACATTTCTGGAACAGACCATGAAGCCGGCAAGGAATGTCTCTCTCTCTCTCTCCGGGAAAGACAGCAGCGGGGAGAGACATTCCTTTTATGGAAAGACGGACAACAACGGCGCTTTCCACTTTTCGCGTATCCCGGCGGGCAGTTACAGGATTAACGCCTATGGGACTGCTCACGATTCCGGGGAAGTACAGATCACGGTGGAAGAAGGGAAAACGACTGACATCGCCCTGGGACTTAAGCGAAATCATCCAACGCTGGGAATTCAGGTATCTCAAAGGGTCTTTACACCGGATGAGGAGGTCGGTTTCTCGGTGCGAGGATATGTAGACGGAAAAGCCCCGAAAGGGAAAGACAGTCTGACTCTGAAGATTTATCGCACGAAACTGTCACGGCTGCTTCAGAATCCGGTCACCGAAACCGCTCTCAGATCACTGAACTCCAACTATGATTCGCCCCCCCGTCTAACCCGCGATCTTCTCAATCCGACAGGGAAAGAGCCGCTCAAGATGGAGGCGCAGAAGAGCATACCCATTCAGGGAGCGGATCTGGAGGGATTCTTCTATCAGCGAGTCCGATTCGATGCGCCGAAAGTGGGAGCCTATCTCTACGAGGTGTCGCATGGAGCAGATGTCCTTGGCGGCTGGCTGGTAGTCACGAACACCGGAATCGTGATGAAGCAGGCGAATAAGCGGGCATTGATTTTTGCCGCCGACCTGTCCGAAGGAAGACCTCTGCCTCAGACCAATATCCAGTTCTACATGAACGGAAAAGAGATCCGTACACAAAAGACCGACGCTGAGGGATTGGCGGTATTCAACTTGCCGGAAGTTAAGCGCGCTTCTGACGAGGAGGAGGAATCGTCTCGCAACCGGATACTGGTGATCGCATCTCGCGGAGATGACGAGGCGGCGCTGTTGAGTAATGACTACGAGAATGCAGGGGGAGATCGGTTTGTGGTACATGCCTATACGGATCGTCCCATCTATCGTCCGGGGCAGCGAATCCAGTATAAGGCGGTCGCCCGCAGAATGACGGAGCAGGTCTATCAGTACGCGATCCCCAGCGGAGTGACGGCTCTGGTAGAGGTGCGCGATCCGACGGGAGAGCGGTTAGTGCGCGAGAGTAAAACCTTATCCGTCGCCGGCTCCTTCGCTGGCTCCTTTGATCTCAATGAGGAGGCTCCGACGGGAGTCTACAGCATGATAATGACGATCAATGGAGAGAAGCATGTTCATGAGGTGGTTGTCGCCTCCTACAAGAAACCGGAATACAGCGTAACAGTCACGCCGGAAAAACCGCGCTATTCGCCGGAAGAGCCGATACGGATCATGGTCTCCGGGCAGTACTACTTCGGTTCGCCAGTTGCGGGCGGTAAGGTAACCTATACCGTCTATCGCAGCCAGGACTGGCAAGCCTACTACTCGCTTATGTATGGCGGCACCTATGATCCGGACGAGGAGGACGAGGAGGGAGGCTACAGTTACGGGGAGACGGTCGCGGACGGCACGGCGACGCTAGATGAGAACGGAAAAACGGTTATATCGTTCAATGCATCTCTTCCTGAAGACGATCGCCCTTCTCAGGACTATGCCTATACCGCTTCGATCAGCGTCACGGACACTTCGGGAAGAGAGGTAACCGCAGAAGGAACGGCGCGGATGTCGGTGGGCGATTTTCGACTGATCGTTCAGCCATCCGGTTACCTCGCTGCTCCGGGCAAGCCGAACGATGTACTGCTGATGGCTTTCGATTACGATAATCGTCCAGTATCGGGAACCGCTGTTGAATTGGAGGTCGGCTTTAACCAGTTGAAAAAGACGCAAGACGGAGAGGAGTATGTCTATCAGGCGGCTGCGGTTTTAAAGGCAGTTACTGGAGCAGACGGGCGCGTTGTCATCCCGGTGACTCCTCCGCGTAAAGGCAACATTCTGCTCAAAGCAAAAGCGGTTGACACTCATAACCGCGCTATCCGCGCACAGTCAGAGTTATGGGTGATGGACGATGCAGGCGGAGAGGCGGAGGCGGAATACGAGAACCTGTCACTCCTGACGGATAAACGCCGTTACGATCCGGGAGATACCGCGCGCATTCTCATTAACACCCAGAGAACCGGAATGAGCGTGCTGCTAACATTGGAAGGCGAGAGAATCTATAAGACCGTCGTTCTTCCGATCCATCAGCGCAGTACGGTTTTTCGCCTGCCAATTCTGCCGGAGTACGGACCCAATGTCATCCTGAAAGCCTGCTACGTAAAGAAGAAGGAGTTTGCGAACAGCGAAGTCGCTTTAAGGGTGGCTATGCCGGGAAAAGAGTTGACGGTAGCCATCCAACCGGACCGATCCGATTACAAACCCGGAGAGCCTATCCGGTATCAAATTCAGATCACCGATATGCAGGGCAGACCGGTTGTCTGCGAGTTTTCGATGGGAGTGGTGGATGAATCCATCTATGCTCTGCGCGAGGACAGCCCGAAAGCGTTTCGTGATGCCTTCTATCCGCGCCGCTATTCGCAGGTGGAGACAAGATACTCTTTTGCGCTGGAGTTTCTTGGCGACGCGGATAAGGCGGAACCGAAGATCGTTACTCGCAAACGTTTTGAGGATACGGCTTTCTGGCAGCCGACTCTGATGACCGACTCGCAGGGACGCGCTTCGGTTCAGTTCTCGCTTCCAGATAATCTCACGACCTGGAGGGCGACAGTTCAGGCTTTCACGCCCGATATGTCTCTCGGACGGCAGATCAACAGGGTGATCGCGTCTAAGGAGTTCTTTGTGAGATTAGAGACTCCTCGATTCTTGACTCAGCGAGACGAATCTCGCGTCATGGCGCTGGTGCATAACGAGACCGGAAAACCGCAGACCGCGCTGGTACGAATGCGCGTGGAAGGGGCATCACTTAGTGGTGAGGAAGAGCAGACCCTGCAGGTGGAGCCGGGGAAGGTTGCGACAGCCGTCTGGCAAATTCGGGCAGATGTAATCGGAAGGGCAAAGTTCAAGGTAACAGCCTGGACTCCGAAGGTGGCAGGCGCAATACAGTATACTGACGGAGTGGAGACCTCGCTTCCTGTTATTCCGTTTGGTCGTCTGCTGGTTCAGTCTCTCGCTGGAGAGTTAACCTCCGACAGACCGCAGACCGAGACAATCCGCTTCGATCCGGCCTCCATACCGGAAGCCAGCCAGTTAACGGTTCGAATCACGCCGTCGGTGTTCAGCGCGCTTGCAGACAGCCTGGAATACCTGGTCGGTTATCCTTATGGCTGCGTGGAGCAGACCATGAGCCGCTTTTTACCGACGCTGCTGGTAGATCGCTATCTTGGCAGTTATGCTGTTCCGGCAGGAGTCGATCGTCAGGAACTGCCGAAGATGGTACGCAGCGGACTGACCCGGCTCTATCGAATGCAGCATCAAAGCGGGGCATGGGGTTGGTGGGAACAGGATTCGGACGATCCCTGGATGACCGCCTATGTGCTGTACGGTCTGGCGATGGCAAAAGAGGCGGGCTATCCGGTCAGCGAGTCTGCTTTTAAACGGGGCAGGGAAGCCGCCGCGAAGATGGTTCCGACGGTGCGTGAGGATAACCGCGCCTTCCTGCTCTACGCGCTTGCGCTATCGGGAGATCGTCAGACGGTCAGAATTCAACGCGCGAAATTCGACTGGAAGAAGACGGGAGCGGAATCGCTCTCCTATCTAACGCTGGCGGATCGCCTGATGGGGATTGACGATCCGGAGATCATGTCGGAACTGAATCGCCGCGCGGTTTCTGCGGACGGGCTGCTATCCTGGAAGCCGAAAGATGACCGTTCAGAATGGAATAGGACAATGGTAACGGCAACATCATTGCGCGCTCTACTGGCAGTTAATCCACAGGATCCCCGCGCCGGTGCGGTTATTCGCTGGCTGATGAGAAATCGTACCGGCGAATACTGGTACAGTACGCGAGACACCTCCTGGGTGCTGGCAGCATTCTGTGACTATCTGCGCGGTAGTCCTGTCCAGCGGATGGATGGCGAGGTGCGCGTAAACCTGAATGGCCAGATGGTGCAGGCATTCCGGTTATCTCAGGAGAACCTGCGGGAACGGGAACTGGTATTGCGAATACCCGCTGCGAAGCTGAAACCGGGGAAGAACGATCTCCTGATGGAACGTGTTGGCGGAACCAGTACTGTCTTCTATTCGGTGGATGTGCGTCAGGTGGTGGGTATGGAGACCATTCCTCCTGTGTCTGATCGCAAAATCGCGATCAAGAGGGAGTATCTGCGCGTAATCCCCCGGCGCGCCGGAGATAACGCCTGGGAACTGAAGACCGAACCAACCGGTAATCGGATGGGGCAGGGAGAGTTGGTTCGGGTTCGTCTCACCTTTGAGGCGTCGGAAGATATGTCCTATGTGTTGATCGAAGATCCCTTCCCCTCCGGCTGTGAGGTAACGGAGCGCGGAAATGCGGGTGAGGTGGACTCGTGGGAATACTGGTGGGCGAGTATAGATATTCGCGACCATAAGATCGCCTTTTTCGTTCGCAGTATGCCGAAGGGGAAGCATGTGATCGAATATCATCTTCGCACGCAGACGCCGGGAACCTATCGAACGCTGCCGACCCTGCTTCAGGGAATGTACGCGCCGGAGACGCGCAGCGAGTCTGCTTCAGAAAGCGTAGAGATTCGATGAGAGAACCGGCAACCGTTTCAATGCATAGACCGACTTCCGCATCGGTTCTCGGAGGCATGGCGATTATTATGTGCGCGCTGCTGGTTCTGGTCGGAGGAGGGCTACTGATCCGGTTCGCGGCAGCCCCGCCGCCGGAGGTCGAATTGATCGGATTCTCCACCAGTCTGAACGGTCGAACCTCCTCTCAGCGACACAATGCGCGACTGGCTGCAGAGAGCCTGAATGAGAAGGTGATTCCGCCAGGCGCGGTCTTCTCCTTCAATCAGACGGTGAAATCCTGGTCGGCGGACAGGGGGTATGTGAAAGCGCCGGTCAGTTTCGATGGGGAACTGGTGAAAGCCTATGGAGGAGGACTCTGCCAGACATCCACCACGCTCTACAATGCCGCGCTGCTGGCAGGACTGCCCATTGTAGAACGGCATCCGCATATCTTTGCCCCGCGCTATATTGCGCCCGGACAGGACGCGGCGGTCGCCTTTCCCTCCATTGACCTGCGTTTTCGTAATCCCTATCCCTGGCCCCTGCGAATCCGGACAAGAATATATGGAGACCGATTGGAGGTTCGCCTTTTCGGCAGGGAGCGTCTGAACAGGACAGTTCGAATCGTTACGCAGGTTGTCGAGGTACAGCCTCCTGAGAAGCGGACGCGCATCATAGTGAAGCCGAAAGGCTCTGCTGGTCGCGCCTATCTGCGAAGTCCGGGTTTGAACGGCTATCGGGTTGTGGCTTATCGGGTTATCTCTGAAAAGGGGCGCGAGGTGCGCCGTGAACGGCTTTCGGATGATACCTATCCGGCGATGAATCGCGTCATTGCGCTGATAGAGGAGAGGGCGAGGGAATAGTCTTTGCGCGATAAGTCGGGGATTTGCCTTCGGAACGGCGAATCCCCGATTTTCTATGTTTCCGGTGTAAATCCCAGGACAATATCGAACCGGGCGGATAGCTCCCCGTGACGCGCCCCTTTTATGGGAATGAAGGGCACAATCACAGAGGCGCGCTGCTTCTCGTCGCGAATGGACTGCAGAATGCCATCGCGCGCATTCTGCGCCTCACCCTGTATGTAACACTGCGTGGTGAACTTCTCCTGTCCTTTGATCTTCACCGCAAAATGAATATGCGGCGTTCGTCCCGGATAGCGCACCGGCTTGATCGTTCGGAAAAGGTATTCTCCAGAAGAGCCGGTCGTAAAACGTCCGAACCCCTGAAAATTGCTGTCCCGGTTACGGGCATTCCCGCTTCCGCTGTGCAGATAGACGCCGTTTTTGTCCACCTGCCATATCTCCACCACGGCATTCCGAATCGGCTCCCCGCGACTGTCCAGTATTTTCCCGCTTAGATAGGTAATCTCTCCTACCGCTGTCGTCAGCGAATCATTGATGATGAGGAGGTCGTTATCTGTGTCGAGAGGCAGCTTATCCGGGTAGAAAGGACCCTCCGTCTGCCTTGGCGTTCGGATCAGATCCTCGGCGAATACCGCCCCGCTCGCGCATATCAGAACGCCGGTAGTAATCTGTCCCAGAAACTTACGACGGGAGAGCGACATGGAACCCTCTTTTTCTGACATGGTTCTGCCTTTCATTATGCGTGATGAAACATTGGACGGAAAACCGCTGCATACAGTAACATATGCAGCGGTTTTCCGCTTCTTTTCCGGTTATGAAAAAAGGCTTCTAACGGAACAACTGCGGTGTGAAGCGGATCAGGTAGTCTCTCCAGACCAGCCATGTGTGTCCTCCCCCGGTCTCTTCATAGACCACTTTGAAGTCATATTTTTTCAGGAGGTTCACCGTTGAGCGCGTAATTTGAAGCAGAAAGTCGTCTTTGCCTGTTCCAAACCAGAGCAGCTTCAATCCCTGCTTTCCAGCGGCGTTATTTAACAGAGAGAGGTTCTGTTCTTCCCAGGGCGTTCTCGCGCTGGGATCGGGCGCCGCTGCATCATCGGGTCTTCGGCGCGGGAAGGCATTGAACAGACCGGAACTGAACACGCCTACATAGGCAAACTTCTCCTGATACGGAAGAAAGATATTGAGAGTCTGCGCTCCGCCCATAGAGAGACCGGCGATAGCTCGGTTTTTTCGATCCGCGATCACCCGGTAGTTCTTTTCTATGACGGGTAGAATATCGCGCATAAACTCCTGTTCAAACTCGCCTGCAGGGGGCTGAGTACCGGAACGAGGCGGCGCACCAAAACTGAACGGGCGCGTATGTCCGGCAGGCATTACCACGATCATCGGCTTGATTCTTCCTGCAGCGATGAGGTTATCCAGTATCACATTTGCCCGCCCTACCGAACTCCAGGAATCATCACAGTCTCCGGCTCCGTGCAGCAGATAGAAGACCGGGAATCGTCCTGTACCCTTTTCATAACCGGGTGGCGTGTAGACATGCATCCGTCGAAAGCGCGACAATACGGAGGAGTAGTAGGTGACCTTTGACAGCGCGCCGTGTGGGACCTTGCGAATATCCATCCACTCCGATCCAGGTATGACGACCAGACTCCAGACATTCCCGTTCGATTCGCTGGTAGCAGGATTGCGCGGATCAACCGTAGAGACGCCATCCACTATAAAGGTATATCGGTATGCGCCGGGTTCAAGCGGTCCCAGCGTAACCTGCCAGACACCATTCTCGGCTCTGGTCATCGCTGTGCCTGCGCCGTTGCCTGGAATGTCACTTCCATTCAGCCGTACTGATTGTGCGCGTGGCGCCAACACGCGAAAAGTCGCCTTGCGGTCGGCATGGACTTCCGGCGACAGCACGGAAGGCGGCGGCTGCCCGAATATCGGCTTCATGATGAATAGAAGCGTGATGAGGCAGAGCAAGAACCTGACGGACTGACATGAGAGAAAGACTTTTCGAGGGATCATGGCTTACTTCCAATGCATGATGTTTTGAACATCGTACAGGATGATTATACCTTTTGTTGCAGATTGATTAAAGGAGTACATGAACCGGGTGGGGGAGCCGTCAATCAGCGATACATTGTGCTTGAAAACCAGAGACATATCGTGTATGCTATGCAGACAGACCTCGTTTCTATATAGATTCGCTTGACTGCTGGTATACTTTCATCTATCCCGTGAGTGGCATGATCCGTAGAATTCTCGGCTGGTTTGGAATTGTTCCATATATACCGCATATCCCGCTCCCGCAAGGTTCCGCCGCAGAGCAGGTTGCTTCAGACGGGCATCTGGAGGTTCGTTTCGCGCAGGGAAAAAAGGCGGAACTGACCCCGGAAGAGTGGGAGGAGATCAGCGCGAAAGGCATCCAGCCGGTCAAAGAGGA
The DNA here is from genome assembly GCA_964429855.1 of uncultured Chthonomonadaceae bacterium. Lineage (GTDB taxonomy): Bacteria > Armatimonadota > Chthonomonadetes > Chthonomonadales > CAJBBX01 > CALLMM01. The sequence continues at coordinate 89,333 of CAYSDM010000005.1, forward strand.
CGGTCTTGTATGGCCCGGGAAGACGGTTCACTATCACATCCGAAACGAACGTCATGTTGTAGCGCGTTTTACCGTTACCCTTACCGATCTGGATCACGCGCTGGTCATCAGCAAGCCTCCCGTAGGTGGATTGATTGCTCCGGAAGGAGGCGTAATCCTTCAGCCGAACGAAGAGGCGGTTTTTGAGTTCGTCTTCGTACAGCCATCCCTCCAGACTCCTCCCCGTCCGAAATTCTTTCAATTCGTCATCACCTGTTTCAATCCGAATCGGCTGAATGACCCCGGAGAGATCATCGGGGAGGAGGCAGCGCGATGGGTGAATCTGCCGGATCAGAACGATTTCGCCCTGCGCGCCTCTCTCGGTAACGCCATTATGCGTCCCTGGAGACGTTCCGTCGTGCTGAAGATGGAGCTATTTAATCGCAGTCATCTTCCGCCGAATGTTCGCCTGCGAATCCTGCGCTCCCCGACGAAGGAGGGCTTGCCAGATAAAGGGGAGGAGATCGGTTCTGTGGCTCACGCGCTCGAACCCCGGCGTTCCGGCATATGGCACGCCCTGCTGCCTGCGACGGAGGGCAGGAACTCCTACTTCCTGACTGTTTCCGGCAGTGTGCAGGTGGCGGAAAGCAAGACATTTGTGCTCCATATCGAACGCATGCTGTATGTACGATACGTTCCCTGGCTTAGAATGGCAAGAGACTGGTTTTTTGCCTTCTTCCTTCTCTTTTTCCTGATATGGGCTTTCTACGGCGTTCCCATCTATAAGACTGCCACGATCTCCGTCGCGCTATACGCGGAAGATAACAACGCGCCCATCACAACGCTTGCTCCTCTGAAACTCAAGCTGATTCCGCTCTATGGCGACCGCGCTGGCGCGCCGATAGAGGGAGACTATATCCCAGGCGATAAGCGGTTTGTTTTCAAAGTCAGCGGATGGGAAGGGGCGCGTTTTCCCTGGGACTGGAACCTCGACAGCCGCACTCCCTTGCGTTTCCGATTGCAGGCGGTGAATACCGGGAATGACGCGCTGTTAATGAAGTATGAGATGAACCAGTTATACAGTCAGTTTGATGCTTCCTCGATGGCGGCAAGTGTCCCGGAGTTTCAGACGGCGGGCAGCGCATCTATAACGGCGTATTTGAAAACTTCTGAGAGTTTGTCTATTCGATTGGTATCCAGTCTGGAAGGGGTTACCGGTGACTTTGTGGAGGCAGAACTTACCTATAGAATCGGAGGAGGGAATGAGCAGAAGGTGAATTTCACCTTTCATAAAGATGGCGAGCAGCTTATAAGCGACCCGATACTTCTGTCTTCGGAGGCGAAAAACGAAAAGGTGACTCTCAGGGTCAAACTACTCACCTCCTCCAACGTTGCCAGTGAGTCCGGCGAAACTTATGTGCAGTTACAGGCTAACCGCGTACCTACAAATGTAAAAATAGAGTTTCAAAAGCTTGTCTGGTTGGTTATTCAACCGGAAGGATGTTCCACATTTCCCGAAAAGGGCAGCGTGGAGATATTCGATATGCTGGATAACCTGATAAAAAAGAAAGATTTCTACGCGAATCAGGATTCGTTTACCATATCCATCCCGATAGTAAAAGAAGATATAGATGTGAAGGTAATTGTTTCCATCAAAGAGAGAGTAAGGTATAACCAGATACATTCTCTCTCCCGTCAGGACAAAGAGGTGCCGATTCCGGTACCCGTCAAAGAAAATCCGTAATCAAAAAGTGAATCATGTCTGATCCATCTTCCACGCCGTCACAGTCCTCAATACCCTCGCCGGAGCCAATTTTCCAACTGGCGACCGCCTACTGGGGATCGGCAACTCTTCTCGCGGCGGTGAATATGGGACTGTTTTCGCTCCTGTCGAAAGGCGCTTTCATGGCTTCGGAGGCTGCGGCGAAACTTCAGTCAGATACCCGCGCCATAGAGATGCTGCTCAATGCCTGCTGTGGATTGAACCTGCTGGACAAGAGTGATGAGCGATATCAACTCACTCCCTTATCTGCCGCCTATCTTGTACCGGGATCACCCGCCTATCTTGGCAGCGCGCTCCTCTGGAGCCTGAACCAGTATCCCGCCTGGGGGACTTTATCAGAGGCGGTCAGAACGGGAAAACCGGTGGTTACGCCCGAGGAGCAGTTAGGCGATGACCCGGAAAAGACGCGCGCCTTCGTGCTGGGTATGCATGAACGCGCCTCCGGAGTCGCCAGAGGGGTGGTACGGTTTCTCGACCTGACAGGATGCGCAAGGCTGCTGGATGTTGGCGGGGGACCGGGGACCTACTCCATGCTTCTGGCGCAGCAGTATCCCGGGTTGCAGTCTGTTGTTTTGGATCTTCCGGCGGTCGCGGCTATCGCCTCGGAACTGATCGAAACAGCCGGACTTTCCGACCGGGTTCATGTGATGGCAGAAGACGCGACTCAGGGCGAGTATGGAGAGGAGGAGTATGATGCCGTTCTTTTTTCCGGGGTGCTGCACCGCATGAGTCCGCCAGTTATTGAACGCATGTTGTCAGGCGCGAAGAGGGCGTTGAAGGAAGGCGGTCGCGTTCTGGTGAGTGATATTATGCTGGATGAAGAGAAGACCTCACCGGTTTTTGCGACGCTGTTTTCGCTTCAGATGCTTCTGACCAGTGGGCACGGAACCGCCTTTTCCGCGACGGAGTGTGGCGCGTGGTTGACTCGCGCGGGTTTTACGGACATTTCGCTGCGCGTTCTGCCTCCCCCGCTGCCCTACCGTGTTGTTTCGGGGCGAAAGTAGGGAAGGCGGCTTCCAGCCGATCCGCACAACCACCCCCTCCGGATCGTTGGGATACTCCACGAAAAGGGAATTACCCTCGACTTTCATGTTCACGCTCACAGGTGTCCCGTATCGAGTGTAGGCTTTTACTCCGACAGCCTTCATTCTCCCCGCGTAAATTCTGGCGACACCCTTCGTCTGATCCGGTCCCTGCGCCAGAAATGCGGTACTATCCACACGTTCACTCTTTACGCGAAGTCGCCCGGAGACTGCCAGAATGGAAGGCGCGCCTTTAAGGCTTTTGACCTGCTGCAGGAAAGCCAGGCCATTGGCGGGAACCGTTGGGTTTCTGAGAAGGGGCAGGTTCGGCTTCAAGAGGTCAATGTAATGCCCCTCCAGATCGGATGCATCTCCGAATGTCTTGATTCCGATGTAGGGACCGCGCCGCACCAGAAACTGCGTACTCTCCTTTAACTCCTCCTCTCCGGAATCAAAGGCGTACTTTACCAGCGCGCGCATCCAGTGTTCCCCGGTGGTGTTGGAAGAGAGATAGCCAGGAGCAACGCCTGCATAGATCAGCCTTCCATTCCCCGAAAAGCCTTCCCAGACAACGGGTTCCGGATCGCTGGAGAGAGTGTAGAGGGGCTTGGCTTTTGGCGGAAGGGGATAGAAGGTAAACGGGTAGCCTGGAGGAATTCGCAGGCGCGAAAAAGCCTTCCCGAAAGTCTCATCGGTCGCGGTCAACAGCACAGGCGGTATACGCGCCGGTCCTGCTTTCACCAGAAAGCCGTTGCCCATATCTACCGTCAGGGTGATCGTAGCGTTTTTCGGGAGGTTATCAAACCGGTAGCTCCAGAAGGCGTTCCTGTCAGCAAAGCGCGTTTCACCGACAACCTGGCTGTCCGAATCTTGCGCCAGAAAGCGTGTCTCCAGATCGGAACCGGACTGAAAGGAGGCGGCAAGCCGATTTCCTATGCGCAACTCCGCTCCAGCGACATACGGTCCCCAGCCATCCTCTTTCGAAATGTCCTCGAATCTGACCAGAACGCTGCCGTTCTCCTGCGCGAAGGAGGTCAGGTCGAGCGTGTAACGCTTGCGATTCTGCAAACTACGTTCCTCCGGCGCGCCGCTCAGCAACACAGACAGCGCTTCATCTCCTGAAGCAGAGCGCAGGGATCGCGCGGCTGGTTTCGCCGTTCGATCCGGGTAGATGCCCGATACCATCAGCAGATGAGAGAGCGGCGAATCGAATCCCTCCTTTTTCCACCACGAGTCCCGGACATCGTTATAGGCGTCTGTGCCTCCAAAAACGATTAAGGAGCCGCCCTTTCGTATCCAGGCTGCCAGAGCTTCATTCGCAGCGCGATCAAGGGGTTTCAGAAAGTCATAACTGACCAGCAGCACCTTCATGCCGTCGAGATAGCCCGGTTCTACGGCACGATCCAGAGAGAGAATACGAACCGGAATCCCTTTTTCAATCAACGGCAGGCAGAGACCGTAGAAACCATCCATGTCGCTGGGGAAAGGCTCAGCGCGCTGCCACTGCATGGAATCGGAGGTGAAGGTTCCAATTCCTTCGCTGCCAGCCTGAAATGAGCCGCGCGGGAATCGCCATAGATCGGCTAACGCCCCGACTACCGTGTTGATAACGATTGCGTAGTCATTCGGAACGCGCCCGTAGATCCGCTGTGGCCAGGGCATGACTTCAAAACGGATCACATCCGGAAACATCAGCGCGGCTAACAGCGTTCGCTCATAGTTCTGATGGTAGTCTTCCATCGGCAGGTTCGGGTTGTCTTCCACAGGATCCATCAGAAACCACAGGCTTTTATCTGTTCCCCGAATAAGGTGATAGAGCGAGGAGTACTCCAGATAGCCAACCTCAAAGGTTCTTTCCGAACGCGCGCCGCCAAGACGAGCCGGTGTTCGCGCCGTTCCCGTCCAGACCTGTCCTATAATCTCCTGTAGTTCAGGCAGTTTCAGCAGACCATAGTGCGGCGAGATGATCGCCCAGTGGGAGTAGTTTATCGGGCTGTGTACGGCTGCCATGCGACGCACTTCCGGGTTGATACGAGCCGCCTCCTGCAGGATCGCTCTCACCACCCGCTGCTTCAGGTAGGCTTTCAACTGCTCCGCCCGGTAACGCGAATCGACACTCGCATGCGGCGGTTCCCAGGAAGTGGCGTAACGCTCCTGCCAGGCAGCCTTGAACGCTTCGGAGTAGTCGCCTTTTGCCCAGTACTCCGGCTCTTCCGGGCAGATAGCCTGACTTCCCGCCTGGATAGCATCGGTATAGTATTTCAGAAGCAGTCGCGTGCGGTTCTCGGTGGGAACCATGTAGAAATCGTTCGCGATAGTGATAGGCTTGTTATTGCGGTCCTGCTGTGTCTCCTCCGGGTGCTCCTTCACATACTCTTCGTATGCGCGAAAGCCGCCCATTGTCTGGAGCGTGTATCCTCGATCTGCCCAGGTCTGAATCACTTCCGGGTTGCTGGAGTAGATCAGCACGGCGTCGGTTGGCACGCCAATGTTCGGACTGTAGCGTTCACCGGTTTGAAAGGAGGTGTAGGGAGTAGGAGGGCGCGGGACAGGCCAGGCTCTTGCTCCTAAAGGGATCCCCATCATGCGCTCAACGGCATCGCTGACGCCATCGCGATTGGTATCCATCTCCTGCATTCGGAAGCGAATGTTCTGGACGCTTACCTTACCCTCCTGCATCTGAAATCGAAACGTCAGACTGCCTCCGAGCGGATGATTCAACGGCGAGGTCACATATAGAAATCGCTGATTGCCGGTCTTTTCCTGCCTGGTGGGGAGCGGTTTTCCCTCTGTGGACAAAACCTGAATCAGGATATCTTCTCCTGCTTCAAAGGTGAGTGTGCAGCGTGCTCCCGGCGTTACCGGCAGTTTATAGTCCCAGAGATTCTCCTGAAGCTGAGCAGGAAGGGACGGGGCAAGCAGAAGCAAAACCAGACTGATGAAAACCGAGAGAAAACCGAGCAAGGTAGGACTCTCCAAGAGGTAGCAACTGAACCGTGCAAATGGCGTTCAGGACTCAAAAATAGTCACAATGCCTTCATTCTGTCCCAGTTTGAGAAACTCATCACAGGTTTGGGGTATGGGAAGGTTTTTCTTTGACGCATCATTGTATCTTCGAACCGCCTCCTGTGCAAACTGCAGCGGGGAGAGGGCGTGGACCGCAATGCGCATGACAAAGTTCACTTTTGAGGCGACCTTGCTCTGCATCTGGCGGACAATCTCCTCCGCATTTTTACCGCTAAAGAACTCATCCACGCTGACCTGGTCAGCCTGATATTTGACGCGAACTTTCATCCGTCCACTCTCTCTACCTGCGGCGGGCAGGCGAAATTCAGATAGTGTCCGCGCACATCCGCGGCGGCAGCATCCCCCTCATGCAGGAGAAGACGATAGGAGAAACGCATCGTCTTGCCCGTCTCCAGTAAAAAGGCTCCCTCCTTGCGCCCATCTGTAAAATCGCTCAACCCGAAGGGATTGGCGGCAAACAGACCATAGTTGCGAACATGCCAGTAGGTGGGATGACGGAAGCTGTCCGGGTGATCCAGGATGGCGATGCCAATATGCTTTCCTTCCACCATGCCAGAATAGTCGCACCAGTGCGCGGCTTTGCCCCAGGTCTCTCTCTCCTGAACGCCTCCGTAACTGTTTTCGATCTTTCCACCGCGGGGAACATCCATTGAACTCGCCACGCGCGCGGAGATCAATCCTCCCTCTTTGGTATCGCCAAAGAGAACCGGTGCGGATACCGGGGCGAGGAGAATATCAATATCCATCATACGCATGGAAGCCACATTCCAGACCGTTACAGTAAGGTGCTGTGACAGGATGGGGCTGCCTGCGGAGTCTGTCCATTCGCTTTCGCTGGAAAACCTGCCGAAGACGCAGCCGCTGGCTAACTGATAGAAGTTTCGGTGCCGGGTATGCCCGTGACCCTCGTCCTCGCTCCAGTTGTCCGTACCATTGACACTGCCAAAAGCGATATAGAGGGAGCGATGATGCCGATGATCTTTAGATTCATTCTCCAGGTCGTCGCGCATGGGATAGGCGCGTGTGACCGGAACGCCTCCCGGAGCATAAAGTGGCCAGAAGTAAGGGCGGGCAGGCACATCCGAAAAGCGATAGATGGTGAATAGCTCTTCATCGAGGAGAATATGAAGCTGCGAAGCGTCCAGTTTCAGATGCACTCTTGATGTTGAGACGGAATCATCCATCTCATAGACCGCCCTCTCGCCTTTCTGGAGTGGGAGAGGAATGAAGTAGAGCAAATTACCTTCTCGCTGTACCGGGACGGTCAGCGCTCCCATCCTCAGACTTTGCGGCGTCTCAGGCAAATCCCAGGGAAGAGACAGGGGGCAGTTTATCCGGGGATGCTCGCCCGCCTGAACAATGATTTGTAAACTCATTTTCTCTCCTCATTAAGCGTCTGCGGCTCTTTCAACGTTAGCAGCGAGAGGAACCATGAAACCAGCAGGAGAAAAGCTGTTCCCAGAAAGGGGGCATAGTGAGAATTGATCCAGGGGAGCAGGCTGATGCGAATGTGTGCATGTTCATACAGGTAGCCGCCGAGAGGCGCGCCCAGCATTGCCCCGATTCCCTGTACCGTGCCGACCGATCCCATGATCGCTCCTCGCTGTGAGGGAGGGCACGACGAGCTGATAAACGCCATCCATGCCGGAAACGCGATGACAAATCCCACGCCGATAAGCGATCCGCCCAGAACCAGCGCCAGTTCGCTGCGAATGAAGATCAGCGTCCACATGGAGAAAGCGCAGAGTCCAATTCCGATCTTCACGGCGCGGGATTTTCCGATCCGATCACCAATCGTCCCCAGCGGAACGGAGACTCCGGCTATCACCAGCGCAGGAACCAGCAGCAGACTGCCATAGACCGATTCCGAAATACCAAACTCCTGCATGGCAAAGAGTTTGATTATCAACATACACATCCCGATACCGAAGAAGGTTATGAATGCCATGATAAGTGTGTGAGGAATCTGCTTCAGGCTGCCCATCAGCGCATACATGCTGAACCCGGCTTCATGCTCATGCGGATGGCTCTCATGCAGCGGGCGTATGTTCGGGATGCGCCATGCCGCCATAGACGCTGTCAGCAAGAAAAGAAAGCTGATCAGGTAAAAAGATGACCTTTCAGGAACAGCGTTCGGAGAGATGTAACGAGTCAGGTCGTTAGCCGCGCCTCCGAGCAGAGGTCCCAATGCTACCGCCATCAGATAGGTGACATTGAACAGGCTCATCGCCTGCGAACGACGCTCCGGCGGAACCAGATCCGCCATCATCACCAGCGCGGAGGGCCACAAGGCCGCCGCGCCCAATCCATCCAGGATACGCAGCAGCACAAAAAGATACCAGTGATTTTCAGGTACAAGCAGAGTCAGAAGAGAGGTGACTACGCTGATAAGCGGACCGGCAATGATGAGCAGTTTACGACCGATCCGGTCTCCGAGAATCCCGAAGGGTCCCTTCATCACGCCTTCACAGAACAGAAAGGCCGTACCGATGAATGTGATGAGCGTCTCTCCGTAGCCCATGCGATACTTCAGGTAGACGGGCATCGCCGAAAAGTTCATCAGCATGTAGGAGAGTTCCGCCAGCCCAAGCACCAACCCGATGGAGATAAGCGTGGCGCGCGTTCCGATAATGGGTTTCGGGGCGGAGGATGGAGGTTCTTGCTGCATATTGTCGCTCAAAACGCCATTCTTCACAGCCATCTCTATCTTTGTCCCTGGCAGCTTCGATCACCTTCGTATTATACGCCTGAAAACTTCTTCTGATTATAGGTCGAACAGCCTATATTCAGGACAAGCTGTTCCCGTTGTTTTCGGGTCATAACGAGAGAAGCGTGGAAGAGAGAGGAATGAAGGCTGCAGGAGAATAGACGAAAGGAACAAGGCAACGGCTTCACAGAATCCTGTGAAGCCGTCTGCTCCTTCTCAGGCTCCTACTTGATGGAGACCTCTTTGCCCTTCTCTGAGGATTCGTAGATCGCATCCATGATCTGAGCGACCATTAAACCCTGATCGCCGGTCACAAGCGGCTGTGTGTCGTTGAGAATGCACTCCACGAAGTGCTTACACTCTGCGGCATGGGTGTTGACGTTTCCTCCGGGGAACTCCGGTTTGAATGTCTGCAGCGAGCGATGTTTCTCTTTGACAATGGTCAGAGGATTGGTGGTAGCGCCGCCCTCAGTTCCGCAGAGCGTGCTGTTGTGAACCTCCTCCGGGATGTTCGCGACGAAACTGGACTCGATCACGACGGTCGCCCCGTTATCGAAACGGATCAGCGCGGCGGCAAAGTCCTCGACCGTGAAGTTCTTGTAGTCCCATTGTCCCATGAAACCGACGATGTCATCGCGTTTTCCGAATTTGGCATAGGTGATGCCGGAGGCGGAGATCGGCTTCGGATGTCCCATCATCCAGAGGGTCAAGTCCAGAATATGCACGCCGATGTCAATGAGTGGACCGCCCCCCTGCTTGCTCTTGTCAATGAAGACGCCCCAGCCGGGGATGCCTCGCCGTCGAAGCGCCTGCGCCCGGGCATAGTAGATGTCTCCCAGTTCGCCCTCTTCGATGTACTTCTTCAGAAGCTGATTGCTCGGCGCGAATCGGCTGTTATAGCCCACCTGGAATTTGACTTTTGCCTTTTTCGCCGCTTCCACCATCTTCCTGGCTTCGTCGGCGTTCATGGCGATAGGCTTTTCGCACAGGATATGCTTGCCGGCTTTGGCAGCCGCGATGCTCGGATCAAAATGGAGATAGTTCGGGGTGCAGATGGAGACCGCCTGTACCTCGTCCATCTCCAGAAGTTTCTTGTAGTCTGTAAAGACATTCTTAACGTTGAATTTTTGCGCCGCCGTGTTGGCAACGGTCTCATTCACATCGGCTACCGCGACAATCTCGCACAGGTCAGGGATTGCGGCATAACCCGGCATATGCGCGCCCTGCGCGATACCGCCTGACCCGATAATGCCTATGCCTACCTTCTTGCTCTTTTTAGCCAATGTCGTATATCTCCTTTGATGTGGTGAACAGAAAGGGCGCATCGCAAGCCCTCAGCCCGATGCATCCAGTCCGGGGGCAGGAACGCAGGTATGCGCCCAGATAGACAGTGATGAGAAGGAGCGGAGTAGTACGCTCATTGCGGGAGGTCTGCCGGAGAGAAGTCTCTCTTTCAGCTTCTGAATTTTAGCATATTGAGACGCCGAGATGCAATCCGGATCGGACCCGGTTCCTGTCAGTCGAGTGTGGTGAAGAGTTCCGGATGGTCTATGGGAGCAAGAATCCGCGTCCGTTTCGCTCTGTGAACCGCGTTACTCTTCATCGGGCGAGGGCTATTTCGCACTTCATGGCAGCGACGGCAACGCGCTTCATAACTCTCCTCGGCTCCCACCAGAATGATTGGATCATCCCAGGAAGCGGGACGATTGTCAATGAGGCGCTGTGTGCGACTGGCTTCCCGTCCGCACTTTTTACAGATGGCGTGGAGCTTTATGACAGAGTCCGCCAGCGCCAGCAGGCGGGGCATGAAGCTGAACGGCTGCCCGCGAAAATCCTGATCCAATCCAGCCGCGATCACCGTTACCCCGCGATCCGCCAGCCGTTCGCAAAGGCTGACCACCGATTCATCAAAAAATTGAACCTCTTCGATACCCACAATCTCCACATCGGGAGCGATCAGAGATTCCATCGTCTGTGAATCGCTGACCGCCACGGCATTATACATCATGCCGTCATGTGTGCGTATAACGGTTGTCTCGCATCGCGTGTCTATCGCGGATTTGAAGACCTGCACCTTTTTTCGGGCGTGCATGGCTCGGCGTACCAGACGAATTAACTCCTCCGTCTTACCGGAGAACATGCAGCCCGTTATGACAATCAAAGATCCCAGCGCTTTTGGCACGCCCCTCTCCATCACGATCCGGTTATAAGATGATTGCAGAAGAAGGAGGTGAATTCCTCCTGATATTGTCTGCGGTCATCGGGATGAACCATCACATGCCAGGAGCGGGGATGATAGATTAGTTTACAGGGAGGCTTTGCGGATTCATACAGCAGTCTTCCGTCGTCGGGGTGAACTATCAGGTCGCGCCTGCCGTGCATCAGAAGCAGCGGTCTCGGAGAGAGTTTCTCCACCACCTTCACCGGAGCGACCTGATCCGGCTCTACAGGGAACCAGCGGCGACCGAAGTAGATCGTGGAGCGGGTATAGGCGGATCTCAGGGGACCCAGCAGAAATCGCCCGTGCTGTTCGATGGCGCGATCCAGACTGGCGTAGGCTCCATGTGTCGCCACGACGCGAATCCGCTGATCCTGCGCTGCCGTCATGATCGAGACGGCTCCCCCCATCGAAAGGCCGAAGACGCCAATGGGAAGCCCCTCCATTTCAGGACGTTGTTCAAAATAGTCCAGCGCGCCAAGCAGATCGTTCACCTCATGGTAGCCGATGGTGCATAGCTTTCCTTCACTGTTACCCAGCGCGCGAAAATCGAACAGCAGCATATGAAAACCATGCTCATGGAGCATTCTCGCCCAGAATAGTGTTTCGCTGCGGTTATTGGGAAAACCGTGACACAGAACAACTCCCGCCTTCGCGCCCGGAGAGGGGAGGAACCAGCCGGAGATTGTCAAACCGTCCCGAGACTGAAAGGTGATATCCTCATAGGGATAACGGTACTTCTCCGGCGTGACTTTCGGGCGAAAGCGAATAGGGTGTGTGGCGAAGTAGGCGGAGGCATAACTGCTTATGCCCAGCGTAATTCCAGCGAGGACGGCTCCTCCGATCAGGCGGGGCAGTATGGGCTTGCCTTGACAGGATGAGGATTTATCACTATACTCAGTCGTCATTATCTCTCTCGGATAGATTGATGCCAGGACTTGAGAGCGAGCTTGATTCAGAACGCGGTAAAACCATGGCGCGATGGTTCGGCATCGCGATACTCGGCGCGTTTATTCTACAGCAGAAAGCGCAGGGCGTTCTGAGCGTTTCGCTGACGGTCTGGCTTGCGGTGGTGGGAACCGCCGTCCTCATGAATACGTTTCATACACTCTTCCTGTTTCGTTCAACGCGCTGTCCACGCGCCTACAAGTATTTTTCCACCGGATTAGATCTTCTGATCGTCAGTATGGCGGTAAAGTTTACCGGATACAATCAGAGCCCCTTTTTCTATGTCTATTTTCTGCTTCTCATCTCTAACTGCATTCGCTACGGTCTGCTGATGAGCATCTATATCGCCAGCATGGTTAATATTTTCTATGCCATCACACTGTCACTGGCTCCCGATCTCCCTCCCACACTGCTGGGAGGCGAAGGGCTGAAGATACTGGCTTTCTGGGGCGTGGCGCTCTATGGCGGTTCCGTGGCGGGAAGGCTGCGGCGTCATGCCAATGAGATGATTGCATATGAGGAGACGATAGCCGAGTTAAAGCAGAGGCTGCAAGAGAGCGAGAGACCATCCATTAATCCCGTGCAAGACTCTGCAGAGGGCAGCCAATGACGGATGAACAGAGACCGGAGATACCATCCCCGAATAACTCTGCACGGCTGCGTACCGTTTCCGCCGATATGCGGTGGATAAAGCGACTGGGGATGATCGGCGCGCTGCTGGTCGCAATCATCATTGCGTTGACCCTGTTCGCGCCTTCCGCGCTCTGGTTTCTCTTCTATCCTCTGCTTATAATGGGGGCGCTGGGGGCGCTGGCGCTGGCTTCTGTTTTGTTGTTACGCTTTCTGTAAAGGTTTTCAAGCGATATTCAGCGGAGCATGTGGCGCGATTTAACGCCTCTTCGACCTCCAGACGCTTTTTCTCCAACTCCGCATCACCGGCATCCGACGGTATTATAATTGGCTCCTCTACGACAAGCACTGCGCGAGTGAAGGGGTAGGGAATCTCAAAAGCGTCCCACTGATCCAACCTCACACCTGATTCAATCGCCGATCCGACCGGTAAAAGTATAACCCCCGACTTCTTCGCCAGAAAGCAGGCTCCCGGTTTCGCCTGATAGATCGGTCCCTGCGGACCGTCCGCCGCAATGGCGCCTCCACGCTCCTCCCGGAGAATCTGCACATACTTCAGCACCCCCCGGGATTCGCTGGCGAACTGAGAGGCGTCCAGCACCATGTAACCCATGCGTTCAATCATGCGAAGAGTCAGCAGACGGAACAGCTTCAGCCATCGGTTATAGTTGGGATCACGTGAATGGCTGGCGTAGAGGCAGAGCCTTTCGTTGTGAAAGTAGGCGATGGGAAGGAAGCCTTTGCCATGCCACAGAGTCAACATGGGGCGCAGACCGGCGCGTTTGTTTAGCCGCAGATTCTCCAATCCATAGACGCGGATATCTATGGAGTTCTCATAGAACCAGAACAGGCGAATCAGGATGCCCGTCATCAGATGCGTGAGAGTCTGCAGCAGCAGATGTTTCATTCGGAAGCGGAATACCGGGGCAAATAGAGACTAAAGAGGCTGCCTCTGCCGGCTTCGCTCTGACAAGAAATCGTTCCGCCATGCAGGTCAACCAGATGACGGGTGAGGAAAAGTCCAAGCCCTGTGCCGGGGATTGTGCGGATCTCTTCCCGCTCATTCCGCTCATACGGCGTAAAGAGTCTGGAGACCTGCTCTTGCGTCATCCCGATTCCGTGATCGCGCACCTCAATGTTTACGCCGTTTTCCACCGTATAGGCTTTGACGAGGATATCTCCTCCATCCGGTGAATACTTGATTGCATTGCTTAAAAGGTTGGAGAGTATCTGATGCAGTTTATCCTCGTCGGCTTCTATCGCCGGAAGTCCCGGTTCGATCTCCAGTTTCAGATTATGTGCGGGCGTCCAGAAGCGGTAGAAACGTTGGAATCGGCAGATGCGTTCCAGCAGGGGAGTGAGATCAATCATCCGTGCATTGAGCGTGATCGGTCTGCCAGCCTCCAGTCGCGAGGAGTCCAGCAGTTCATTGATCATCTCTAACATCCGATCGCACTCCGCTTCGATGGTCTCATAGAACTCCAACTGCTCGGAGCGCTCCAGAGTCTCATCCGTTTCCAGAGTCTGGATAAAACCGCGAATAGTCGTGAGGGGATTACGCAGTTCGTGTGTTACAAACCCGATGTAGTCCGATTTCAGGCGGTTCGCCTCCTCCAGAGCAAGTCGCTGCGTCTCCTTCTCAAGAAGCTCAGATTGCAGCCGAAGCCGATCCTCAACCGATTTTTTCAGGTTGTCATAGAGACGCGCATTCTGGATGGCAACCGCCGCCTGATTTGCGAACGCCGTTAGCATCTCCAACTGTTCATCATGAAAGACGCCGTCTTTAACGCGGTTATCGAGATAGACCACGCCAAGGACTTTTCCCTGTGCAATGAGTGGAACGCAGAGGACAGAGCGAAGATTGGCAAGGCGGACACTGGTATGTTTTGCGAAGCGCGAGTCCTCCATCGCGTTCATGGAGAGGATATGTTCTCGTTCCAGAAGAGCCTGATCTACAATGGTTCGGCTGATTTCAGGTTGGTTCGACTTTTCCCGGCTGGAGAGGGCGGATTCTAGCTCCAGGGGATCCATGCCATGCGTGGCTTTTCCCCAGACGCGCCGGGATCCCTCTTCTACCAGGATAATGAACCCGCGCTCGGCGTTAACAAACTGCACCACCTGATTTATCGCAGTATGAAGCACCTGCGAAAGGTCCAGGGAGGAGTTCAGTGTCTGTCCTAACTGCAAAAGCGTTCCGATATAGTCCTTGCTATTCTCTGCCGAAGTCATCAAACTGCTGCTCCTGCCGATGGTCACGAAATTCATAAACCCGCATCCAAAATGCATTATCGGGTATCTCAATTCTGAAAACCATCGGCGGGTTACAGGAAGGGATGCAGGTTTTCTCAGGGATAGAGGATAGGGTTCAGACGACTGCTCGCCAGTTCGCCCGGCTGCTGCCCCGGCATCCATCGCGCCAGATCATCGAATCGGTTCTTATTATCGGGTTGACTGATTCGCGCTCCGTCAGCATAGTAGATGATCGTCATCGCTTCCCGCGTTGTCTCCGACTGATTTCCCGGCGCGCTGTGGAGTGTCCAACCCGCATGAAACGAAGCGTCTCCTGCCTGCATGACACCGGAATCAAACATGTCATATCCCTTCTCTTTTACCATACGGTTAAAAGTCTCTTCGGATTGGTCGGAGATCGCCAGATGTCCGAGAAAGCCCTCTCGATGTGATCCGCTGGCAAAGGTCATGGTTCCCATCTGCGTGGAAACATCCACCAGAGGCATCCACATGGTGATTGTCAGCGGCGTATCCAGAGGCCAGTAGTACTGATCCTGATGCCAGGGAGTTAACCCGCCATGTCCCTCTTTGAAGAGCGCTTGATCGTGATACAGACGAACGGCTGAGACTTGCATCAACTGCGCGGCGATCCGGGCGAATCGCTTTCCGAAAACAAACTTTTGGCTTCCCTCGTCGCTCTCCCAGAGATTCATTGTCTGCAGGAACGCCTTGCCATAGGTATCGCGCTCTTCTATCGGGCGCGTCTCCGTGTTCAGCCGTTTTACTGCATTCACAATCACCGGACGATATGCCTCTATCTCCTCTCTCGTGCAGACTTCTCTGAGAAGAATATGTCCGTTTTCCTGATAGCTGGCGATCTGCTCCGAAGTCAGAGCGTATTCAGAGTTCAGTTCCGGAAGTTTGATCTCTGTAGACATGAGAATCTCCTGTATGAGGGTGTGCAATAATTGAAATCTACTGGTTTTCCAGGTCAAGCTCTTTTCGGAGCAGACGCTTCAGCACCTTTCCCGTTCCGCCAAGAGGCAGTGAGTCTCGGAACAGCACTTTCCGGGGAACCTTATAGTTGGCAAGATGCTCCCGGCAGAAGGCGAGAATCTCTCTCTCCGTCGCTGCTGCCTCTTGCTTCAACACAACGACAGCGAGAACCTCCTCGCCGCGTAACGGGTCCGGAGTTCCGATCACGGCGGCATCTTTTATCGCTGGATGGGTATAGAGCAGCTCCTCTACTTCGCGCGGGTAGACGTTGATACCTCCGACGATAATCATATCTTTCTTGCGATCCAGAATATAGATATATCCGTCGGAATCGATCTTTCCGATATCGCCGGTATGATACCATCCGCTCTTCATCGCCTCCGCTGTCGCTTCCGGCAAGTTATGATAACCGAGCATCACGTTCTCCCCCCGCACGACAATCTCCCCGATCTCATCCGTAGAGAGTTCTCTGTCATTATCATCGAATATCTTGATCTCGACGCCGGGGAGCGGGAGCCCAACACTACCGGGTTTACGAATGCCTTCCGGCGGATTGACGGAGGTCACGGGAGAGCACTCGGTCGGACCGTCTCCTTCAATGATAATGGTTTTGAACTTCTGCTCAAACGCCTGCATCAGCGCGACGGGCATCGGCGCTCCTCCGGAGACATTGAGGCGAACGCTGGAGTAGTCAAACGGCTGTGTGGCGGAGAACTGAAGCATTGCGCCATACATCGTGGGCACGCCTGCAAAAAGCGTGATCCTGTACTTCTCTATGGCTTCCAGAGTGCGAGTCGGGTGAAACAACTCCATTAAGACCGTCTTCGCGCCGCAGAAAAGGGAGGCGTTCTGGCAGACGGTTCCTGCAAAAGAGTGGAATAGAGGCAGCACGCAGAGAAAGGCGTCATGAAGGTCTATATGCAGTACCTGGCTGATCTGACGGCAATTCACCATCAGATTGTGATGTGACAGCAGCGCGCCTTTCGGGCGTCCCGTCGTGCCAGAGGTATAGATGCATACGGCGGGATCATGCGGATCAATGACAGAGATATCGGGGGGCGTGTCAGAACCAGATGCCACGAACTCCGCGAAAGTCTCTACCCCCTCCGGCGTTGCAGCGCGATCCCCAATACTCACGACT
>CAYSDM010000006.1:0-13870 GCA_964429855.1 uncultured Chthonomonadaceae bacterium
GACCATCAGGAAGATGTCAAGAGGGTTGGACGAAAATTTGTACTTTTTTTCACAGTCGGACGATTTGAACTTCAGCGACAGAGAGCGCTTCGGTTGCCGCGCTTCCCCGCAATAATAGAAAAGGGCGACGGACCGTGAATGTATTCGCAACAGCAGCCGACCAGGAGGATTTTCACACGCGGTGTAACAATCGTCTGTAAAAAGAACGGGGAGGAGAGATGGATCCACAGGTCTATGCCAGACAGCGATTCGCGGAGACAACGCCGAAGATGGCATGGAAGCCGGGCGCGCCCGAGGAGATGCGCAGGCGGCAGAACGCGCTGCGAAGCCGCGTTCGCGCGCTGGTCGGCGGCATTCTCCGGGAACGTCCCCCGCTGAAACCCGTCATTCATGAGAGCCGCCAGTTTCCGCGCTATCGCCGCGAGACCGTTCGTTTCGAGAGCCGTCCCGGTCTGGAGGTTTTCGGCTACTATCTGGTTCCGACAGACTGCCCGCCGGGACGCCCCGCCATTCTCTGCCTGCCCGGTCATGGTCGCGGGGTGGACAGCATCGTGGGCATTGCCGAAAACGGCAGTCAGCGCGATCTGGAGAGGCCGGAGGAGTATCAGGCGGACTTTGCGCTTCAGTGTGTGGCGCACGGATATCCGACGTTCGCGCTGGAGCAGATCAGTTTCGGGCATCGCCGCGATCAGCAGGCGCAGCGATCCGGGAGCGGAGCCTCGTCCTGCACCCGCGACAGCACGGCGGCGTTGATGCTGGGCGAGACGATGACTGGCTGGAGGATATGGGACGCCATGCGGGGACTGGATTTCCTCGCCACGCGCCCGGAGGTGGACCCTCGACGAATGGCGACGATGGGCATCTCCGGCGGCGGATTGACCTCCTTCTGGACCGCCTGTCTGGATACGCGGGTGAAGGTCGCTGTGGTCAGCGGCTACTTCAACACCTTCCGCGATTCGATCCTGGCGATGGATCACTGTGTGGATAACTATGTGCCGGGCATACTGGCGCTGACCGAGATGCCGGATATGGCGGGGCTGATCGCGCCGCGCGGTCTCTTTGCGGAGAGCGGCACGAAAGACCCGATCTTCCCGCTTCCCGCCTTTCAGCGCGCCGTCGCCCGCGCACAGGAGATCTATGCCGCCTGGGGCGCGTCGGAGAAGTTCGGGTCGGAGGTTTTCGAGGGCGATCACCAGTTCTACGGCAGAGGCGCGTTTCGCTTTCTGGAAACGCATCTGTAGGGGAAGGGGCGGGCGGGGCGCTGCAGGAGGCGTCCAACCCGGGAGAGCCATGAGAACGATTATTCTAGAGGAGCCGGGGCGTTTTTCCCTGGCGGAGACGCCGGAGCCGGGGCGAATCGCTGCCGGAGAGGCACGGGTGCGGGTGCATCGCGTGGGCATCTGCGGCACCGACCTGCACGCCTTTCGTGGACGGCAGCCCTACTTCACCTATCCGCGCATTCTGGGACATGAACTGGGCGTCGAGATCGTGGAGATCGGCGAGAATTCCGCCGGTCTAAAGGTCGGAGATGGCTGCGCAGTGGAGCCGTATCTGAACTGCGGAACGTGCATCGCCTGCCGGAAAGGCAAGACGAACTGCTGCGTTCGGCTGCAGGTGCTGGGCGTGCATACCGACGGCGGGATGCGCGAATACATCCGCGTCTCGGTGAACAAACTGCACCGCTCGGAGACGCTGACTCTCGAACAACTGGCGCTGGTGGAGACGCTTGGAATCGGCGCGCATGCGGTGGATCGGGCGCAGGCGCAGGCGGGAGAGTTTGCGCTGGTGATCGGGGCGGGACCGATCGGGTTGTCGGTCATGCAGTTTGCGAAGTCGGCGGGGGCAGCGGTGATCGCGATGGATACCAACGCGGCGCGCCTGGAGTTTTCTCGTCGGCAGTTGGGCGTGGACTATACAGTAGACGCCGGGGAGGGCGATCCGCTGGAGACGATCCGGCATATCACGCAGGGCGATCTGCCCATGCTCGTTTTCGATGCGACCGGCAGCCCCGCCTCCATGCAGCGCGCCTTCGGCTATGTGGCGCACGGCGGGCGGCTGGTGTTTGTGGGGCTGGTGCAGGCGGACATTCCCCTGCATGACCCGGAGTTCCATCGTCGTGAAATCACGCTGCTGGCGACCCGCAACGCCACCGGCGCGGACTTTCAGCGCGTTCTGGGCCTGCTGGAGAGCGGCTTCATAGATACGACTCCCTGGATTACGCACCGGGCTGACGCTGCGGAGATGATCGCGCAGTTTCCCGACTGGCTGAAGCCGGAGACCGGCGTTATCAAAGCGGTTGTGGCGTTTTAGCGCCGATAACGGTGCGCCGGCTCAGCGAAGGAAGCCCCTTCGCTGAGCCGGCTGCTTGATCGTCTATGTCCGTCCTGTTGGGCGTCTGCGCCAGAGCGGTCAGGCGAGGTCGAAGCGGTCCAGGTTCATCACCTTGTTCCACGCCGCCACGAAGTCCCGCACGAACTTCTCCCGCGCGTCCTCGCAGGCGTAGACCTCCGCAAGGGCGCGCAGTTGCGAGTTGGAGCCGAAGATCAGATCTACGCGCGTGCCGGTCCACTTAAGCTCGCCCGTCTTACGGTCATACCCCTCGAACGTCTCTCTCTCTTCCGAGACCGGCTTCCATTCCGTGCCCATGTCAAGCAGGTTCACGAAGAAGTCGTTGGTGAGCGTTTCGGGCTGGTGGGTGAAGACGCCGTGCGGGGACTGCTTGTAGTTGGCGTTGAGGACTCGCAGTCCGCCGATGAGCACCGTCATCTCCGGGGCGGTCAGCGTCAGAAGCTGCGCCCGATCAATCAGCAGTTCCTCTGCAGGAACTGCGTATTTCGTCTTGAGGTAGTTTCGGAAGCCGTCCGCGACCGGTTCCAACACGGCGAACGACTCCACATCCGTCTGCTCCTGCGAGGCGTCCATCCGGCCGGGCGTGAAGGGGACCGTGATATCGAAGCCCGCCTTCTTCGCGGCGTGCTCGACGCCTGCGCAGCCCGCCAGAACGATCAGGTCGGCAAGCGAGACCCTCTTGTCGCCGGATTGCGCGCCGTTGAACTCGCTCTGAATGCTCTCCAGAACCTTCAGCGTATTCGCCAGTTGATCCGGCTGGTTGACTTCCCAATCCTTCTGCGGAGCGAGACGGATGCGCGCGCCGTTTGCGCCGCCGCGTTTGTCGGAGCCCCGGAAGGTAGACGCCGATGCCCAGGCGGTCGAAATAAGCTGCGAGACAGACAGCCCGGAAGCCAGGATGCGGCTCTTGAGGGAGGCGATATCCGCCTCGTCAATCAGCGGGTGATTGACCGCCGGGATGGGGT
Organism: uncultured Chthonomonadaceae bacterium; assembly: GCA_964429855.1. Lineage (GTDB taxonomy): Bacteria > Armatimonadota > Chthonomonadetes > Chthonomonadales > CAJBBX01 > CALLMM01. The sequence goes on from CAYSDM010000006.1 coordinate 3,315, forward strand.
CCTGCCAGATCAGCTCTTCCTCAGGCACCTCCGGACCGAGATAGCGGGCGCGCGGCCCCATATCGCGATGCGTCAGCTTGAACCATGCTCGGGCAAATGCGTCCGCGAACTGATCCGGATTCTCCAGGAACCGCCGCGCGATCTTCTCGTATTCGGGATCGAACCGCAGAGCGAGGTCGGTGGTCAGCATGGCAGGCGCATGACGTTTGGACGGGTCATGCGCATCCGGCACCGTGCCCGCTCCCATGTTGTGCTTGGGCTTCCACTGATGCGCGCCCGCCGGACTCTTCGTCAGTTCCCACTCGTAGCCGAACAGGTTCCACAGGTAGTTATTGCTCCACTTCGTCGGCGTCGTCGTCCAGGTAACTTCCAATCCGCTGGTGATCGTGTCGCCGCCCTTGCCCGTGCCAAAATCGCTCTTCCAGCCGATCCCCTGCTCCTCGATAGGGGCGGCCTCTGGCTCCGGTCCCACATGGGTGGCCGGTCCGGCTCCGTGAGTCTTGCCGAAGGTATGCCCTCCCGCGATCAGCGCGACGGTCTCCTCGTCATTCATCGCCATGCGGCCAAACGTCTCACGGATATCGCGCGCCGCTGCAATCGGGTCCGGGTTGCCGTTCGGACCTTCCGGGTTGACGTAGATCAAGCCCATCTGTACGGCAGCGAGCGGATTCTCCAGGTCCCGGTCGCCGGAGTAGCGTTTGTCATCCAGCCACTTGTTCTCGGAGCCCCAGTAGACATCCTCTTCCGGCTCCCAGACATCATCTCGCCCCCCGGCAAAGCCGAAGGTCTTGAAGCCCATCGACTCCAGGGCGACATTACCGGCAAGGATCATCAGGTCTGCCCAGGAGATTTTTTTACCATACTTCTGCTTGATGGGCCAGAGCAGCCGACGCGCCTTGTCGAGATTGGCGTTGTCGGGCCAACTGTTGAGGGGCGCGAACCGCTGTTGACCGGTTCCAGCTCCTCCGCGCCCGTCACCGATGCGGTAGGTGCCTGCGGCATGCCATGCCATGCGAATAAACAGGGGACCGTAGTGTCCGAAATCGGCGGGCCACCAGTCCTGCGAGTCGGTCATCAACGCCAGCAGGTCCTTCTTTACGGCTGCCAGGTCAAGGCTCTGGAACTCTCTGGCGTAGTTGAAGCCCTCCCCCATCGGGTCGGAAAGGGAGGAGTGCTGATGCAGTATCTTGAGGTTTAACTGATTGGGCCACCAATCCTGGTTCGACGTGCCTCTGTTGGTTGCTTGGGTGTTGGCTCCTCCCGTCATCGGGCACTTGCTTTCATTATCCATCTCAGTTCTCCTTTCCTCACAGGCACGGATTTCCACAGCTAACAGAATGGATCAGGGGCGGATATGGCTCCACAACCATTATAGCCCAATTGCGGCAACTCGCGCCACCGCGCCTTTCCGACCTCTGTCCGCCTGAGCCGTTGTTGAGCAGGGCAGGGAGTATAAGATGCGCCATGCCTTATACCGCGCCCTGAATGGTTTATTGCAGATCTGATGAGCTGCTTTCGTCTGACGACTCGATTAGCGATGCTACATTTTAGACTACGCATGGATGTTTGCTGAGTTACCCGGCTCAGATAATCAAGCCGGGGAGATGTTTCACGTCCGGACAAAACGGCGAAGCTGGTTTGAATAACACCGGGCAACAAGCGAGGTTTCTGCTCCGTTTTTATCCTGGAAAATGCGCGAAAGGGTGAGATCAGGCGTTTTCATCTCCGATACTTCGAGTAGAGCTATCATGACAGATGGAGGAGACAGTACCCATGGATGAGGATCTATGGTGGATGATGGGGCTGGAGAACCGGCGCGACTCCGTGCGTCAGCCGACCGGCATTCAGATCGTCCTGCTGGAGCATTGCGAAGAGGGAACGCATGAGGCGATTCTGATCAATATCAGCCGGACGGGAATGCAGTTAACCTCGACTCACTGTTTTCCGGAAGACTGCGAGGCGACTGTCCATCCCCCGGAAGATTTCACGAACCTGCAGCCTCTTCGAATGCGCATTCAGCGACGGCGAGAACACGCGCGCGAAGACGAGAACTGGTTCGAGTATGGACTCTGTTTTGTGGATGAAGAGGATCGTCAGAGACACGCCTGGTATCTGAACCTGCGTCTCTCCGAGTAGATCACGCCGTCTGCGTTATGTCCGGAATCGTCATCCTTCAGCCATACCTCAGCAGCGAAAGCGCCTCCGATACCGCGTCTTCCGTGGACAGGGCGCGACCGGAGGCTTGCGCGTTTATAAACGCCTCTTCGCCCAGCGACAGCCGGGCTTCCCGGATTCGGGCTACGATCCGGGCATGAACGGTGAACGCCTTTTCCGCTGCCAGACTGCCGCAGGCAGGAGTCAGATGCTCGCAGTTACCGAGGATCAGCAGGAGATGTCTGTCTGGAAGGCTCTCCAGAAGCAGTTCGCAGGGAGGTTGACCGGACTTTGAAGCCAGTCCAAGCCGGTGCGCGATGGTCTGCGGAATCCGTTCCGCCTCCGTTACGGTAGAGAGGTCTATAAACCAGACGCCCTCCGCAAAATCCGTCGCCATGCGCTGCGCCGCCTGCATCGCCAGCTCCCGAAGCGACTCTTCGTCTCCCCGGCGCGTCAGAAGATCGAACTGAGTAACGTCAATCCAGAGGCTCTCTCCCGTCTCCAGCCGCAGCGAGTGCGGGGTCGGAGAGACCAGATATCCGGCAGCCTCCCCCGGCGCCGCGCGCAGATCGGAGAGGGTGCGGCGAAGGTTATAGTACGCCTGTGAAGTCTCGCTGTCGGGCCAGAGCGTGGCGGCGAGCCACTCTCGTTGAACCTCGCTGTGCGGAAAGGTCCTGAGTGTGCGAGATAATCGCTACTTCTGCGGATATATTTATCTGATCGAAGCAGACAGTTATGAAGCGCCAACCCGCGCCTGCTACTGGCCCAGCCTGACCGAGTGCCGTGTTCTGGGAACCCTGGGCGGACAGTCCAGCCTCGCCTTCGCCGCGCGCGATTCCAACCATACCAAAAACAATCGCCCGGAACTGGTTGGAGCTTCGGAAGTCTACGGCAGCACGCATCCACGCGCCTTTGTCTATAATCCGGATCAGGGAATGCGCGACCTCAACAGCCTGATCCCTGCCGGAACCGGCTGGGTGCTGGAGGTCGCTTTTGATATTGACTACCGGGGGCGCATCGTTGGAAAGGGGACGCTAAACGGTCAGACGCGCGGCTTTATTCTGATTCCGGTGTCCATCCTGAACGCACACGCCTCTCCTTCCGTCCTGAAAGGCTACCAGACGGGTGTGATCAACATCGAGATGATGGACGCGGTTCCCTCGGATACGCGCATCACGGTATCCGCTTCCAATACCGCCGTCAAGGTTCCCGCCTCCGTGACCATACCGAAAGGAGAGTCGAGGTACTCCTTCGCGTTCGTTGCCAATCCGGTACGTCAGCAGACGGCGGTGGACATCACGTTGACACTGAGCGAGCAGACCGTCCCGGTGCGGGTAACCGTGACCCCTTGAGCGGAGAAAAAAGAACGCCGGGCAGGCTTTCGAGCCTGCCCGGATCTCGCTTCGCCTCTTCCGAAGCTATTTCTGGCGACGGCGCGCCTCTTCCAGTCCGCGGCGCGCCTCTTCCAGTTTGCCGTCACGCTCCAGCGCAAGCTGGAACAGCTTCTCCGCAACCGGATAGTTCTGCTCCTGAAGCGCCTTGCGCCCGCGCGCCAGAAGCGCCTGCGGCGTATCCTGGAAAGATGCGGCGGCATAGAGATTGCGAGTCTGCTCGCGCCCTCTGGCAAAGAGGTCTTTGAATCTGGCTTTATGCGCCTCCGCCTCCTTCACGCGCCCCAGACGCCGGAAGGTCTCATACAGCTTGTAGTGGGCGTTCATATCGTTCGGATTGAGGCGGATCATCTTCTGGAAGATGTCCAGCGCCTCCTCCAGGTCTTTCTGCTCGCCGTAACGGGTCAATCCCATTCCGTAGGAGTAGAGCGCCTTGGGATTGTTGGGATCAAGCTGCAACGCCTTCTTATAGAGGTCTCTTGCCTTCGGAAAGTGGTCCGGCTCCGAGTCATCGAACAGATAGGAGTCGCCCAGCGCCCAGTAGAAGTGCGGCTCATCCGGGCGCAGGGTGATGGCGCGCTGAAGCGGCTCGCGCGCCTGTTTGTAGCGGGTCAGGTTGATATGATAGAGACCGATCCTTCCCCACGCCTCCGCATTCATCGGGTCAAGGCGGACTGTCTCCTGCAGATGCTTGATCGCCGTCTCCACATGCAGATCGCGCTCATACGCATCTCCCAGCAGATAGTGAAGATCGGGACGATCTTTCGCCTCTTTGATGATCGGCTCGATGGTATTGATCGCCAGACGCGGCTTGTTCAGAATCAGGTAGAGGTTGCCGAGGGCGGTGCGAACCTCCACGTCTTTGGGATTCTTCTTCATCCCCTCTTCCAGAACGGCGCGCGCCTCCTTGAAACGCCGCTGAAGGATCATCATCTGCCCGCGCCCACGATAGATAAAGGGGTTATTGGGGTCCATCTTGCGCGCCCGGTCGTAAGCCTTCTGCGCGGTCGGGAAGTTCCCGGCAAGAGAGGCGGCGTCTCCGAGCGCGATCCACGCCAGCACCTTATCCGGCGACAGCTTCGTCGCCTCGACCAGATGCGGAACCGCTTCAGAGTAGCGCCCGATCTTCATATAGAATTCAGCCGCCTGCATCCGCAGATTGTGGTTTTTCGGGTCGGCCGCGATGGTCTCGTCAATCTGTTTCTTTGCCATCGCAAAGTTGGCGGTGATGTCCGGCCCGGTCGGCTGGCTGCCGCCTTGCGTCTGACCGCCGGGAGGCGCGACGCTGCCACCGGGCGCGGGAGGCGTCCCGCCGGTTCCGGGAGCAGGCGCGGGAGGCTGGCTTCCGGTTTCGGAAGGCGTCGGCGGCGCGCTCTGCGAGGGCGCGGCGGATGAGGAGGCGGTCTGCGCCGGGGGAGTCTTTTGTTCCGGCGGCGCGGACTGACATCCGGCGATCAGCGCCGTCAGACAGGACAGGATGATAAAAGCTTTCAGGTGTCGCATCATTTCGCTTCGTTCCCCTCGTCCTTATGCATTCGGAAGAGGGCAGAGTTTGTATCCGCAAGATATAGGTTCGACTGCCAGAGGGGCTACGGCTCTCGAACGGTAACGTAGCGGTCCAGTTGCGGGGTCAGGTTCTGCGTCGCCCCGTTGGGCCACCGTATCTGGAGAGAGAGACCTTCGGGAGAGTCTGCGCTGCCGAGGTTGAACAGTATCCGCAGATCGCCCTGCGACAGGTAGCTGCCGCCGCTGCGAACTTCGCGCACCTGCGCCCCCCCCGGTCCTCGCAGTTCCACGCGCGCGCCAATCGCGCTGCGATTGCTCTTTGTCCCGATCAGTTTCAGCCCGATCCAGTGGACGGGAGCCGATCGCCGATTCTCCAGCAGGCGAACCGGACGATTGACGCTGTTGATGAGAATATCGGGCGCGCCGTCGTTATTGAAGTCTCCGGCGGCGACCCCCCGCGCAACCGACGGTTTGGGCGGAAACGCCTTCGCCTCCGGCAGAATCTCCCGAAACTTCCCTTCTACATTGAGAAATACTTGATCTCGCTGCTCAAAGGTTGCCGTGTCATCAAAAAGATGGACATTATCGTAGACATGACCGTTGCCGACATACAGGTCCTGCCTGCCGTCCCCGTTCAGGTCGGCAAACGTCACGCCAAAGGCGAGGAAGCCCAGACAGGGAGCGCCGGTTCCATCCTCGAAGGAGGCGTCCTGGAAAAGACCGCCGCCGAGGTTGCGGTAGAGGGAGTTTGGCTCGTGCTGGAAATTGGTCACGGTCAGATCCATGCGTCCATCGCCGTTATAGTCGGCGGCGTCGGTTCCCATTCCGGCGCGCATAATGCCGCTCTCGCCGAAGGCGACCCCGGACGACTGCCCGATGTTCTCAAAGCGTCCGTTGCGATTATGCAGGAGCGCGTTGGGCGTGCCGTCATTGGCGACGAAGATGTCGGGCCAGCCGTCATTATCGTAGTCGAACACCACCATGCCCAGTCCGGCTCCGTCCGGGTCCTCCGCGCCGAGTTCGCGGGTTCTGTCAACGAACTTGCCGCCGCCCAGGTTGATGTAGAGTTCGTTGCGCTGAGTCTTGTACTGGTTGGGGGTGCAGCCGTGCATCACGTTTGCGGACATGCAGAGCGGAATCTTGGGATCATAGAGGATGTAGTTCGCCACGTAGAGGTCGAGGCGTCCGTCGCGGTTCACGTCCACGAAAGCGCAGCCCATTCCCCAGGCTCCGGGGCGCTGCGGGATACCCGCCGACTCGGTCACATCGCGAAAGACTCCCCCGCCTGCATTCTGGAACAGCCAGTTGCGCCCGAAACCGCTCACGAACAGGTCGTCGCGCCCGTCGTTGTCGTAATCGCCGATGCAGCAGCCCATCGCGTAGCCGTCAATGACGATCTTTGAGCGTTCGGTGACATCCTCAAAACTGCCGTCGCCCAGGTTTCGGAACAGCTTGCTGCCCGGCTTCTGGACAGGCTGCATGAAGTCCTGTCCGGCATTGACCATGAACACATCCTGCCAGCCGTCTCCATCAAAATCGAAGAAGGCGCAGCCGCTTCCCATCGTGTCCACAATGGTCATCGGTTCGCGTGTGCCGTAGGTATGTTGAAAATTCAGCCCGCGCTGCGCCGCGACTTCTACCAGTTCGAAACCGGCAGAAGAGGTGATTCCAACCGGGGCGGACGGCGCGGGCGCGTTGGGGATGGAGTTGCCGGAGGGAGGGGCGCCGCCGCGACAGCCTCCCAGCAGCGCAAGGACCGCCAGGCAGAGGGCGCTGCCCGACAGGACCGGAAAGGAGTTCATTATCCGCATTTAGGGCCTGCTATTTGGAATGTTTTGCTGCGTCTGCATGGCGTTAAGCGCCTGCTGCAGGGATGGGAGCGCCGGGTGCTGTGGAGCCTCCTGCTGCATTCGGCGAACGATCAACATCGCCAGCCCCCGTTTCCCGGACATCGTATAGAGTTGCGCCAGTTTCGCCTGCGAGTCCCAGTCATTCGGAGAGCGTCTTACCGTCTCTTCCAGCCGTGTCTCTTCGCGATCCCGAAGCGCGCGCTCTCGCATGACACGCGACACGCGATCCGCATCTGCCGCGCGTCCCGCCAGACGCAGGGCGCGCTCGATCTGCTGCATCCCTCCCATATGCTGCGGGGAGATCGTCAGGGCTTTTTTCAGATGCTCAATCGCCTCGACCGGTTGATTACGTCGCAGACTGATTCGCCCCAGGTCATACCATATCTCTGCATTCTGAGGATCCGTCTTCAGGGCGTTCTGCAGATAATCCCACGCCTCCTGCAGGTCGGTATCGGAAGCGCTCGGTTTATCCAGTCGCAGGCGCGCCAGAGTTACCAGCGCCACGGAGGACTCCGGGTCCAGCGTCAGCGCCTTGCGTACCATCTGCTCCGCATCGGCAAGGCGTCCCCGGCTGTAGAAGGTCTTCCCCAGCCCGATATACGCCGGGGCATGACGGTCATTGATCGCCAGCGCCTTTTTATAAGAATCCTCCGCCTGCTGCAGATTCAGTGTCTGCTGTCCGGCTTCTCCCAGATCGCACAGAGCATCCAGGTCGCGCGGGTTTAACTCGACGGCGCGCTGAAGCTGGCGGTTGGCGGAGAAGGGCATCTTGGTCGCCAGATAGAGTCGCCCCAGGTTGGCGTGCGCGGTGGCGTAGTCCGGCTTGATCTGGAGGGCGCCCTGAAACGCTACCAGCGCCTCATAGTAGCGTTCCATCAGCATATAGGTCACCCCGAGATCGTTGAGCGCGTCGGCGCGGGTCGGCTCCTTCTCCAGCACCGCCAGAAAGGTGCGCACGGCGTCAGGATAGCGTCCTTCGCGCCCGTTCGCTACCCCCAGACGATAGAGCGCCTCCGTATTGCCGGGCTGATTTTTCGATAACTGCTCCAACTCCGCCAGAGACAGCGTCCGAAGCTGCCCCTGCCGATAGGAGTTCATCCACATCGGTACGTAGACAAAGGCGGCGGCAACCAGCAAAACCAGCAGAACCAGGCTCAGGATGCGCGGGAAGGAGCGGCTTTTTCCCGGCTTTTTCTGCTGTGAAGCCTGTGTCATGGGTGACCACCCTGAAAGTCAGGCGCTTTCGGCGTGGAGGAACTCCCGTCTCCTCCCGGCGGTTTCGGAGCCTCTTTCGGCGCTTCCTTCGATGTGTCCGGCGCAGGCGGAGGCGAGGCTGCACGAGGCTTGCCCGCCAGTATCTCCGTGACTTTCCATTCGCCGTCCACGATCTCCACGCGATACTTCACCAGCTTCCCCGCGCTGTCCGGAACGCGCACTTCGGCATGCCCCTTGCCGATCGTGAAGAACTCCACTTCTTTCGCCTTGATCTCGCCTGCGGGAGCCAGGTCTTCCATGTAGAAGTCCAGTGTGCCGGCTTGCGTCACCATGAAGAGACCGCGCCATTTGCCGGATGAATCGGTCAGGTCTTTGTAGTCCTCCGTACCCAGCAGACGCCGAACCGTCTGCTGATCGCCGTTCTTGCCCGCCGTCAGCATCTGTTCAACCGCGCGTCCCGGAGCGCCTTTATCCCACATTTTCAGGCGAATGTAGGAGGAGAGCTGCTCCTGATACATCGCCGCCAGAACCACCACCGCCAGGACGACCGCCACCGCCAGATACTCTACGACGCGCGAGCGTTTTTTCTTTTCGACGGGCGTTGTGCTATTCGTCATCATGCCTTCTCCCACAGATTGTTAAGCCTCCTCCCCGAACGAAAAAGGAGGGGAGGAGGCGATACATCAGAAGCCTGCCCCTCTATGCCGAACCACCGTCACGCCGTCATCTTCCACGAGCGGGCGGTTGTAGTGATAGGGCGGCTCCAGCACGGCGCGCTGCGCCTCCGTTAATTCGTTGACCCACTCCGGATAAGAGGTCTGGTGATAGCCGCCGGCATAGTGCAGATAGTGCGGCGAGTAGCGATAGAACAGGGCGCGCCGCTCGTTATTGGATCGCCAGGGCAGCGTCCCGTGAGTCGTCGCCTCATCGAAGATCAACATATCGCCCTTCTTCATGGCCGGATTGAGCACCAGATCCTGATTGGCTTCCCACTCCAGAATGTCTTTCGGGCAGGGGAAGTTCGACTTGTGGCTGCCCGGAATGCAGCAGAAGCCGCCATCTCCCTCATTTTGATCCGCAAGCTGGTACTGTATCACGATCATGCCGGTGCGGATATGACCGTTCTTATAGTGATAGGCCGCCAGACCGAAGTAGTTATGCCCCGGTCCGTGAAGAATGAGTCCCTCCGCGCCTTTGGTGCAGAAAAGAGCAAAGGGAGAGTGATCCATGCGCCAGCCGCGTCCGTGCAGCGTGTTCAGATAGGGGATGATTTTGGGATGGACCAGCAGGTCGCGAAACGGATCGCACCAGGGATGATCCCATGTCAGCATCCCGCTGAAGAACCCGCGTTTATGCCCTTTCAGCGTAGTCGAATCGCCGGTATTCGAATTGCCGTCCTCTCCCATCTTGTCGCGATTGGCGTCGAAAGCGGCGTTCAGGCGATCTACCTCCTCAGGGGTGAGAAAGTTACGGACGATCAGATAGCCCTGAATGTCATAAAGATACTTCTCACGATCCGTCATGGTTCCCGTTCTCCTATGGTATTTGGATTCTGCCCTTTTCGGACAGGCGTCCTTCCGTGTCAGGCGGGTCTATAGAGAGTTTCTGTCTCAACGGCCTGGCTACCTTCTTCGAGGCGACTTCACGCAGGATTATTTTCACAGTCTATCGAATCTATCTCTCAACCAGCAGCGCTTCGTTTACCGCAGAGAGGCTTACTAGAGTGCACGGTTTTCCTTCTGCTTCACCGCCCCAACACCCCGCTCCCGCTCCTGACGCGCAGCCTGCCTATCAACCGGTGACATGGCGCGCCATGGCGCTGGGTTTAATCGGCGCCGTTCATGTCTGTATACTGCAGGTCGTATCCAAGGTGGTTCCCCGGAATGTAATGATCCCCTACTCCAGTGTGCTAACGCTGATGACCGGGGCGATCTTCTGGCTGTTTATTCTGCTGGCAATCAATACGCTGGTGCGTCAGCGCTGGCCCCGCCGCGCGCTTCGCTCCGGCGAGTTCGTCGTCATCTATGCCATCACCACCGTCGCCGCCTCCATCGGGGCGCAGGATCAGGTGATGCAGGTCTTTCCCATGTTCGTCTATCCGTTCCGCGCCACGCAGGACGAGCCGATGGGAAAGTTTCGCGGATTTATCCCGGAGTGGCTGGCTCCCCGCGATCCGAATGTGGTGGAACCCTACTACACCGGCAATATCTCCTTCTGGCAGCCGCATCTGCTGTATGCCTGGGCGGTTCCCTTCTTCTCCTGGATGGTCTGGCTGATCGCTCTCGGCGTGACGATGTGGGCATGGAACGTGCTGCTGCGCCGCCGCTGGATGGATCATGACCGACTGGCGTTTCCCTGCGTTCAGCTTCCGCTGGAGATGTGCCGGGAGGGCGGTTTCAGCGGGCTGCTCTCCGGCAAACTGTTCTGGGGCGGCATGTGT
>CAYSDM010000006.1:13880-101289 GCA_964429855.1 uncultured Chthonomonadaceae bacterium
CTCGAATCGCTGGCGCAGATCAGTGCGCGGTTCCCGGATGTGCCCTCCATACCGCTCGGATACGCCGCCACGCCGGTGCTGGATGCCTCTCCCGCGCCCTGGAACGCCCTCTCTCCGATGTATCTCGCCTGGAATACTCTGCATATCGGCATCTGCTACTTTATCCCGATGGACATCCTCTTCAGCGGGTGGTTCTTCTACCTTTTTCGAAAGGCGATGGAGGTCTTCGGCTTTGCGATGGGCTGGCGCGAACTCGGATGGGACGCCTCCGGCTTTCCGTATACCCGCTCACAGGCGGCGGGCGCATGGATCGCGCTCTTTCTGATCCTCATCTGGTCAGACCGCAAGAACCTGGGCTACATCCTGAGCAGCGCGTTCCGACGTCGCGCCTATCTGGATGATGCCAGCGAACCCGGCTCCTACGTCTGGGCGAGCCGCTTTCTGATCGTCGGAACCCTCTTCTTAATCGCCTTCAGTGTGGCGAGCGGTATGTCGCTGTGGTGGGCGCTGGTCTTCTACGCCTTCTTCTGGATGCTCAACGTCACTATGACCCGCATCTACGCGCAGGTCGGTCCGCCGATTCTCGAACTCTACTATCTTGACCCACAGAAGACCCTGACCACTCTCTTCGGAACGCGCCTGCAGAACCCGTCCACGCTCACCATGTTTTCGCTCATGTACTGGTTCAACCGCACCGACCGGGGGCAGCCGATGGCGCATCAACTCTCCGCCTTCTATATCGGCTCTACGCTGAAGGTCGCGCCGCGCCCGCTGGGACGCTGGGTGTTTATCGGCTTTGTCGTCGGATGCGTCGTCTGTCTGGTCACCTACCTGCACTGGGCATATCGGGTAGGGGAGGATCAGTTTGTCGAGGGCGGCTGGCGCGAAACCTTCTCCGCGCTGGCAGTGGCGCGCATTAACGACTGGGTCAACACCCCCAAAGGTCCCAACTGGACCGAGGTGGGCTTTATGGCGATAGGCGGCTTCTTCACGCTGGTGCTGGCGAAGATTAACTACACCTTCATCGGCTTTCCGCTGCATCCGGTCGGCTTCGCGCTGGCGATGTGCTTCACGCTGGAGTACAACTGGCCCGCCTATCTGGGCATATGGATTTTCAAGGGGCTGCTGCTCCGATACGGCGGACGGGGGCTTTACCTCCGTCTGGCTCCCTTCTTCCTCGGCATCATCCTGGGCGGGTTCGTGGTGCCGCCCTGCTGGGGATTTCTCGCCTGGCTCTTCGGGTGGTACGCGAACTAGTTCTCCTTCAAGGTAGAACGGTTGTCCAGCCTGACTGTCCTGTTGAGCGCGGCGAGACATCTAAGATTCTTCGCCTCGCTCAGAATGACAGCCGGGCTGGGATTCGCTCAGAATGACAACGGGGTTGCGCTGCGCTCAGAGTGACAACCATCCAAACTACCTTGACGGCGTACTAGCGCGAAGAGCGTTCGGAAAATGCGGACGCTCTTCCAGCGCAAACACCCGTATATCAATATCAGACAGGTTCCATTATGTTTGCGCGATCATCATTCGTCTTTCGGCTATCCGCATCTTCTCTGCTGATTTTGCTGGCGGTCACGCTTATCGGATGCCCTTCCCAAAAGCCGCCGAAAGGCTCCGGCGCGTCTCCTGCTCCGCCCGGACAGCCTTCTGCGCCTGAAAGATTTGTAGACGTTGCAGAATCGAGCGGGCTGGCAGCTTTCACCCACACCGACGGAGGCAGCGGACGTAAATACTTCATGGAACAGATGGGCAGCGGAGTCGCCCTCTTCGACTACGACAACGACGGATGGCTGGATGTCTATTTCTGCTCCGGCGCGCCCCTTCCCGGCTACAAAGGTCCCGAGCCGAGTAACCGCCTGTTTCGCAATAGACAGGACGGAACTTTTGAGGATGTGACCGCGAAGGCCGGGGTCGCTCGCCGCAACCAGTACAGCATCGGCGTCGCGGTCGGCGACTTCAATAACGACGGCAATCTCGACCTGTTCATCTGCGGCTATAAAGGCAACACCCTCTACCAGAACAACGGCAACGGGACCTTCACCGATGTCACCGCGAAAGCCGGGCTGACCGGCGGCAGGTTAAGCAGCAGCGCTGGTTGGGGCGACTTCAACGGCGACGGCTTCCTCGATCTGTACGTATGCAACTACGTCGTCTGGACGCTGGAGACCGATAAGTTCTGCAGCAAGATACCTGGTCACAAGAGCTACTGCGGTCCCAATCTCTACAATCCCGAACAGCACTTTCTCTATCAGAACAACGGCAACGGAACCTTTACCGATATCTCCGTGAAGTCGGGCATCGCCGCGAAAAAGGGCAACGGTCTGGGCGTGGTCTGGTGCGACTACGACGGAGACAATCGTCCTGACATCGTCGTCGCCAACGACCAGTCTCCCAATTTTCTCTGGCACAACAACGGCAATGGCACCTTTACCGATGTCGCGGAGGAGAAAGGGCTTGCCTACGGCGAGCAGGGCAACGCGCAGGCAGGAATGGGCATTGACGCCGGAGATTTCGACAACGACGGCAAGATGGATTTCCTCGTCACCTATTTCAGCGAGGAGAGCAACGGACTCTATCACAACGAGCCGACCGGCTTTCGCGATATCTCCTTTGTCACCGGCATGGGCGCGAAGACTCTGATGTATCTGGGATTCGGAACCGGTTTTCTGGACTATGATCGGGATGGCTGGCTCGATATGTTCTTTGCCAACGGTCATGTTCTCGACGACATCGAGATGTACTCCGACTCGGTCACCTGGGCGCAGCCCAATCAGCTTTTCCGCCGCTCAGGAGTCCGTAAATATGAGGATGTCTCCGCAGCGACCGGGATAGGAGAGGGCAAGCGCGTCTCGCGCGGAGCCGCCTTCGGCGATCTGTTCAATCGCGGACGCGCCGATATCGTGGTGAACGTTCTGCGCGGGAAGCCGCTGGCGCTCCGCAACGACTGCGCCCCCAACGCCCGCTGGATCGGTCTGGACCTGCGCGCCTCCCGGGGCAATCCGCACGCCATCGGCGCGAAGGTCTGGGTCATCGCTGGAGGAATCACGCAATACCGCGAGGTGAAGACCGGCGGAAGCTACGCCTCCGCCAGCGACTCGCGCCTGCTGTTCGGGTTAGGGCAGGCGGCGCGTGTGGACGAACTGAAAATACAGTGGCCCGACGGCCAGATCACCACGCAGAAAGAGCCGCCGCTGGATCGTTACCATCGCATCGAGGAGTCGCGTCCGCAGTAACGGCAAGAGATACTTCCCCCGGAAAGGAAATCCCCCTTCTCAGACGGGAAGGGGGATTGTATTCGGAAGGTCGTCTATCTGGGAGGAGGCTGAAGATTGTATCCGCCCATTCCTCCGCCCTGTCCGGCGCCGCCCTGCGGCGGGCGAGGCACGGGGGCGTTGGCGGGAGGCTGATACATCGGCTGTCCCTCTTTAACCTTCTGCATGGTCTGCTCGCTGCCCTTGGTCTCCTCTTTAAATCCCGGAGGAGCCAGGAAACGATAGCCGATCGCGACAACCACTACCAGCAGTACAGCCAGCGCGACCCAGAAAACGACCGGGTTAACTTCTTTCTTCATTTCAAAACTTCTCCTTGAATCGCATTGAGTAGGAGTGACTATAGTCAGGAAACCGCCGCGGACTTCTGCGGCGTCCCGCACGACTGGCGGATTACCAGACGGGTCGGCAGCAGGATTCGGCGAGGCTCCCCGGTATAGCTTCCCATGATACGACTGAGCAACAGATGGGCGGCAGTCTCCCCCAGATCGCTGAAAGGCTGTTCGATCGTGGTCAGGGGAGGCGAGATCAATCCCGCAGCACGTTGGTTATCAAAGCCGACCACCGCCACCTCGTCCGGCACGCATCGTCCCTGCGCCTGAAGCGCCTGTATGACGGTCAACGCCAGTTCATCGTTCACGGCGAAGATCACGGTCGGCGGGTTGGGAGAGGAGAGCCATCGGTGAGTGATCCGGGCTACCTCCGAATCCGCATTGCGCTGCGCGCTGCAGTAGGCGACCAGATCTCTCGAGGAGTCTCGCAAGCCATGGGCGCGCAGAGATAAGCGATATCCCTGCAGCCTCTCCTGACAGGTCGAAGGCTCCGGCTTCATGGAGAGGAACGCTATACGCCGGTGCCCCAGCGTTATCAGATGGTCGGTCATCTCTTCCGCCGCCGCTGCGTTGTCTACCCCGACATAGTCGCAGGAAAGCCCCGGCAGGTAGCGGTCTATCTGCACCACCTGAACCCCGCGATCCAGCGCCTGCTCCAGCAAAGAGCGGTTCTGATCGGTCGGTTCGGCATAGATGATGATACCCCGTATTCCTTTGTCAAGCAGCGATTGCAGTTGAGCCGCTTCATCCAGCAGCCTTTGCCGTACACTGATGGCGGTCTCCGCGACCACCAGATGGAAGTTGGCGCGCTGCATTGCCAGCGCGCAACCCTGAAAGATCGCCGCCGAGCCTTCGCGCGACATTCCGTAGATGACGAGGGCGGCAAAGTTGCGCTCGTCACTCTCCTGTCGCGGAGCGCCCGCGGCGTTTGGCATAACGATCCGCGTTCCGCGCCCCTGCTCCGGCAGCAGCAGCCCCTCCTGACGTAGAAGTTCAATCGCCAGCCGAACGGTCTGGCGGCTGACATTCAACTCCGTGGCGAGAACGCGCTCCGGAGGCAGGAACTCTCCGTCCTGACGCGCCCCCTGCATGATGCGCTCCCGCAGCAATTGAGCCACGCGGCGATAGGCAGGTGCCCAGTTTTGAGATTGCATGTTCGGGTCAGGCATAGTCGCTACTCTAGATGCCATTCCGTAGCCAGTATAAACCAATCCCAGACCAACTGTCAATAACGTTTCGGAGGAAATACGACTGATCTTCAGGCTATCGAGGGCAGATTGTCATACTTTTCATAAACGAAATCCCCCTTCCGGTTACAGGAAGGGGGATGAGTTCGTGAACCGGGAGACCCGTGCTGCTTACAGATCGGAGTCGTTGTTCAGGTTGCTGCCGCTGCCGATCAGGAGCCAGTTCATGTCGTGGTTGGGGTTCCAGGACGGCTGCAGATAGTTCAGGCGGAACACCTTCACGTGACCATCCGCAAACGCCGCGTTGAACTGTCGTCCATCGGGCGGACGGGTCGGGGTCGCGGAAGGATGCACGCCGCCGAACAGGGGCAGTTTCTCCTGATGGAACGCCGCCGCCTCGAAGATCATGATCTGCTGAGCGGGCTTGCCCACCTGGGCGTCCTTGGTGCCGGACCAGTAGGTCGGGCTGGGCATCGCAAAGATGCGGTTGTGCTCATCCGCGCCGGCGCAGTCAAAGACATGGCGGAACATGTAGGAGGAGGGCTTGCCCCACCACTCCGCGTTGTTCCAGGGCCAGCCGGTGCTGCTGCGTCCCCAGTAGTTCTCGCCCGTGTCGCTCGGGCAGCGGAAGATCTGGTCGTTCTTGATGTAGGGGCGAAGGAACCAGTTGAAGCCGCCGCCCATCAGGCGAACCAGGTTCTGTCCATCCGGTCGGCGGTTGTTCCAGTTGGGATCGCCGGGAGCCGGAAGGTTGCCGGAGGAACACATGGTCTCGTCATAGTCCTGCTGGTACATCTTCAGAGCCAGAGCAATCTGCTTGAGGTTGCTGACGCAGCTGGCGCTGCGGGCCTGCTCTCGTGCCCGCGCGAAGACGGGGAAGAGAATGGCGGCCAGGATCGCGATGATAGCGATGACCACGAGGAGTTCGATCAGAGTAAACGCGGAAATCCGCTTTCTCATGGTGGCTTTCTCCTTTGCTCCCCTACTTCCACGCAGGGGGCATTTGAAATGAATTAGTGCGGCGGTGTCTTTCTTAACGATGGTAAACGATCCGGTTCTCAGTGCTTTCTACAGTGTTTAGAGTAGTATAGATAAACCGGTTATCTTGACCACAGCCAATATAAACCAATCCCATACCAACTGTCAAGGGGGGTCGCCAAAAAAAATTAAGATTTTTTAAGCCTTCTCCTTTTTCGCCTCAAGCCGCCCATTCCATGCGCGACAGAGAGCGGCGGAAGTCGTCCAGCCATGCCCCTGCGGAGATCGGAAGCGGCAGAGGGGGCGACGGGTTCGGACGTACCCCGGCAGCCAGTCGCTGCGCTCCGGCGCGATCCACAGAACAGGGAAGATGCGGCAGGCGTCCATCCGTCGGGATCTGCTGCTCCCAGTAGCTCTGGTTCTCCATCCATGCAAGCGCCTCCGCCAGCTTCTCCGCGTCTTCCCGATGGGCGACCACACGGGCAAAGTCATGCAGGATCGCCTGCGGCTCCCGGTCGGGATTCTCCAGCAGACGCCCGAAAGCATACGTATTGGAAAGCTGCAGCATGGGCAGGTAGAGATTGCCGATCACCTGATCTATTCCCGCCGCGCGCAGCGACTTCAGCAGCGCTTTCAGATAACGCGCCTCGCTGTGTACAATCCCCCAGGCTTTCGGGCGATAGGCGTCGTCATCCATCACGAAATGGGGCCAGGCGAGCAGCGGACGTTTGGCGCGGCGCAGCGGCTGCAGATCGGCTTCGGTCGGGAAAACGGGCGTCTTCGCCTTCGCCCCGTAGGAACTAAAGGTCAAGGGGCGATAGAGGTGGTGACAGGGCAGCGCCAGACCCACGTTTGCCGGCAGGGAGGGCAGCGCCTCGATCACCTCTCGCGAGCCGGCGATCTCCCGATCAAACACGGCTTTCCAGCCCTGCGGCATCAGATCTTTGCCCCAGTAGGAGATGCACCAGGTGTTGGCGTAGAGACTCGCCCGGGGATTCAGCGTTTGCAGGCGCTCCGCCAGAACGCGCACATAGCGCAGATACTCCGGGACGCCGCACTCGCCGCAGGAGCATCCGCCCCAATCGGCGGCGAACTGCTCAAAAAAGTCCGCCTCCCGATAGGTCTCCATGAAAAAGATCGGCACGGCGATCGTCTTTTCAAAATTGCCAGGCTGGCGGGGACAGAGCGTGACGGCGCGGTTCAGAAGCTGATGTCCCGGCTCCTCCTCCGGCGCAACGGCGCTGAGGACGGTGTTGGTCAGCAGGTAGCCGAACTTCATCCCCAGCGAGTGAGCGTAGTCGAGTATCTTCCGCCGATCCGCAATCTTCCGCCGCTCCATATCGGTGGAGGGAATGCGGTTGAACTCCAGCATGGTCGCAAACTCAATCGCATTGATTCCGCAGGCGTGCAGCCATCGGATCTGTCGCTGCCAGGCGGCAAAGTCCCAGTGGAGCGGCGCATGATGCCTCTGTTCACAGGTAAATCCGTCGTGAAAGTAGATGCCGCGCGTGCGAAACGGCGCTCCGGCGGTTCCAGCCGCTTCCCCGCCCATAGCCAGCATCGCCGCGCTGCCTGCCAGCCCTTCCAGAAACAGGCGTCGTGTCATGGATCGTTTCCTGTTCATCGGAGAGTTCTGCCCGCGACGCTCTTTCCGGGCGCGGGCAGGGATTCCCGCGCTCCTGCGTCGAATACCACCATCAAGAGAAGATGCACAGGAGTTATGCAGCTACGCAGACGTCTCCTGCGTCTTTTTGCGCTTTTTCCGCCGATAGCGCCGTTTTTGTGAAGAAGGAGAAGACCGTGACTCTCACGCGGACCGCCTGGTGGAGACAGGGCGTTGACTTCCAGCAGGTTCCCCATATGCTTACCGACAGTCCGGGGCCAGAATCGCAGCGGATGCACGCGCGCGCCGCGCAGATCATTCGCGGGCTGTCATCACAGGTTAAACTGCATCCCGTCTGCTTCCGGGAAGGTTTCGGCGTGATCATGAAGGACGTGGACGGCAACGCCTATCTGGACTTCTCTTCCGGCATCTATGTGACCACGCTCGGACACTGTCATCCGAAAATCTCCGAAGCGGTCGCAAAAGCGGCGCATACCCTGATGAACTGCCACGACTTCACCACGCCGGTGAAGACCGAACTACTGGAAAAACTGGTGGAGATACTGCCGCCGGGGATCAACGGCGTGCAGCTCTATGATTCCGGGACAACCGCCGTGGAAGCCGCCCTGCGCGCCGCCCGCGCCTACACCGGCCGGCATGAGTTTCTAAGCTGCTACATGGACTTTCACGGCAAGAGCGGTCACGCCGTGAGCCTGGCGAAGATGAACCGGGTCAATGGAGCGAGCCGCGCCGAAGGGTTCTTTCTGGTTCCGCGCCCCTATCCCTATCGCGCCCTCTTCCGCAAGCCCGACGGAGAGATTGACACCGACGCCTATATCGCCTTCTATGAGGATTTCGTCTCGAATGTGACGACCGGGCAGCTTGCCGCCTTCGTCGTCGAGCCGATTCAGGGCTGGGCCGGCTCCATCATCCCTCCCGATGACTTTTTCCCCAAGCTGCGCGCCTTCTGCGACCGCCACAGGATGCTGCTGATCGCCGACGAGGTGCTGACCTGCATGGGGCGCACCGGCAAATGGCTGGCGATGGAGCACTGGAACACGGTTGCCGACATCAGCACGCTCGGAAAGGGATTCGGCAACGGCTTCCCGGTTACGGCGATGGTCGCGCGGGAGGAGATCAAAGGCGCGTTTGATCTGATCTCCGCCTCCACCAGCTACGGGGGCAATCCGATGGCGTGCGCGGCGGCGCTTGCCTCCATTCAGGTGATCGAGGAGGAAGGGCTTCTGGAGAACGCGCTGCGGCTGGAGCGGTTCTTCCTGCGCCGCATGGAGCAGATGATGCGCGAACATCCGATCATCGGGGAGATTCGCGCAAAGGGCTGCCTGCTGGGGATCGAACTGGTGAAAGATCGCGCCACGAAGGAGCCGTTCGACGAGGCGGGCAAGCGGGTCTATCAGAAGGCGTTCAAGAAGGGGCTGGCATGGATCCCCGCCGGACATATCCTGCGCCTCTCCCCGCCGATCATCATGGATGAAGAGATCGCCGCGAAGGGGATGGATATCGTGGACGAAGCCATCTTCGAGACCGAAAAGGAGCTGGGCTATTGAGGCGTCGGACAGAGACCGGGGCAACCTGCTTTGAGTTTCTCTCTGTCGGCTGCCTGGCGGCGGGGCTGGCGGTCGGAGCGGTCTTCGGGTTCAGAGAGGGCGGTCTGCCGGGGGCGATTGCAGGCGCAGTGATCGGGGGACTCGGCGGGTTTACGGGAGGTATGGCGTTCATTATTCTGATCGCCTGGTTCCTTCTGTGGATGGAAAAGATGAGAGTGAAGCGAGCGAGGTCGTCGGAGCCGTAAGCCGAATGACAAAGCATCACTGCGTAACGGTGTCGGACGGAAGGAGGCTTTCGTCCGGTTAATTCCTAACGACGGGAGCCTGCGGTGAAAAAAGTGGATTGGACGCTGGATTTCGAGTTAACCGGCGATGCGCGGGAAAAGGCGCTGGCGGAGGCGGCGCGTATCATCGAGGACTGGGGGCTGACGATGCCTCCCTGCGAGCCTCTGCCTCTGCATTTCGGCTTGCATGAGTTTGAGCGGATCGGCGAGATCGAGTACTGGATCGTCAACGACACCGAGAACCGCTACTGCGGCAAGTTCCTCTTTATGTTCGAGAATCAACGCTGTCCGCTGCACCGCCACCAGATGAAGGACGAAACCTTCTATATCGTGCGCGGCACGGTCGAGATGGAGGTAGACGGGGAGATCATGCTTTTGAAGCCGGGCGATGTCTTCAAGATGGCTCCCGGCATGAACCACACCTTTGCCGCCAGGGGCGGGCCGGCGCTGGTGCTGGAGGTCTCGCTGCCTTCTGTTCCGGGGGACAACTTTTTTGCGGATACGCGGATCGGCAATGGAGGCGTACTGTGAAGACCTACCGGATCGGCGTTCTCGGCGCGGGATTCATGGGACGCACGCACGCCTGGTGCTGGCGTTCGCTTCCCTTTTTCTATGCCGATCTGCCCTTTGGCTGCGAACTAAAAGGCGTCTGCACCTCGCGCCCGGAGACGGCGGAGAAGGCGAAGGAGGAGTTGGGCTTCGCGCGCGCCTATGCAGACGCGCGCGCCCTGATTCACGATCCAGAGATTGATCTGATAGATATCGCCTCCCCCAATAAATTCCACTACGACGCGCTGCGGGAGGCGTCCGCCGCCGGAAAGCCGGTCTACTGCGACAAGCCCCTGACCGGCAACCTGGAGGAGGCGCTGCAACTGGAAAAAGAGATTGCAGACCCGGCGTTCCTCGGACAGATGGTCTTCAACTACCGCTTTTTCCCTGCTACCATGCGCGCCCGGCAGATGGTGGAGGAGGGGAAGATCGGCGAGGCGATCTGTTTCCGGGTGGAGTATCTGCACTCCGGCAATGTCGCTCCCGGCAAGCGAATCGCCTGGAAAGACCGGCGCGACTACGGCGCGGGCGTCCTCTATGATCTCGGCTCCCACGCCGTAGACCTGTTGACATGGCTCTGCGGGCAGCCGCTGTCCGAGGTATTTGCCCGACAGAAGACTCTACATCGTCTACGCCCGTCTCTCGAAGAGCCGTCGGTGATGGTGGAGCAGGATTCAGACGATCTAACGCTGATGTCGGTGATGCTGACCGGCGGGGCGATAGGACACATCGAAGCCAGCAAGATCGCGACCGGCGCGCAGGACGAATTGCGATTTGCGATTCACGGCACACAGGGGGCGATTCGCTTCAATCTGATGGACCCGAACTATCTGGACTACTTCGATCAGGCAGACCCGGAGGCTCCTCTCGGCGGAGAGTCGGGTTTCAAGCGCATACATTGCGTTCAGCGTTATGCCGCTCCCGCCTGCTTCCCCGCTCCAAAGGCGACGATCGGCTGGCTGCGCGGTCACCTGCACTGTCTCTACAGCTTTATCGCCTCCGTCCATCATGGTCTGTCGTTCGATCCCTCCATCGCGCGCGGAATCGAGATCGAGAAGATGCTGGCGGCGGCGGCGCGTTCGGCGGAGACGGGAGCGCGGGTGACGCTCTGACATGGCAGCCGACTGTATTGTTGCGCTCGATCTTGGCACGACCGCATTCAAGGCGGCTCCCGTGGACCCGAACGGCGTTCGGGGGCGCGTCACCGTCGCGCCCTATGCGCTGGACTACGCCGGGGACGGCGTCACCTGCGATCCCGAACGCTATGTTCGCTGCGCGCAAAGAGCGCTTCAAGGGGCGGCGCGAACAGCCCGCCAACAGGGGCTGGCGGTACGCGGCATTGGATTGACCTCGCAGGCGCAGACCTATATCGCCCTGGATGCCGCAGGCAAACCGATACAGTCCGCCATCGTCTGGACCGACTCTCGCGCCACCGAGGAGGCGGAGGAGGCGGCAAACGCCCTGCCCGATTTCTCCCGTACCTGCGGGTTTACCCGTCCCAGTCCACTCCAGTTTCTGCCCAAGGTGATGCGGTTTCGGCGCAGCGGCGGGCAGGCGCGTCATCTGCTGCTGCTCAACGAGTGGATCGTCTATCGCCTGACCGGGCAGATGTTCGGAGACGCCGTCAATCAGGGGATGTGCGGCTTCTATGACATCTCCCGACAAACCTGGAATGACCGCGCGCTGTCGCTGGCGGGGATCTCTGTCGAGAATCTTGCCGCCGTCGCTCCTGCCGCCGCGCTCCATGCGCCGCTGACTACAGAGTGGAGGCGCGCTCTCGATCTTCCGGCGGTTCCGGTCTACTCCTGCGGCAACGACCAGAGCTGCGCTGCGGTAGGGGCGGGATTGGAGCAGACAGGCGACCTCTTCTGCAACTTCGGCACGGCGCTGGTGGTCTACGCGCTGCATGATCGCCCGACCGCTCCCGCTCACTCTGACCAGATCGCCGGGATCAGCCCGATTCCCGGACGCTGGTTTCTCCTCGGCGTCGAATCGGAGTGCGGAAACGTGGTGGAGTGGCTGGCAAACCTGCTCTATCCGCGACGGGGTGTCGGCTTCATGATTAAAGACGCTCTTGCCGCCGATATCGTCCCCGAATCGCTGGCGGCTATTACGCCGACCGGAAGCGGGCAACTGGAGATTCGCCATCTTCTTATCGGCAGTCGGCGGGAGGAGATTGCGCGCGCGCTGCTGGAATACTACTCGGAACGATTCAAGGCGCTGACGATAGGCGTAAGCGATCCTGGCGCCTCTTCCCGCCGTCTGTTTACCGGCGGCGGTCTCTCGCGCAGCGTGGACTGGCTTCAGTTTTTGCGCGCGCGGCATGGACTGTCTCTGACGCCGACCGTCGGAGAGCATCCGGGTCTTGTCGGCGCGGCAAAGATCATCGCGTTACGACACGCCGCTTAGGACGTCTATCTGCCCATCCCCGGCGCATAAACATCATCTCAACGAAAAGAGCGCTTTTCCTATGGAACACCGTTTCGAATACCTCACTTCCGAACAACTCAAGCCCTGCATCGAACAGAAAGCCCTGCTCATCCTGGGGATCGGAACCATTGAGGAGCACGGCAAACACCTGCCGACCGGAACCGACTGGTTCATCACGCAGCGGTTTATGGACGACCTCTGCGCCTATCTGAAGGAGAACAGCAAAATCCCCTTTCTCGCGCTTCCCGCCATATGGACAGGCTACTCCGCCGTCGAGATGCAGCGCTGGCCCGGAACGATTCGTATGCGAACCCGCACCGTCATGAATATGATGCAGGAGATCATCGGCTCGCTCTGCGAAATGGGTTTTGACAAAATCCTGATTCTGAACGGACACGGGCACCATACCGATCTGTTGCGGGTGGTTGCGCGCGAGGTCGCGGATCAGTATAACGTCTATCCAGCAGTCTCAAACTTCCTCTATCTGGGCGCGAAGGAGTACAATGCCGTGCGGAAGGGGGAGGCGGGCGGCAGCATTCATGGCGGCGAAGACGAGACCTCCGTGATGCTGCACTACGGCTATCCGGTGGATGTCGAGCAGTACACGCCCGAAGACCATGTCACCTATCATACCGACTTTGTCGCCGGGGATAACTTTATCGGCTCGACCCGCGTCTTCTGGTCTACCTGGAACTATCATCCCAGCAAGACGGGGCTGCTCGGCGATCCGACACCCTCTTCGGCGGAGACCGGCAGGGTGTTGATCGAGGCGTGCGTGCGTCATCTTGCCGCATTTATCGAGGAGTATTACCATCACGGGCGATAGCGGTCGAATATCCCTTTTCCGTCTGCACGATGGAGGTGCTTGTATGAATCGGTTGAACGCTTGCCGTCTGTATGTCGGGCTGATCGCGACAGGGCTGATTCTGCTGGGAGGGTGCAGCAATGAGCCATCGAAGGCTCCCATGCCGCCTCCAGGGGGATCCGGAACCTCCGCCGCGCCGACGGGAGCCTTGAAAATAGCCGGAGTAGGGTTCCAGAACGATCAGTTTTTCAAGCTGATTGAGATCGGGATGAAGGATGCCGCAACAAAGAATGGCATAGACCTCTCTCTGGGCAACAGCGCCGGATCGCTCGATAAAGAGATATCCCTGATTGACACCTATATCGCCGAGAAGAAGAGCGCCATCGTCATCGCGCCGTTCAACCAGAAGGCTTCGATTCCCGCGCTTCAGCGCGCGCATGAGAGCGGCATCAAGATCATCACCTACGACAGCTATGTGGAGGCGGACTTCCCGGTCAGCGTCATTCGCAGCGATCAGGTCTCGCTGGGTAAACAGACGGGCGAAGAGGCGGTGAAGTATATCCAGGAGAAGATGGGCGGCAAGGCGAACGTGGCGATTATCACCTATATCTCGCTGCTGCCGGAGCCGGCAAATCAGCGCACCGGCGGCTTCGAGGAGGAGATCAAGAAGCTGCCCGGCGTGAAGATCGTGGCGAAACAGGACGCCTGGCTGGCGGAGAAGGCGGTGAGTGTGGTCGAGGCGATTCTGACCGCGCACCCGGAGGTAGACCTGATCTGGGCAGCCAACGAGGGCGGCACGGTCGGCTCGGTCACCGCCGTCCGCAATGCCGGAAAGGCGGGGAAGATCGTGGTGTTCGGAACCGATGTCAGCGAACAGATGTGCGACTTTCTGCTGGCGGACGATAACATTCTGCAGGCGGTGACCGGACAGAAACCGCTGGAGATCGGGGCGCAGGCGATTGAGACCGCCGTCAGAGCGCTGAAGGGCGAGGAGGTCGAAAAGCTGGTCGCGCTGCCCGGCATTCTGTTTACGCGCCGCCAGCCTGAAGAGGTGAAGAAGCAGAAAGAGTATCTGCGCGGAGTGAGTGGCGGGGGATGAGATTGCGGCAGGCGATCTCGAAGCTGGCGGCAGCGATCCGGATGGAGTACATTCTGATCGTTCTGTGTATCGCGCTGGCGCTGCGAGCGCCCAACTTCTTCACGACCGATAACCTGTTGACCGTGCTGCGGTCGGTCTCAATGCAGGGATTGATCGCCTTCGGCATGACGCTGGTCATCATCGTCGGCGAGATTGATCTGAGCGTGGGCGCAGCCGCCTCCTTTTCGGGCTGCCTGATTGCCTGGCTGACTCAGCGCGGCTTGCCGGTTCCCCTAGGCGCGCTGCTGACGGTGACTGCGGGCTATCTGATGGGCGCATTCACCGGACTGATGCGTTCGCGGTTTCTGGTTCCCTCCTTCATCACCACGCTGGCACTCCTGACCGGCTTGAAGGGAGCCGCTCTGATGCTCACCGGAGGCTTTTCGATCACCTCCTTCCCGTCCTGGTACTCCTATCTGAGCAGCGGCTATGTGCAGGGCATTCCGTTTCCGACGATTGTGCTGTTGACCGCCTTCGTCCTGTTTCACCTGATGACGAGATCCACCGCGTTCGGGCGCAAAGTCTACGCGGTTGGAGGCAATCCGGAGGCGGCGCGTCTCTGCGGCATCAATGTTGCGATGGTGCGAACGCAGACACTGGCGATTACCGGCGCGCTGGCTGCCGTGAGCGGCATCATGCTGTCCGCGCGTATCAATTCCGGCACGCCCGATGCCGCGCAGGGCTGGGAACTGGATATCATCGCCGCCGTCATCATTGGCGGAACCAGTCTCTCCGGGGGAGTTGGAACCATCTGGGGAACGCTGGTCGGGGTGCTCTTTACCGGGGTCATCGCCAACGGCATGATTCTGCTGGAGATACCCATCTATACCCAGTATGTTGTGAAGGGTTTGCTGATCTTTGCGGCGGTGCTGCTCAACCGCGCCCGCGCTGTGTAGAAGGGAGAGGCGCATGGGTAGACGACTCTATCCAACCGTCTATCTGACGCTGTTGCTGTTGATCTCTACCCTGACTGTCGGCCAGACTCAGGAGAACAAAATGGAGCGGATAATCGGACTCTATGTGCATCAGCACTGGCCCTATAATCACCCCTATGCGGCGCGCACCTGGACGCTCAAGGACTGGCGAGGCTGGGCGGACGGACTCAGGCGGCTTGGTTACAACACGATCCTGATCTGGCCCATGCTGGAGACGATGCCGGACCCGCTGACGCCGAGCGACCGCGCCTATCTGACCCGTCTGGGCAATGTGGTGGATATGCTCCACGACGATTTCAAGATGCGCGTCTACTTCGCCCTCTGTCCCAATATCGCCGCGAATAACGAGACCGCCGCAAAATATACCTTCGAGACGCGCCACTACTACTACTGCGACAGGCTGGTCAATCCCGGCGATCCCGCCGCGCTCGATAAGCTCATCCGATGGCGCGAGAAGCTGCTCAAGCCGCTGGCAAAGGTGGACGGCATCTCGATCATTGACAGCGATCCGGGATGCTATCCCGGCTCCACCAACGCCGAGTTCGTTCACCTGCTGGTTGAGCATCGCAAAATGCTCAACCGTATCCGTCCCGAGATTGAACTGATCTACTGGATGCACGCGGGATGGCGCGGATGGAACCGCTTCTATGAGACCGGCAAGCTGCTTCTGGGCACGGAAGAGGAGCAGATGGACACCCTTACCCGCCTGAAGGAGGCGAATCCGGAACCCTGGGGGCTGGCGAACGGCTTGCCGTATGCTGTGAGGCTTGGCATCGCCGACAAGGTGATCAGCTTCAACTACGGTCGGATTGAGGGCGAACCCTCCTTCCCGATGACCAACTTTACCGGGCAGTTTGCCTATGAGGGCGGGGCGCTGCCGGGACCCCGGGGCGTGATGGGCAACGCGCAGACCCACTGCGTGCAGCTTCCGAATATCTTCGCTTTTGTGCGCGGAGCCACCGGCAAAAGCCTGACGGATGAGGACTATGCGCAGTTTGCCAACGATCTCCTGCCGGGTCTGGGAGCGACCATCGTCGAGGGCTGGAAGACGCTGCACAGTCAGGACTCGCAGGCGATGCGCGCCTCGATAGAGAAGCTGGAGAAGGCGGCCTCGGGCAGTCTGAAGACCGGTCCGCTGAAGGGGTTGCTGTTCGGCGATCCGCGCCGCTTCCTCATGGATCTGGTTATGATGCTGCGCCTGCGCGCTGGACTGGAGGAGCTTGTCGCCGCGCAGGAGAGGGGACAGAACGTGAAGGCGGCGTTTCAGGCATTTGTGGAGGCTTCCGAGGTCTGGCAAAAGCAGCACGGATACAAGAACAACTGGTACGATCCGCGTATGCATGAAGCGCTTCGCAAACTGAACTCGCCGGAGATCAACGCGGCGCTGAACGTTACGTATGAAGCGCATGAGCCGTTCGAACCGGGCGTTAAAACGGCGGCGGAGCAGGTCAGCCGCAACTTCGCCAACATCGAGACCTATACGCCGCGCCTGCTGGCGGCAATGCGGCAGGCGCTGGCGCAGATGAGGTAGCAGAACGGATGGCAAACCCGCTCAGGCGCGTTTTCAAATCCAGAGTATCTAACTTTTGGGCTGCCAGGGAACCTGTCCGCCGCGCTGAATATGCCGTCGAAGCGCTGCCGAGAGTTCGCGCACGACGGCAGGCTCCCGCGCCGCCAGATTGGTCGTCTCCTGCGGATCACGACCCAGATGATAGAGTTCCAGAGGTCGGAAAGGGCTGTCCTGGATAAGCTTCCAGTCGCCCCGGCGGATCGCCTCGATAGTCTTGCCGCCATAGGCGTCCCATCCCTCGCGCCGCACAAAGTAGAGATCGCGGTCGGGGGCGGAAGAGGGCTTTCCGAGCAGTTCCGGCAGGAGGCTGACGCCGTCTATCCCTGCCGGACATTTCGCTCCGGCAGCCTCGACAAAGGTGGGGAAGAGGTCCATCGTCAGCGCGATTCGCTCCGTCCGACGGCCGGGTTCTATTTTTCCGAGCCATCGTGCCGCACAGGGAACCCGCAAGCCGCCCTCATACATATGCTGCTTTTCGCTGCGCCAGGGACCGTTATTGGCTCCGTTGCCCAGCACGCCTCCATTGTCGGAGGCAAAGACGACCAGCGTATTCTGCGATAGACCGGCGCGGTCCAGCGTCTCCAGTACGCGCCCGATCCCGGCGTCCATATGCTCTATCAGGGCGACAAGGCGAGCGCGGGCGGGCGGCATATTCGGCTCACGCGCCTGCACGCGCTTCAGCCACTCCTCCGGGGGCTGAATGGGATCATGCGGCGCATTGTAAGCCAGATAGAGGAAGAAAGGGGTGGAACGACGCGCGCGCTCCTGAAGGTAGGCGCAAGCCCAGTCGGTGAGAAGATCGGTGGCGTGTCCCTGCGGTTCAATCGTCTGACGGTTGCGGCGCATGAAGTTGTGACCGCCCCGCAGATGCGTCCAGTAGTCGTCCATCATGTCGCCGAGAAAGCCGTGAAAAAGGTCGAAGCCGCGCTCCGTCGGAGTGTTGGGCGAGGTCAGTCCCAGGTGCCACTTGCCGATGAGCGCGCTGTGATAGCCCGCCGGTTTGAGAATCTTCGGGAGCAGCGCGGCGGAGGGGTCGAGATAGCCCCAGGAGTCCTCCGGGATATGCCGGATCACGCCCGGGACGCCGACGCGGTCGGGATAGCATCCCGTCAGGAGCGCGGCGCGTGTGGGCGAGCAGACCGGGCTGTTGGCATAGAAGTTCTCGCAGGAGATTCCTTCCCGAAACAGTCGGTCTATATGCGGCGTGCGAATATCTTTTGTGCCAAACGCGCTGTAGTCTGCGCGTCCCTGATCGTCCGTGAGAATCATCAGCAGGTTGGGTCGTTGTGTCGAAGGTGCGGACATGGCGGAGTTCTCCTGAAGCATGGAGCCAGCCGTCAGCAGCGCGCCCTGAATTAACTGACGGCGGGTGATCTCTACGGTCATCGCTGAAAACCCTGTTTTGACCATTGTAGCATGAAGGGGTCTGGATTAACCGCCCTTCCGAAAAAGGATAGAATGCCATGCGCAACCGATACGATCTCTCTACGCTGGACTGGCGTCTGTCGGGCTGGACGCCGCATCTGTGGCGGCTGATGCAGACGCTGGAACTGGGCGAGACGCCCAACGCCGAGGTGACCGGAATCGCCGCCAGGGTTCCCGGCTCCGTGCAGCAGTCGCTTCGCGACGCCGGGCTGCTCCCCGACTGGAACATCGGTCTCAACTCCCGTGAGTGCGAGTGGGTGGAGAACCGGCACTGGATATACGAGACGATCTTGCCGGACGCATGGTTCGCCTCCGGCAAGACCTTCCGGCTGGTCTGCATGGGACTGGACTACCAGGGGACGGTCTACCTGAACGGGCAGTCTCTCGGAGATTTCTGCGGCACGCATATTCCGCACACCTTTGACCTGACGCCGCATCTACAGCCAGAGAAGAACTCCCTGCGCATCCTCTTCGATCTGTCGCCGCGCTGGCTGGGGCAGTTCGGCTATACCTCGCAGGTGAAAGAGTGGAAGGCGCGTTTTAACTATACCTGGGACTGGATTCCCCGTCTGGTGCAGATCGGTATCTGGGAAGATATCTTTATCGAGGCGACGGACGGGCAGGAGATAGAGGCGTTTCGCTGTACGACGGATGCCGATGTGGAGAGCGGAACCGGGATTCTGCGAGTCTGGGGGCGGGGAGAGGCGAAGGAGGGGGCGAGTCTGCGCGTGACGCTGGAACGGGAAGGGCAGATACTCCGCTCCGAAGAGATTCCGCTCGCGCAGTTCAACGCCAGCGGGATGCTCTGGCGCGATCTTCCAGTCGAACTCTGGTGGCCCAATCTGGCAGGGGAACAGCCGCTCTACATGGTACAGGGCGTTCTGCTCGACGCGCAGGGACGGGGGATAGATCGGGAGACGCGGCGGGTCGGATTTCGCAATATCGTCTGGCGATCCTGCGAGGGCGCGCCGGAAGAAGCCGACCCCTGGCTGTGCGTGGTGAACGGCAGACCGATCTTTCTGCAGGGCGTCAACTTCGTGCCGCTGCTGCCGAACTTCGCCGAGGCGTCGCCGGAACGCTATCGAACGCTGTTGACCCTCTATCGCGATCTGGGCATCAATACGTTTCGCGTCAACGGGGTCAGCTATCTGGAGAAAGAGCCTTTCTACGAACTATGCGATGAGTTTGGGCTGCTGGTCTGGCAGGATGTTCCGCTCTCCTCCTCCGGCGTGGACAACGTTCCGCCGGACGACGAGAACTCGATCTGCCAGGTCGCCGCGATCCTGCAATCCTTTATTCCGCGCCGTCAGCACCATGCCTGCCTGCTGCTCTGGAGCGGGGGGAATGAACTGCATGAGCGAAAAGAGGGCTACGGCGCGCCGTGCGACACCTCCCACCCGCTGCTGAAACGTCTGGAGGAGGTGGTCCATGCGGAAGATCCCGGACGCCGGTTCCTGCCCACCTCCGCCACCGGTCCGCGCTTCAACGCCGATCCGAAAGAGTTCGGCAAGGGGCTGCACTGGAATATTCACGGTCCCTGGAAACCCTGGGACGATCTGACCGGGTGGGCGGAGTACTGGAATAGCGATGACGCGCTCTTCCGGGCGGAGTCCGGCGCGCCGGGAGCGTGCTCCGCCGACATCATCCGTCAGTACGCGGGCGATCTCGATCCGCTTCCGGTCGCGGCGGATAATCCGGTCTGGCGCAGACCGCTGACCTGGTGGATTGAGGCGGAGCAGTTTGCCGCCGAGTATGGACGACCGCCGCAGACGCTGGAAGAGTACGTCGAATGGAGCCAGACCCGGCAGGCGAAGGCGCTCTCCATCGCGGTCGGAGCCTGCAAATCCCGCTTTCCGCGCTGCGGGGGCATCCTGCTCTGGTGCGGACACGACTGCTATCCCTGTCCGGCAAACACCTCTCTGATAGATTTCCACTGCCAGCCCAAACCGGCGGCTCTGGCGCTGCAGAAAATCTGGCGGGGAGAGTAGTATCAGGCGTCATGCCAGGGATGGTAGCAGATTTTGATCGCCTCCTGCCGCTCCAGCAGGTCTATGCCCTCCGCATATCGCTCGAGCGGCAGGTGATGGGTGATGAGCAGATTCAGGTCGAGAAGCCCCTGCTCCACCAGCCCGACCGCATACTCTGCGGCGGCGCGGCTGTGCCCCGGATAGCCGCATAGCCGCAGGCGGTGATAGTGACGGACGGCGAAGGTATACTCCTCCCGCTGAACGCCGAAGAGCGCGACCACATCGAGCGTGCGATCCATCGTAAACTCGACCGAGGCTTTCGCGCCCACGCAGTCTATGGCTGTCTCCAATTTCGGGGCGGCGGGACGCGCCGGGAAGCGGTCGGAGAGGTCTTCCTGCGGATCGAAGGCGGCGTCCAGCGCATTGGCGGCGGCATAGTTTCTTCGCTGCGGCGAGAGATCAAACCCGACGACCTCTGCCGCGCCCTCCGCGCGCGCCATCTGCGCGGCGATCAGTCCGGCAGGTCCGAGTCCGGTGATCCCGACGCGCCGTCCCGCAAGGACGTTCATCTCCTTCAGCACGAGAAACGTCGCGCCGACGCACATTGCCAGTTCCACCGGCGCGGTTGCCTCTGCCGGAAGATAGGAGGGAACGCAAATGACGTTCTCCGCCTCCAGAATGGCGAACTGCGCATAGCAGCCGGGACGATGCTGCCCCTGATCGCGCCATGCGCTGACCCGGTCGCCGACCGCCAGCCCCGTCACCCCCTCCCCGACCGCCGCGATCACTCCGGAAGCCTCATGCCCCGGCTGACCGGGAGTATAGGGATAGTGGAACCGATGCCCCACAAACATCGGCTCGTTATGGCGCAGATGCAGGTCCCACTGCGGGCAGGTCGTGACCGCATCCACGCGCATCAACACCTGACCGGGTCCGGGCTGCGGCGCAGGAGATTCCAGCACCTGAAATGCCCCGTCCGCGCCTACCTGTAACACTTTCATACCATCGTTCTCCTGTAGTTATGCGCCGTAACGCTGAAGATAGAGCGCCAGCGACTCCTCATGTATGCGTCGCTTTTCGGCGCGCACCGCCTCGCGATGTTCCGGGGCTTTCTCCACCTCCACGTAGTCCGCCAGAACATCTATCACTTCGTCCAGAAGCATCGTTCGGAAGTAGAGACCCATACGCTCGCGCAGCGGATCCTCCTCCGGCAGTCCCGCCAGCATCACGGAGTCGAGCGGATGATCACGCGCCAGTGACCAGAGCAGGAGCGAATAGTCCATCGCGGGATCGCCCGGACACATATCGTCCCAGTCCAGAAGGTACCAGTCTCCTGCCGGGGTCTGGAGGATATTATTCGCCCAGAGATCGCTGTGCGCGATAGAGCGCGTCTCCCGGTCAAAGGCGGGAGACTGCCGCGCCATCGCCTCTACCTGTCGCGTCTCGGCATACATCCACGCCAGAGTCTTATCGGAGACAAAGGGAGGAATCTCGCCGGAAATAATCTCCAGGTCTTCCTCAAACCGCTCGATGTAGGTCTCTCGATAGTGCGCGAAAAAGGTCCGGGGCCACGCCTCCTCGAAACCGCGCACGCGCTCGGCCAGTTCCGAATCGGCGTGCAGCGTTCTGACTAACGAGAGTACCTGCTGAAGCAGCGAGCGATCCGCTGCCAGATCGGGAACCCTGCCGTCTATCTGCTCAAAGAGCGCGCCGCAGCAATCCGTCTCCGGCAGGTCTACCCACCCGACTATCTTTGGCGCGCGATAACGGCTCTCCAGAATGTCGCGCAGAGCGTGCCATCGTCGCAGCGCGCTCTGACACCACTCATCCTCCGCCAGCTTGAGATGATAGGCGCAGGCTCCGTCGGTGATCGTGTAGGAGTGGTTGACGAAGCCTCCCCGGTTAAGCACATAACGCGCTTCCAGCGTTTCGGGGCGCAGCCCGAATGTCCCGGCATTTTCGACAAAGTAGGCGCGTACATACGCGCCGATTTCGGTTACGTTCAATCTACCTCTACCAGTCCAGAATGACGCCCAGGACAGGCTCCCGGCGCGACAGTATCAGGTCAAAGGCCTCTCCGGCGCGTTCCGCCGGGAAGCGATGGGTGATGAGAGGGAGGGTCTGGAGCGCGCCCTGCGCCAGCAGCGCCAGCGTGGCGTCCATCCGCTCTTTCGACCAGCCCGCCGGGGTATGCAGCGTGATCTCCCGGTTACGCAGCTTCTGAATATCTATCAGTCCGCGAGGACCGTAGAAACCGGCGGAGGATATCTGCCCGTTGTGGCGCATCACCGGCAACAGCGATTCGAGCGTGGAAATCGTGCCGACCGTATCCGCGATGACCTGCACTCCTTCCGGCGCAAAGGCGCGCGCC
Organism: uncultured Chthonomonadaceae bacterium; assembly: GCA_964429855.1. Lineage (GTDB taxonomy): Bacteria > Armatimonadota > Chthonomonadetes > Chthonomonadales > CAJBBX01 > CALLMM01. The sequence continues at coordinate 36,292 of CAYSDM010000006.1, forward strand.
GCCTCCAGCAGGTCTTCGCGGCTGACATTGACCACCCGATCGGATGCGCCCGGCGAAAACGGAGCCAGCCGTTCATCATGCCTGCCCGCCAGAAGAACGCGCGCGCCGCGATGCTGAAGCGTCTGCGCCGTCCAGTGACCGACCATCCCGTCGCCGATCACCACCGCCGCATCGCCGGGAGAGAGCGCAGGTCGTATCCCGGTGTTGTAGCCGACCTGCGTCAGAACCAGCCCGCTGACCGCCACCGGATCCAACCCCGGCGGAATCTTCCATATCTGCGAACCGTGTGTCACGGCGGGAGAGATATGTCCGGCGAAGGAGTAGAACATCCCCTCCACTTTTGAGACCGTCGCAAAAACCGTCTCGCCGACCTCCACTCCACTCACCGCGCCGCCGACCTGCTCCACCACCCCTACCTTCTGATAGCCGGAGATATGGGGAAAGGGAAGCGGATCGGTGTCTTTACGCGGCGTATCGCCTGCGATTCGCTCGCCGCGAATAAACGAGCCTTCCGTCCCGTTGCTGATCCAGGAGTGCGTCAGCCGCACCACCACATCTTCCGGTCCGGGATCGGGCGCATCCACCGTCAGAAATTCGACCCTGCGCGGCTGCGTGGCGACCGCTGCCTGTGCCTTCATCCTGAACTCCTTCTCTGTGTGATCCGTCAGTACGCTCAACGCGGTCTGGACGGCGCGCGTCCCGGAGGCGGCGGGAACGGCTCTTCATCGGTCGCCTCGATATTGTCCCGAAGAATGACCCTGCCCTTCGTCCGATTGACAATACGCGACCGGCCATAGAACTCGTTGCCGGTGATGATCGCGGAGCGCACCTCTGTTTCCAGAACCACCGGGATCGGGTTGCTGTTGACCGCCGCCGTATTCCGGTTGTTGATGAAGACGCAGCCCTGAATGCTGACTCGTCCCTGTTCCACGAGAATCATGACCGGCGCATTACGGCTCTCCGGATGGATACAGTAGAAGTGGCAGTTGCTGAACGAGACGCGCCCGGTTCCCGCCAGTTTCGCCAGCGCCGTACCGCGCTTGCCGTCTATGCTGCCGAAGAACCCGCATCCGGTGAAGCGCACCATGCCGTTGTTGGTCGGTTTGATGACCAGATCGCCGAATATCTGCGAATTGACAAAACTGACGCCGGAATGCCCCTGCGTCTCCTCCACCAGCACCGCCGTCCGACACATATCCGCGCCGCTCTGCGTCAGCAGGTAGTTGCCCGCGCCCTCATACGGGCCGGTTCCCCTTCCGCGTATAAACCGGATGCCGATGTTGTAGCCGATGGCGAAGCAGTTGGTAACGTACTCCCAGTCGCTGCGCCCGAAGATAAACGCCTCCCCCTGCTCCAGCATAAACTTCCCTACCGGACTGTCGGGGTCTGCCGCCGTCCAGAAGGGCCAGAAGTGGATATTCTCCAGTCGCCCGATGTCCAGGCAGAGATCCACATACAGCCCTCTTCGCAACGGCTGAGCGTAGAGGTTGCGAATGTAGTGGCGTCCGGCGACCACCGTCCCGAAGTCCACCGCCTGATAGGGATTGACCATCAGCACATCCACCACCGCGCAGTTGTCCGCCCCCGCCGACTGCACCGTCCAGGGATAGGGGATCGGCGGGTTGGTTTTGGTCTGTTCCGGGTAGAAGATGGTCACGCCCTTGAGCGTGGCATTAAATCCAAGTCGGATGAACGGGGTTCCGTTCTCCTGTCCGGCTCCCTCCACCGCCAGCAGCACGCTTCCGCCGAGTTCGGGACCGCCCTTCGGGTCTTTCGGATCGTGGTAGCGGTTGACGGTCGCCGGAGCGCGCCACTCCCCTTCGAGAGTGACCGAGGTGGGAATGGTCAGATGAGTTTTAATCAGATATTTTCCGCTCGGAACCTGCACCACGCCTCCGCCTGTTGCGGCGCGCGCATCCATCGCCTTCTGAAAGGCGGCGGTGTCGTCCGTCTTCCCGTCGCCTTTCGCGCCGAAAGCGATTACGGAGTAGTTCGGGGCAGGAGTCTCCTGTCCCTGTGACGAGAGTCGCGCTCCCCCGATCAGAAGCGCTATCAAAACGGCCAGAAGGCTCATCGCGGTCTCCCTGTCCACGGGTTCAGATACCCGGCTCCGGGAAACGACGCGAGGCATCGTCCAGAACCAGCGCCCAGTCCTGTCCGTGACCGTTCGCGGGAGGCGTGAAGGTGTGTGTCTCTGTCTTCATCATTTCGCCGATGGCGATGGATCTCCCCTCACGCGGATCGTACCAGAAGGCGTTCAGCCGCTCGCCGGCAAGGGCTGACAGCGACAGGGTGAACGTCTGCCCGGAGGCGGAGTAGACGAAGGCGTAACTGCCTTCGGAGCAGCGCGTCGCCTGTATATGATCCGTCCCCGCGCCGGGATCGGAAACCAGCAGACTCTGATCGGGGATCCGGGTCAGAACCGGACGCGACTCCAGCAGACGACGCGCATACTGCATCTGTCCCGAACCGGGCAGATGGATGGCGGCATACCAGGGCGCGCGCGCGGCGGTGATGGGCTGGCGATCCGGCTGCCACATCTGCCAGATATCATGACATCCGTAGGTATGTCCGCACGCTCCGGCGAACAGCGCCCAGTAGGCGAACTTGCGCGTGTCGTAGGCGTCCAGGTAGCCGTTTTTCGGGTCGAAGCCGGAGGGATGATCCTCGTAGCCGGGTTCGGCGTCTATACAGGGACGGGGGGGCGTCAGCGCGTAGAGTTCGGCGATGCTGCGATAGTTGTCCCGGTCGCGGGTATGTCCGGTCTGATACATATGGAAGTCGAGCCAGGAATCGTCGTGAAAATAGAGCGCGGAGCTTTGCTGCCCGCAGGGATGAAAGGCGCGCAGATGCGCTCCCCCGTCTCCGGCGCGCAGTCCCTCCGCCATCGCGCGCACGATGCGGTAATGATTCTCGTTTTCGACCGGGCGATCCCCGCCCAGTATCCAGATAATGTCGCGGTTACGATAGCGCCGCCCCAGAAACTCCCCGTAGAGGCGCGCATTCTCGGGCGTGAATATCTCCGGACCCGCGCCCCATTTCTTATTCCACTTGTCTCCCCAGGTGGGCAGCATCCCGATGATCAGACCGAGCGCGTTCGCCCGTTGCACGATATAGTCCACATGGGAAAAATAGGCGTCGTTCGGGCGTGTCGGGTCGAGGTCGCGCAATGGCAGTTCGCCGTAGGGATTGGGGACGGTCAGCCCCTCCAGTTCCGCCAGCGCGACCGCCTGTATCACCGTGAATCGCTTGGCAGCGCGATCCTCCAGATACCGGTCCGCCTCCTCGCGGTTCAGACGGTGAAACAGTTCCCAGGCGGTGTCGCCCAGATAGAAAAACGGCTTTCCATCCTCAAAGACCAGAAATCGCCGGTTATCGCTGACCCTCAGACGAGGCATGATCTCTTCCTCCTCCGGCAGACGCACAGAAAGACGGCTGCGCCTGCCCGTATTTCGTTCTTGTTTCACAGATTCCAACCCGCCGCCGGTTTTCCCTTTTCGCCGGGGGAGCGCGCCTTATCAACGTTGCGCTTACGAAGCAGGAGTTTCCGTTCTTCAGAGGGGATCTATCTGTGTAGACTTTTCGGACAGACGGTCTGCCTGTCCTGCGCAGAAGGAGACGGCTATGCTCAGACGAACCGCGTTCCCGCTGTTGATCCTCTCTCTTGCTTTATATTTTTCGACGGCGCGGGCGCAGGAGCTTTCCGGTCCCTACATTCATCCGCGCCATCTGACCGCCCTTCCTTTCGGAACCTACTCTCACTGGCTTCAGCCCTGGCGCGCCTATCAGGAGACGGTCCCCGCGCACGCCTTTCTGAATGCCATCGGCGTCGGGCTGGATGGCGACGATTCGCACAATTTCGATCTGATCGTTCGGATGCTGGCGAAATACGGCTTTGGCCATGCGCGGATTGAGATCGGATGGAGCAACTTCGACTTTCAGGACCAATTAACGTCGGGAAGCCGCGAGTCGCTGCGCCGGCGCCTGCTCGCCTGCCGGAAATATGGCGTGCGTCCGCTCATTCTGTTGAACGCCCACGGCGGCGCGCCATGTCCGATACGATTCTTTGAAAGAAAACTGGCGGCTCCCGCGCGCAAAGGGGATATGAAGATACAGCTAACGGACACCGGCGACCTGCGAATCGGCTACAGCGGTCTGAATAACCTGACAGAGTACTGGGCATGCGAGGCGTTGATCACCGCGATAGAGGGCAGCACGATCACCCTCTCCAAACCGCTGCCCAAAGACCTGGGCGACGCCGGAACGAACGTGTCCATGTCCACCCTCAAGTATCGTCCGTTCTCCGTTCCCGGCAGCGACGACAACAACGCGACCATTGCGGGATGGCAGCGTTATGTGGGAGAGACGGCGCGGTTCGTCACGGAGACTCTCGGCAGGCAGAACGGGCCGGATCGGGGCTTCGATCTGGAGATATGGAACGAGTTGAGCTTCGGCTCCTGGTTTCTCTCTATCAATGCCTACTATGCTGACCGCCCCTATGTCTACCATGAAGACAGCGTCTGGAGCCGTGTGGTGCAGGCGACGGCGGACTATGTGAACGCCCATCCCGACGACTTTCGGGGCGTTACGCTCTGCGACGGTTTCTCGAACACCATTCCCTGGCCCGCCTCCAGCAAGCAGCCGGCGCGGGTCGGCGCGATGAGCAAGCACCCCTATGCGGGTCGGAAAAAGTTTCCCGGCGATGAGCGAAAAGATCAGGCGTCCATCAACGCGTTGTTTCAGCCGGAGAACCCTCCCGTTTTTCTGCCGGACTACACGGCGCTCTTCCCCGAATACTATGCAACCGCCCTTCAGACCGAAACCCTCGCTCGCGACATGGGACCGATCACCAACGCCTTCGGCGGAACGCCGCGGGGGCGCTATGCCCGCAACATCCACGGCAAGATCGTTCCCTGCTGGCTGTGGATCACGGAGGTCGGTTTCGCCCCCAACGAAAACGGCATTACGGATCGTTCACGCGGTCTTCGCCTGAAGGCAAAAACGACCGCCCGCTACTACTGCTTCTATGTGAATAAGGGCGTGCAGCGGCTCTATCTGTATGCCGCGCTCGCCGGGGATAACTGGCTCGGAGTCGTGCAGGAGAACTTCATTGCCTACGCGAAATCCAATTCAGCCTATCCGAAAGACGACTCCGCCTATGTCTCGCCCGCCATGCGTACTCTGGGGCGCATTGTGGAGAAGATGCGTCCGGGACTGGATCCGAATCTTGCGAAGACTCGCGTCCTGAAGGTACTCTCGATACGCGATTCACACGCCCACTACCAGTTTCGGGGAAAGGGCACCCCGGAGCATCCGACTCTCTACAACCGCGAAGTCTTTGCATTCCTGCCCTATCAGGTCAATGCGAGTCGTTTCGTGATTCCCTTCTATGTGATGACGCGGGATGTGACCGCCGATCTGCGCCCGGAGGCATATGAGGTGAGGATCGGAGGCGTGCGTGGAGAGGGCGCGTCGGTGGCAGTATACGATCCCCTGTCTGATCGCCGGATTCCGGTCACGATCCGTTCTGCCGATAAGAACTCCCTGTCTCTGGTTCTCACGGCGACAGACTATCCGTATCTGCTGACTATTCAGGAAAAGCAGCCCGGTCTGAAAAAATAGGAAAAAATAGAATATATCACCTCAATCAAGGAGCGCGCGAGCGATGGGACGCTGTTTCCTTCTGTTGTCAGTATGGATGATGCTCTGTGGAACGCTCCCGGCTTTTGCGCGGGAGAATAGACCGATGACCTTTCGTCCCCCTGCCGTACCGCTGGTGACACATGATCCCTATTTCAGCGTCTGGTCGTTTAGCGATCGCCTGACGGACGACTGGAGCCGCCACTGGACGGGAGCTGTGAACGCCTTCTGCGGCTTGATCCGCATTGACGGCAAGACCTATCGCTATGCCGGTCCCTACCCGAACGAGACTCCCGCTCTTCCGCAGACCGGTCTGACCGTGCTGCCGACCCGCACGATCTACACGTTTGAGGCGGACGGCGTGCGCCTGACTCTCACCTTCCTCTCGCCGCTGCTCCCCTCCGATCTCGAACTTATCAGCCGTCCGGTCACCTACCTGAGCCTGGCGGCGCAGGCGACGGACGGAGAATCGCACGACGTTTCGCTCTACGCCGATGTCTCCGGGGAGTGGGTGGTTAACACGACCGATCAGCCGGTAGTCTGGAGCCGCTACCGGCTGGGCAAGCTGACTGCGCTGCGAATGGGTTCCGCGCAGCAGCCGGTTCTGGAGAGGTCGGGCGACAATCTGCGAATTGACTGGGGCTATCTCTATCTGGCAATGGAGGAGGGGCGCGGCGTCCAGAGCGTCATCGCTTCCGATCACGCGACGCGCGATCTCTTTGCGGCGCAGGGAAAGCTGCCGGGGTCCGACGACCTGCGAATGCCGCGTCCGGCGCGAGACAACTGGCCCGTGCTTGCCTGCGCGTTCGATCTGGGGAAGGTGGAGGCAAAGCCGACGGACCGCCTTTTGATGCTGGCTTACGACGATCTCTTCTCGCTGGAGTACTTCCACCGAAAAGTACGCCCCTACTGGCGGCGCAAAGGGATGGAAGCCGATGAGCTGCTGCAGACCGCCGCAAAGAAGTATGAGCCGATTCGGACACAGTGCGAGCGGTTCGACCGGGAGTTGATGGAGGATCTGACCCGGATCGGTGGGGAGGGCTATGCGAATCTGGCGGCGCTGGCGTACCGGCAGTGCATCGCGGCGCATAAACTGGCGGTGGACGCCGACGGCACGCTGCTGTTTATGTCCAAAGAGAACTTCAGCAACGGCTGCATCAATACGGTGGATGTGACCTATCCCTCCTCGCCCTTCTTCCTGCTGCTCAACACGAACCTGCTGAAGGGGCAGCTTCAGCCGATTCTCGACTATGCGAGTTCGGAACGCTGGCGGTTTCCGTTCGCTCCCCACGATCTGGGAACCTACCCGAAGGCGAACGGGCAGGTCTATGGCGGGGGCGAGAAGACCGAAGAGAATCAGATGCCGGTCGAAGAGTGCGGCAATATGCTGATAATGATCGCCGCGCTGGCAAAGGTGGAGGGTAACGCCGATTTCGCCCTGCGCTACTGGCGCACCGTCTCGACCTGGGCGAACTATCTGCGCGAAAAGGGCTTCGACCCGGAGAACCAACTCTGCACGGACGACTTCGCCGGACATCTGGCGCGCAACGCCAACCTGTCGCTCAAGGCGATCGTCGCGCTGGGCGGCTACGCGATGCTGTGCGAGATGGCGGGCAAGAAGGAGGATGCCGCCGTCTACCGAAAAGCCGCGCAGGAGATGGCGGCGCAGTGGCAGAAGGTGGCGGCGAATGGCGATCACTACCGGCTGGCTTTTGACCGTGAGGGAACCTGGAGCCAGAAATACAATCTGGTCTGGGATAGACTGCTGGGGCTGAATCTGTTTCCGGAAGAGGTGGCGCGCAAAGAGATGGCGCACTACCGCCAGAAGCTCAACGCCTACGGGCTTCCGCTGGACAACCGGGCGACCTACACCAAGCTGGACTGGGAGATATGGAGCGCGATACTGACCGGAAAGCGCGCAGACTTCGACGCGCTGATGGCTCCGATTGCGCGATGGATGAGCGAATCCCCCTCCCGAATCCCGCTGACCGACTGGTACGACACGGTGACCGGCAAACAGGTCGGATTTCAGGCGCGTTCGGTGGTCGGGGGCGTCTATATTCCGCTGATGCAGGACGGCGCGATCTGGAAGAAGTGGGCGGAACGGCGGGGCGGACGTTAGGCGATGGAGGCGGTTGCCTTCCTCCGGTCGTTCATCTTCCTCTTCTGGAACGTCGTGCTGCCGATTCTGTGCATTGCGGCGCTGGGGTATGCGCTTCAGCGCCGTTTTCCTCTCGACCTCTCCACGCTCTCGAAGATTCAGATATATCTGTTTGTGCCGACCTTCCTCTTTGTGCGCGTCTCCGGCAGCAATCTCTCCTGGAGCAGCATGGGGCTGATCGCCGGAGCGGTACTGACAGCGCAGGCGGCGCTTGCGCTGCCGATCTGGAGTCTGGCGAGACGGCGGGGCATTTCGGCGGCAACCGCCTCGGTGGTTGTCATCTCCAGCGCGGGTTTCAACGCGGGCAATTTCGGCATTCCGCTGGCAGAGCGAGCCTATCCGGGTCAGGGCGGCGCCGTGCAGGCGCTGGTGCTGATGGCGTGCAATGTGACGATCTGGGTGCTGGGCTATATCCTGATCTCCGCCGCCAGCGGCGCGCACAGGAACCCTCTGCTGGTCTTTCTGCGAACCCCCATGTTCTTCGCGCTGGTCATGGCGCTGCTGGCGAAGGCGACGAACATCGCGCTTCCCGCTCCCGTCCGATACCCGCTGGAGACCATTGCCGGAGGACTGGTGCCGCTGGCTCTGGTGACTCTGGGGGCGCAGCTAGCGCGGCAGGTTAAGCCCCCGAACTGGCGGCGGGTGCTGCCGGTGATGAGCCTGAAACTGGCGGCGCTTCCGCTGGTCATGGCGGGCGTGGTCTGGCTGTTCGGTCTGTGGCCTTGGCCCGGCGCCATGCTGATCGTCGCTTCCGCCGCTCCCAGCGCCGTCAACACCTTTCTGCTGGCGCTGGAACTCAAAGGCGACAGCGAACTGGCAGCCGAATGTATTTTCTGGACAACGCTGACCTCCGCGCTCACGGTCACGATTACCCTCGCAATTGTCAAGGCGCTGGGAGGCTATCCGCCCGGATAGCTTCGCGTCACATGCAGCGCGAAGTCGTCCTGGGGCGACGGAGGGCGTTCTAGTTCCTCTTCCAGGTAGGATAGTTGCATAGCCTGGCAGTCCTGTTGAGCGTAACGAACCCCCTGTCATGTTGAGCGCAGCGAGACATCTTAAGATTCTTCGCTTCGCTCAGAATGACAGCCGGGCTGTGCGCTGAATGACATCTATCCAGACTACCTTGACGATCTACTAGCGAAATAGACGCTAAAAAACCTTTCTATGATCCGCTTTTTCCGTCCGCCGTCAAAATGATTATGCTCTTAACAGGAGACACCGATGTTGCTGCAATCACTGCTGGCAGCGCTGACGCTGCTGTCGTCCATGGAGAAACCCATGATTCCCATTCACCTTCACCCGGAGAACCCGCGTTACTTCCTGTTTCGCGGCAAGCCGACCATTCTGATCACCAGCGCGGAACACTATGGCGCGGTTCTCAACGCCGATTTTCAGTTCACGCCCTATCTGGAGGAGCTTCAGGCGCGCGGTTTTAACCTGACCCGCATCTTCACCGGCGTCTACATGGAGGACCCGCAGTCGTTCGGCATCACCCGCAACACGCTCGCCCCCGCGCCCGGTCGCCTCCTGTGCCCCTGGGCGCGCAGTGACACACCCGGCTACGCCAACGGCGGGAATAAGTTTGACCTGAACCGCTGGGACGACGCCTATTTTCGCCGACTGAAGGAGTTTGTGCGGGAGGCGGGAAAGCGGGGCATTGTCGTGGAGGTGACTCTCTTCTGTCCCTACTACGAAGATTCGATGTGGAACCTCAGCCCGCTGCATATCCGCAACAACGTCAACGGGATCGGCAACGTGCCGCGCACGGAGGTCAACACGCTCAAACACCGGGCGATTCTGACCGTGCAGGAGGCGATGGTTCGCAAGATCGTGACGGAGTTGAAGGAGTTCGACAACGTCTATTATGAGATATGCAACGAGCCATACTTCGGCGGCGTGACGCGGGAGTGGCAGCATCGAATCGCGGACGTCATCGTGCAGACGCAGAAAGGCTTTCCGGCTCCGTTTATGATCGCGCAGAACATCGCCAACGGCTCCGCAAAGATCGAGAATCCGCATCCCGCCGTCTCGCTCTTCAACTTCCACTACGCCAACCCGCCCGATGCCGTCGCCGTCAACGCCTCCCTCAACAGAGCGATTGGCTTCGATGAGACCGGCTTCAAGGGGGTCGCCGATACGCCCTATCGCACGGACGGATGGGAGTTTATTCTGGCAGGCGGCGCGGTCTACAACCATCTGGACTACTCCTTCACCGTCGGGCATGAAGACGGCTCGTTCCGGCTGCCGGAAAAACAGCCGGGAGGAGGAGGAGCCTCTCTGCGCCGTCAGCTACAGACACTCCGGGAGTTTATCGCCCGTTTCAACTTCCTGAAGATGCGTCCGGCGAACGAGATCATTCGCGGAGGCGTGCCGGAGGGAGCGACGGCGCGCGCGCTTATGGAGGAAGGGAAGGCGGTCGCGCTCTATCTGAAAGGGGGCTTGCAAGCAGAACTGAAACTCCTGCTGCCTGCGGGCGAATGGAGCGCCGAATGGGTTAATCCGCGCACCGGCGAGCGAGGCAAGTCGCGCGCCTATGAGCATCCGGGCGGCGAACTGACGCTCGCCTCCCCGCCCTATTCCGAGGATATCGCCCTGCGGCTCACGCGAAAACCGTAGAGATTTCGCTCAGGGCATCTCCCGGCGAATCCGGCGATACCACTCCTCCAGCGACGCCTCCACAAAGTAGAGACGCAGCAGCGCCTCCCCGGTCTGTCCCGGGGAGAGCGCTCCCAGACTTGAGGCGCTGTGGATGCAGGAGTACTCCATGTTCTGAAACAGAAAGAGCGTCGGAGAGGAGACCGTCGCCGCCAGCCGCCTGCCGTCCCGGGATCGGATGGCAAGCCAGTTCTCCATCACCACGTCGGGCGTGGCGTCAAAGTTGGCGACGAAGGGGATATCCCTTCCTTTCGGCGCGCCCACGACACTGTAAAGCTGGATCGTCGGGCGCGGTCCAAAATGGCGGGGCAGTTCGACCAGCCGACGGAACTGCCCCCGCGCGCGAGTCCAGTGACGCAGGCACTCATAGTCGTTGAGCGCTTTGGAACCGGAGCAGTTGAAGCAGTTGAAGGAGAGGCTCTGCTTCCAGTGGCGCTCGCTGTCGTTGGTCAGGCGAATACGAACATCCACCGTATCCTCCTCCGTCGTCACCGACAACGAATAGCGCAGTTCCTTCTCGAAGATTCCCTCGCATCTCCACCCGCCGTTATCCTGCGGCTTCCAGGCAACCTTCAAACCGGGGGGCCAGCAGGCGCGCGCGCTGTCCCCGATGGATTCGGGAACCGTCAGCATAAATGTATCGCCGGGGAAGGCAGGAACCGCCGAGATGATCGCGCCCATGCTCTCCCCGACGGGCTGAAATCGGATGCGGTTCATGCTACTTCTCCTCGCGTACACAGCGAAAGCCATAGAAGGGGGCGACGTTGGTCGCCCAGCCGCTCATATTGCGGGCGGCGGGACGCAGATTGATCGGACTGACGGTTTTCCAGCAGCCGCCTTTGAGATAGGCAGAGGGCGGCCCCGGTCTGTCCGCGCACCACTCCGCGACGTTTCCCGCCATATCCATCACTCCGTAGGGACTGGCTCCGGCAGGATGGGCGTTGACCGGCGCCGTTCCGGGACCGTCGCCAATGTCCTCGCGATTCCACCGGCAGGCGTCCGGCTTGAACGTGTCGCCCCAGGGATAGAGCAGTCCCTTTTCACCGCGCGCCGCCTTCTCCCACTCCGCCTGTGTCGGCAGACGCTTTCCTGCCCATCGCGCATACGCCTCGCCATCCGGCTGATGGACGAAAGTCACCGGATGATCCAGCAGATTCGCCGGAGGCTCCGGACCGTTCCAGTGCGGGCGCGGCGCGTATCCGGTCGCCTTGCAGAAGGCGGCAAACTGCCGGTTGGTCACCGGATAGCGGTCAATGTAGTAGGCGGGAAGCTCTATTTCGCGCTCAGGATACTCGCCGCTCAGCCAGGAGACCTCAAAACCGTACCTCTTCGCCAACCGCTCCGCCTCCGCGCGCGGCGTCCCCATGCGAAACTTCCCCGCCGGGATTCGAATCATCTCCGCAAGATCATCCATTGTAGACGCCTCCAACGCCGCCATGCCCGCCAGCAGGCCCGCGCCTGCCGATACGATCAGTTCTCGACGAGAAATGCTCATGATTCAGACTCCCGGACCGCCTCCAGGATAGCTACCCAGTCGTGACCGTATTCGGGATCAACCAGCGTCAGTTCTCCGCTCGCATCGGTCTCCTGATCCGGCAGGCTGTCCAGCATCCCGGAGGCGGGATCGAAGAGGATCGTCCGATAGGCGGATTCCGCCGCCAGTCCGCGCACCCGGATGGAACGTCCCTCCGGCACATAGACGATCCGCACATCCGCGCCGAAATCCGCCGCGTAGGGAGCCCAGTACTCCGAATCACTGCCCCCGCTCTCCCAGACCGCGCCCTCTCTCTGCGGCTCCATCGCGTGCCAGGCATACTCCTCCAGCAGACGCTTCGCCGCGCCAAGCTGCCCGGAACCGGGCAGGCGCATCGAATCTTCCCAGGGAATAACCCCGTAGTTTCCGCCATGCGGAGAGGCTCCATGCGGCGTATCCCGGCGGTTACATTGCCAGATTCCGTTGGCGCCATAGGTATGTCCCGCCGCGCCGGAGAGCATACTCGTCCAGAACATCAACCGCGCGATCTCCGCCGGGATTCGATCCATCAGCGCCTCATAACTGACCTCGCTGTTGAGCACCGGCATGCGCGGCTCCGCCGCCCGCGACAGCCGCATCGTCTCCACCGTTGGAGCCAGAGTCTCCCGCTGACCGTGTCCGGTCTGCAGCATATCGAAATCGAGCAGCGACTCGTCGTCGGTGGCTCCGCGCGCAGTCAGTCGTCCCAGTCCGGTCGGATGAATGCTGATCGGACGATGCCAGGGATCGTTGGCGCGTACATAGCGCATCACCTCCGTCCAGCCGCGCACCTGCTCCCGATCATCGAAGGGGAAGCCCTCGGTCAGATAGTAGGGCAGGTTCGCCTCGCCAGCGATGCACCAGACTACGGGCCACGCGCCATAACGGGCGATCAGGTACTTCCAGTGCTGTTTAGCCTTCTCCACGCCGATCCAGGGAAGGAAGTAGCCCCACATTCCCACAATACAGGGGACGATCCCGGACTCGATCAGATGGAACAGGCGGCGGTCCGCCAGGTCGAAATACTCAGGGCGAATACGCGCATAGTCCTCTTCCCAGGGAAAACCTGCCTCATTGGCTCCGCGGGGATCGAAGGGAGGCATATCGGGATAGAGACCCGCCACGATCTGGACGACGGTGAATCCCTTCGCCACGCGGTCATCGGTTAACTGCGCGAACTCATCGGGCCAACGCAGGCGGTGACAGAGTCCCATCCACCAGGTGTCGCCCAGCCAGAAGAACGGCGTGCCATCCCCATAGACAAAATGGCGACGGTTTTCCGATATCTGTATTGGACCCCGCGCAAACAGCGGATTGCCACCTTCGTAGGGCGTAATCGTGATCTCTCCCTGTGCGCCATGCAGACCTGAATCTGTCGGCGCGCTGCATTCGCTGCGATAGGTGTGCGTACCCGCCACCGGCGACGCATAACGCGCTTTCCAGACCCCTCCCCCTGCCCAGAAAGCCGGGACTCGCCGCGCCGCGCCCTTCGGGTCGGTAAACCGCACGTAGACTTCGACATCATAAAAGGGATCCTGGTACGGCTCTGCCGCCGTCAGGGCGATCTCTACCGGTACGCAGGTCTTCGTCTCTGCCATTCTCTCCTCCACAGGTATCCTCTTTGACGCTCAACGGGGCGTTCCTCCCCGCAGAGCGATCTACAGAGCGTTCAAAAAGACCGGGTAGGCGCAGGAGCGCGTGGTATCGAGCAGAAGAGGAGGCGGGGACTGCGCGAACAGACCGACCGCCGTCAGCCGCAAGTTCTCCCACACCCGCGCCGGATCGCCGAACGCTTCGAATGCCAGGCTCCACCAGAGAGCTCCGCTGGAGCTTATCTCGGTCAGTTCGAAGTTGCAGCCCTCCTGCGGGCGTTCGGTGGCGGCGACCTCCTCCACCGCGCCCTTATCCAGCGAAAACTTCCGCAGCAGGCGCCTCTTGCCGATTTCGACCCATCCCCGACTATCCGCCAGAAGCGCTTGCACCCAGGCTTCCACCGGCGGCTGGCTGTACGACCACTTTACCCAGCAGTCTGCCCGTCCCGTGACCGAATCGGCATAGCGCACCGACTCGGTCGCCCCTCGCAGCGCCTTGATCTCGAAGTTGCCCTGTCGAATCTTCACGCCGACCGTCTCGCAGCCTTCAAACCGCAGGTAGCGGTCTGTGCGGATCTCCGGCGCAAGCGTCTGCCCGCCGCAGAACCACGCCTGAACCTCCGTCGGGATCGCTCCCGCGTCAAACCAGCGAACCTCTGCGCTGTGCAGCATCCTCTCCTCCCTGTCCATTTGTAGATTCGCCGCCATTCTGCCGATCTGGAGGAAAGTCCTGCTTTTGTCAGAAAACCTTCCGCGAAACGCGCCCTTCGGGTATGATGAGTTTGTAATTCGCGCCGGATACGCCGTCATGGGCTTTCTATTCGGGCGCGCTGGGAAAGATGAGAGTTATATGAAACCCGCGACCAGATGGGCGCTTCTGTGGATTGGTCATGTGAACGTCGTTCTCGGCTTAATCGGGATATTTCTGCCCCTGATGCCGACGACGCCGTTTCTCTTGCTGGCGACCGCCTGCTATGTGCGTAGTTCCGAGCGGCACTATCGCTGGATTCTTGCCAGTCCGCTTTTTGGTCCCATCATTCGCGACTACCAGCAGAAGCGCGGGATCACCCTCAAGAATAAGATCGTTGCGCTGTCGCTTCTATGGGCATCGCTTCTGTTCTCCATCTGGCGGACAGACCGGCAATGGGTGGAGTGGTTTATTGTCTGCGTCGGGATCGCTGCCAGCGGCATGATTCTGCGGATTCGCACCATTCGATCCGAGAAGAGCGCGTCCGCCGCTGAGACGCCTGCGAGTGTCCCGATAGCGGCGGGCGAAACCTCCGGCTCGGAGTGAAAGAGAGACCCTCATGCAGCATCGCGCGAAGGTGGTTGTCGTCGGCAGCAGCAATACCGATATGGTGGTAAAAACGCAGCGCATTCCGTCCCCCGGCGAGACGGTGCTGGGCGGCGACTTTCTGATGACGGCGGGCGGCAAGGGCGCGAATCAGGCGGTAGCGGCGGCGCGCCTCGGAGCGGAGGTTACCTTCGTGGCGCGGGTCGGCGCGGATATCTTCGGCGAGCGCGCGGTGGCGAATATCGCGGCGGCGGGAGTCCGCACGGAGCAGATTGCGCGAGATGAGAACAACCCGTCCGGCGTCGCGCTGATCTGCGTGGACGAGGTCGGGCAGAACTCCATCGTGGTGGCTCCCGGCGCAAACGGTCACCTGACCCCGGAAGATGTGCAGGCGGCGCGCCCGGCGTTTGCGGCGGCGAACGTTGTCGTTATTCAGTTTGAGGTTCCGCTGCGAACGGTCGCCGCCGCCATCCGTCTGGCAAACGAGCTTGGTAAAATGGTGGTGGTGAATCCCGCGCCCGCGCTGCCCCTGCCGGAAGGCTTTCTCAACGGCGTAGACGTACTGACTCCTAATGAGGGCGAGGCGGCGATGCTTCTGGGGCATACGCTTAGCGAGGGGTTTGACGGCGAAAAAGCGGCGCGCGCGCTGCTGGAGAGAGGGGTAGGCGCGGCGGTGGTCACGCTGGGACCGCTTGGCGTAGCGGCGGCGACACGCGATCGCGACTTCTATGCCCCGCCGCATACTGTGAAGGTGCTGGACACCACTGCCGCCGGGGACTGCTTCACGGGCGCGCTTGCCTGCGCTCTGGGTGAGGGGATGGAACTCGGTCCCGCCATCCACTTCGCCAATGCCGCCGCGGCGCTCTCGATTACCCGTATGGGCGCGCAGACCTCCATGCCTGCCCGACTTGAGGTGGAGACCTTCCTCGCCGAAAGGTAGAACCCCCAAAACGCGCCGGTTCCTCACAGAGTCCCGCAAAGGATCAAGAGGAACCGGCGCGTTTTAATTTTGAACCCTCTTCGACAGGTTCAGAGGTTTCAGCCAGATGTTGCGATAGCGAACCGCGTTGCCGTGATCCTGCAGCAGAATGGGACCGGTCTTCACCGCCGGTCCGGGCAGTCCGGCAGCGGTGGGACACTGTTGAATCTCCACATCGTCGTGAATCTTGATGCCGTTGTGCAGCACGGTAATGCGCGGCTTTTCCGTCACGTTGCCCGCTGCGTCAAAGCGCGGGGCGCGGAAGGTGATATCGTAAGTCTGCCACTCTTTCGGGGGAAGGGTGGCATTGACACGGGGCGGAGCCTGCCCGTAGAGCGCGCCGCAGTCGCCGGTTTCGGGCGTCAAACCGTAGGAATCGAGCACCTGAATCTCATAGCGCCCATGCATATAGACGCCGCTGTTGCCGCGTGCCTGTCCCTGCGCCTCCGGCATCAGAGGAACCATGAACTCCACATGCAGTTGGAAGTCGCCGAACTCTTGCTTCGTCTGAATGTCGCCGGTTCCCGGTTTCACCTCCATCGCGCCTTCGACCAATGTCCACTCAAACGGCTTGCCGCTTCCCCGATGCACCCACTGTGAGCCATCTTTGCCGTCGAACAGCACCATCGCGCCTTTTGGCGGCTTCACAGGCCTGGTGATTCGCTTCGGCGTCTGTTGCGCCGCCGCCAGCGACCCGATCACCGCGCCAACCAGCGCAAGACTGACTATTTTCATCCAACGGAACTGCATCTGTAGAATCCTCCTTGTATGCCAGCCCTTTTATTGTACGATCCGAAGCCGCGCCCCGTCAAGAATAACCGGACTCGTTGGACTGCCCTGATTTGTGACGACTTTTCACCAGGTTTACTGAAGAATTCATGGGCCTTTGCCGAATATCCGTAAAGTTTTTGAAAAAAGGAGTCGAAACTGAGGGGTAATATGGTTTCCGGTTGTGCGTCTAATAGACGAGAATCAGATCAAAGCCGTGGACAGACTGCAGGACAAGAGGGATCGCAGGAAGGGAAAAACGCCGGTACTTTGAGAGGAAAAATAGAGGCGGATTACGAAACCTTGCGCATCATCCGAACGTAAACGTATAGAGTAGTGTCGAAGAACAGTCTCTTTTGCCTCAGCCAGTACCAAGGAGCGGTCAGAAAGATGTCTGAAAAACAGGATCAAGCCGGCTCGATCGGCAACTCGTTGCTGATCTTTCTGCTGGGCGTCGCGGTGGGAGCGACCGTAGCCATACTCTATGCCCCCGCTGCCGGAACAGATACCCGTGCTCAGATCGCAGAGAAGGCAACCACTCTCAAGGATAAGGCGAGCGAGCTATCGCATCAGGTGGCGGACAGAGCCGCCGAAATCCGGGAGAAAGTCGTTGCCAGAGTCCGTCCGGGAGAGAATGCCCCGGCTGAGTCGCTTGATGCGACCGCCAGCGAGGCAACGCCGAACGGAGCCGATACGACTTAAAAACGCAAAGGCGAACGTCAGACCGCAGACAGAGAGCTATCTCTGTCAAGAACCTCTCTTGAAGACGGGACGACGCCTGAGCGTCGTCCCGTTTTTCTTCTTCGGCTTCTTTCCCGCGACACGATTATCTTCGCGCTCCGGTCCTCGGAGCGCGCGACCCGACGCTTTTATACGATTCTGCTAACTTTTACAGACCCGAATCTCAAAGAGGATTGCCCTGTGCCGATAGAACAGGTCTTTCGCAGCGCCGTGAGCATCGGGTTGTCTGGGGCAGGTTGGGACGGTGAGAGAAAGTGAACATCATGCCAACACGAAATGAGATTGTCCGAATGTGCTGCCGACTGCGCGCGCGTGGCCTGTCGCCGACGACCGATCTGGCGCTGGAGGTGCATCACTGCCTGAATGCCGACTGCCCGGAACTGGATGTGGAGCGTCTCAACGATATTCTGCTGGAGCTGGATCCGGACACAGGACGGGAAGCGGGAACGGTGGAGACTTCAGAGACCTCTTCGGAGGATAAAGCCTGGGATGAGGAGGGGGATATGCTGGCAATGATGAACGATCCTCACGATATTCCCGATCCCTGGGTGATCTCTACGGGAAAGACGCCGTTGCTGACGCCGAATCAGGAGATCCGGCTGGCGCGTCGGGTCGAGCAGGGCGATGCGCGGGCGCGAGAGGAACTGGTCAACGCGAACGTGCGTCTGGTGGCGTCGGTGGCACGCCGGTTCCTGGGACGCGGCTTGCCGCTGGAAGACCTGATGCAGGAAGGCATGATCGGACTGATCCGCGCGGTGGAGAAGTACAACTACCGCAAGGGCTACCGTTTCAGCACCTACGCGAC
Source organism: uncultured Chthonomonadaceae bacterium (assembly GCA_964429855.1). Lineage (GTDB taxonomy): Bacteria > Armatimonadota > Chthonomonadetes > Chthonomonadales > CAJBBX01 > CALLMM01. The sequence goes on from CAYSDM010000006.1 coordinate 54,440, forward strand.
CCACTGGATTCGACAGGCGATCTCTCGCGCGCTGGCGAATCAGGCGCGTTCGATCCGGCTCCCGGCGCATGTGGTGGACGCGATCAGCCGGATTGCGCGGATTCGCGCGGAACTGTACCAGAGCCTGAACCGTCCGCCGACTCGCCAGGAACTGGCGGAGGCGGTCGGGATGACGGAGAAACGGCTGATTCAGATTCTGCGCAGCGCGGCGCAGCCGCTCTCGCTGCAGTCGCCGGTGGGCGAGGAGGGCGAGTCGCAACTGGGGGACTTCCTGCGTGCTGGAGAAGAGAGTTCGCCGTCCGACCATGTCTTCCGCTACCTGGTCCGGGAGGAACTGGAGCGGGCGCTGAACACTCTGACTCCGCGGGAGAAGGATGTTCTCATCCTGCGATATGGTCTGAATGAGGAAGATCCGCATACGCTGGAGGAGACGGGACGACGCCTGCGAATCACCCGCGAGCGGGTGCGACAGATCGAAGCGAAGGCGCTGATGAAGCTGCGCCACTCGCAGACGGCGGGACGACTCAAGGAAGCCGTCTCCGAATAAGGGAGTTCTGACACGAAACGGGGGAACGCGGTTTTCTGCGTTCCCCTCTTTTTTCGGCAGGAGTATCGTGGAGATTACGCCAACTGGATAGACACTATTTTCAGGAAGCAGGACTCCGCCCATGAATTCCGTTGAACCGTGTGATGAGACCCTCTCTGTCGTGCCCGATTCCTGTACGCTGGTGCTGTTCGGCGCGACAGGCGACCTGACCCGTCGCAAACTGATCCCCGCGCTCTACAGTCTGGCGGTGCAGGAGCTTCTGCCGGAGCGATTCGCCATCGTCGCCTTTGCGCGCCGCGACAAAGACGATGCGAGCTTCCGGGAAGACCTGCGGGAAGCCGTTCGCGCCTTTGCCCCCTCCCTGCCCGCCGAAGGCGAGACCTGGGAGCGGTTCACCCGCCGCGTCTTCTACCATCGCTCCACTCTGGACGACCCGCAGGGCTACCGGCAACTGAGCAGACGGCTCGATGCGCTGGATCGGGAGCTTGGTCTGAGCGGCAGCCGACTCTTCTATCTGGCGACTCCGCCGGACAACTTTGCCGGGATCGTGACCCATCTGGGACAGGCGGGGCTGGCGCGTCTCCCGCAGGAGAAGGGTCCCTGGACTCGGATCGTGATCGAGAAGCCGTTCGGCTACGATCTGGAGTCGGCGCGGGCATTAAACCGGCATATCCGCTCCATTTTCTCCGAAGAGCAGATATACCGGATAGATCACTATCTGGGCAAGGAGACCGTGCAGAACATCCTGGTGCTGCGCTTCGCCAACCGCCTGTTTGAACTGCTGTGGAACCATCTGTATGTGGATAATGTACAGATCACGGTGGCGGAGACCCTCGGCGTAGAGGGGCGCGGAGCCTACTTCGATGAGGCGGGCATCCTGCGCGATATTGTCCAGAATCATGCCCTGCAGATCATGACCCTGATCGCGATGGAGCCGCCGATCTCGCTGGAGGCAGACGCCATCCGGGATGAGAAGGTGAAGGCGCTGCGCTCCATTCGCCGCTTTACGCCGGAAGAGGTGGCGCGCAGCGCCATTCGCGCCCAGTATAGCGCCGGAAGCGTCGGCGGAAAGCCGGTTCCCGGCTATCGGGAGGAGGAGGGCGTTCCTGCCGACTCGCACACGGAAACGGCGGCTGCGCTGCGTTTCTGGGTGGATAACTGGCGATGGGCGGGCGTGCCGTTCTATGTGCGCGCAGGCAAGCGGATGCCCCGGCGCGTTACCGAGGTGGTATTGCAGCTCAAGGATGTGCCGGATGTGCTTTTTGCGCGTATGTCCTGTATGGATATGACGCCCAATCGCCTGACCCTGCGCATACAGCCGGATGAGGGCGTCGAAATCCTGATGAGCGCCAAACGTCCCGGTCCGACGGTGCAGGTGGAGCCGGTCTCCATGCGCTTTGCCTACAGCGAGGAGTTCGGGCAGAGCATTCCCGACGCATACGAGCGACTGCTGCTCAACGCGATGCTGGGGGACGCCTCCCTGTTTGCCCGCGATGACGAGGTGGAGACCGCCTGGGAGCTTCTGATGCCGGTGCTGGAGGGCTGGAAAGCCTCCCCGGAGCCGCCGCACGCCTATCCTGTCGGAACCTGGGGACCGGGGGCGGCGGACGATCTGCTGCGAAATGATGGACGGGTCTGGTGGGTGCCGATGGATTAGCGCGTGGAATCACGCCATAGAATCGTTTCACTCCTTGCGAACCGGCAGGAGTTTCGCCCCTCTGCGGTGAATCAGTCCCTGACCGATGGTACAGAGACAGGCGAATACCTTATGAATCTGGCGCAGGCGCTGACAATCGCCGTCATCCTGGCATCTATTGTCTTCATTTTCTGGGGACGGAGCGCGTCCGGCAAAGCCGTTCTGACGCGCCTGTTCGGCGCGCCGACGCCGCCGCGCAGATCCGGGACACGCTCTGAAAAGCGCGCTTCCGCGCCCGGCGCTCGTTCCGGCGCGTCCGGGTCTTGCGCAAAAAACGCTGCCGGATCGTCTCCAAAGACTACCCCGCGTGCCGTATCACGCACGGCGTCCAATCGTGGAAGAAAACAGTAGCGCGCCTGCATCGCCCCGCCCTCCCCGGCGATTCCTCTCCCGTTCGGCAGCGATCTTTCTGGTGATTCTGCTGACGGTCTCCGCGCTGGTCGCCGCAATCCCTTCCCTGCGCTGGCGCAGCGCGCAGATTGCGCGCACCCGCTGCCTGACCAATCAGCGGCGGATGGCGACCGGACTGCTGCTCTATGCGCTGGATCATGACGGCTGCCTGCCTCCGCCGGAGTATCCTCAGCCCGAAGGAAAGTGGCGTACATGGATCGCCTGCCTGCAGCCCTATATCGCCGATCAGGAGATCACCGACTGCCCGGTTAATCCGTTTAAGAAGGCGACCAACCCCTATCACGGCTATCCCGCCGACAGCAGCTATGCGTTGAATCTGCGCTTCTTCGGGGTTTTTGCCCCGGGACCGTTCCCGATTGAGAATGTCGAGATCCCCGCCCAGACCGTTCTGTTGACGGAAGCCGGATTCTACCGGGCGCAGGGACCGTTCGGACCGCCCTCCTATCCCTGGGCGATGACCTGGTACTGGGATACCGCCTGGTGGCCCAATGTCTATCCCTCGCCGCACAATCGGCGGATGAATGTGGCGGTGGCGGACGGGCATTCGGTCTCTGTCAAAGTCGCCTACTATACGCCGGAGGGGCATGACCCCCTCTATGGCAGACTCGGCGGCGCGGTCTATAACTGGAATGGCGGCTATCCCAACGGAAAAACGGACGGCGTGCCGAAGGAGTAGACGGTGAAGTTCGCCCCGATTCCAGAGAAAATAACGGAATCCGATAGGCTTTCCGACAGGGATCGGCGGACAAACCTGTAAAAAACGCTTGCGTAACTCGGTTGCGCGTTGTATAATGTTCGCGCTACATAACCACCCTGTGAGAGCGCTGCGCCCCCCGCATGAAAGCCTCACGTATTCAGGAGGAAGGTTCATGGCTCAAAGGGCACTGTTTCGCCCCGGCACCTGGAAGCAGAACCTGCTGACAGCACTGGCAGTTTGTTCCGTGATCGTCGTCGTTGGATGCGGCGGCGGTGGAGGGGGTGGGGGTAATCCGCCCGGCGGCACCGGCGCATGCGGAAGTCCCGGCGGCTCGACCACTCCCGTTCTCTGTGGCAAAGTCTTCCGTGATGGAACCGGAACCACCATCTCCGGCGCGACCGTTACCCTCCGCACGGCAACCGGCACATCGCTGAGCAGCACCACGACCGATTCCAACGGTTTCTTCAAGTTTTCCACCGTTCCTGCGGGCACCGCCCTGTTCCAGGTAGACCCGCCCGCAACCGGATATACCGCCAATACCGCGCGATATGGAGGCAAGGTCTACGCCTACTATATCCGCAATCAGGCGAATACGGCAGCCTGCATTATGTCAACAGGCTCTATCCCTGCCGGCGATAAGGATCTGGGATCGGTTTTCCTCTTCCCGGACTCCACGCCGCCACCGCCTCCCTTCGGTTGTCCTCTCTAAACAACCCCCCGCGCACTTTTCCGCCCCCGCGTTCTCTGACTGCGCGGGGGCTTTTATTTTCAGGAGAGGAACTGATAGATCGGAACCTGAAACAGCCGCCCGATCAGCGCCCATCCCGCCTGAATCCCGATATCCCCCAGCGTAAGTCCCACAAAGAAAGCCAGGCTGCGCCGATAGAGGGCGTGTCCCCCGTAGCGCAGCACCAGAACTTTGGTCATCCATGCCAGCAGAAACGGCACGAAGAAGGCTGCCAGACTCAGGGTGTTGCTTAGCACATAGCCGACCGGGTGCAGCGGGAAGAAGGGCAGCCGCGTTCGCAGCCACGCCAGCAGCGCGGTGAATCCCCCGCCCAACAGCAGCGCGGTCATTCCCGAAACATCGAAGGGGGCGCGCTGGCTTGCGCTGCGATGCATCTCGTTCATACCCACCTGCGCCTTCCACATGGCAAAGGCGTTGCTTTTTGCGGTTGCCGCGCCGAGTGAGTAGAACTGACTCAGGCTGAACCACCAGGCAAACAGCAGCGCGGTGACCGTTCCGATCCCGCACCAGCACAGGATCGTGCGCCAGCGCAGTCCCGCCGTCTCCCCGATCTTCAGTCCCTCGAACAGATAGGGCAGCATCTGCGCCCGAATATCCACATGCACCAGATCGAACAGCCCGCCTGCCACCATCGCGCGCGGAGGCAGTCCGTAGGTTCCCAGCAGTCCGCCCATGACGCGCGCGGGCGTCCAGCTAAGAGGCGCAAACGTCCAGATACCCCCCGCCTCGCCGCGCACCCGCGCCCCGCACAACACATAGGCGACATAGAGCGCGATCGTCCCCAACGCCATCAGCGGCGCGATCCCCGCCGCCATCATCATGGCGGCGCAGAGCGTCATACAGAGCGCCGCCAGCGCGCCCAACCGCCGAAGGTCCCGCCGGTCCCTCGACGGCGAGGTCTGCATCAGATGCGACCAGCGCAGGCGCGCTCCCCATAACGCCAGCGCGGCAAAGGCGATCCAGGCTCCCGCTGCCTGTTCCTCCCGAAAGGGAAAACGCGCCGCCCCGGTTCCCGCCGACTCCACGCCAAACAGCGTCCCGATCAGATAGGAGAGCCGTGTCGCGATCCAGAAGAAGAGGCAGCTAAAGCTGACGCTGCTGGGGACAAAGTAGGCTAGCCCGATCGCCATCGGGTAGAAGCCGACCTGAAGATCGGGCAGGGAGTTCCAGGGAGGAGAAGTGAACAGAAGCGGCTTGATATCGAACGCCTTCAACTGAAACGCGGGAACCGAGGGATACCAGTCGTGCAGCACCAGCAGACTCTGCAGAACGACCGGGACGGCAACGCCCATCCAGAAGAGCGGGCGGTGAAACAGGTCGTCACGCGGGTCGGTAAGCTGGATCGGCAGCACCGTGATCGGGAAAGTGAGACGCTCCTGATGAATCCAGATACGGTGCAGAACCGCTGCCAGCCCGATCCAGATTCCGCTCAGAAGCAGCAGGTAGAGGCTCCAGAATCCGATGGGCAGCAGCCATGCCTGCCAGGGGACGCCCGTCCCGCCCTGGTAGAGCGCGCGGATCGCCTCCGGATCGTGCAGCACGGGCAGCGAGGAGAGCGCGGGCAGATAGGCGTTCCACTGCGGCTGGGTCGCGGAAAAGTAGGGCAGAAACCCCATCCCCGTTATCAGAAAACGCATCCCGCCGAATCCCATGATCGGGATGGTGCAGGTCAGGACGATATAGCCGAACAGAAGCTCCTGCCGTGCCAGCCCGAACCGGTGCATCAACGTCCGCCCGATCAGAAGATAGATGACGGTCGGCATCATCAGCGAGTAGCAGATCAGGTAGACGCTCTGGGCGATCTCGCTGTCCGCCACCCAGGCAATCAGCGCCGCCTGCGCCGCCAGAATCAGCGCCAGAACGCGCAGGCGTATCCGGCCGGACCCGCGCAGGTTCCGGTTATCCGCCTCCGGCAGAGGAGGCTCCCCGGAATCCATACGATGGACGGGATCGGCGTTCATTGCGTCAGGCTTCCGCCGCAGAGGATGCCCGCGCGCCGACGAGAAAATCGTCCAGATCGAACACAAACCCGAATGCCAGCGCGACCCGCCACAGCGCGATCTCCTTGCATCGCTGCTCCCGCGCCGTCTCCCGATTCTCGACGGCGGTGGTCGCCTGACGGATGGCGGAGCAGAGCAGCCCGCGCCCGCTCATCTCCGCCATGCCGCCCGGAGAGAGCAGCAGGCACCAGTTGATGGCAAATCCCGCATAGATCAGGTGACTGACTCCCGCCTCCCGGCAGAGCGCAAAGAGTTGATGCCCGTTCTCCGCAATCCCCTCCGTCTCCAGCGGGCGCGCCTGCGGCGGAAAGTCCAGGTTCTGAAAGCCGCGCGCCACATCTGCCTCGTTGTGCCGCCCGACGAAGACATGCTCTGCGCGAAAGCGCCGCAGCCTCTCCAGCGAGGGATCGGCGGGAATGCTCTCCGGCGCGGGGGGAGGCGAACCCGCCAGCGAAACCGCCCGTTGATAGCCAGGAAGATGACGGTAGTAGTCGCCTCCTCCCACCACATGAAACAGGTTCCAGCCGGCTCCGCGTACCGTCGCCAGCAGCGGAGGAAAGACCTTGCGGCAGATCTGCGCGGCGCGCGGAATATACTCCACGGCGCGATGCCAGCCCGGATTGTCTGCAAACGTCCCGGTCTCCCAGGCGTGCATGACGACCAGCGCGGTATGCTCCTTCGGAACCTCGATCTCCGCCGTTTTCCAGCCGCCGTACCCTTCGCCGGGAATATCGCGGTCGTAGTCGGCATCGAACTGCTGATAGTAGTGGGCGCGCACTAATCTCCTCCTGTGATAATCTGTTCGACGGCGTCCGCCTCGCCCGCCGCAATCTCCGCCCTTGCCGAATCAAAACGGATTTCGATATACTCCACCGCGCGCTTCAGACGGATCTCCATCGCGCCGATCCGAACCGAACGCCCGCGGCATAACGCCACCCGCTCCACCGCTCCCGAAGCGTTCCGCCGAATCCAGCATAACTCTCCATCGAGCGTAACGTTCCACTCCCTCTGGATCAGCAGACGGTCTGCTGCGAGAGAGGGCGAGAGCGCGAGAGGATTCTCTGTGTCGGCAGCGATCAGCAGGTCCTGGCGTCCGTCATGCAGGCGCAGTTCAACCGCCGCGCAGGCGTCGGGGTAGACTGCGCCGCCGGGAGCCGTCAGCGGCAGGCGGCGTATCTGCGCGACCAGCGGCGTCTTCTCATATGGCTCCAGCACGCCGACGAAAGTGGAGGCAAGCGTCCCGGTTTCGACGCGGCGGCGCGTCATCACGCACGGTATCCATATCTCCGATGTATCCGTAAAGCCGGCGGGCGCGATCCACGCTTCCGCGAGAAAAGCCTGCGCGCCTTCCGTCAGATCGGTGAAACGCAGATGCCTCTCGGAGCCGGGAGGCAGATAGCGATGCCGGTCTTCGATCTTCCAGTCCACGCTCCAGCCGGTGGCAGGCGACGGATCGGTCTGGAAGTTGCGCATCTGGGTGTTGTGTGCGTAGTCCGGCGCAGGCTCCAGATTCAGCCCCTTCGCGGAGAGCGCTCCAAAGTGGCTGTGCAGAAAACGGGCATGATCGCGTCCGCCGACCACCCGGAAGATGTCCAGGACGTAGAAGTCGCTTTCGGAGATGTCTACCATCGCCAGCGCGCGTTCGAACTGCCTGCCGTTCACCATCTCCGGCCCGGAGGCGCGCACTGCGCGCAACTGTTTCCCCTCTGCCCAGAGCGTGGTTCTGCCAGCGGGAAGCCCCTCATACCCGGCGCGCTCCGCCATTGAACCCGCCTGACTGCGGTGATTCGCGCCGTCAATCGCCACCGTATTATGCGACGCCGTCATGGTGTACCAGCGGGCGCGCGGCGATCCCCATCCTCCGAACTGCACCGGGGGATATCCGAAATCCGGCAGCAGGTCCAGCCCCTTCGCGAACAGTCCGATATTCAGACCGTCGGCGTGGGCATGGTAGCCGCCCGAGTCGTAATCGAGCCAGAGCGCGCGGGCATTCGCCCCCTCTCCGCCGCGCAGAATCGCCAGATGCCAGGCGGTTTTGTTGACGCTGCCGAGTTTGATCACCGCGCCGTGCTGCGCGATCACCGTCTCGACGCGCCTCTGCAACGCCTCCGAATTCTCGGCAAAGAGATCGAATGGAAGTCCCCGGGCGCGGCTTCCGTTGGCGTGATAGAGCGCCTGCACATAAGCGACATCCCCGGTGATCTCGTATAACTGCCAGAGAAAGGCGTGCATCGAAGGGGCGAGAGCCGCCGCCAGCGAGAGATCGTTCGGCGCAGGAAGGACGACGCCCGCATAGTGCGGAAAGCGCGCCCCGAAGGAGCCGGTATCGCCCACCTGTGGATAGTACTGCTGGAAGCACCAGGTATCTATAAAGAATCGCCAGGTCTGCCGTAGAGAGGGATTGCGGCGGAAGAGCGCGGGAAGAAAGTCCGGCTCGATCCGGGAGTACTGTCCCAGCAGAATCGCCAGCCCCTGAATGGTGTAGGCGGAGTATCCGGCAAGCCCTTTCTCGCCCGTTACGCCGTCCACCGCCGTCGCCTTGCCGATCACCGCGTCCAGTTGGGTCATCACCGCTTCGCGGTTTGCGGGCCAGTCGAGTATGGTCTGGATCGTCAACGCCGCGATCTCGGTGCGCGGATAGTTGGAGTATATCTTCTCGCGGCTGGCGAGGGCGTCGCGCAGTATTCCCGCCTCGATATGCCTGAGCACCTGTGCGCCGGTCGGCTTCGGCGCGGCGATGTCGTGCGGTTTCGCCTTCCTTGAGAGAAAGTCGGCAAGTTTTGCATCCTGTCCGACTGCCTCCCGTACCTGATCGTAAGCCAGCGCCAGTTCGCGGGTCTCCTCGCAGGCGTCATGCCAGGTAGAGACGTAGCCGGAACGCCCCTTCTCCTCGTAGACCAGCCCCTGCTTGCCGAAATCCATCGTCGGATAGAGATCGGCGATGCGGTGCAGCAGCACGCCCGCCTTATGCGCGTAGACCGGATCACGGGTGACGGTGTAGGCGGCCGCCAGCTTCTTCACTCCTTCTACAATCGCCTGCTTCCACTGCCCGTAGATCAGGTAAGCCCCGATAAACCGCCAGCGATTCTCTCCCTCCACATAGCCTTCGCCGTCGTCCACCCCGAAACGGTGCAGCCGGTCTTTCGGGTCGGGATGCGCGGCATTGTAGAGCAGGGAGCGGTCGGCGCGTTTCGGATTAAAAACCCCGGCTTTATCCAGCCCGGATCGGTAGAAACGCTCGAAGTCGTTGGTCGGGAAGAGCGCGCGGCAGTGCGGGCAGCGTGTCTTCCAGGGATGTTGGAGGGCGTCCATCTCCCAGGCGTACATCGGAACCGGCGCTTTGCAGGCAGGGCAGTGACCGTTCGACCAGACCATCCAGGAGCGGGTGATCGTGCTGCCGAACATCAGGCTCCAGAGCCGTTCATCCGACATCCGTTTCCAGGGCTGCGCCGCCGCGATGATCTGCTTCTGTACGGATGCCGCCCAGGGGTCTTTCCGAACGTTGTCGCGAACGCGGTCTGTCAGGGTTTTCGGAAAAAAGACGCTCCTCCTGTCGGCGGCGTGGGTCTGCGCGTGCAGGCAGGCGCAGATCAGCATGGGCAGGAGAGCCATCCACAAGATCAGCTTCCAGGTCATAACGCATCTCCCGGCGCAAACAGGCGCATTCTCAGCAGGATAAATCAATACCCTACTGTTTCCTCTAAAGACCCTGCGGCTCCTTCCCGATAATGCAGGCAGGTAAAAATGCCAGGAAAGGAGGTGAATGAAATGACACAGGGCACACCGATGATAACGCTTTTCCCCGGCGCGCCCCCGGTTTCCGGTCTTCCCGTATCCCATCCAGCGGTTGGCGAAGACGCCAGTCCGTTTGCGAATCTGTTTGCACAGTGGGCTGATCCTGCCACCGGCGCGCCGATCCAGCTCAATCCGGAAATCGCCTACACTCCCCTTCCTGCTGCGGCGGTTCTGCCGAAAAACGCCGCTTTTCCGGTCGTACAGACCGTGAAAGAGACGCCGGAAACGCAGACACAGACGGAGCCTGAGACGACGATGTCGAACAGTCCGCTCTGGATGGCCATGGCGGGAGCCGTTCTGACGCCTGCGCCCTCTGCGCCGATCCGCCTGCCGGAGGCAGAGAAGACGATCCTGCAGACCTCTCCGACGACGGAGATCAGGGTTGTACGTCCCTTACATCCGGGAGCGGCGCCGACGTTCCTGCTCTCTGGAGGAGCAGCGGATTCGATTCCTGCGGCAGCCGTATTGCCTGCCGTGAATGCGCCTGCCGTTCCTTCCGCAGGATCGCCAAACCCGGAGCAGATCGCCGCGACAAAGCCTCCTGAAGAGAGGCTCCTGTCAGTCAAACAGGCGGAATCTCCGCCGGGACGCGCCGAAGCAAGTGTTCCGGCTCCGGTAAGAGGCGCGCCGCCTCCAACCGAGAAACCGCCGCCCGAACCGCGCATTCCACAACCGATACCGAATAGTTCGATGCAAGCGCCGGAGGTGGACGCCGTATCAAAGACGATCGGCGAACCGAAAGCCCCCCTCTCCTTCCCAATAGAACTGCCGGAAGGCTCTACGCCCGTCGCGCCGTCTTTAGAAACGGGCGCCGCGCCGTCGGCTTCCCTGTCTGCGGAAGCGAAACCAGCCCCATCCATTCCCTCTGATGTGGAGGCGAAGCCGGTTCAGCCGATGCCGTCGCCCGCCCCCGCGCCTGCTCTGACGGAGGAGCCTGCCCTCCCGCAACAGACTCCGGTGACATCCTTCGTTTCCAGACCGGAAGATCCTGCGATTGTCTCCGCGCCGATCTCTTCGCCTGCATCGGGAACGGCTCCGCCAGAGGAACCGCTCGTATCGGTGACAACAGGCAGACCGGAGGAGATACACGGCGAGCAGATGACGGCTCCACAGGCAACCGATTCGCCTGTGCCTTCGATACAGGCATCGAAAACGCCCTCCGCGCCGCGCCACGAACCTCACTCCGTTCCGAAATCGTCTCCGCGGGAAGCCGGAGCGGTTTACGTCCACGAACCGTCGGCTCCCGCCTCGATAGCCGCTGTTCGGGAGACGACGAAACCTTCTGCGGTAACCGCATCTCCGGCAGCGGTAACCGCATCTCCGGCAGCGGTAACCGCATCTCCGGCGGTGGCTGTGCCAACGATTGTAACTGAAACACCTGCGGCAGCAGCGCCGCAGATGGCAGGATCACAGGCGGAAACTCCCCTGCATCCCTCCGTTCCTCAAAGCGGGAGAGCTGCGCATACGACTCCGGCGGAAGCGCGACCGACGACGATGACCGAACCGGAACGTACCATCGAGACGATTCGGGCGACGAAACCTGCCCCGGCTCCTGCAGCATCCGCGCCGCACAGGGCTGTCACGTCTCAGGCGTCGGTCCTGCCGGGAGAGGTCGTGGAAACGCCAACCCCGGTGCGTCCGGTTACGCTGCGCGGCGTTTCGTTATTCCCGGCAGAGGCTCCATCCAAGCCGGTTGCGGAGGCTCCCGCCACGCCCGTTACTGCTCTCAAAGCAGCGGCATCCAGTCCAGCGGCGGAGGTTCAGAGAGAGGCGCCGCATCCCGCGCTGCACGCCGTTCCCATGCTGGATCGTGTGGGGAGAGAGGCGGTTCTCCCGGAGAAGGGTATCCTGACTGCCGGGAAAATAGCGGTTCTTATACCGGACACAACCGTTTCAGAACCTTACACAGGTCCGGCTGCCAACGAAGCGAACCCAACTCCGTCGGCTGCGCCGGGCAGTTCGGTAACGGTTAAACCTCGCGCAGAGATAGCCTCAACGGCGGTTATCGCTCCAGACGCGCCAGGGCCCGCGATGACTGCAAACAAAACCGGAACATCGGTTCCATTGCAGACGAGCGTTGAGGCGCATCCGATCCTGGTCTCTCCGAAGTCGGCGGCGCCATCCGCATCGGTTGTCGGAGGATCAACCAACCTGTCTCCTGAGTCCAGACCGGAGCCGAGATCAGCACGGACGACAATCCCGTCTAACACCGGAACAACGATAACATTCACGCTGGAACAGTCTGGCGAGACGACACCGGATACGGCAAAGGCGGCGGCAGTTCTAAGCCTGTCGAAAGCCTCCTCCGACGCACAGCCTCTTCTGCAGGTACCGCCGTCCAGCTTTGCAAAGCAGACAGAGACTGCGACGGGGACAGGCGCAGGACAGTCCGAGTCCGACTCTCCATCCGAAGGAGAGCGTGATCTCCCCGGCGTTCGGGAGCATGCAGCCGTCAGAACGGGACGCGCAATGATGCCGGAGACGGTTAAACAGGAGACCGTTTCCGAAAATCGGCATCTGTCTGCGAAGACCGAAACGGCGGCGACAACCCCCTCACCGGTGACGGAACGCTCGAATCCTCTGATAAATCGTCATGAGGCGGTTCTGGAGGAGGAGGTAACCGTCCTGCAGACGCGCGCCGAGACGCAGCGAACCGCCGGAGAGACGCTCTTCCGCAGGGGGATGCCCAGAGAGGGCGCGGATCGCTCTGACCCGATGAGCAGCCCCGCGCCGGTCGCTTCCGATCCCGTCACTGCCGATGCCGGAGGAGAACAGAAGCCTGCCGCAGCGCCCGGTACGGCATCTGCCCATGTCTCCCCGACCGCGCAGGCGGAACGGGCAGAGACGCCTTCCTCCGTCGGGCAGCAGGATCGCGTTCGCGTGGTGGAACAGGTTCTTCAGAAGCTGGATACCATGCGGCTGACACAGGGGCGGCAGGAGATCACCCTGCACCTGAAGCCGGAGCATCTCGGGCAGTTGCAGGTAACTATCGTCACGGATCGCGAGAACGTCTTCGCGAGGATTGTGGCGGAGACCCCGCAAATCCGTCAGGCGGTGGAATCGGGGCGGGATGCGCTGCGGGATGCGCTGGAGCAGAAAGGGCTGACCCTTCAGCAGATGGATGTCTCCTCGCAGCAGGGACATGGCGGCGGTCGGCAGATGCCGTTCATTCCCGATCCATACGCTTCCGGGGCGCGCCCCTACCGTATGCCCGGTCTTTCTACGGCGGAGGAGACCGAAGCCTCCCATCAGGCTGTCATCACGCAGTCGCGCCTGACGGGACGTTTGGACTATGTCGCATAAGCGAGAAAGGAGCCGTAAACCATGGAGACTTCCGGGATTGGCAGTCTCAACGGAAGCCCGACGATCGTTGAGGCGAATGCGGGAAACCGACGGCTGGGGCAGGAGGAGTTCCTGAAACTGCTCATTACCCAGATGACGCACCAGGATCCGCTCTCGCCGCAGGAGGACAGAGAGTTCATCGCGCAGATGGCGCAGTTCTCCTCTTTGGAGAGCGCAAACAGCGTGAGCCGGATGATGAGCCGCCTGCAGGGAACCAGTCTTCTGGGCAGGACGGTCGAGGGGAGCTACCTCGAAAACGGAGCGATGGTTCCGATCTCCGGCGTTGTAACGTCGGTGCGCTTTGACCGGGACAACATCCTGCTGAAAGTAAAAGACCGCGAACTGACATTGGATCAGATCGGTCTGGTTCGCGAATAGGAGACGAGAATGGCGGACCCGGTACGCATTGAGGAACGGTTGATCGGTAACCCGACGGCAGTTACCGGCGCGTCTGCGCCGCGTCCCGCCGCGCGACCGGCGCGCTCCGGCGGACCGTCTTTCGATCAGGTCTTGCAGGAGGCGCAGCGCGCACAGTCTACCGGTACGCTGAAATTCTCGGCGCATGCCCAGACCCGGATGCAGTCGCGACAGATTGCATTAAGTGGCCCCGACCTTCAACGCATCGAAGGAGCCGTCCAGAAAGCCGCCGGGAAAGGGGCGCGTGAGTCGCTGATCCTGCTCGATCAGACCGCGCTGGTAGTCAGTATTCCGAACCGCACCGTGATCACGGTGGTGGATCGGGAGAATCTCAAGCAGAACGTCTTTACCAACATTGACAGCGCCGTTATCGCCTGAGTAAGCCGTTCTCGCTCGATAGAATGACGTTAATCTTTTCGGACACATAGATTACACATGGGCTGGACCGCCGTTGAAGAGGACGCGGAAGCCCGCGCCCCGGAGTGAATGAAGGGGCAATACCTTACGGAGGTCAACAATTATGCTGCAAGCTATGTTCGCCGGTGTGAGCGGACTTCAGTCCCATCAGGTTCGCATGAACGTCATCGGAAACAACATCGCCAACGTCAATACCGTCGGTTTCAAGGCGGGACGCATCTCTTTCCAGGATCAGCTATCGCAGACGCTGCGCGCCGCGGGCGGCGGTTCTAATAACGGTGTGGGCGGTCAGAACCCGGTGCAGGTCGGTCTCGGCGTTACGCTGGGCGCGGTGGATACCCTCCAGACGCAGGGCAACCTGCAGACCACCGGAAAATCCACGGATCTGGCGATCCAGGGAGGCGGTTTCTTCATGGTTACCAACGGGCGAACGATCCAGTACACCCGTGACGGTAACTTCGATCTGGACAGCAACGGATCGCTGGTCAACCCCGCGACCGGCATGAAACTGCTGGGCTATCAGGCGGATCTGTACGGCGTCGTGGATAACACCGTTCCCATCACTGCAGGAAGCGCGCTGCAGGTTCCGGTCGGTACGCTGACCGACGCCAAGCAGACCGAAAACATCAACTTTATCGGCAACCTGAACGCAGGCGCGGCGGTCTACTCGACGAAAGTGGACTTCACGGGCAACCTCGACTCGTCGGCAGTCGCTCCTGTCACCGTTTCGACGATTACGACGGTCTATGATGCGCTTGGAAACGCCCATACGGTCGAGACGATCTTCTCCAATCCCGAAGACAATCCGACGGGCGCCAACGTGCCTGCGGGCGCAACCAGGGCCTGGAACGTGGTGCTGAAAGTGGACAGCAACACCGTCTATGACAGCAATGCCGGCAAGTCCCGCATCTATCAGACCGGCTCCGGCTGGGTCTTTGCCGATTCTTCCGGTAATCCGGTCGGCTCCAGCATCGTTCTGGACGGCGGGAGCGGAGCGAACCAGGGACCGGCTGTTCCCGGAACCAGCGGCGCGCCGCCGGTTACCCTCAACCTCAACTACGCCAGTCTGACCAATAATGCCGCTGCCTCCTCCCTGTCCGGGCTTGCCGACGGGCAGACCGGCTCCAGCCCCTACTGGGGAACTTCGATCCGGGTCTATGACAGTCTGGGCGTTGGGCATCTGGTCTCCTTCAAGTACTCTCGCGTTCCGATGCAGGATACGCCCACTCCGCCTCTGGGCGCAACCGCCCGGTGGGACTGGGTCGCCTTTGAGGGCGGAAAGCAGATCGGAAGTTCTGCCGATACCGGCAACACTCCGCTCTTCTTCGGAACCAACGGGCGGCTGGTAGAGGGCGGCGAGCAGACCATCACCATGACCCCCAACGACGGCTCCGTCAGTCCCTTCAAGGTGAAGCTGAACAACCTGCGGATGACGCAGCTTGCCAGCGATTCCAACTCGACCGCCGCCTCTCAGAACGGTTATCCGGTCGGCACGCTGCAGAGCTTCACGATCTCTCCGGATGGCGTGATTACTGGAGTCTTCTCCAGCGGTCAGTCCCGCGCTCTGGGACAGATCGCCATGACCACCTTCTCCAACCCCAGCGGTCTGGAGCGGTTGGGCAATAACCTGTTCCGAACCTCCGCTAACTCCGGTGAAGCGCAGGTCGGCGCGCCGGGACAGAGCGGACGCGGAACCATCACGCCCGGTTATCTGGAGATGGCGAACGTGGATCTCTCTACCGAGTTCACCAACCTGATCATCACGGAGCGCGGCTTCCAGGCAAACACGCGCATTATCTCGATTGTGGACGGCTTGCTTCAGGATGTCATCAATCTGAAGCGGTAACAGGCCGCAAACAACAGGGGAGGACGCCCCACCCGTCCTCCCCTGGCTCCTCTGATTTGTCGCTCTGCCTCTTATTCCGCCTCGATCACCCGGACAAAAAGCTCCTCCAGCGTTTCACGCTGCGGAATGAGCGCCAGCAGCCGCGTTCCGTTCTGCACCAGCGCGCGGGCGATCTCCGGCACATCCTCCGTCGAACGCAAATAGACCGTGAGACGGCGCGGCGGCATTCCATGCATCTTAATTTTGGGCGCTATAAGGCGCAGCGCCGCCATGGCCGCCTCGTTCATCTCCTCCACCTCGATCTCGACCGTCTGCTGAAGCTCCAGTAGGTCCTGCAGGCGGCCGGAGACGGCTACGCGCCCCTGTTTGAGGATAGCTACCTCGTCGCAGGTCATCTCTATTTCGGAGAGGAGATGCGAATTAAGGAAAAGGGTGCAGCCTTCGCGCTTGAGCGCAAGAATCAGGTCGCGCACATCGCGGCGCCCCAGCGGGTCGAGAGCGGAGGTCGGTTCGTCAAGGATGATCAGTTCCGGGGCATGGAGAATCGCCTGCGCCAGTCCGAGTCGCTGCTGCATCCCTCGCGAGAAGGAGGCGATACGATCTCGCGCCCGATCCGCCAGCCCGACCAGTTGCAGCGTCTCCGGGATTCGCGCCGACAACTCCGCGCTCCGCAGCCCGGACAGCGCGCCCATCGCCTGCAGGAACTCCTGCGCGCTGAGGAAGGGATAGAAAGTTGTCTTCTCCGGTAAAAAGCCGATCCGCCGCCGCCCCGCCGTCTCTCCGAGCGGTCTGCCCAGCACCCAGCCCTGCCCTTCGGTAGGGCGCGTGCTGCCGAGAAGCATATTGATGGTGGTCGTTTTGCCCGCGCCGTTGGGACCGAGGAATCCGAAGACCGTGCCGCGCTTCACCTGAAGATCGAGCGCATCTACCGCGCACCGGCTCCGAAAACGTTTGGTCAATCGGCGTGTCTCAATAATTGTGTCGCTCATGCCCTCTGATTGCCTGCCTGAGCGCGAGATTCCTGCCGCGGGCCGCGTTGTTTCCGCCGGAATAGCTGCGTGACATAATGGAGATTACCTCCCGGCGCGGTTGGCGAAGCGGCGATAGCTTGCCTGAATCTCTGATGCGGACAGGGCGCGGCGATAGAGTTTCACCTCATCCAACAGACCGGTGAAATAGGCGATATGTCCCGCCTCATAGGTTCCCAGAGTCAGCGGGAAGGCGTTGGCGTGGATGGGACCGGGGCGGTCCATCGCGCCACACTCTTCGCCATCCATATAGAGGCGCATCGTTTTGCCGTCAAAGGTTCCGGCAAGATGCACCCACCGTCCGGTTGGAAGGAGCTTGCTGCCTGTCAGATGGTGGCTCCAGTCGGTAAAAGGAACCTCAAAACAGGGCTTACCCTCCAGCACGCCCAGACGGTAGCCCGTGTTAATGCCGCCGGAGTAGACGCGATTGATGATCCAGCGGTTGTCCTGTCCGGCGAGATCCGTCTTCACCCAGCACTCCAGGGTCAGGGCGTCGGTCGGAGAGAGCAGCGCGTTATACTCCACCACCATGCCGCCGCCGTTACAGACGAGGGCATTTCCCTCCAGACCCGGCGCGCGCGTGGCTTTCATTAATGTGCCGCCCAGCCGGTTGCCGGAGTAGTCGTAGCCGACCGGATTCTCCTGCTCCTCATCGAATGCCCACCACCCGATTAAACCGGGGGCGTCCGAGCCGGGCTTACGCATCGGCTTCGCCGCCTGACGACGCAACTGTTCCTTTCGCTCCGCCTGTCTTCGATAGGCGGTGTCGTAGGGACCCATGCCGATATCTTCCGGCAGCAGATCCAGATGCTTTTCAGGAGCCGCCGAAAAGACCCGGCGAACCGCGTCCAGATAGCCAAAACCGTACTCCCGATAGGGCGCGATATAGTGCCCCTCTCCCCACTCGTTCCAGTTGTCCAGCAGCAGCATCTTGCTGCCTATCTCCTGTGGCGGCAGGGTCTCGACAAACTCTTTCGCCTGCCGGAGAAGCCGCTCGAAGTCGGTCGGCGGAATCTTCCAGATCGTCCCCTCATCCGCCCAACCGCTCCATGCCTGTGAAACGGTCACCACCTGCGGCAGAATGCCGAGGGATTGCGTGGCGCGGATGTACTGCATCTGCGCCTGAATGGACTGTTCGGGAGTCGGGTTATTGGGGACATACCAGCAGTAGGCGAAGGTGTAGTCCAGCCCCAGGCTCTTCATCAGACGCAGGTGCGCGGGGTCAAAGCCCCGGTACTCTCCCAGCAGATACAGCCCGTCAAATCCCGCCTCTTTACAGGCTTGCCGCATCTTATCGAAGGCGCGAACGACGTTTTCCACGCTGCCCAGATCGTCAATGAGAAACTCCGGACGGTAGATGAACAGCACCGGCTTATTGTCCACTTTGAGATAGTTTGGGCGCGTGAAGTAGTTTTTAATCCAGAAGGGGAGCAGGTTGGTCATCAGGTCTTTTTCGTCCGCGACCCCCGCCACGCCCCGCGCCTGGTTCTCCCACATGATGGTGAACTTCATCTGATCGCCGTACTTCGATTTGAACAGGGCGTCATGAATGGCGCTGCTGAACCGGGTGATGACCGGCTCTCCCTGCGAGGCGCGATACCAGCAGTAGATAAAAAAGGAGACGCCGTGTTCGAGCGCCCACTTCGTCTCCCAGTCCGCCACTTCCGGGTTCTCCTGACCGTAGAAGCCCAGCGCCGGAGTCCGTTCGGGATGCTTGAGAATCTGCGACCACATTCCGGGCTGATCCGATTCCCAGAGCGGGCAGTTATGCGCGCCGATGAGCAGCGAGGTTTTCACTGGCGCAGGAGGCGGGATATAGGACTGTTTGCTCGTTTCAACCGCCGGAAGAAAGTTGATCCAGAGCGAGGCGTCGGCGATGGTCGCATTATTGAGCTTCACTTCCAGCTTCAGGTCACCCGCCGTCGGCTGATCCGCCTGAAGCCTCCAGATGAGAGTCCGTTCCTCGTCGCCGGACATCCGTAGGGCAGGGCGCGCCAAAGGAGCGACGCTCTTCACGCCAGGCGGCAGATGCAGTTCCAGAGACAGGGAGGCGGGAGCCGAGTCGAGGTTTTGCAGCGTTACGGTAAGAGTGAGTGGTCGGTTCACGCGCCCCAGAGGACGGTCAACGTTCAGATGGTGAATGCGAATCATGGAACTCTTTCCTCCCGGAGCGACCGATTGCGGTCTGTCTGCGCGGCGGCTGATCCCTGCGCCTGCTAAGAGGAGCGCCGCTATCACACTCCACTGTAAGAGAGTCTGCATCGTCTAATCTCCTTCCTGTCTGCGGAAACGACACTTACATGTCCTCCATTGTCGCCGCTTTTTCCTGTCGCCGCATGTCATCCGTGGAAGGAATGCGCGATGAAGACAGGGAACTCTCCTCTCGCTTCTCTCTGAGGAAGAAAAGACACCACGGGAAACATCCGAAACAATGAAGCTAAAGCTGGATCTGCACCCGATATACAACGACTCCGACCGTATCGAGGAGGCGCTGCAGGGGATCCTGCAGGAGGCTGTGACAAAACGCGCCTCAGAGGTGGAGATCATTCCCGGCAAAGGTTCCGGCGCGCTCAAGAAGTCGGTGCTGCGTTTCCTGAACCGTCCCGACATCAAGGCGCTCTACCACAGGGTGGAGAAGGATGGCGACAACTGGGGACGGCTCTTTGTTCACTATCGTCACGAGCGACCCGACCCGTCCGCGAAGCCGAAACCCGCTCCCGATGCGGCTGTTCTTTCGACGGTTTGCGGAGCCTGCGGCGACCCGATCTTCGTGCCGGAGCCGGAGGACGATGCCGGAGTCCTTGTCGGCGTCGCCTGTCCCTGGTGCGGCTCTCCCCATCGTGTCGCCTATCGCCGCGGGCAGCGCGGAGGCTGGCGCATCACGGCGGAACTCGACTACGGGGAGTTCTCGTCCGGGTCGGTCGGGGAGACGTAGATCGTCTTTTCATTCTGGTAGAGGACAGTTCCCGGCGCGGCTCCGCGCGGTTTGCGGACATATTTCTTGAGAGTGTAGTCCACCGGAACCAGCGAGGAGTGTTTGGAAGCGCTGTTGCGGGCGGCGAGGAGCGCGGCGCGGCGGATCACGGTGACCGGTACGGAGTCCGGTCGGTTCTGCGTGCGGATCACCACATGGGCGCTGGCGGCGGCGCGCACATGCAGCCACAGGTCGTTGGGGGAAGCGACGCGCCCGGTCAGATAGTCGTTCGCCTCGCTGTTTTCGCCAACGTAGATCGTAAAGCCCTCCGGCGTGAAGACGGCGCGTATCTTTTTGCCCTGAAAATCGGGAGCGCGTCGGGCAGGTTCGGTCGGCTCGGACGGCGCGGCTTCGGCACGCAGCAAACCCGCAACAACCATCTCTTCCCGCAGGGCGCGAAGCTCCTCGATATGGCGCGCCTCGCGCAGTCGCGTCTGCGCGGCGTAGAGCGCGCGCAGATCCTCTTCGGCGCGTTCTAACTGCGCCTGCTGACGCTCTCTGCCATCTCGTGCCCTGCGATAGCGTCGAAAAAAGGCTTCGGCGTTCTCCTGTGGCGACAGGTCGGGATCGAGAGTCAGCGCGCGTTCGGGCATCGCCGGATCGAAGTAGTCCGTCACCGTCACCGAATCCCCCCCGGACTCAATGCGGTAGAGATTCGCCAGGATCAGTTCTCCGGTCTGCCGGTACTCCTCCGCGCGCGCCGACTCCTCCAGAGAGCGCGCCAGCGACTCGCGCATCCGCAATCGGGAGCGAACCGCGCGCTCCAGCAGCGTCTGCATCTCATGCCGCAGCGAGTCCAGCGCGGCGCGGGGAAGCGCGGTGCTGTAGTAGTGGTCCAGCGCCAGATGAATGCTGTCGCGCGGGTTCTGCGATTCGGCGGATGCCTGTACAGTCGAAAACGGATAGGCTCCGATGATCTCTGCGCGCTCATTGCGAATCACCACCGGTTCCCACTCGCCGCGCCGCGCTGCGCCGATCAGTTCGTCCCACGCCTCCGGCAGCGATCTGAGCGCGCCGCGCCGCGCAATCTCCGTTGCCAGAAAGGGAGATAGACCGAGAAACCGTCCCATCAGTCGGGCGGACAGCCCCTCCTCCTCCGGGGAACCGAAGGAGGCGAATTCGGCGATCTCCGTCGGCGTGGCGGTCAGCGGATCGGCGCGCTCCGCGGGAATCGGAGGCGAGACATAGGGCAGTCCCGGCAGAATTTCACGCACACGATTGATCCTGCGGGTCACGCGCCGCGCCGAGTCCAGGATGGTTCGCGCCTCATTCACCAGAATCAGGTTGCTGTGTTTGCCCATCAACTCGGCGATCAGCAAATAGCGGGAACCGTCGGGAAACTGCACGGTGATATCCAGAATCCGGTCAAAACCGCGCTGTGCGACGGCCGCCACATAGCCGCCTTCGAGATATTTGCGGCAAAGCATACAGAAGGCGGGAGGCGATGGCGGATTCGGTCGGCGGACATGGGTCAGATGAGCGCGGGCAAAGACCGGATCACAGGAGAGCGTCAGCGCATGGTTGGCTCCGTGATGACGAACGGTCAGAATCAGATCGGCGGCGGAGGGTTGCGCGATATGCTGCACTGCGCCTCCGACCACCGTGCGCTGAAGCTCATCGCTGACCGCCCGCAGGGTCAGACTATCGAAGGGAACACGTATCGGCATGAGGTCTATTGTACGGGAAAGTCGGCGCAACGTCAAACAGGACTCGCAGAATCGAGGCGCGAATGTAGGAACGTTGGATGGAAAACACCACTCTCAGATGAGGAGAAACCCGTGAACAGAGCAGAGTCTGAGCTACAAGCCTGGGGCAGGCGCTGGAAATTGACGCTGCCCGAAGCGTTCCTGCGCGTCTACGCGGCGCAGCCAGACCCCGTCTTCGGACCGTGCGCCTTCCTGTTGCCCGAAGAGGTTGAGTCCGATGATGCGCGCTGGTGCGGGATGATCCCGCAGTTTCTACCCTTCGGACATGACGGCGACAGCGGGATATACGGTTTCTACTCGCTGCCGGGACTGTCGGGAGCGGAGTGCCCGATTCTGTTCTACGACGGAGAGGGAGAGTGCTACTTTCCGCTGGCTTCCAACTTCGACCGCTTCCTGCGCTGGTGCGCCATCGCCGGACGCTATGAGGAGCAGGATATCGAGGATGAGGATGTCTGGGTCTTCTCAGAGGCGGAGGCGCGCCGACTGGGAATCGAAGAGGAGATACTTCAGAAGCCGATACCCCGTAATGAACGGGAGTTCTATGAGCAGCTTATCGCTGTAGACCCGCTCAGCCCATTCACTCTGGTCAGCAGCGGATGCATTCACTGGATGCGCGGGAATACGGAGCCTGCCCGCGACCTTTTCACCCGCGCCGCGCATATCGCTCCCTGGTATGCCGATCCGTTCTTCTTCCTGGGAGAGATGGAGGCGGCGGCGCAGCGTCTCGACCAGGCGATACCGTTCTGGTGGCAGGCGGCGCGGGGGCTGTTGGACCTCTCCACCTCGACTGACCACTTTGAGATGAGCGAGGAGTTTATGGGGCGTCAGCTCTATGGGCTGGCGGCGGAGCGGCTGGTAGATGTGCGCGAACTGATTCCGCCTGAGCTAAGCCGCTCTCCCTTCGGTCATCTGCTGCTGGAAGAGGATCCCTATGAGGCTCCTGCCCGGATCAATCTGGGTAACGACTACCGGAGGGAAGGCGATATGGCGGAGGCGGAACGGCAGTATCTGAACGCGCTGCCCCTGGCGATGGATGAGCGGCAGTATGTCGCCGCCTACGAGTCGCTGATCGCCTTTTACGATCAGGAGGGGCGGGACCGCGACGCGGCTCTGTGCCGGATAGACCTTCCGCTCTGTCTGGAGGAGGAAGAGGAAGAGGAGTAGAGGCGGCTCTACGATCCGGTTAGGGCGCAATCGTCCGCGCCTATAGCGCAATCGTCCGCGCCTATAGCGCAATCGTCCGCGCCTATAGCGCAATCGTCCGCGCCTATAGCACGACGCGAGCCGCTTTCAGGCGCTGGCGCAGAGCCTCCGGGTCGTTGTTCAGAAACAGAATAGCTCCCTTCCAGATGTGCGTGGCTCCCGGCGCGACGTTAGCGTTCTGCGTGGGGCCGGCGTGCAGGCAGGGAATGCGCGTGTTCGTCATCAGCATCATCTGTTCCGGTCCCCAGTGGATCGCCAGCAGCCGCCTGCCGTCCGCTGAGACCCGCGCAATCGCCGGAAAGTCCGCCAGTTGATCCACCACCCACCAGCCGTCGGGCCACTCTCTCGCCCCGCCGTAGACCTTCGATCCCGCCTTCGTCAGCATCAGCACCCAGGGTTCCCGCTTTTTCTGCTCCGGCGTGGGGGTCGTTGCGCCGAAGCTGATGAATCGCCCTTCCACCCAGGTATGCACGGGATGCAGGTCCAGCCGCCTGCCAAACTGCGGCTCCTCTGTGAGAACCAGACACATCTGACAGTTCAGGTTATTCAACGGTTTGCCGGTCTCGTTGGTAACAGCGAATTCCAGGTCAACCTGATCGGCTCGCGGGCGAACGGTGGCGCGCATCTTCACTCCCTCGCGAGTCTTCGCCGTGTAGGAGAGCGCGCCGGTACGCCGATCCGTTTTCCACTGCGGGAAGGGGGAGAGGCTCGCAAGCGGCGGCATATCGGGACGTTGATGGTCAATGAAATGCAGCCCCTGACTGCTTGCCAGAGTCTCCGGCATCCGCAGCCGAATCCACCCTGTCATCCAGGGCGCGGCAGCTTCGAATGCCAGCAGTCCGGTCTGACCGTCAGTCGGAGGGGGAACGGGTCTGACGGCGATACGCGATTCCGATCTCTGCGTCTCGGTCTCCTGCGCGGCGTCAGAAGGAGATAGGTTCATGTTTACACCCCGGTTCACTTCGCCCTCGCAAATGCAGGAACGGCGGATGGAATAGAGCCGATGTTCTGGCTCGGATGGGTGGGAGAGAACCGACAAAGCCAGCATTGCTGCCAGCGCATAACCGTATCGTATACTCATCCTTGCACCTCTGTGTTTCCCCGTCGTCGCCACACTCTGACCGAAACCCTCATTCGCGATCGTCCCGATCACCGTCTGGCTGGCGTTGGTCACGGTGCGTTCAGTCAGGGTGGTATTTGTCCATGACTGCAACAATATCATTACACATCAGCCCGGCGAAACGGCTTCAGACGCAAAATGCAGCGTTCCACAATATTGCGCTTTGCGCCCTCTTTATCGCGAGGCGCTTCGGTAACACAGGTAAAGAGGGTTAGAAGGAGATACTCATGGCAGAAAGGTCTATGAAAACTCTCCCGAAACCCGTTCTGCCACGGTCTACCAGGATCAATATAATGGGGCTTGGCCTCCTTGCCTACCAACCAGGCTTTGAGGGCATGGTAGATGAACTCCGGATAGTCGCGCAAGCCTTCCTCTCCCTCGTCCCGGGCGGCGGCTCCTTTTGGTCCCTCTTCTACGCGGTTCGAAAAGCGCGCCACCGCCCTTCGATTCAGGTCATCTATAGAGAAGGAAGGGGGAGCTTCTTTCTTCAATCGCTTAAGAAAGTCAAACAGATTCTTTGCCGTCTGTCACGCATTCTGCGTCATCTTGCCCTTGTCCGCCGCCTGCGCGTTGCGGCGCGCCTCCTCTGCCTGACGCTGCATCTCCTCGACCGTCTTGGTCTGCAATCGCGCCATGCCCGTAAAGCCTTCCAGCGTCTTTACCCGCGTGCCGTTGCGCTCCGCCTCCTCCAGACGCGCCTTCGCCTTCGGAATCTCTGCGGCGTACTGCGGCAGCCACGTCGCCTGCGCCACCAGCATCTCGTCCGTCATCTGCCACACCTCCTCCGGGTCGCAGACCGCCCCGACCAGCGGATCGTGCAGCATCGCCTGCTTCAGCAGAGTCACATCCCCCGCGACCGCCGCCTCCATCCCCATCCGCTGTACGTTCACGCTCGCCGAACAGGTCGCCGCGCACGCCAGAGGCAGGTCGCCGATATGCGCCATGTGGATACCGTTCCTGTCCACAAATCCCAGCGACTCGACGATACAGCCCTGCGGCAGGTTGGTAACGATCCCGGTGTTGGGCACGTTGAAGTGACCGCGATAGGTCCGTCCGGTCTCCAGCGCCTCGATGATGTAGGAGCCGTGCTCCTCGCTGCGGCTTTCGGGGGTGAATTTCGGCGGGTCGGCTTTGAGCCAGTTAGGGAAGTCGGTCTCGAACCAGTTGCGCCCCTCCGTGCAGACCCGCAAGTAGCCGCCCGTCTCCCCGTTGATCCACGACGACAGGTCTATCCACCTGGCGATCTCGTCCAGGCGCTTGCGATACCAGGGCACATACTCTGACAGATGCCCGTTGCTCTCCGTCGAGTAGTAGCCAAACCGCTTGAGCACGTCTATGCGCACCTTTTCGGTGGTGGGGTAGGTTGGATGGGAGGCGAACAGATCGTAGAGCATCGGGATCAGGTCATACTGCCGCCACTGCGCCTGCAGGCACCAGGTCTGATGGTTGATGCCGGAGAAGACAAAGGCGATATCCTTGCGGTGGACGCTCTCCTCGGGACCGATCAGTCCTTCGCGGCGCGCCCAGTGCGTCACGCAGTCGGCAATCTGCCACTGCGCTCCCTGCACCCCGTGACACAGCCCGACCGTCTTCACGCCCCCGTATTTGTTGCACGCCCAGGTCAGCATCGCCATCGGGTTGGAGTAGTTGAGGAAGAGCGCGCCCGGTTTCGCTACTTCTCGAATATCCTTGCAGAACTCCAGCAGCGCCGCGATGCCCCGCTGCGCGTACATAATGCCGCCCGCACAGATCGTGTCGCCCACGCACTGATCCACGCCGTACTTGAGGGGAATGTCAATGTCGGTCTGGAACGCCTCCAGCCCGCCCTGCCTTATCATGCAGATCACGTAGTCGCTGTCGGCAATCGCGGCGCGGCGGTCCGTTGTGGCGACAATCTTAGCAGGCAGGTTGTTACCGGCGATGTCGCGCTCGGCCAGTTGCCGTACCATATCGAGGTTGCGCGCGTTGATGTCGGTAAAGGCGAAGGTAGTATCGTTCAATTCGGGAACGGTGAGCAGATCTCCCATCAGCCGACGGGTGAAGCCGATGCTCCCGGCTCCGATCATGGCGATTTTGAGGGACATAAGAAAACTCTCCCGGTGCGTGAATTGTTCACCGGGAGAGTTCGCGAGGCGAGAACCAGAGTCCTGCATGGATATCCTTCGATATGAGATGCAGACGCGAACGATGAGGAGCGGTTTGATAGGTTAACGGCTGTAAGCGGAGCCACGCTAATGGCGGGAGCGAGGCGCAGGCGGAAGCTGCTGGGCGTCGGCTCCACTGCCATGTTAGGCCGTGGCCCTGCCCCATTTTCGCATATAGTGCGCTGAAGCGGTTGCATTGGCGCAGCCGTTGCTTCCGTCGTTGTCCCGGGGCGCTCTGGCGCGCCGATTGGCGCTTCGTTTATGCTTACAACAAACGCCAACTCGCCAAAAGGAGCAAGCCCGAATACAACTACAACCTCATAGACTTCTTATCCACACTATCATAGACACTCCCGAAACAACGCCGTTTTCTTGCGGTTCTCCCGGATCGGGTATACTAACCCACTGTATCAACGTACAGAGTGATGGGAGAGCGGCATGGGCAGCACACGCAGGGAGTTTCTGACGGCAGCGACGGCAACCCCGATTCTGCTGGCGTCGTCTCTGTCAGCGAAAGGGCAGGACGATCAGGCGAAGGAACCGCCGCCCCCGGCGTATCGGCTTGCCATCAATCTGGAGATCATGTTCCCGCGCGAGATGCCCTACGAAGAGCGGATCGCGCAGGTCGCCAGATGCGGAGCCAGACACTACGGATTCTGGGGATGGCAGGGCAAGAACCTCGATAAGATGCTGGAGATGCAGACGAAGCATGACCTGAAATGCGTCAGTATCACCGGCAACCCGAAAACCGGATGGGGGACGGGTCTGACGAAGACCGGGGCGGAGCAGGCGTTTCTGGAGGATTTCGAGGAGTGCTGCCAGGTCGCCAATCGTTTCGGGTGCGATAACCTGATCACCTTTGTCGGCGCGGCGCAGAAAGATATTCCGAAAGAGACTCAGCAGGAGCAGATCATCGCCGGGTTGAAGAGAGCAGGAGAGATCGCCCGGAAGTATAACGTCTATCTGACGCTGGAGCCGCTGAACCGGGTCGAGTCGCCGCAGATGACGATGCTGACCTCCGCCGAAGCGTTTCTGTACTGCACGGAGACCAATCACCCGCATGTGAAGGTAGACTACGATATCTACCACCGGCAACTTGGCGAAGGCAATGTGTTAAACAATTTGCGCGTCGGGCTGGAGAAGGGCTACATTCGCTTTATCGAGGTCGGGGATGTGCCGGGACGCCGCGAGCCGGGCAGCGGCGAAACCAACTATCATAATATCTTTCGTTTCCTGCGACGGGTCGGGTATGCGGGCTTTATCGGCATGGAGCATGGCAGCACCTCCACGCCGCAGCACGCCTGGGATGTCACCCGCAAACTGGCAGGGCTGTAAACGGATAAAAAGCGCGGTTCTCGCGCACAGGAGAGCAATAGGGATGCCTGAGTCTGTCAAGGTCGCCAATGTGAGCGATCTCCCGGAGGGAACGGGGCTGGTCGTGGATGTGAGAGGCGCAGAGATCGCGCTGTTCAAGGTGGAGGACAACGTCTATGCCATCGAGAACGAGTGCCCGCATCGCGAGGGGCCGCTCGGCGACGGCGATCTGGACGGAGAGATCGTCACCTGCCCGTTCCACGCCTGGGAGGTCAACGTCCGCACCGGCGAGGTCGTCATGAACCCGGCGATCTGCGCGAAGACCTATCCCTGCCGCGTGGAGGATGGCGCGGTCTATGTCGAAGTCTGATCGCCGCTTTTCGGGAAAACAATGGCGACTCTGATACCTGCCGCGACGCAGACGAAGGCGCATCTGGTAGAGATGTTCGCCAGCGTTCAGGGAGAGGGTCCCTGGGTGGGGGAACGGCAGCTTTTCGTCCGCTTTCTGGGGTGTAACCTGGACTGTCTCTACTGCGACGCGCCGGAGACCAAGACCCGTCAGAGCCGCTGCCGGATCGAGGAGGAGCCGGGTTCGTGGCGGTTTGAGTGGGTGGATAACCCGTTCATGGTCGCCGACCTGATGCGCCATCTGGAGCGTTTTGGCTCCCCTGCGCTCTACCATGCGGTCGCGGTCACGGGCGGAGAGCCGCTGCTGCATCACCGCTTTCTGGCAAACTGGTTTCCCGCGCTGCGTCAGGCAGGCTATCGGGTCTATCTGGAGACCAGCGGCGAACTGTACGCGAGAATGGAGCGCGTAGCGTCGTGGGTGGACTTCTGCGCGATGGACATCAAGCTCCCCTCCAGCAGCGGCGAAAAGCCGCTCTGGCAGGCGCATCGCGCATTTCTGCAGGTCTGCCGGGATGCTGGGATCGCCACCTATGCAAAGGCGGTCGTCGGGCATAACAGTACAGACGAGGAGATCGCGGAGAGCGCGCGCATCGTGGCGGAGGTCTGGGGGGAGGTTGCGCTGGTGTTGCAGCCGGTGACGCCGTTCGGGGCGGTCACGCAGGCTCCCACCGCCGCGCAGATGCTCCACTTTCAGCTTGTCGCGCGGGCGATCCACCCGCGTGTGCGCGTCATTCCGCAGACGCATAAGCTGCTGGGCGCGCTCTAGGAGAGGAGAGAGGCGCAGTATGGGCGGACTGGCGGTCGTGCTGGTGTCGGGAGGAATGGACAGCGCGGTGACGGCGGCGGCGGCGCGCGCCGACGGCTACGATCTGCGTTTTCTGCACCTGAACTACGGACAGCGCACCGAAAAGCGTGAACTGAAGGCGTTTCATGACATCGCCGACCACTACGGCATTCCGGCTTCCGGGCGGCTGGTCGCCTCCATCGCGCACCTGGCACAGATTGGCGGCTCCTCCCTGACCGACGCCCGCATCCCCGTCTCCGAAGCCGACCTCTCCAATCCCGCTATTCCCTCCTCCTACGTCCCGTTTCGCAACGCGCATATCCTCTCCATCGCCGTAAGCTGGGCGGAGGTGATCGGGGCGGCGCGCATCTACATCGGGGCGGTCTACGAGGATTCGAGCGGCTATCCCGACTGCCGACCGGAGTACTATGCCGCCTTTAACGAGGTGGTGCGACTGGGAACGGCGAAAGGAGAGATACGCATCGAGACGCCGTTGATCCACCTGAAGAAAGAGGAGATTGTGCGAAAGGGCATCGAACTGGGCGCGCCGCTCGCTCTGACCTGGTCCTGTTATCAATCAGAAGACGAAGCCTGCGGAGTCTGCGACTCCTGCGCGCTGCGCCTCCGCGGATTCCAGCGCGCCGGGATCGAAGATCCGATCCCCTACCGCGCTCGCCTGAACTATGCCTGACGCCGGAAACGCCATGAACACCCCCTTTCGACCGGATCAGATCGCCTCCGAAGAGATTCACGAAGAGGAGACGCTTCTCTGGTCAGGCAGACCCTCGCGCCGGCGCGCCGTGCTGGTCAGTATGATTCTGCTGACGCTGGGCGCGCCGATCACCCTGCTCGCGCTCCTCTGGATCATCATCACGCTGCTTGCCTTCAACTTCGGCAGCGCGGGGTGGCTGATCTCGCTGACGATCGGGCTGCTGCTCCTGCTGCCGGGCGTGGTCATGGTCGCGGGGTCGTTTTTCCTGCTGCGGCGCATGTCGCAGATGGTCTACGCGCTGACCGATGAGCGGGCGCTGTTTATTGGCGTCGGACGCCGACGCCGCGTCCACTCGTACCCGCTTTCCGATCTGACTGAACTTGCGACCGGACTCTTTGAGGAGGGAGCCGGGAGCGGACGCCTGACGGCGGCGTTCTGGGTAAAGGCGCTGCGCCGCGCGCTGATCGGGCGCAACGCGCTCCGGCGGCTGCGGCTGGCGTGGCATATCGGTTTCGTGGAGATTCCGGAGGCGCGCCGCGCGCTCGGTCTGCTGCGGAATCTGATCGGTTCCTGAACGGTCGTCGGGGCGGATTGTAACAAAAGGAGAGAGGAGATGCCGATCTTAACGGCTGACGATCTGGCTTTGTTTGATGAGCAGGGCTATCTGGTGGTGCATGACGCCGTGCCGCCGGAGAATCTGGAGGCGTGCATACAGGCGATCTGGGACTTTCTGGGCATAGACCGCCACAACCCGGACGACTGGTACCGCCCGCCGCTGCCCCGTGGCGGCATGGTGGAGATGTATCAGCATCAGGCGATGTGGGACAACCGGCAGCATCCGCGACTGCATGAGGCGTTCTCCGACCTGTGGGGAACCGAAAAGCTGTGGGTCTCGGTAGATCGGGTGAACCTGAAACCGCCGCAGCATCCCGATCACCCGGAGTATGACTTCAAGGGGTTTATCCATGTGGATAACGATCTGGCGAAGCTGCACAGCCAGTATCGGGGCGCGCCCCTGCAGCCGCGCGCGCCCTTCTTCTGGGTGCAGGGCGTGCTCTACCTGACCGACACGACTCCTGAACAGGGCGGCTTTCAGTGCGTGCCGGGAATGCACCGGCAACTGAAGGAGTGGGTTGTCGGCGCGCCGCCGGATGCGCCCCTGCCCGATCTGCGCGCTGATCAGGCGATTCCCATTCCCGGCAAGGCGGGCGATCTGGTGATCTGGGACAATATGCTGCCGCACGGCAACGGGCACAACGTCTCGGATCGTCCGCGTCTGGCGCAGTTCATCAGCATGTTTCGTGCGCAGGAAAAGAATGAACAGATCCGCCAGCATCGGGTCCGCTGCTGGCAGGAGCGCGAGCCGCCCGGCCCGCCGACCTTCCCCGGCGATCCGCGCCGGATCGAGCAGCAGTTCGGAACCACCGCCGTGTTGACTCCGCTTGGGCGCAGGCTGCTGGGGGCGGATTTCTGGGAAGACAGAGATTGAGCAGGCACGGGGATCGAATTCGGGGAGCGATACTGGGACTGGCGTGCGGGGATGCGCTGGGCGCGCCGATTGAGTTTCAGAGCATGGAGACGGCGCGAGCGCGCTGGGGACGACTGACGGAGATGGTCGGCGGGGGAGCATGGATGCCGGGCGAGTGGACGGACGACACCGGCATGATGCTCTGCGTCGCGGAGGGCATTCTGGCAGCCCCCAACGACCCGATTGAAGCCATCGGCGCGCGATTTCTGGAGTGGAGCCGCACCGCCAAAGACATCGGCACGACCATCAGCGCGACGCTGGGCGGCTATCGCGGCAACTGGGCGGAGGCGTCCCGCAATAATCCGCGCGCGCAGATGGGACGCGCCGCCAGCAATGGCTCGCTGATGCGTACCCTGCCGGTCGCGCTGGCTTATCCGGACCGTGAGCGTATGCTCGCCATGAGCGCGCGTATCTCCGGCATGACTCACTGGGATCCGCAGGCAGAGGTCTGCTGTGCCGCCTACTGTCTCTGGGTGCGCCATCTGCTGGCAGGCGCGCCGATGGGCGAAGCCTGGGGACAGGCGCTGGCGGAGAGCCGCGCCGTGGCGCAACAGGGCGCGCGCACCGACGATACTCCCGGTACCGCTCCGCTGCCGCCGGGGTTTTGGGAGCGGCTGGAGGCGATCCCCTCTCTGCGGTATGAGCAGTTGCAGCCGAGCGGCTACGCCGGATATGTGGTGGAGTGTCTGGAAGCGGCGGTCTGGTGCTGCCTGTGCGGCGATTCGCTGGAGACGATTCTGGTGGATGTGGTCAATCTCGCGGGCGAATCGGATACGATAGCGGCGGTTGCCGGAGGCGCGGCAGGAGCCTGTTACGGCGCGTCGGCGATCCCGCAACGCTGGATTGAAAAGCTGTATCAGCGCGAACGGCTGGAACAGGTTTCGGAAAGGCTCTCCGCGTTCAGAGAAAGAGAGATGAGGAGCGATGGACAGGCAGAACCCCTTTGAGATCGCCGTCTACTACTTTCCGCAGTATCACCCCGACCCGCGCAACGACGCCTGGCATGGCAAAGGCTGGACCGAGTGGGAACTGATGAAGGCGGCGCGACCGCGCTTCCCCGGTCAGGATCAGCCCATTGTTCCCGCCTGGGGCTATTTCGACGAGTCGGATCCGCGCTGGGCGGAGAAGGAGATAGACCTCGCCGCCGATCACGGAATCACCTGCTTCCTCTACGACTGGTACTGGTATGAGGACGGTCCGTTTCTGCAGGATGGGCTGGAAAAAGGGTTTCTGAGCGCCGCCAATAATCACCGGCTAAAGTTCGCGGTCATGTGGGCAAACCACGACTGGCTGAATATCCATCCCTCAAAGCTCGTAAATCGTCCCGAAACGCTCCTCTCCGGGCGTGTCTCCCGCGAGACGTTTGAGAAGCTGACCGATCACGTTGTCAACCGCTATTTTACCCATGTGAACCATCTGACCCTTGGCGGAGAGCCCTACTTCTCCATCTACGAACTGGGAACCTTTATTGCCGGGATAGGAGGGCTGGAGGCGGCGAAGGAGGCGTTGAACCGATTCCGCGCAAAAACGCGCGCCGCCGGATTTCCGGGACTGCATCTAAACGCGGTTGTCTGGGGCGTAAGCGTGCTTCCGAGCGAGATCAAGTTAAGCGACCCGGTGCAGGTCGTGAAGGAGCTGGGGCTTTCGAGCGTCACCTCCTATACCTGGGTGCATCACTACGACCCAAACACCGACGGCTTCCCGAAGGGCAGTTATGCGAAGGCGGCTGCGCGCAACTATGCTGTCTGGGAGGAGACCCGCGCCCGCTTCCCCGTTCCCTATCATCCCAACGTCTCGATGGGGTGGGATCCCAGCCCCCGCACCGTTCAGAGCGACCGGTACGAGGCGCGGGGCTACCCCTGGACGGCGGTTCTGGACGGCAACACGCCCGCCGCCTTCAAGGAGGCGTTGCAGCAGGCGAGGCGGTTCCTCTCCCGCCCGCAAAGCCCGCAGAAGATGCTGACGATCAACGCCTGGAACGAGTGGACGGAGGGAAGCTACCTGTTGCCCGATACGAAGCGCGGAACCGCCTATCTGGAGGCGATCCGCGAGGTGTTCGGGGGGAGGTAGGAAAGAGAGGATTGGAGCCGCTAAGGTTTCGGGTGCAGAGAGGCGGGCGTTTTGTCCAGAACGATTCTGCCGTCGGTTAGGATCGTGTTCTTTTCGGCGGACAGCGCGGTGACGCGCTGGATAATCGCGGCGGATTCGGCGGGGCTGGCGGGGCGCGGCGAGCCGTCCTCCAGCCGCCAGGGCAGGATCTCGGCGCGAACCACCCCGGTTTTTCGCAGGGTCACGCGCAGAATCATCGCGCGGGAAGGCTCCTCGCCGCGCGGATCGAAGACAAAGTTGCCCAGCGAATAGGCGATCAGTACGTTGCGCTCACCGGAATCGGTCTTCACGCGCATCGCTTCCAGCCCCTGAAGCACATGCGGGTGATGTCCCAGAACCAGATCGGCTCCCGATTCGGCGGCGGCGCGCGCCAGTTCGATCTGCCGGGGCGAGGGGCGCGCGCGATACTCGATCCCCCAGTGAAACGAGACAATCACAATATCCGCCTGCGCCCGCGCCCGCTTGACCGCCCGACGAACGCCTTCCGCCGAAGCCATTGCGATAGAAGCCCGGTCGTCGCGCAGAAAGACGCCCTCCGGGATGAAGTCGCAGAATCCCACAAACGCCACCCGGACGCCCTTCGCCTCCAGATAGATCGCCTCTTCCGCCTCTGCCCGCGTATGTCCGGCTCCGACTCCGCGCAGTCCCCTGCTCTTCAGATGGTCCAGGGTCTCGATTAAGCCGTCTCGCCCGCAGTCGAGCGTGTGGTTGTTTGCCAGCGAGAGAATGTCGAAACCGGCGTTGACCAGTCCGTCCAGCACGCGAGGATGGGCGCGGAATCGGTAGGGCTTGACGACCAGACGCCCCGACTCGGAGATCGGGCACTCCAGATTCCCGAAGGCGATATCGGCTTCGCGCAGAATCGGGGCGACGTATCGAAAGGGGTAGTCCGCGCCATGCTGTTCGATGCGTTTTCCCACGCCGCGATCCAGAAGTATATCGCCGACGGCAGCCAGCGTCACGGTCTCTTCCAGAGAGGGGGGCGAAAAGCGACTCCCGGCTCTCTCTTCCGAATATGTCGGGAGAACCGGGAGCAGCAGCGTCAGCAGCGCGAAGACGAGGGGCAGAGGGTTCAGCATCCGCTGGAATAGGTCTCCAGTTGATCCTTCCTGGGCGACCTGCTGCGCGAAGGCGAAAGGAAGGAGCGCGTCCAGGGAGGGGCATCGGGGGCGCGCCTTGCCTTCAGGATCGCCTGCCATTTCTCATCGGTCAGACGGTCGCTGGAGGGATGTTTGAACTCATAGTAGCTGAAGGCGGCACCGCGAGTCAGGGTTAATTTGCCCTCTATCGGCACCAGAACCAGAATCTCCGTCGCATGCCCCACGCCCTGGAAGAGCGCTTTATCCCCGGCGGTATGGACATCTGCCACCACCGCCATATTCTTGTCGGTCTCGCTGGTGATCTCGCCCCAACTGCTCGGTTCCCCCTCCATCACGGAGAGCGTCATATACTCGACCTTGCCGCCGATGTAACGAATCTCCATATGCTCGTCGCGGGTCAGCTTCTCGTTACGAAGCTGCTTTTCGGAGACGCGCTTGAGGAAGGAGATCAGGTCTTCAAACTGCTCGAAGCGATCTTTGATCCTGTCGGAGAGGAGGCGACGGCGGGTCAACCCCTCGCGAGACTGCTTCGTCAGGTTCAGCAGGCGCGTATAGAAGAGGACGTTCGGCTCGACATAGCCCTTCACGAAGGGAACGTCGTCGCCATCGCCGCACTCGACCGCGCTCTGCTTACCGTAGAGAATGGTGTCATGCCGCAGTTCTGCCCAGGAAGCCAGCGCGGTATGCAGCGACTTATCCGCCCATGCCGGGTTTCGCATGAACGAGGGGTAGCCTTCGGGAACCGGCATCAGAAGCGGCTGGAGGGTGTGCAGCCAGTTCCAGTAGAGGTTAGATGACCACTGCTGGGGGGTCACCTGTCCGAACTCGTTGAGGACTTTTGCGCGCTCCGTCCGGTACGCCGTCCAGTTCTTCTGGTTATAGATTTGCGGGCTGCCATCGAGAATGGCGGCGGCGCGGCGGCTTCCCAGCGCCGCCATCACATCCAGACCGGAGGGGAAGGGGCGCAGCATCGGCTCGCTCAGCCGCTGCAAGACCTCGCTGTCGGGGATGTAGCGCATCCCCATCATGCGCATCTGGTAGTCTGGATCGGGCATATCTTTCGAGAGGGTCATCTTTGCCCGAATGCGCGCCTGTCCTGCCTGTTTGACGCCTGCGACGAAGTCGTCAAGCCTGCTGTCGTCGGCGAAGGCGGACAGCGGGGCGTCTTTGCCGTAGACCCGATCGCTGATCGCCTTCCACTGCGCCGGAGTCTGATCGTCCGAGGTTCCCACATAGAAGGCGGTCGGTCCGTAGATGCGATCCCATTCGCCCTCCAGGTTTCGGCGATAGAGCGAACGCGCCAGCAGAATGCCCTGCCGAATCTGTTCGTCGTTGCGCAGACTGCCCCTATAGAGCGCGAACGGAGCCTGACCGTACCACATCATCGTCAGGAAGTAGCGGGACAGAACCGGAGTGCGGGTATAGTGCCCGCGCACGATAAACTGGGAATAGTCTATCTTGTAGGGGAAGATCGCGCCGATGGCGAAGCCCTGATGCGCCTGAATCAACTGCATCTCGCGCTGCGCCAGCGTCGCGGCGGCGGGAGGCAGATTCGGCGACAGACCGAGGCTGCGGGCAGCGACTCCGAAATAGGCGACGTTTTTCAGCGCGGCTTTCTTGACAGACTCCTCCTGCGCCGCATTATAGGTCTCGATGGCGTCCGTCAGCATCCCCTGCGTTAATCGCGTCAGCGCCGGGGTCAGAAACTCCGTTTCGACGGCGCGCAGGGTGAAGCCGTAGAACACATGATAGAGATGCAGCACCAGATCGGTCGTGACAAACGAGGGCAGGCTCAGGTAGTCGTTGTTTTCATAGATGTGGAAAAGCTGCTTGTAGTCGGTGGGCGTGCAGACGAACAGGTTGCGCTGCAGCATCTGCCGCTGATCGGGCGACAGCGTGATGATCCGGTTGAAATTACGGAAATTGGCGACGTTGGAGAAGTTCGCCGAGACCGTGTAGGGCTGCACTCTACCCGGAGCCATCTGCCCACCGCTCTGCCGCCCCATCGCCGCGCGGCGGTTGGAATCGGCATACATCCCGCTTCCCAGCAGCAGAACCATGCTGAAAATCACCCAGAAACAGCGTTTCATTGCGCGTGCCTCCTCAAGGCAATACGTTTGCCATTTACACGAACCAGAATTGCGCCCTGCTGAACCCCCTGCAGAGCCGCCTCCTCCCAGCTTCCCTCCTGCCAGTCGGCGGTAAAGCCGAAGCCGTTCCAGGAGTAGACCGTAACACAGCGTTTTCCGTCCCGCAGAGTCTCCAGCGCGATCAGGTTATCGGAGCCGTCTCCATCCAGGTCGGCAAGGAGGAAGTCGGTGAAGGGTTTGCTGAGATTGGAACCGAGCCATTTCGAGGCGACCTTTCTGCCGTCGAACTGATAGACGAACAGGCAGGAGTGGGGCTTCGGAAAGAATCGGGTGGACTTGAACAACCCGACCGCGATGTCTCGTTTTCCATCGCCATCCACATCGCCGAGAGCCAGCTTCCAGGGCTTCCATTTTCGTTTGACGCCCTGCCAGAGCCGCCGCCCTCCCTGCCAGACGCTCAGCGACGGGTCGCGCCGCACATCCAGCACGACTCGCTCTCTCCTGCCGTCGCCGTCGAGGTCTGCCTGTATCGCCATCCGGCTGCGATCCGGTTTCGGCGGTTCGGCGTCCGGCAGAGCGGGCGCGGTCAGAACGAGAAGAATCCGCATCAATATCTGGAAGCGCATCTACCCTCCCCGGAGATAGATGGGGCGTCTCGCCCTTTTACTGGCGTATTCGATCCGGTAAATCAGGTATAAGAGCGTATACTATCTCTCCCGGAATTCCTGCGGAGGCGCAGGCGAACAGTGTCCTGTTCCGCAGTCTGAAGGCAATCTCCTTCTGTGGCATTTTTTCGTTGCATTTTCAGAAGGCAGAGAGTATAATACACCCAATATATGTGGAGGTTTGTTTACATTGCGTGCGGAGATTGTCTCGGTAGGAACGGAACTGCTGCTCGGGCAGATCGTGGACACCAACGCGGCGCATCTGGCGCGCGCTCTCTCGGAACTGGGCATCAGCGTCTATCGGCGCGTCACGGTCGGCGACAATCATGCGCGGCTTCTGGCTGCCCTGAGCAGCGCGCTGGCGGAGAACGATGTCGTGATCGCCCTGGGCGGCCTGGGTCCGACGCAGGACGACATTACCCGCGAGACGCTGGCGGAGGCGATGGGCGACACGCTGCGCCACGACGAAGAGATCGCGCATCGGCTGACCGCCTTCTTTCAGGTGCGCGGCATCCCCATGCCCGACAGCGTTCTGCGCCAGGCGATGGTTCCCACGCGCGGCTTTCCGCTGGACAATCCCAACGGGACCGCGCCCGGGCTGATCTTTGAGAAGGACGGCAAGATCGGCATCGCGCTGCCCGGACCGCCCAGCGAATTTATTCCGATGGTGGAGAGCCATGTGGTTCCTTATCTGCGCGCAAAGACCGGAACCCGCACGATCCGCTCGCGGGTGCTGCGTATCTGTAATATGGGCGAGTCGCTGGTCGAGGAGCGGGTGCGCGACCTGATGACGGGCGACAATCCGACCGTCGCCCCCTACGCCAAGACCGGCGAGGTGCATCTGCGGGTCACCGCGCGCGCGGACGATCCGGCGGCGGCAGACCGGCTGATCGAGCCGGTTGTGCGGGAGATCGAGGCGCGTCTGGGCGACCATGTCTACGCCTATGATGATGAGCCGCTGGAGGCGGCGGTCGCGCGCCTGTTGAGCGATCGGAACCGGACGGTAGCGACCGCCGAGTCGTGCACCGGCGGACTGCTTGCCGCGAGACTGACCGATGTGCCGGGCAGTTCGAAGGTCTTTCTCGGCGGGGTCGTCTCCTACAGCAACGAGTCCAAGTCCGATCTGGTTGCGGTTCCCCCCGCTATGATCGCGCAGTTTGGCGCGGTCAGCCCGGAGGTGGCGGAGGCGATGGCGCAGGGCGCGCGCGCCCGGTTTCATGCCGACTTCGGGATCGGGATCACCGGCATCGCCGGACCGGACGGAGGCACGCCGGAGAAGCCGGTCGGGCTGGTCTATATCGCGCTGGCGGATTCGCGGGGGACGCTGGTGGAGAAGAATCGCTTTCTGGGGCAGCGCAAAGATGTGCGCTACCGCTCCGCGCAGTATGCGCTGGTCCTGCTGCGCGACCGCGCCCTGCAATCCCCGCACAACCCGGCAACGAACGGGTAGCGGATTTATACACTATGATGGTGTTGATACGAGAATGGTGATCCTCTCTATCTCTTTGGATACTCAGACTGTCTCCGTATCAAATATCGCGGCCCTGCTTGCGGAGGGGCAGATCATCCATGTTGAGGGGATCATCAATATCCGTTGGGATGAATTCTCTGCAAAAGAGGTTTCTCGTGAACTGGCACTCTATGATGTAGAATGGGAACGAGTGGACGACGACACACCTGGAAGATTAGAGATGATTATACTCTATACGGGTTATATCGAAGGCGACCTGGAAAAACGTCTACAAAGGATTCATGGTGTTGAGGAGTATGCCTTCTTATAATCCTCAACTCAAGCGATGGTAACAGTGGAATGCCATTCTACGCTGATTGATCGTCTATATGTACTGCGGACTGACAGGTTTTCGTATGGATTGTGGATAACCCGAGCGGAAGGAGATGAGGCTAAGTTACCGACGACTACCAGCCAGTAGTTCGATAGACGTATTTTGGCTTCCGTCCATTCTCTATCGGTAAATTGGATTGCGCCTTTATGTGTTTGGATTCCCTTTACTTCAATGGCGCGTTCGGGCTGGTATCGTACACCGAAGTCATAACCACAGGCGTTGTTTCGGAGGTCGAGGAGATTTATAGGGTCAACCTGTATAAGAGAAGCGGAATGAGTCAGAAAATACTCTTCGGCGCGGCGTCCGGTTAACAACCTTTCCGCAACGTTGCAGGCAATGCGGTTGATGGTCGCCAGTGAATCGATAGCTTCAACGGTTGCTTCATGGTCTCGCCGAAGAATTCGGTCAACAAGTTCAAGTAGGGCATCATCACTCACTTCTTTCAACTCGTCCAGAACCTTCTGGCGATTCGGACGCAAAGGACGCTGATGCCATCCTTTGCGAGGATTACGATGAACCGGATCAAATTCATCTCGCAGATTATCAAAGGTACGCGGAGGTTTTGACAGAGCGTTTGATGCTTCTGTAAAGGCTTGTTCCCATGTTGTGAAGCCACGAGACGCGAGATACTGTTTATCGAGACGGCTCATGACATAGCCTATTACAATGGCTTCAGTTTCTATTCGAGATCGTTTCTTTTGTTCGGACATCTCTTTTTGTCTGTCTCTTTTCAAGTGCAGGGCAGTACCCCCTGTCATTGCGAGGGAGACGAAGCCAGTCGAAGCAATCTCCTCATGTCGGAATGAGATTGCCGGGTTGCGCTCGCAAGGACAACCTGTAGCGTGCGTAAAGCCAACAAATCATTCGCATTGGAAACCTGGAAATCCTTTCCACATTCGCCCTGTTGCAGCGAGTAACCTGAAAGATGCGGCTCTTTTTTGCCATCACGATACCGGAGGAGATCATCGCGCGGGTGGCGCAGGCGCAGGCGGATCTGCGCCGACAGATCGGGGACGACGGGGTGAAGTGGACCCGTCCCGAACAGTTTCACTACACCCTGAAGTTCCTGGGCGAACAGCCGCCGCAGCGCGCCTACCGCGCGGTGGAAGCCGCCATCGCGGTCTGCAACGAGCAGAAGCCCTTCACCTTTGCCATTGGCGAGGTGGGCGCGTTTCCCAACAACCGACGCCCCGGCACGCTGTGGGTGGGGGCGACCGAGGGAGTGGGACCGCTGACCGATCTGGCGTTGAATCTGGAGAAGGCGCTGGCGAAGGAGCGATTCCCGCGCGAGAACCGGCCGCTCAAAGCGCACCTGACCCTGGCGCGCATTCAGACCTATGTCGGGGAGACTGCCGCTGCCCGCGCCCTGCAGAGCGCGCAGGTAGAGGAGTTGGGACGCTTTGAAGTGGACCGCATGGTGTTGATGCAGAGCCGCCTGAAGCCCTCCGGCGCAGAATACGAGACTGTAGAAACCTTTAAATTTAAACTCGTCGAATAGGCGTTCGGCGCAGGCTCCCGCCCTCCGAACCCCGTCCCGCGGAAAGGAATGAAGTCATGGACAAGCAGAAAGCGCTCGATATCGCCCTGAGCAATATCGAGAAGCAGTTCGGGAAAGGCTCGATTATGCGGCTGGGACAGGCGACCCGGCTGAATGTGGACGCTATTCCAACCGGCTCCATCGCCCTCGATCTGGCGCTTGGCGTCGGCGGAATCCCGCGCGGACGCATCACCGAAATCTTCGGAACGGAGTCCTCCGGCAAGACCACCATCGCCCTGCAGGTGGTCGCGGAGGCGCAGAAGCTCGGAGGCGTCTGCGCCTTCATAGATGCAGAACACGCCCTGGATCCCGAATATGCCGCCAATCTTGGCGTGGATATTGACAATCTGCTGATCTCGCAGCCGGGAACCGGGGAGGAGGCGCTGGAGATCATGGACTACCTGATTCGCTCCTCCGCAGTGGACGTGGTCGTGCTGGACTCGGTGGCGGCGCTGGTGCCGAAAGCCGAGATCGAGGGCGAGATGGGCGATGCGCATGTCGGCGCGCAGGCGCGCCTGATGTCGCAGGCGCTTCGCAAAATCGCCGGAAATCTCAATCGGGCCAACTGCGCCGCGATTTTTATCAACCAGATTCGCGAGAAGATCGGCGTCATGTTCGGCAATCCGGAGACTACGCCGGGCGGGCGGGCGCTCAAGTTCTGGTCGAGCGTGCGGCTGGATGTGCGCCGAACCGAAACCGTGAAATCGGGGTCGGACGCGGTCGGGGCGCGCACCAAGGTCAAAGTCGTCAAGAATAAGGTCGCGCCGCCCTTCCGTCAGGCGGAGTTCGATATTCTGTTCGGGCGCGGCATCTCCAAGGCGGGGGGACTGCTCGATCTGGGCGTCGAGATGGGCATCATCACCAAGAGCGGCGCCTACTTCAGCTACAATGAACTGCGGCTCGGACAGGGACGCGAGAACGCCCGCATCTTCCTGGAAGACAACCCGCAGTTGATGAGCGAGATCGAGGCAAGGATTCGCAACGGCGGCGAAGTGCCCGCCGTTCTCATCATGTCCAGAGACGAGCGCAACGGCGCAGAGGAGTAGCGCGCTCCGCCTCTACAAAGTCCTGTCAGCGGGTGAGGTTGCCTGAACTCACCCGCTTTCCGGCGTTAATCCCATGAACGACTACGAAACCGCGCGACAGATCGCGATCCGCTATGCGGACTACGCCGCGCGCACCACCGCCGAAGTGCGCAGGCGGCTGGAGCGAGCGGAGATACCCGAAGAGATCATTGAGACGGTCCTCGCCGATCTGGAGCGGATGGGGCTGCTGGACGATGACCGGTTCAGCCGCGACTGGGTAGAGAGCCGCAGTCGCCGGAAAGGACTGGGTCCCAACCGGCTGACCAACGAACTGCGCCAGAAGGGAATAGACCCCGAAATGGCGGAGCAGGCAGCCCGGGAGGTAGACCCGGAGAGCCGTCTGGAAGCCGCCCTTGCCCTCGCCCGTAAACGTCTCCGCGCCGAAAACCTCGCCGATCCCGCCGTCAAACGCCGTCTGGCGGCTTTTTTGCAAAGACGCGGTCATGACTGGGAAACAATCGAGAAGGTGTTTTCTATCCTTAACGCGAATAGTAACTGAGCGAACAGCGGTTCGTGCCAGTCAGGGCGCACCGGTGCGCCACCCCTCGCTCAGCCTCAGACAGAAAATGTCTGGAGGTGAGGGAAGAGTGCCTATTGGGATATATGTCTTAGATATTGTAGTTGTTGTCGTCTTCGTGGCGATGGCTTACATGCTTCTTCGATCCAACTTCCAGCATAAAGAGCAGCTTATGCTCCAGAAACTGGAAGAGGCGGATCGCATTCAACAAGACGCAGAGAAGCTGGCGGAAGCCCAAAAACGCGAGGCGCTCCTGGAAGCCAAAGACGAAGCCTATCGTCTGCGCGCGGAGATGGAACGCGAGAATCGCGAAAAAAGAGCGGAAATACAGAGGTTAGAGCGACGACTGGCGCAGAAAGAAGAGGCGCTGGAGCGGCGCGTTGAGTCCGTTGATAAAAAAGAACGCAGTCTACAGCACCGGGAAGCGGAACTTCAACAGACAGAACAGGAACTGGCGGTTCTGACAGGGGAGCGACGCGCGGAACTACAACGCATCTCCGGCTATACAGTGGAAGAGGCGAAGGCTCTCTTCTTGAAAGAGGTGGAGCAGGAGAGCCGCCATGAAGCGGCGAAGCTGATTCGGGATATAGAAGAGGAAGCCCGGCGCGACGGCGAGCGGCGCGCGCGCAACATCATCACCCAGGCGGTGCAGCGATGCGCGGTGGATCAGACCTCAGAGACGACCGTCTCCGTCGTGCCGCTGCCCAACGACGAGATGAAAGGGCGCATCATAGGACGCGAGGGTCGCAACATTCGCGCCTTCGAGACCATGACCGGCGTGGACCTGATTATTGACGACACGCCGGAAGCGGTCGTTCTCTCCGGGTTCGATCCCGTGCGCCGGGAGGTGGCGCGCATTGCCCTGACCAATCTGATACAGGATGGGCGCATCCATCCCGGACGCATCGAGGAGACGATTCGCAAAGCGCAGGCGGAGGTCGAACAGCGTATACTGGAGGCGGGCGAGACCGCGCTGATCGAGACCGGACAGACAGGGATCGCGCCGGAGATCGTGCGTCTGCTGGGTAAGCTGAAGTTTCGCATGAGCTACGGGCAGAATGTCCTCGACCACTCCATTGAGGTCAGCCACCTGTGCGGCTTGCTGGCTTCCGAGATCGGCGCGAATATTCAGGTCGCCAAACGCGCCGGACTGTTGCACGACATCGGCAAGGCGCTGGATCACGAGGTGGAGGGACCGCACGCCGTCATCGGCGCGGACATCCTGCGCCGCAACCGGGAGTCGGAAGAGGTCATCCATGCGATGGAGGCGCACCACTACGATGTGGAGCCGTCCAGCGTGGAAGCCGTTCTGATCATCTGCGCGGACGCCATCTCCGCCAGTCGTCCGGGCGCGCGGCGTGAGACACTGGAGACCTATGTCAAGCGTTTGAAGAAGCTGGAGGAGATCGCCGACAGTTTTCACGGCGTCGAGAAGACTTTCGCCGTGCAGGCGGGGCGCGAGATTCGTCTTATCGTTCGCCCGGAACAGATAGACGATCTTGCCGCCATTAAACTGGCGAGAGAGACTGCCCGGCGCATCGAGGAGGAGATGGAGTATCCGGGACAGATTAAGGTGACCGTGATTCGCGAAACCCGCGCGGTGGACTATGCCAAGTAGCCGTTCGACGAGTCGGTGAATGCCGACTCGTCGGCGTTCCGATTCGTCATAACGGCTGCCTGCACGATCCCGGCGTAACGCGCTGGCGGAGCCGCACGTCTAAGTAGAGGAAAGCGCGGTTCTCCCATGAGAGTGTTGATGGTGGGTGACGTAGTCGGCAAGCCGGGGCGTCAGGCGGTGCAGGAGATGGTTCCGCGCCTGCGCGCCCGACATAACGCCGACTTTGTGATCGTCAATGCGGAGAACAGCGCGGGCGGTCTGGGGATCACGCGCGACATCGGCGAGGCGATGTTCCGGCAGTCGCGGGTGGATGTCATCACGCTGGGAAATCACGCCTGGGCGAAGCGCGACTCCTACGCCTTTCTCGCGGAGGAACTGCGGGTGCTGCGTCCCGCCAACTATCCGCCGACGGCTCCCGGGCGCGGCTGCGCCGTCTATGAAACGTCGCGCGGACCGATCGGCGTAATCGTTTTACAGGGACGAGTCTTTATGGACCCGACGGACGACCCGTTTCGTATGGTAGACTCTCTGCTGGAAGATATCTATCCCCGGACGCGGGTGGTC
The DNA here is from genome assembly GCA_964429855.1 of uncultured Chthonomonadaceae bacterium. GTDB lineage: Bacteria > Armatimonadota > Chthonomonadetes > Chthonomonadales > CAJBBX01 > CALLMM01. The sequence continues at coordinate 98,406 of CAYSDM010000006.1, forward strand.
TTCATAGACTTTCATGGCGAGGCGACATCCGAAAAGCAGGCGTTCGGCTGGTATGTGGATGGGCGCGTTTCGGCGGTGATCGGAACGCATACCCATGTGCAGACGGCCGACGAACGCATCCTGCCCAACGGAACCGCCTATCTAACCGATGTGGGCATGACCGGTCCTTACAATTCGGTCATCGGGATGAACCGGGAGGGCGTGCTGACCCGCTTCACCTCGATGATGCCCGTTCGTTTTGAAGTGGCGGATGGCCCCTCCCATCTGTGCGGGGTGGTTATTGAGATAGATGGGACGACCGGTCATGCGCGCAGTATCGAGCGTATTCAGGCTATACAGGAGGATACTCAATGGCAGGAGTTCGACGACGATGGGGCTGGATCGGCGCAGCCGCTCTCTGGGGATTGACCGTCTCCGGCTCGGCGCTCCAGGCTCAGATGGGCGCTCCCCCGATCTACCAGGGCGACTCGATCAAGCAGACGGGTCTCTCTCTGGCTCCCTGGGGGAGCGGTGAAGTTCGCGAGAGCCAGGAGCATATCTTAACCGGCAATAACTCGCTGCGTATTGTCACCCATGGCATGTTTCAGGGGGCGCGTCTGGTTCCCCAGAAACCGGTGGATATGAAACCCGGGATGTCCGATCCTGCGCTGTATCTGCGTCTCTCCTTCCTGCTTCCTGACAGGGAGAGCATGGGAACCACGCGAATCGGCGGAGGACTCGGAGCCGGATTTGGCGGCGGAATGACGGGACCGCCTTCCGGAATCGGTTCCGGCGGACGCTTCAGCGGCGGTCTCGGACAGGGACGCGGCGGCGAAGGCACGATGGGGTCTGCCCGCGTGGTTAAGCCAAAGGCGATGGAGTATATCCGTTTGGTGCTGGTGACGACCGATAACAAACGCATCGAAAAGCTGCTCAAGATTGATGAGGCGCGCACCAACGCCGAGGACTGGAAGTTGATGGCGTTTCCGCTCTCCGGGCTGCCCGGACTGAAGAACTCCAGCGGCGAGGTGAAAGAGATTCTGATCTTCGGAGATGCGCCGGGAATCATCTATCTGGGCGAGATACGCACCATTCGCGACGAGACGCCGATCCGCGTCAATCCCTTCCCGGAGCGCACCGTGGCGGTGAACGATACCGTCACCCTCACCGCCTCCGCGGAAGCGGGGCAGTCGCCTCTGGTCTATCAGTGGACGATTGTCCGTAAGGAGGAGGCGGATCAGATGGCGGGCAACGACCTCCCGGTAGACATCGAGGGACGCACCTTCCGCCACCAGTTCCGTAAGAGCGGCGACTACGTGGTGATCCTCACGGTGCGCGATGTGTACGGGCTGAAGAAGCCGGCGCAGACGCGGGTAAACATCCGCGTGTCCATCTAGCCACGCCATCGCGACAACCCGAAAAGTGGTCACATGAAAATCCGGCGCTTAGAGTGAACACTCTGAACGCCGGATCGTTTTTTACCACATGGTGTTGCCCGGATCCATCAGCGGCTGACCGTCGCGATCCGTGACGGCAAGGCTCAACGCATACGGGTCGCGGTCCCGAACCGCCTTCACCAGCAGCGTGTTATCCCCGGCGCGCAGCGAAACATCCGCCTGCGCGGGACCGTATCCGAGCGTGGGACGGAACGGCTCATGCGCGTGACGCTGAATAATCAACTGGCGATTCAGCCACACCTTCACGCCGTCATTGGTGTGCGCGACGATCCGGGCATCGGTGGTGACGGGCATTCGCAGCGTGGTCGTCAGATAGGCGACTCCCGGCATCCCGGCAAACAACGGCTCCAGCGGCAGCGACATCTCCCGGAATCCCATGCGCTGCCAGCGAATCAAGCCGCCGCCGCGCCCCAGGTATTCGTTATCCAGCCCTGGCTTATCTTCGACGGGATAGACCTTCGCGTATCCCTCCTCCGCCTGATTGGTCAACGGTCCGACGACATGCCAGCAGGAGCCGCCCAGCAGCAGAATATCACAGGTCAAAGCGCGCCCCTCTTCCGGTGTCAGGATCAGGGTGATGGAGTTGCGCGAGGCGAGGGGGGCGTTCTCCGGCACGCGAATGACAAACCCGAAACGCGCTGAACGCCCTGCTGCCAGCATCTGCCGCTGCCCCTGCGCTCCCGGAACCGCCACCTGCCAGTCCTTCGGCAGTCCCAGCTTAACATAGCCGAGGAAGTCGGAAGCGCTCAGATTGCGGACGGTGACAATAAGGCTGATGGCGGCGTTGGGAACGATGACCGGACCGTTCTCGCCATAGTCCACCACGCACTCGAACGGCCCGATCTGATAGGTTGCCGTCATCGGCGGCGCGACCAGCAGCGGCTTTACCAGCGAGTTATCTATCCAGCTAAACGCGCTCATCGGAGTCGGGACGGGCAGCGAGGGAGCCGTCGGCGATATCGGAGCGGGATCAGGCGTGGCAGGAGGCGCAGCCACAGGCGCAGGAGGAGGAACCGGATCAGGCTCTGAAGGGATCGCCGGGGGCGTGGGAGCGTCGGCGTCCCACCCGACGATGACCGACTGCGAATCTCCGGCCGTGTGATCGTCCAGTTCGAGGAACCGCGCGCGCTGATTGCCGTCGGCGGGAGGAGCCGGGCGGCTTTCCGGCGTCGCCGCCGTGTCAAAAGAGACGACCGGTTCCGGCGCGGCAGGCGGCTCTATATCCGGCACAGGCGCGGCGGGCGGCTCCTCCGGCACGGCAGGGATATCCGAAACCGAAGGGATATCCGGAAGCGTCGGAGTGGCGGATGGCGGTTCGACTGTCTCCGCCGTATCGGTCGGCGTCTCCGGCGCGGCAGTCTCCGGGAGGGATATCTCAGGCACAGCCGCTGGCGGGGGAGGCATGATATCGGGAGCGGCGGGCGGCGGAGGCGGCGTCTCCAGGCGAT
>CAYSDM010000006.1:101299-104946 GCA_964429855.1 uncultured Chthonomonadaceae bacterium
ACCTACCTCTATCGTATGATCCGCCAGTTCCGAGGCGGTGCGCTGCACGCGCAGGTCCACCACGCCCCAGCCCAGAACAATGGCGTCTCCGATGGGGTCAATCCACCCGGCAGGCAGGCTCCGGCGTCCTATCAGGATGCCCAGCAGCGCGCCCAGCGAGGCTCCGTTGCTGCCGGTGGCATAGCCGCAGTTGACGGCGGCGCAGACCGACGCTCCGAAATCGCCTTCGCCGTAGAGCCAGCCGAGAACCGCAAAGCCGATATTCTGCGGGGTGTCGGTGTAGTTATCGCTGCCCACCGCCTGAATGATGCGGCTGCGGGCTTCAAGCAGGGAGGCTTTGCTGAGGTAGGCTTCTCGGGCGATGCCTACCGCCTGCGCAATCCGGCAGGTCTTCGGGATCAGGTTCAAGCCGATGTCCAGCAGGCTGTTCGTGTCGCTGAGAAAGAAGGCGGCGCTTTCGATCCCTGCCCAGAACATCGCGCCCCATACGCCCTCCTCCGCATGATCCAGAATCGCATCCTGCCAGGCATAGGCGGCGGCGACCTGCGGCGCGCCTGGCGCAACCATTGCCCATATCTCGGCGCGGCAGGCTGCGCCCAGGCTATGCCGGAACCAGTTGTTGAACGCGCCGGTCAGCGGGGGACGCAGGTTGCGCCGCATATTGAAGAGCGCGTATCCGTACTCGTCCCAGGGATAGCGAATATGGTCGCGCCACTCCCCGATCAGGTGGTCGGAGGTGATCTGTACGCCGTGCGCGCGCAGGGCATGAAGCCAGACCAGTTGGAAATCCAGGTCGTCATTGGCGGTCGCCTGACCGGGCGGAGGCTGATAGAATTTCAGGTTATTGGGCAGCAGACTGCCCTCCACCGGCAGCCCGAAGGTGCTGCCGATGTTTTTACCGAGCCAGCCCCCGTAGACCTTATCGCGATAGGTGTCGCGCACCAGCGTCAGATCAGCCATCTTCTCCTCCCGATCCATGATCTTATGCGGCGATCCGCCTCTTCTCTATTGTACCCAAGTCACAACGAGGGCTCTGTCTGAAACCGCAAATCGAGTATATCCCGTACTCTGCGCGCCAGCGCAGCGGCGGTAAAGGGCTTGTGTAGCAACTGAAAATCGCCGCGTGTCTCTCCCTGATGAATCATGGCGTTTTCGGTGTATCCGGAGATAAAGAGGATGGATGCCTCCGGGTAGAGCGCCTGAAACTGACGCGCAAGCGCGACGCCGCTCAGTCGGGGCATCACCAGATCGGTGATCAGCAGATGGATTGGTTCTGCTCGTAAACGGGCAATCTGCGCCGCCACCTCTCCGTCTTCCGCCTGAATCACCTGATAGCCCTGTGCCTGCAGGGTTTTGCAGGCGAACTCGCGCACCATCTTCTCATCTTCGGCCAGCAGGATCGTCTCGTTGCCGCGCGGCATCTCTGTCGGCGTTTCCGCGGGCGGTATCGGGGTCTCTTCCGACTCCACACGGGGGAAGTAGATATGGAAGGTGGATCCCCGGTCGGGCTCGCTGTAGACGTGGATGTAGCCGCCATGCTGTCGCACAATGCCGTAGCAGGTTGCCAGCCCCAGACCAGTTCCGCGCCCCATCTCTTTGGTGGTAAAGAACGGTTCAAAGATATGTTCCAACACCTCCGAAGACATGCCCGCTCCGGTATCCGAAACGGAGAGCATAACATACTCGCCCGGAGCGACCTCCGGGTGTCTGGCGCAGTAGCTCTCATCCAGCGTGATATTGCCGGTTTCAAGGATCAGTTTTCCGCCGTAAGGCATGGCGTCCCGCGCATTCACCGCCAGATTGATCAGTATCTGGCTGAACTGTCCCGGATCCACGCGAACCTTTCCGAGATATTCACCGGGAACGATAATTAACTCGATCTGTTCGGAGATCAAGCGGCGCAGCAGCTTATTGACCTCCGCGATCAGGTGGTTGAGGTCAACCACCCTGGGGGAGATGATCTGACGGCGGGCGAAGGCGAGAAGCTGTGCGGTGAGGTTGGCGGAGCGTTCCGCCGCTTCCCGGATGCTCTGGAGGGCGGATTGAGTCTCATGATCGGGAGGCAGTTCCATCTGCGCCAGTTCTGCGTAGCCGAGGATGGCGGTCAGCATATTATTGAAATCGTGGGCGACTCCTCCCGCCAGCCGCCCGATGCTCTCCAGCTTCTGAACCTCCAGCAGTCGGGCTTCGCTCTCCCGCAGGGCGCGTTCCGCCTGCAGGCGTTCGGTGATGTCGGTAATCATTGCCAGCGCGCCCTGAAAAGATCCGTCTTCTGCATAGATCGGATTGGTTGAGACAATCGTCCAGACGTCTGAGCCGCTGCGATGGCGGAATCGGAAATCGTGCTGCTCCTGGATACCCTGCCGCCTCCGCTCCAGATAGATCTTCGCCTCCCGCTGCGCCTCTTCGTCCATAAACTCAAACAGATGATGTCCGAGCATCTCCGCCGGCGTGCAGCCCAGCATCTGGCAGATGTGTTGATTGACGAAGGTGGTTCGCGCCTCCTGGTCAATAATCCAGATGCCTTCCGTCGCTGTCTCGACGATCTGCCGGTACTGCTCCTCGGCGCGCCTTCGGTCGGTCACGTCCTGCACCAGGGAGTGGATGGAGATGAGATTGCCTGTCTCATCGCGCAGCACGGAGTTATACCATTCGCAGTAGATTACCGAGCCGTCTTTGCGGTAGTTGCGATTGAAGGAGATGTTGCGCGGTTCGCTGCCGGAGAGGCGGGTCATCACCTCCTCCACCTGCGCGGCGTCCTCCTCGAAGACGATGCGCCAGTCTTTCGGATGCTTCCCCAGAACCTCTTCCGTCCTCCATCCGAATATCCGTTCGGCTCCCTGAGACCAGTAGGAGACGCGCCAGTCGCTGTCCCATTCGATCACCGCCAGCGGGGAGTTTTCTACATGGAAGGTAAGTTTCTGATGCGTCTGGCGCAGCGCGCGCTCTGTCGCCTGCAGTTCGGTAAGACGCTGGCGCAGGGTTTGATTAAGCCGTACAATCTCCTCCTCCGCCAGTTTGAAGGTGGTGATGTTAACATGGGTGACGATAGCTCCACCGGATTCTCCCCACAGGGGAACGGAGCGCATCAGAAACCATCGCTGCTCCTGGGGAGCGTGACAGGGGTAGACCAGGTCGAATGAGGGGAGAGAGCCGTCGAGGATTTTCTGCAGCCCGGTAAGCGCCTCCGCCGCGCCTTCTGCAAGAAGGGCGACCGAGTGTTCGCAGACCTCCAGGTAGCTGGTCCCGACGCCGACCTGTGCGGGATCGGCTCCGTTCTCCCTGGCAAACTGCAGCCAGGCGTCGTTGACGGCGATAATTCGTCCGCTTATGTCCAGCACCGCCGTATTGGCGGGAAGCGAATTCAACGTGCTTTGCGCGACCGCTTCCTTCGCGCGCAATATCTCCAGTTCTTGCTGAAGTTTTGCGTTTTCCGCCTGCAATTCAGCACGGGAGCGTTCCAGAGATTCTATCTGTGCAGGAGGGTCAGGGAAGGTATTCTCCGCCATGATAACGGCTCTTCCCGGGCGAACCTCTTCCGCCCTGTTGTGATGGTGAGATACTGTCGTCGCGCCGTTCGCTTATCAACAACGCGACACTTCCTATTATAGATAAAAATCCTGAAAGAGGGTAGAGCTACCGTTGTT
>CAYSDM010000007.1:0-43764 GCA_964429855.1 uncultured Chthonomonadaceae bacterium
AGCATCAGCCGGGTGGCGTATGGAGCGATGAGGAAGTAGCAGGCGCGTAGTCCCAGCAGCCCCAGCGAATTCGCCGATAGCAGGATGAAGGTATCGCGTGTCACTGCCAGCATTGCCGGGATTTCGTCCATTGCAAAGAAAATGTCGGTCGTCTCCAGCGTAATCAGCACGGTCAGCAGCGGGGTGGCGACCAGTTTGCCGGCTTTACGCACAAAGAAACGCTCCTCATAAAACTCATCGGTGGTCTTGATAAAGCGTTTCATGATCTTCAGACCGATGGCCTTTGAGGGATCTGACAGGGGCTTTTTTTTATACTTCAGGGCGATCTTCACCCCGAAAGTCAGCAGCAGCGCGCCGAACAGATAGATGGTCCAGTGCGCCGCCTCCAGCAGCGCGGCTCCGAGAAAGACGAATCCCGTGCGAAAAAGAATGCTCAGCATCACGCCCCAGAAGAGCACACGATACTGAAAATGGGGCGGAACGCTGTAGTGAGAGAAGATCACCACGAAGACCAGCACATGGTCAAGGGAAAGGCTCTTCACATAACAGGAGAAGAACTCCTGTCCCGCGACCCTGCCCTGCCAATTCCACACGAGAGTCCCGAAACCAACAGCCAGACCGATCCACACCAGCGCCCGTGCAAGCACACGGCGCGGCGTTACGGCATCCTTATCGCGATGCAGCACCTTCTGATCGAACGCCACCAGCAACAGTAACACACCGTAAAAGATAACCCAGAGCCATCCCTTTTCTTGCATGTCTGTAGTTTACCGCAAGCGTTTCACATTCTATGGAGAAACAGGCAGAAAAAACGCAGGCGACACCCCTGGATCGCCTGCGTTGCGGAAGCTGTCTGTGAATCCTTCAAGAGATCGGCTGACGCAATTTCACCGGAGCCGTCTTCGCCTTCTTCACACGGATATTGAGCATCTCCACCAGAACCGAAAACGCCATCGAGAAGTAGATGTAGCCTTTGGGAATCTTGTAGCCGAATCCCTGCGTCAGCAGGCTCACCCCGATCAGCACCAGAAACGCCAGCGCCAGCATCTTCACCGTCGGATGCCGATTGACGAACTCGCTGATCGGACCCGAAAAGGCGATCATAAACGCCACCGAGACCAGAACGGCAGAGATCATGACAGCAAGCGGAGCATATGCCGGATGCGCGGGGCTGCGCTCCACCATCCCGACCGCCGTGATGATCGAATCGATAGAAAAGACCAGATCCACCACCAGAATCTGCAGCACCACCGCTGTAAAGGTGGGAGCGACACGCGCCGCAGTATGTCCCTCCTCGCCCTCCAGCTTATGATGTATCTCGTAGGTGGCTTTCGCGATCAGAAACAACCCGCCCAGGATCAGAATCAACTCCTGCCCGGTAATCGCGTTGGGCTTCCCCTCCGCCGTCGGGATCGGCACGGTAAACAGCGGGGTCGTCAGCCGCATGATCGCGCTGATCGAAAGGATGAAGATGATCCGGGTAACCACTGCCAGCATCAGCCCGGTCTGACGCGCCTTTGCCTGCCGCTCCGACGGCAGCTTTCCGGCAAGAATGGAGATGAAGACGATATTGTCCACGCCGAGAACGATCTCCAGGATCGTCAGCGTCAGAAACGCCATATAGATTTTCGGATCGGCAAGCCACTCCATACCCTATTCTATCCTCCCGCGTTTGCTTGCCTCTGCGACGGATAGAGAGAAGCGGGAGTCAGAGAGGGCACATACCGATACCGGTAGATACGCTGAATCAGATCGGGCGGCTTGGGTACGAACACATCGTTCCAGCGCTCATTGTCCACCTTCATGGCGGTATTAAGGTTATTGGTAATCATAAAGCCCGGCTTGTCCAGCAGCGAGAAGTTCAGCGCCTGCGCCACCAGCGCGTCCGGGGCGTCCTTATGCATCTCCACCACCCTGTTTATCAGCGGCTCCGCCTCATTGGGACGCCGCTGCGCCATCAGCGAGGCGGCATAACCCAGCATGGCATAGGCGTTCTGCGGATCGCGTTTGAGCGCGAACTCAAAGAGCGCGTCGGCGGAGGTAAAGCGCCGGCTGCCGCTGGTGAGAAGAATCTGATAGCCGCGCATCGCATAGGCTTCTGGCAGCTGCGGGTCAAGCTCCTGCGCGCGCAGCAGAGCGCGGCGCGCCTCGATGCCGTCCGGAATGGCGTAGGCGCGCAGCAGATGCACCTCCGGCAGATCGGGCGCGATCTCCTTCGCCTGTTCCGCCATCATCTGCGCCTGCCGGTTCTGCTTCAGCACCAGATTCAGGTAGCCGGAGACGATCAGCGCGGAGAGCATTCGCTTCTCGACAACCGGCTTGAGAGTCTGCTGCGCCTTCGCGAACTCCTGATTGTTGAAGAGCATCAGCCCCCGGATCACCGTCGTCACGTCGTCAGCGCGCTTGAAGTTGGTGAGGACTCGTAGAAGCGTCTCCGCGTCCCGCAGGCGTCCACCGTTGATGTAGGCAAGGAGCAGACGGTTCAGCGCTTCCATCGGGCCGGTATCCGCCGCCCCGACCCTCTGGTACTCCTTTATCGCCGCATCCCAGTTTCGCGCCGAAAAATAGGCGTCGCCCCGCGCGATCGCGGCGGAGATCACATCGCTGCCCGACGGTAGATTCCGCTTGCGCGCCTCCTGGAGCTTCGCGAAGATCTCCACCGCCTTGCCCGCTCGCTCCAGAAACGCCTCCGTGCTGCCCGAATTCTCTCCCGCATTCATATACAGAGCGACCAGATCGGCGCGTGTCTCCACATCGTCCGGCGGAATCTCGGCTTTCTCCAGCACCTCAATCGCCTTGCCCAGATCCCGCTGTTGACGATAGATGCCTGCCAGCGCACGCGCAGCCCGCAGATTAGACGGGGCGATCTTCAACGCGCGGCGGGCAAACCGGGTCGCGTCGGCCGTTTTTCCCTCTTTCAATGCCGCCAGCGCGGCATCCGCATGAAAATCCGCGCCTTTGCTCAACTCATTGTCCACCACGAGCGTCAGTTTCACGTTAGCGGTGTTGTTTTTGGCGTCATAGGCGCGTACCGATAGGGTATAGCTGCCCTCCTCCACCTGCAACGTGTCCCACTCAAAGGTGTAGGGAGTGCTGGTATCGGTGGCGACCAGCTGGTCGCCAAGGTAGAACTCCACCTTCTCGATACCGGTATCATCTTCGCTGCGGACACGCGCCACCAGAGAGACCGTATCGCTGACTTTCGCGTTGTCCTGAAGATCAAAACGGATGGATAACTGCCCCTGAACCGGGGAGGCTGCGCTGAAGGAGCCGAGGAGCAGGAGAGCGATCAGACAACCGGCACGGCGCGCCGGAAGAAGACATGCAGACATGGGGATGGTCTCCTTGTCAGAGATCGAGCGTGTGTCGGGCAGGCTTCAGATTACTTTGAGGCGCAGATTGGCGGGCGCACGCTCGGTATAGTAGCCGATACGGGCGACAATGCTGCGCCCGTATTCACTGAGTTTCAGCGTAAATGTTGCGCGTACCGACTGCCCGGGATTGAGCTTCATAAACATCGCTGGTTCTTCAGGACGGATCGCGGCAGTATCCATCGCCGTCACCTGAATACGCACATAGGAGACGGAACGTTGTCCCGCATTGCGCAGAGAGACGGTTATCTGACGCATATCCGGTTGTTTCGGGTCTGATGCGGAGATCGCCATCTCCGGAATCAGATCGAGACTGTTCGCGCTCAGTTCCGCCAGAATCTCTTCCAGACGGTAGAGCGCCTCCAGTAGAGCGTCGAAGTCCTGAATCGGAAGGTTCGCCTGACGCGCGTTTTTCGTCAGCGTCAACAGGTGCGCCACCGTCAGCAGCGCGCGATGAATGCTTCGGATATTGGTGTAACGCAGTTTCGCTGCAGAGCCATTCAGGATGCGAGTCATATGCACGGAACACTCATCCATCGGCGGTTTCAGACGCCGATAGACGGCGGGGCGCTTCTTCTTCACAATATCCACCCAGCTCTGCACTTCGCGATAGGCGGAAGCGACCTGCGCGCTTCGATGGGTGTAGCGATAGATGGCGACCTGGCCGGGTGACAGCCACCCCGGTTTGATCTCCGATCCCGTCGTATCGCGAACCACAGACTGTAATCGCTCCAGGCGCGGTAAGGTTTCCGTTTCGGACGGGGAAAAAGAGAATCGCTCGATGTTCCAGACGCCGCGCGTCAGGCGCGTATCCAGGCGGATTTCCACCTTTGCGCGACTATGATTGACGACGCAGACCGCAAAGCCGTTCTGCTGACGCAGCGCATATGCCGGAATCGCCGGCTCATCGCCGGTGCGAACGCTCAGGCGCGCTCCCTCCAGCGTGATCCAGTTCGCCCAGAGGGGAGCGCTGCCGGATGCGGGGGGCGTCAGACGGCAGACCGTATAAAAGTTCGCATTCGCCTCCCCCTGCGCCTCCGTCCCGTCAACTTCGATACGCACGGGGCTATTCGGCGCAGGGGGAGCGCTTTCCTCCTGTTTCTCCTGCTTCGATAGCCGTTCGGCATCGCGCAGTTCAACCGGAAGAACCAGCGCTGTAAACAGAAGGCAGACTCCCAGCGCGGTGGAGAAGCGCGATCCGGGGGAGCGCATATTCACGCTTTCGGATGTATGACTGTTCAACGCCCCTCCTCCTCGGAAGGTGCCGGGATAATCAGCCGGACGCGCCGCTCAAACTCCTCCCGATCCAGCAACACCCGGCGACCGCAGGAGAGACAGAGCAGCCCGATATCCGCTCCCGTGCGCGTAACAGCCCAATCGAAGCCGCCGCAGGGATGAGGTTTGCGCAGCGTAACGCGATCGCCTGTCGCCACCGATATCACTTTTTGCATTCTCGTCCTGCCCTTCCTTCCAGAAACCATTATAACACGAAAACAGCGATTGCACCGGAATCGCGATAGGAAGGCTCTGCGGAGGCGTCGAATTCGAGCCTGAGTATACGTTACTGATCTACCTATCGCAAGGGAATCGCCATGCAATCGCCTATTTTGAAAGCGTTTCGGCAATCGGCTCTCCCGGAGTTGTTCGTCCTTGCAACCCTTTCGGCTGCCCTCCTCGTCCGCGCTGATAAGACCCAACCACCTTCCGTCAGGGGGAATTCCATGAATCTCTATATCTCGACCAAGGGCAGCGATGCCTGGTCGGGCAGACACGCCTCCCCGCAGCGCAACCAGACCGATGGTCCTTTCGCCACGCTGGAGCGTGCCCGCGACGCCATCCGCGCCCTGAAGCGATCCGGCGGTCTTCCGGCAGGCGGCGTCACCGTCTGGCTGCGCGGCGGCGTCTATCCCCGCGCCGCCGCCTTCACGCTGACGGAAGAGGACAGCGGCACGGCGGATTCGCCGATCACCTACCGCGCCTATCAGAAGGAGAAGGTCGTTCTGATAGGCGGGCGCGAGATCGGCGGCTTCACGCCGGTAACCGATCCCGCCATCCTTAATCGTCTCGACCCCGCCGCGCGCGGCCAGGTTGTGCAGACCGACCTGCGCGCGCAGGGTATCTCCGATTTCGGTAACATGACGCGCCGGGGATTCGGGCAGGCTATCGTTCCGGCGGGACTGGAGCTTTTCTTTCAGGATCGCCCCATGCAGCTGGCGCGCTGGCCCAACGGCGACGAGTGGACGAAGATTGTCGGCGCGCCTGCCGGACAGGAGGGCGGCAAGTTCACCTATGAAGGCGACCGCCCGTCGCGCTGGAAGGAGCGAGAGGATATCTGGGTGCACGGCTACTGGACATATGACTGGGCGGACACCTACGAAAAGATTAGAACGCTCGATACGGCGCAGAGAACGGTGGAGACCGAGCCGCCGCACGGCGTCTACGGCTACACGCCCGGCAAGCGATTCTACTTCCTGAACATTCTGGAGGAACTGGACTCGCCCGGCGAGTGGTATCTGGATCGCAACACCGGCATCCTCTACTTCTGGCCTCCGGCGCCGCTCGATAAGGGCAAAGCGGTCGTCTCTCTGCTGGAGGCTCCCCTTCTCTCTCTGGAGAAGACAACAGGTATCACGTTTCAGGGGTTGATCCTGGAGTGTTCGCGCGGACCGGGCGCGGTGATCGTAGACGGGGCGCATAACCGGATCGCCGGCTGCACGCTGCGCAATCTGGGAACCTTCGCCGTCAGCATCGGAGGAAACCATAAGGACTACCAGACCGCCATCTATAACGACACCACCCTGAACCGTCAGGGAGGCGCGCAGAACGGCGTCGTCGGATGCGACATCTATCAGACCGGCGACGGAGCGATCCTTCTGGGGGGAGGCGACCGCAAGACGCTGACGATGGGCGGCAACTACGCCGTCAATAACCATATCTATGACTACAGCCGCTGGTCGCGCACCTATCGCGCCGCCGTCTCGATGGATGGGGTGGGTAACCGCGTGGCGCATAATCTGATCCATGACGCGCCGCATAACGCTATTCTGCTGGGCGGCAACGAACACCTGATCGAATTTAACGAGATATACCGCGTCTGCCAGCAGACCGGGGACGCCGGAGCCTTCTACATGGGGCGCGACTTCACCATGCGCGGCAACGTGATCCGGCATAACTACTTCCACCACATCACCCGCAAGCTGGAAGGCGGCGGCGGCTTTGTAGATGTGATGGCGGTCTATCTGGACGACTGTGCCAGCGGAAGCATGGTCTATGGAAATATCTTCTATCGAGCCGGACGCGCCGCCATGATCGGCGGAGGACGCGACAACGCTATCGAAAACAACGTCTTCGTCGAATGCACGCCCTCCGTACATGTGGACGGGCGCGGGCTGGGCTGGGCAAAGTTCTGGTTCGATGGGCGCGACAGCACCCTCATGGATCGGCTCAAAGCGGTACAGCACGACCAGCCGCCCTACAGCGTCCGCTATCCAGCGCTGGCGCATATTCTTCAGGACGATCCCGCCGTTCCAAAAGGAAACCGCATTCTTCGCAACGTCAGCATGGGCGGCAAATGGCTGGAGTTGTTCGATAACCTGACCGATAAAACGGTTTTCTTTGAGAATAACTTCACCGAAGGCGACCCCGGTTTCGTCTCTCTGGAGAAGCGTGACTTCCGACTCAAGCCCGACTCGCCCGTCTGGAAACTCGGTTTCAAGGCGATTCCGGTGGAGAAGATCGGTCTCTATCAAGACGCCTATCGCGCCGCGCTTCCGAAGCGCGATCCGCTCCCGAAGGAGTAGCTCCGTATCCCTTGCCGACTCCTCTCCGACCGGCTTAGAATCGATGCAAAGAGTCTGGACGGAGAGGCGTTCTTTCTTTTAGCTATGCTAAATAAATTCCCCTCAATACGTGCAAATCATCTTCTCTGTGGTATAATTTCGATTAATCTCTTTAAGTTTGACTTCCTTAGCCCGGATCAGCCCGTACTCCGGACCCCCCTCCGGTTCGTTCTGACACAGGGCAAAACCGATACTAAGCCGGGACGCGCGCATTTTCAGGCGTCCCGAAGAAGGGAACCCGCGATGACTCCGCAGACTGCGACGTCCACCCGCGTTACCGATGTCGTTATCCGGCTGGTTGGCGAGTCCGGCGAAGGAACGGTGACGCTGGGAGACATCGCCGTTCAGATGCTTACGACGATGGGTCTGGACATCTACGTCTTTCAGACCTTCCCCGCCGAAATCAAAGGCGGCACGGTGATGTATCAGATCCGCACCCGTTCGGGGACGATCCTTTCGCACGGCGACGCCTGCGACATTCTGGTCGCGCTCAACGACGAAGGATTTGACCTGTTTGGCGGCGGAATGCGCGAAGACGGCATTCTGCTCTATAACTCCGATGTCTTCACCCCCACGCCACAGCCGGGACGCACCGAGTATGCCCTGCCCATCACCACGCTGGCACGAGCCGAAAAAGATGCCGTTCGCCATGATGTCGAGGCGGAGATTCTCAAGCGGCTTCCCGCGCCGGTCAATACGGTTGGTCTGGGCGCGCTGCTCCGTCTGGTGAACGCGCCGCTGGAACCGGCAGAGCAGTATCTTCGCGATACGTTTGGACGCAAGGGCGAAGCCGTCGTCCGCATGAATATCAACGCGCTGCGCTCCGGAGCCAGGCACGTCGCCGAGCAGATCGGAGCCAAGCGAACGCCCCAGGTCTTTCCGCGCGAGCGTACCGACGAGTTTCTGATTGTCAACGGCAATCAGATGCTCTGTATGGGCGCTATCGCCGCCGGAATGCGCTTCTATGCGGGCTACCCGATCACACCAGCCTCCGACATCATGGAGTTTCTGGCGAAAGAGCTTCCGGCGTTTGGCGGCGATGTGGTGCAGGCGGAGGACGAGATATCTGCGCTGGGCATGTGTATTGGAGCCGGATTCGCCGGAAAGAAGGCGCTGACTGCCTCTTCCGGTCCGGGAATCAGCCTGATGGTGGAGCAGATCAACCTGGCGGGACAGGCGGAGATTCCGGTCGTCATCGCCGACATCCAGCGCGGAGGAGCCAGCACCGGAATGCCTACTAAGACCAGCCAGGGCGATCTGAATCTGGCGGTCTACGGCGTGCATAATGAATCGCCGCGCGTTGTGCTGGCGGCTTCCAGCGTGGAGGACTGCTTCTGGACGACGGTGGAGGCGTTCAACCTTGCAGAAGCCTACCAGTGCCCGGTGTTGCTGCTCTCCGATCAGGCGCTTGCCACCCGCAAGTCCACCGTTCCGCCGCCCGATCTCAGTCAGGTCAAGGTCGTGAACCGACTGCTGCCGACGGAGGAGGAGCTTGCGGAGGGCTATGCGCGCTATCGCGACACGGAGACCGGCGTCTCGCCGATGAGCCTTCCCGGCATGCACGGGGGACGCTATGTCAGCACCGGCATCGAGCACGACGAGACGGGCGATCCCGGCTACACCCCGGAACTGGCGATGAAGATGAAGCGCAAGCGATTCCGCAAGATGGAAGCGCTTTTGCGCGAGCGCGGTCATGCAATGGCGCGAACCTGGGGCGATCCGGGAGAGGTGGAGGTCGGCATTATCGCGTTCGGCTCCACCGAAGGAGTAATCCGCGAAGCGGCTGAGCGCGCCCGCGCCGAAGGCTACAAAGTCGGCCACCTGCATCTGCGGATGCTCAACCCGCTCCCGGTTGAAGAGATCAACGCCTTCGCGGCGCGCTGCAAGCAGATACTGGTGCCAGAACTGAACTTCACCGGACAGCTTGCCGGGTGGCTGCGGGTCCATACCGACATCCAATTCACGCCCTTCCATAAAGATGAGGGCATCCCCTTCATTCCGAATGAAATCTACCAGCAGATTACCGATCTTGCCGGGAAGCGAGGAGATAGATGACCACTACGTCCACGCAATTCTCTCCCAGAGACTATAAAAGCGATCTGAAACCGATCTGGTGCGCCGGCTGCGGCGACTTCGGCGTGCTCAACGCGCTCTATAAAGCCATGAGCATGTGCGGACTGACGCCGGACGATACGGTTGTGGTCTCCGGGATCGGATGCTCCTCGCGCCTGCCCGGCTTTGTGGAGACCTACGGCTATCACGGCGTACACGGGCGCACGCTTCCGGCAGCGACCGGGATTAAGGCAGCCCGTCCCGAACTGAACGTCATCGCGGTCGGAGGCGACGGCGACGGCTACTCCATCGGCGCGGGGCACTTCCCCCACTGCGCCCGCCGAAACCCGGACATCACCTACCTGATTATGAACAACAACACCTACGGACTGACCAAGGGACAGGTCTCCCCGACCTCGATGGTTCCGCTGGCCTCCATCAGCCCGAAGGTAGACCCCAAACGCTGGAAGACAACCCCCTACGGCATGACGGAAGAGGCGATCAACCCGATCGCGCAGGCGATCGCGTGGGATGTCTCGTTCGTGGCGCGCGGCTTCTCCTACAAGCCCAATCAGCTTGCGGACATTCTTGCCGCCGCCATTCAGCATAAGGGTTTCGCGCTGGTAGACGCCTTCTCGCCCTGCCCGACCTTCAACCAGGATCAGAACGACGACTACTACAAAGACCACACCTACGATGTGCCGGAAGACCACGATCCGACCGACCGCGTGAAGGCGTTCGATCTGGCGTTGCGAACCGACGGCTACCCCATCGGGATCATCTATCGCCGGGACGACAAGCCGAGTATGCTGGAGGAACAGGCGTTTCTCCGCAAGCGATTCGAAAATAACCCTGCCACGATGGAGAAGCTGTTCGCGAAATATCAGGGCTGATTGCTGCCCAACAGACGCGAAGACAGGGTCAGCTATCACGAGCCGACCCTGTCTGTTCTGCCGGTTTCAGGCGCTGCCTATGGCTGCGGTCTGGAAGGCGCCAGCGAAGTTACATACCAATCGAGAAACGCCTCCTTCTGCGGCTTGATCAGCACCGTGACGTTGGGCGTTCCCTCCGTGATGCGTGTGATGCCGTCGTCCTCCACCGCCACGCGCCGCTGCTCACTCTCGCAGAAGCGGTGTCCGAGCGCATAGGCGACTGCCATCGGATCAAACAGCGTTGGAGTCGTATGCCCCCAGAGGTTGGTTAGCGCGGCGAGGGCGTCGGTCATCGGCGTGCCGTAGCCAAAGAGCCTCTTCTGCCGCTCCGCATCCAGTTGCAGCATCGTGGTGACCTCCAGACCCGCCATCACCAGCGGAACCCCGCCGTTATAGACGACACGCGCTGCCGCCGGATCGCACTTGATATTCCACTCGGGCACAGGCGGGGCCTGATTGTTATAGCCGACATAGACCGCGCCGCCCATCATAACGATCCGTTTGATCTTTGATTTTACATCGGGGTAGCGGGTCAGCAGGTCGCCGAGATTCGTGAGAGGACCGATGGCGATCAGCGTCACTTCGCCGGGAGCGCGCTCGATCTCCTTTCGCATGAAATCCACCGCCTCCCCGCTCCGCAGGGATCGAGATCGAAAGCCCTTTGCCCACTCATGCTGCCGCTTGATTTTAAACTCGCCCTGTCGTCCCGCATAGATCGGCACATCGCCGCGCCCCATCGTCTTGAGCAGCTTCGCTGCCAGCTCCGCCCGTTTGGTCGTCTCCCCGAAAGCGGTCGTTACGCACAGCAGCTTCACATTCGGCAGACAGGCAATGAGCGCCAGCGCATAGGCGTCATCCACATCGTCGCCGATGTCGGTGTCCAGAATAACCTTCTCCTGCGCGACAGCGTTGTTCGGCAGCACGGACAACAGCGCCGTTATCAGCAGGGAAACCATCAGCACACGTGTCAAGATTCGTTCCTTTCTATCGAGTCGGACGGCTTCGCGCTCAGTCGCTGACGAATGGCTTCGTAGAGCAGCGCGCCGGCCGCCACCGTAACATTCAACGAGGACGGTCCTCCTGCCGCCATCGGCAGGGCGACCCTCTCATCCGTCGCCTCCAGCGCTTCGCGGGTGAGGCCCTCGCTCTCATTTCCCACCAGCACGACCAGCGGACGCGAGGCAAGCGGAGCGTCATAGACAAAACGCGGCGCGTGCGCCGATCCCGCCGCAACCATCACCCCCTTTGAGCGCAGGCGATTGAGCGTATCGGGCAGGAAAGAGACCAGGCAGACCGGCAGCCGCACAATCGAGCCGGTGGTGGAGCGCACGGAGGCGCGCGAGCAGGGTTCGGCAGAGTCGGCTGAGAGCAGCAGCGCGAAACATCCCGCCGCCTCCGCCGTGCGAATCAACACCCCGACATTGCGCGGATCCTGAATGCGCTCTCCCGCCAGAATCAGCGAATCGCCGCTGGTCGGCAGAGTCTCTTCGGAGAGGGTCCTCTGCCGCACGACCGCCATCGCCGTCACAGAGACCTCATAACCTGTTCCCACGAGCCGATTCATCAGACCGCTGCCGAGGACGTAGAGCGGCGCGCCGCGCGCCGCGCAGAGCGGAGCCATCTCCTTTGCCTCCTGCGGAAGCGCAAAGACGGAGACGATCTCTGCAGACGACTGTAACGCCTGCAAAACGAAGTTCGCCGTCTCCAGCAGGTAGCAGCCGGTGCGCTCGCGCTCGCTCTGGCGCAGAAGCGCTTGAGCGTCGCGATAGGCGGAATGTTTGATGCCGGTGATGGTCTCCATCTCTCTCTATCTCAAAATTCCATCCTATACAGGCGACTTCCTTCCGGTAGCAGGAAGTCGCCTGTCGCAGGGAGTAAGGTGAAGAGGAGTTGCGAGGAGCGCAGGCGCGCTGTGTTCGCCTGCGCCTTCACAGCCCGATTTTGGATGACAAGGAAAAGATCATGGAGATAGGAGTCATCTCCGGTCTATCGGAGGACGCGAGGAATCTGGAGCATGTTCAGCAGTTCGGCTTGACGGTCTGTCAGCTTGCCTGCTGGAACACAAAACTGGCGACGCCGGAGATCGCCGAAAGGGTGAAGGCGAAGTCCGCGGAGACGGGAGTGCGAATCTGCGCGGTCTGGGCAGGCTGGCCCGGTCCGGCCGCATGGAACTTTACGGAGGGACCGATCACGCTCGGACTGGTTCCGCCGCAGTATCGCGCCCTGCGAGTCGCCGCGCTGAAGCAGTGGGCGGACTTCGCCGTTCAGATCGGCGCGCCTGCGATCATCACCCACTGCGGTTTTATTCCCGAAAATATGACTGATCCGGAGTTCCCTCCTGTGGCGGATGCCATTGGCGAGGCGGCACATTACTGCGCAGAACGCAATCTGGGGTTCTGGTTCGAGACGGGACAGGAGACCCCGGTCACGCTCCTGAGAACCATCCTTCGGATCGGCACGAACAATCTGGGCATTAACCTTGATCCGGCGAATCTAATCCTTTACGGCAAGGGAAACCCTATCGATTCGCTGGATGTGTTCGGGCAGTATGTTCGGAACATCCACGTTAAGGATGGACTCTATCCAACGGACGGCGACCACCTGGGGCAGGAAGTGCCGGTTGGCGAAGGTCGGGTCCGCTTCCCGGAGTTTATCCGCCGTCTGAAGGAGATCGGTTTTCAGGGAGAGCTAATTATCGAACGCGAGATCAGCGGCGAGCAGCAGGCGCGTGATATTCGTATGGCGGTGGAGCGGCTTCAGCAATGGCTGGCTGATCAGCCATAAGATCATGCGAAGGTCTCACTGTGCGCTGTTGACGGCGCTGATGCTGACTGCATCCCCGAATTCTGCACACTCTCAGGAGAAAGATATGCGCGCTTTGAACGCGGCGCGGCGCATACTGCCGCGCAAAGACTGCTTCTTTGGACTGCACTTCGACCTGCACCCTGGCAAGACCGATACCTCGCTGGGGGCGGACATCACCGAGGAGAATATCGCCGCGCTGCTGGATCGCGTGCGTCCCGATTTTGTGCAGTACGACTGCAAGGGACACGCGGGCTACACCGGCTATCCGACGAAAGTCGGCTGGTCTTCGCCGGGAATCGTCAAGGATTCGCTGTCGGTCTGGCGCAGAATGACTCGCGAACGCGGCGTTGGTCTCTATATCCACTACTCCGGCGTCTGGGACGCTGCTGCGATCGAGCATCACCCGGAGTGGGCGCGTCTCGGTCCCAACGGAGAGCGCGACCCCAACTATACCAGCGTATTCGGTCCCTATGTGGATCAACTGCTGATCCCGCAGCTTCGCGAGGTCGCGACCAACTACGATCTGGACGGCGTCTGGGCGGATGGCGAGTGCTGGGGGGCGCAGTTGGACTGGTCGCCCGCCGCGATGGCCGCCTGGAAACAGGAGACCGACTATACCGATGTGCCGAAAAAGCGCGGCGATCCGCACTGGCTGGAGTGGAAAAACTTCCACCGCCGTCAATTCGAGAAGTATCTACGGCACTGGGTGGACAGCCTGCACAAGACCCACCCGAAGCTGAACCTGACCAGCAACTGGATGTATACCACCTTCGCCCCCAAACCCATCGAGGCGAAACTCGACTACCTCTCCGGCGACTACTCCCCCACACTGTCGGTAGACCGCGCCCGCGTCGAGGCGCGCTATCTGGCGAATACCGGAGTTCCCTGGGATCTGATGGCGTGGGGCTTTAACTGGGTCGGCGGGCAGGGACACTCTCTCAAGCCGTCAATTCAACTGCAGCAGGAGGCGGCGGTCGTCCTCATGCAGGGAGGAGGCTTCCAGGTCTACTACCAGCCGACTCGCAGCGGCTACATCGTGCCGGAGATCATTCAGACAATGGGAGAGGTCGGCGACTTTGCCCGCGCCCGGCAGAAGGTCAGTCATAAGAGCGTCAGCGTCCCGCAGGTCGCGCTTCTGCTCTCCGCCGAGACCCAGTTTGACCGATCCGATGCCGTCTTCACGCCCTATGGGTGCATGGATGAACTGGAGGGCGCGCTTCATGCGCTGCTGGAGCTTCACTACTCGGTGGATATTCTGGCGGAGTGGCAGCTTCAGCCGCGCCTGAAGGAGTTTCCGCTGGTGGCGATCCCCGACTCCAACAAACTCAGCGACGATTTTAAGGCGGCGCTGCTGAAGTATGTGGAGGAGGGCGGCAGCCTGTTGCTGCTCGGTCAGCAGTGCGCGCGGCTGTTCGAGTCCTCGCTCGGCGTGAAGCTGGAGGGCAGTCCGCAGGAGATCGGAGCGGAACTGGCGACATCCTCCGGCGTCGTCAATGCAAACGGCGTCTGGCAGAGGGTGACGCCAACCTCCGCGCAGGTGATCGGCTATCGTCATCCGAGCCGCGACACGCGCAGGGGAGGCGAACCGGCGGCGACGCTGGTCGCGTATGGGAAGGGCAAGATCGCGGCGGTCTACGGTCCGGTTGCGCTCAACTACTTCCGCGCGCACCACTCCAGCCTGCGCCGCTTCCTCGGCGACATCGCAAAGAAGCTCTTTCCCGATCCGGCGGTGCAGATCGAGGGACCGCCCTGTCTGGATGTCGCGCTGCGCCGCGCGCCCGACGGAAAGCTGAGCCTGCATCTGCTCAACGTCGCCAATATGCAGCGTTTCGACCGGGGACTGGTGACCGACTATATCCCGGAGGTCGGTCCTGTTCAGGTGACGCTGCGCGTTCCCGCGAAGCCGAAGCGGGTGCGACAGCTTCCCGACGGCGGCAGGCTTAAATGGACATGGGCGGACGGCGCGCTCTCCGTTACGCTGCCTTCCGTGCACATTCACACCGTTCTGGTCGTGGAGTGACTCACGTTACGTTTCGGGCGGATCTATCCGCCCGAAACAGCCCTGCCTGGCATTCTTTACAATCTTGCCTTGCGCATCTTTCGCCACTTCCGCCCCGGCACTTGCCAAAAGAGAGCTTCGCAGGTTAGAATAGAGAGCGCGACGGTTCCCCCCTCGAATCGACTCGCCCGTCCATTCTGTCCCGATCTGCCGGCGCTGCGCCGGAAGAGTCACTCGACGACGCAAAGAGGCTCATGTGATGGAAGACTCGACTGTCTCAGAGACCCTGACGACCTCCGCGCCTGCGGAGACGCTCAAGGAAGGTGAATCGGCCATGTTCTGCACGTCTTGCGGTACGCGAAACACCGCCGATGCCCGGTTTTGCAAACGATGCGGACACGCGCTGGATCGAACCGACGCCCCGACGATCACGGAGGAGGAGTTCACCCGCCCGGATGTAGAGGAGGAGCGTTTCAGGAGCCTGCTCCTGCTGGCTTTCCAGAAGAACGAAGCGAATGACCTGGACGCCGCCATCGCCGCCTGCGAGGAGGCGCTGACCCTGCAGCCCAACAGCACCGACGCCCACTCTCTGATGAGCACCCTCTACGAGAAGAAAGGGGATCGGGAGAAGGCGATCACGGAGCGCGAAAAGGTGCTGCAACTGAATCCCGGCAGCATCGCGGACCGGGAGAAGCTGGACTCTCTGCGCGATGGAGAGGCTGCCGTCACGCCGCGCAAGATTCATATGAGCCGGCGACAGCCCGGAGGCGGTCTGTTCGACTCCCCCGCCAGCGTCGCGTTTGCGGCGGTCGCGGTCACGCTGATGATCCTGCTGATCGGGACGGGCTATGCCCTGTGGCTGAACAGCAAATCGCCGACGCTCTCCACCACCCCGCCCGGTCTGCCGACTCCGCCGCCCTACGCGATCACCGGAACGCAGCAGCCCGGCGGCGGAACTGTCTTCACGCCGCAGAATCCGTCCCAGTATCCGGGGCAGAGCGCCCCTTCGCCCGCTCAGCAGCCCCCCGCAGGCGGCGGCACGACCTTTACGCCGGGAGCCGCCTACGGACAGCCCCAGAATCCTCCGCAGTATCCCACGTTCGATCTGGCGCAGGGAAATCGCCCCGTCTACGACGGTGGCAGCCAGTCGCGCGCGACTCCTCCCGCTCCCGTCACCCCTCCAACGCAGGATCGCAGCGCGACACCAGGCAACGAACGACGCAACAGCGACGGGACAACCTTCATATTGCCGGATAATCAAAACTCCGGTCAGAATCCGCCATCCGACGGCGGCACAGCCCAGCCGCCTCCCTCCAATCCGGGGCGTATTCGCATAGACATCGCTCCCGACAGCGGCAGGACCTCCGCCCCCGGCGAGTCTACACCCGGCAATGCCAACAGCGGCAACTCCCGCACCGCGCGCGCCGCCGCCAAGGAGTACCATCTGCAGGGCAACTATCAGGCGGCTATCCGCGAATATATACGCGCCCTCGATGGAGCCGGAGAGGATTCCGCCATGATCCATCAGCAGATCGCCATCTGTCATCAGCGATTGGGAGATAAGGAGAGCGCCATCACGCACTACGAAAAGGCGTTGGCGGGTTTTCGAGACCAGATCGCCGCCGGGCGCAACGTCGAAGCGGCAAATCAGGGCATTCGCGTCTGCGAAGCCGGAATTCGAGCCTGCCGATGAGAACCCATCCCTGCCTGCTTTGTCTGATCGCGCTTCTCTCCCTGAACCTGTCTGCCCGGATGGAGGCGCAGACGCAAAAACTGCTGATTATCTCGCAGCCTGCCGCCGGGGCAAAAAAAGAGGAGAGCGTTGACTTTGCGCCGTTCCTCAAACAGGCGCTGACGGAGACCGGGCGCTATGAGGTCATCGTCTTTCGCCCCGGTCTACCGGAGATCGCCGCCGCGGTGAACGCCGGGAAGCTGACCGCCGCCGATCTCAATGCGCCAATCAGCCTCCAGACCGCCCAGAAGCTCGGAAATGCGTTGAGCGCGGCGCACGTGCTGCGAGTCTCCGGTCGGCGTGCAAAAGAGGGCATTGAAGCCGAAGCGCAGATGGAGTCGCGAGTCGGTCAGGATTCGTGGCGCACCTCCTTCAACCTGACGCTGCCTGCCTATAAGCCCCGCAACCGAAATTCGGTGCTGGAGGGGATCAACGCGCAGACCGGCGCAATCATGGAGCGTATCACAGGAAACCGCGCCGGTCCACTCAGCACGCAGAAGGAGACGATCACGCCGCCGGATCCTAACCCCAAAAACGAAACCCCTCCCCCGACACGCCCGCCCGACACGCCTGACGTGCAGACAAAGCCCGATCCATCCGCGAACACGCCCACCGCTACGGCGATCCTGATTGACCGGTTCCGAAAACAGGGCGACACCGCCAACCTGATTCTCTCCCTGCGGCAGGCGATCAACGAAAAGCCCAGAGAGGTGCGCCTGCGCAGAGAGTTAATTCAGGCGTATCAGGAGCGAGGATGGGACGCGGTGGCGCGGGATGAGGCATCCCGCGCCGTCGCCATTGTGCCGGATGATCCGACGCTGCGCCGACTTCTGGGCGATGGCTACATGGCTTCAGGAGATATGGAATCCGCGATCCGGGAGTATCAGGAGGCGATTCGCCTCAATGATAAGGACGCCGCCAGTCATGTCGCGCTGGGAAACGCCTACTGGCAGAGCGCCCGTCCGGAAGATGCGCTGAAATCCTACACTGCCGGGGCGCAGGCGGATCCGAAGAGTCCTCTGCCTCACCGACGGCTGGGACGCATTCACGCTATGCGTGGACGATACGCGGAAGCTCTGACGGCGATGAAAACGGCGAAAGAGCTTTCCACGCCGGAGACTATGCCCGACTATGCGGCGGAGACGGCGGATCTGATGACGACGCTGGAAGGCAGCCTGCTGGATTCGATTGCGAAGATGCAGAAGGCGCGTAAAGACCTGCTGGGCGGGACGCGCACCCGCGAAGAGCTTTACAAAGAGATCAGCGACGAGAAGAAGCGCGTCCTGGAGATCGCTGACTTTCTGAATGATCTGCCCTCCGCGCCGGGTGGTTACGCGCAGGCGCAGGCGCTCTATGCCCAGGCGGCGGCGCTCATCGCGCAGGCTGCCGACGCCGCGCTCAGCCATCTGGAGACTCGCAGCGAGAGCGATGACCGAGAGGCGACTCTTCAGCGTCTGGAGGCGGGAAAGCAGATCGCGGAGGCTTCCAAACGTCTGAAAACCCTTCAGGAAAAGGCGAACGCGCCGCGCTGAAAGAAAAAACAGGAGAGCGGGGGAACCCTCTCTCCTGTCCTTCTGCCTCTCAATCTTTCGCGGCAGCGATAGCCTGCGTCTCCTCCACCAACCTTTGAAGATCTCGCTGTTGATCCCGTAGCGCCTCCACGCTGACCGGCGCATTCGGGAAGAGCAGTCGCTCCACACGCCGCGCCATAGCTTCCGGAATGCGGCAGGCGATGAATTCAGGCTCTATTCGTCAAATAGATCGAGGCTTGTCTGAACACGCTGCGGCACGCCGAACGGCGTGGGCTTTGGAATGCAGGAATCGAACCCCTTCCCGAACGCCTCGCGCAGCCGACAGGCAAACTTATAGAGCTTGTCCATATAGTAGGTCGTGTTGACATCCTGCTCGTTCGCCTCGTAGTCCTGCAGCAGCCCCAGTTTGCCGTTCGCCCGCTCGTAGACCTGCACATACTCCCCGACCGCCACATCGCGCGCCACCTCTGCAGACCGCTGCTTGCTGGAACTGGTGAAGGTCTTCTCGGTCACCCGTTCGCGCCGCGCCAGCTTCTCAATCGGTATTCGACGCTGAAGAATGTTATCCAGAGTCTCTGCGTAGAGTTCGCCGATCTCCTGCAGCCGGTGCTCCAGCAGAAGGTCTATCGCCTTCGCCAGAAACTCGCGTCCAAACGGTTCATCGGCGCGAGAGCGCAGCGAAGCCCCCTTGAAGGTCTTTTTGCCGTCGTAGTCGTAGAGCACATAGTTTTTCGTTTTGAGCGAAACCATCGCTTTATAACGCCCGTCAAACGCCAGCCGGATTCCCTGCGGCAGCGTCGCCCCGATCTGCTCCACATAGGCGCGCTCCGCCTGTTCGCCCACAACCGTTTCCGGCGGGATGAAGTAGACCCCGTCGGTATCAATCTCGATCAGGCGGCTGCCGGTCGCCCGCATCTCTTCTGCGATCTTCTGCACGATCTCCCGCCCGATCTCCGTGACGGCTTCGGCAGCGTCATAGTCGTTGAAGTGACATCCCGGCGCGCCCAGATAGCCGTAGAACGAATTTATCAAAACCTTGAACGATCCCTGTAAGCCGTCCCAGTAGTGTCGTTCGGTTCCCTGCGCGGACTGGACTCGCGCCTTCGCCTCCAGACGGCGGCGCGTCAGTTCCGCCAGCGCAGGCAGAAAGATGCCCAGTCTATCGTTGGCGGGATGAATCTTTCGGGCAAGCATGATGCTGGGATACAGGCTCTCCACATCGGCTTTCACGACGCGATCCAGCACGCCGGTTTCGCAGACCTCGGTATAGCCGCCGGGATAGGGGCGGGGAGTCTGCGCGAAAGGAATAGCCTGTCCGGCAGCAAGATAGGCGCGCAGGAAAAGGGAGTTGATCTTCTCGCCGGTTCCGCTGACGGCGGCGGCTCCATAGCTGTCGGGAACCATCTGTGTCTGATAGAACTCGGTCGCCGTCACCAGTTCCGACAGACGCGCCGTCTCGATCACATCCTGCTGCGCGTAGGTGATGACTCGCGCCGGATCTTCGCGCGCGAAACGCGCCATCTCCGCGCGCGGTATCTCCACCCGATCCGACTCCGCGATCCCGAAGGCGCGCGCCACCTCTTTCAATCCGTAGCTGCTGAGAGAGCCGCGCGCCCAGTCGAATCGCTGCACCGCCAGATAGGTATCTATCACATGTCGTCCGTACAGGTAGATCGGCGTAAAGGGACGGGAAATGCCTCCGATGGCGAAGTTGCGCTCCGCGCCGACACGCGCCTCGGAGCGGTCGCGCCCCAGCGCGAGGCGGATGTTATGCCGCTTCGCCCTCGCCATCAGAAACGGAAAATCGAACCCGAAGAGATTATGTCCCTCGATAATATCCGGGTCGCGCTCCTGCACCAGCGAAACCAGCCGATTCAACATCTCGCGCTCTTCGCCGGTGAGAACCTCCAGCAGCCCCCGATTGTCCCGCACCGCGATCATCAGAATGCGGTCATCCTCTCGCTCATGAGAGAGGCTGCTGGTCTCAATATCCACCTGCATCCGCACGACATCGTTCATGGTCATGCCCTTGAACAGCGTCTTGCCAGAGTGGATCAGAAACAGGCGGGCGGCGGAGGGATAGGTCAGGTGCGCCACATGCTCCTCGCGCAGTAGAAATCGGGCATCCTGAAAGGCGCGCCATCCGGGAAACTCATAGAGGCAGCAGTAGCCTTCTCCCTCCAGCAGACGCGGCTCGATTCCCCGCAGCGAACCGGGAGCCATCGGATTCTCGGCGGCATGAGTCGGAGGCGCGTAGGGTCTGGAGAGCAGAATCCAGGGTTTGAACGGCTCGTGATGCGAATGGATTGAACCATCCTCCCACCTGCGCCAGAGGGTGACATGGGTCTCCCCCGGCTCGATGGCGACGATTCGCTCCATCGGGTCATGCCCGAACAGAATATTGGTGTATCGGTCATCCGCTCCCGGCGAGGGTTCAGAATCGGGTCGCTGCGCGCCGTTGACGGGCAGCTCTGTTTCTATCTCATCAAACAACCCGGCTTGCTCCAACCGGGGATAGTTCCTGTTTTCAGACACGATCGGTCTCAACTCAAAAAGATATGTTGTCCGGCTCAGGTGAGTTCCGTGATCTCCAGCGCGAACTCCTGCTCCGATAGAATACCACCATCCTGCGCCATTCGCGCAACCCGCACAAGCAGACGGGGTTGATTTGCTTCCGCCTGAAAGGAGATGGAGCTATCTTCGATATGAAATCGTTCGGCTATCGCCTGCTCAAGAGCTTCATGGCTGGACTGGAGATGTCGGAGCAGCGCATCCGCCAGCGTAACGCTTTTCAATCGAGACATTCAGGGGACTCCTCTCGGAAAGAAAGACGCCCCCCTGCCTGTCTGAACAGGGGAGCGTACAGGAAATGCTGCGGACTATCGGGCAGGCTTCTCCGGCTTCTTTTCGGGATCGGCGGGGGCAGCGCTATCTGCGCCGGTCACGTCCACCGTTGTTCCGCCGTTCTCCGTCCCGCTGAGCGCGGGAACCTTGTTCATCAGGTCCGCCAGCTTCAGTCCGGTCATGGCTTCGATGACGGGGGGAACCTGCGCGATGATGTTGGTCACCTCGCCGGTCAGCCGACTGGCTCCTACCTCTCCCCCGCCGGAGTTCACCATGACGATCTTGTCAATGCGCGACAGCGGCGAGGAGACCGCCTCGGCAATCTGCGGCAGCTTCTCGATCAGCATCTGCGCGACAGCCGCCTCGTTGTAGGCGTGGAAGGCTTCGGCGCGTTTCGCCATCGCGGTCGCCTCGGCAAGTCCCTGCGCCTTGATCGCCTCCGCCTCTGCCAGTCCTCTCGCCTCGATAGATTTTGCTTCCGCCAGACCTTTTGCCTCAATCGCGGCGGCTTCCGCCAGCGCCTTGGCGCGGGCAACCTCCGCCTCCGCCAGACCGCGTACCTTGTTGGCTTCGGCTTCCGCCATGCCGCTCTTCTGAACGACTTCCGCCTGCGCGAAACCGGTGGTCTTGGCGGCTTCCGCCTGTCCCTGCGCGGTCACCTGCAGGCGATACTGCTCCGCCTCTGCGATAGTGCGAATACGATTGCGCTCCGCCTCAGCAGGACGCTGCACGGTCGCGATCAACTCTTTTTCACGACGGGCGATCTCGCGATCTTCGAGTTCCGCCTGCTTCTCCTTCTCGACGATCTGAACCATGACCTCCTGTTCCTTGACCGCCTGCGCCGTCTTGTAGCGCTGCAGGTCATAGGCAAGGTCGGTCTCCGCCTTCTTCTGGTTGACCGAAGCCGTATACTCCTGCACCTTCAGCCTGTAGTCACGATCCGCCTCCGCCACACGGGTATCCGCCTCCAGCTTGGCAGTAGAGGCTTCCTGATTTGCCTGCGCGGCGCGAATGGTCGCGTCGCGGTTCGCCTCCGCCTCGCCGATAGCTGCGTCGCGCTTCACCTGGGCGATTCGCGTCTTACCGATGGCGTCCAGGTAGCCACGACTGTCGCTGATTTCGCGAATGGTGAAGGAGACCACCTCCAGACCCATATTCGCCAGGTCTCCCGCCGACACTTCCGCCACGCGCTGAGCGAAGGCTTCGTGCGCGGCATAGACCTCTTCCACCGTCAGCGTGCCGAGAATGGCGCGAAGGTGTCCGGCAACCGTCTGATACGCGATCTGCTTGATCTCTTCCCGCGACTTGTTCAGAAACTGCTCGGCGGCGGTACGGATCGAAACATCATCGCCCCGAACCTTGATCTGCGCGACGCCGTCCACCTTAATCGGCACGCCCATCTTGGTATACATCTCCGGCGTGATGATATCCAGCGTAATCAGTTCCAGTGACATCACTTCGACGCGCTCGGTCAGCGGGTTAACCAGCGTACCGCCTCCCTTCACGACGCGGAAGCCGATTCGATGCCGTTCACCGCTGCTGTCGGTGATAACCTCTCCCTTTCCTCCCGAGATCACCAGCACCTCGTTCGGACCGACCTTACGATAGAGCGCCTGATAGATCCGAATGACGGTCAGGACAAAGATGATAAACCCGACTGCGCCCGCCGCAATGTAGATTAGCCAGGTAGGCAGATCCATAGATATATCCTTTCTCGAACCGCTCCCTTCTCAGAGAGCCTGCGCCTGCAATGGCGCTGTCGTCTCCCGGCGACCATTAATAACGAAACGGAGGGTGTCTACGGCTCCTGTTTCAGTCTCAGTTCAGCCTCCTCATCCTTCTGAAGATTCTCCTCTTCCAGTCCCAAAGTCTGAAGCGGCGTCAGACGATCTCCCATCAGAATGACAAACGCAGTGCTGGCATCTATGCGACGAATGCGCACACTTGCCCCGACCGGGATCGTCTGCCCCTCTTCGGTAATGGCGCGCACCGTCTGGCGCGTCCCCGCAATGGTGTAACAGATCATGCCGGGTCTGCTTCCCATGATAGGCGCGGTCACCTGCGCCTGCCGGCCAATAATCGCTTCCCGGCGTGTATGACTGGTTCCCCCGGACTGCGCGAAGACCCGTACAATGATCAGATAGGCGATCAGCCACAGCCCCATCCCGCCCGCCATGCCGTTGAGCGTGCTGAACAGTCCGCCAGCCCCCAGCATCCGGCTGATGACTCCCAGACCGCCGAAGCCCAGCAGGAATCCGGCGACGGACATCGGGCTGAAGTACTGGAGGAGACTGAACTTGCCGCTTTCGGAGGCTGCGTCGCCATGGTCGCCATGGTCGCCATGATGCAGGTCGGCATGATGCGAGGAATCCAGGTGGGAGGAAGCATCGCCGTGAGCGGCGTCCACATGCAGGGAGTGGTCGAATCCGGCGTCGGTATGCGCGCCCACATCGGTATGTCCGAAATGCCCGGCGTCTCCGACCATGTCGCCATGTGCGGCATCATGCCCAACGCCATCGCCATGGGAGACGAATCCGAGCAGCAACGAAATTACCGTATACGCGCCGCCCAGCATCAGGCAGGCCCAGAAGAGAATGTCTAATGGGTGCAACAAAATCCTCCTGAGCGTATGATAACGCTCACTCTCTGCAAAAGGAGAAGCGGCGCTGTTCCACGACTCCTTTTCTGCTGTTAGATAGCACCCTTTACCGATCCGTTTCTAGTATTATATACGAAGCGCAGGTGAAAAGGAAGTCATGAGTTTTATGAAGCGAGGGGAGAGATGATACTCGGAGTTGACATCGGCGGCACAAAATCGGCAGTGATCCTGGGGCGAGCCGACGGAGAGATCACGGCGCGCCGCGCAGAGCCGACGGAGGCGAAGAGCGGACCGCAGGCGATACTGGCGCGCCTGATCGCGATGGCGCGTGAACTGCTTAAACAGCACGAGGTCTTGCCGGACACTCTTTCCGGAATCGGCATCTCCTGCGGCGGTCCGCTCGATACGAAGACCGGTCTGGTCTACAGTCCCCCCAATCTGCCCGGATGGGAGGCGGTTCCGGTTCGCGCGATGTTCGAGGAGGCGTTCCCCGGCGCAACGGTCGTTCTGGAAAACGACGCCAACGCGACGGCGCTGGCGGAGTGGCGTTACGGGGCAGGCAGGGGAACGCAGAGTATGGTATTCCTGACGATGGGAACGGGAATCGGCGGAGGATTGATCCTGGACGGACGGCTCTATCGCGGCGCGAACGATCTGGCAGGCGAGGTCGGGCACCAGACCATTCTGATCAACGGTCCGCTCTGTAACTGCGGCAAGCGCGGCTGTCTGGAGGCGCTGGCTTCCGGTCCGGCGGTGGCGCGACTGGCACAGGAGAGCCTGCACTACGGACGCGGCAAACGGCTGATCGAGATCGCCGGAGGCAAGCCCGCGCAGATTACCGCGCAGCATGTCATCGAAGCGGCAAAAGAGGGCGACTCCTTCTGCCTGACTGTTCTGTCGGAGGTCGGAACCTACATGGGGATCGGTCTGGCGAACCTGATCCAGATTCTCAATCCGGAGAGGATCGTTCTGGGCACGCTGGCGGTTCACGCCGGAGAACTGCTGATGGAGCCGATCCGAACAGCGGTGGCGGAATACGCCTGGGAGCGTTCCCGAAGCGTCTGCGAGATCGTTCCCGCCGCTCTCGGAGATCGCGCCCAGGACCTTGCCGCCATTGTGCTTTTAGCCGACGTATAGCCGCCAATTCACCGCGCACAGCGGAAGCCGACCGGCAGATAGTAGAAAAGCTGCGGACCGCTGGTGTTGCGCCCGTCGGTTTCGTTGAGCGGAACCGGTCGCCCCATCTCCTGCCGGAAGTGACGCGGCATTCCCTGCCACAACTGCAGCCCGGAGGGACGCCCGAACGCCTCATACGGACCGCGCCCTCGCTGCCAGGTTGCGCCGGTCGAACCATAGTCTCTGCCGACCGCCACCCGCCAACCAGAGAGCGGCACCAGCATCGAAGTCACCTCGCTGAGGTTCGACCACAGCATGATCTCCTCCGCAGGCGGGCTGAGCAGCGTCCGGCGATAGAGTCGGGAGAGCGGCGGAAGCCCCTGATCCCCCGTCAGAATCTCCACCGGGCGCGCCCACCAGGGATCGTCGCGGGCAGGCGGCAGCGGCGTCCAGGTGACCGCCATATAGCGCGGCGCGCCATTGGTCGGCGCGCCGGGATAGGGCGCAACCAGCTCGTAAGCATTCAGAATCATATCCGCCGCCCCGAACGGACTGACATCGAATCCCCGCGAGCCGACCGGCAGGACATAGAGCGGATCGCGCCACATTCCCCATAGCGGTTCTAACTGCGCCTCAATGGTCTGCTTCGACCAGGCGGCGGCGCGCTGAAAAACCGCCGTCTGATTGATCCAGGGCAGGCGAAACGGCGACGGCGCGAAGACCCGCCCCTGCTGAAGCTCGGGATGCTCCCGAAGGTACTGGATGTGCATCTCCCGGATTCGCATCCAGACGGCGCGCCGCTCCGAAACATACTGGCGCGCCCACTCCGGCATCTCCGAATCTCCGTCCGGTCCCAACGCCGCCAGACACCACTCATACGGGGTCGGCAGCCGCTTTCCCGCCCATTGAGCGTAGGCGCGCGCTCCCGGCAGCGGCACGCCCAGAACCGGCGCAGACGCCAGTTCACCGGGGAAAGGCGGTTCCGACTTCGCCCAGGTAAGCGGGTAGAACTGCGACTGAAAACCCAGGCGACGGCGGTCGCGCTCCGGCAGCGAACGCCAGAAGGCAAGATACTGCGCGTTGGTCACCTCGAAAGTATCTATCTGGAAAGGCGCGACACAGGCGACTCGCGCGCCCTCCATATCCGGCTGCTCCGCCAGCACCGCCGACGGAAGTCGCACCGGTCCACCGGAGATGGCGACCATCGGAGTCCGCTCCGCCCGATCTCCCTCCGGCGTCTCTCCCGACGGAGGCTGCCCCTTCCGCGAATCGGGAGTCGGAAGCGGTGTCACGCAGTTGGTGGCGCGATGCAGTTGAGAGAGCGCGAAGAATCCTTCGCACTTCATCTGAATATCGGATCCGCCGACCAGCCCGACCGCCATACCGTCGGGACCGATCACCACCGCTCCAGCCGGAATGCCCTCCAGCGGTTCGGCAAAGGCGATGAAGCCGGGCGGTCGGGTTTCGCTCTCCTCCTCATTCGCAGCGAACGCCGCCAGTCGCGCCGCGCGCCGCTCCAGCGCTTGAAAAGCCTTGTGGGAAGCGCTCCAGGCGCTCCATACCACCTGCACCGTATCGCCCGGCTGAAGCGTATCCGGCAGGAGCGTTCGCAGCGCGGGCTGATGAATCTCCTCCAGCTTCAGCGCCACATATTCGGAGGCGCGCCCCCGATAGCGCGGGCGTTTCCCGGTTACCCGCTGCGCCCGCTCCGTGCCGGGAAAGAGGGTCACGGTCACTCCCTGCCTTCCGACGCTCTCCGACTGCCCCGCCACCCGCACGCTGCGCGGAAAAAGACCTGCCGGAGCCAGAATATAGCCGTCGCAGCGCACAACGAATCCGTTTCCGCGCCGCGTCTCCGAGACGGCACCATCGCTGGAGGCGCTGGTCACCTCGATCCCGACCAGAGCCTGCTCCACCGTGCCGGTGTGCGGTCCGCGCGCATATGCCTCCAGAAGCTCCCGCGACTGTCCGAACGCGCACAGGGGGAGGAGCAGCAGAAACGACAGCAAAGAAACCTTATATTTCACGGTTCTCTCTCTTTCGCCGCCACAACGATCCGCACAAAATCAGCGTGCACAGCCCCACAAACCAGTCTCCCCATCGCACATAGAGCGTTTCGCCCTCGCGAAGCCGTACTTCGGCGGTTAACGCCTGCTCGCTGTAGGGAGCGACGGTCACGGCGCGACCGGTAGGCTCTATCACGCCGGTAATGCCGGTGGTGGCAGAGACGGCATAATAGCGGCGCGTCTCCACTGCCCGCAGGGTCGTCATCGCAAAATGCTGTCCGAGCAGTCCCGACCGTCCCGACCAGGAGTCATTGGTAATCAGCAGCATCAGATTGGCGCGATACTGTATCCGCGTCCGAGAGATCGCCGGGAAGAGCGACTCAAAACAGATCAGGACTCCGAAGCGAACAGGACCGGCGTGAAGCGGTTCGTGTGATGTACCGCGTACTGTGTCCTCCACAAAAGGGAAAATGGACTTCACGGGCGCAAGGATGGCGCGCCCCGGCGTAAACTCTCCGTAGGGAACAAGCTGCATCTTGTCGTATCGGGCGGTCTGCCGACCATCCGGGTCGATCAGGACGGCGGAGTTATACTCCCTCTCCTGCGCATCCTCCGATCCTGTCCCAAACAGATGAAACGCCCCGCTCTTTCGCGCAATCTCCTCCAGCGCGTAGCGGATCACGCTGTCGTTAAATGCATCGCCCGGAGCGACGCTTTCGGGCCAGACGAAGAGCGCAGGTTTTCCGGCTGTCTGCGCGATCATCCGCTCAAAGAGCGCCAGATCCGCCTCCACATTGCGCGGGGCGCGCCGCTGGCTGACAGTATTCGGCTGCATCACCGCCACTGTAACCGGCGCCCCGTCATAGGGACGCATCAGGCTGAGCCAGCCGTAGAGCAGCAGAGCCGCCAGATAGAGAAGCGGCGGAATCAGGCACGCCCGGAGACTCGGCGGCGAAGAGACCCCGCCGTAAACCGGCTCTTCCCGGATCGTATCACGCCGGAGAAGGCTGCGCCGCTCCATCCACTCCGCAAGCGCCGCGTTGACCAGCGCCACCCCGAAGCTGATCGCATAGACTCCGGCCAGGTCTGCCGCCTGTATCAGCGGCAGGAAGCGATACTGGGTATAGCCGACCGTCACAAAAGGAGCCGCCAACTCCCCCTGTCCGCGCAGCCACTCCACAATCGTCCAGGCTGCCGCCAGCCCGATGATTCGCACAGCCCCCGAAGAACGCCTGCCGATCCACCAGCCGACGCCTCCGAATATCCCGAACCAGAACGCCTGCGTGATCGTCAGTCCAATCCAGGCAGCCCACCCCAGCGGCGACTGCATCCAGTTCACCACCGCCGTGCCGATCCAGGTCGTGCAAGTTCCCCAGAAGACCAGCCCGAACTGATACCCCATTCCGAAAGCATGCCGGGTTCGTCGAGCGCGCAGCGTCGCCAGAAAGAGCGGCGAAAGCCCGACCCATGCCAGCAGCCCCATCTCCAGAGGCGCATACGTGGACGCCATCAACAGAGAAGCCGCCAACGCCAGCGGAAAGAGCCAGGCGCGTTGCGCGGTCTTTGCCGGTTCTGTTATACTGGTACGGGTCATCGGACGGAACGATCCGCCTTTCTATTTCGAAAGTTGGACGATCTTTTCGAGCGGAAGGTTAACACGCTGCAAACGACCGTTTTCTGTTGGAGGGGAAGAGAGCCATGTCCGCAGGATTTCGACGTATCGCCTGGATGATGGCAGGGGGATGGGCGCTGCTGTTTTGCCTGAACTGCGCGCGCGCCCCGGCTAACGCCGGTTCCGGGGTGCGGCTGGTGGTTACGCTGCGGTTCAATGGACCGATCAATGACAACTATCAGTACTTCGTCCTCATCCGCAACGGCGGCGATCAGACCGGTCAGAACGGGCCCATCCCGGTGGTGACGGTTCCCTATCTCAATGGCTTCGCCACCGGACAGAACACCGTTACCGCCGGCTTTACCGATTTTGTGGAATACAGCCGCGTACAGCGACAGAATACAATCTCCGGTTACGCGCTCTACCATCTGCCGAACGGCATAGACGGCGACCCCAATCGAAATATCTTCGAGGCGCGCGGCGAACCGGTTCTCACAACCCCGCCCGGAGGCAGCAACATCCTTCGATTTGAACTTGATCTGAACCAGATCAAGCCCAACAGCGGAGAACGCGACCCCAACAACGGCGAGCGTCCCCGCTACCTTCAAATCAATGTCGTGGCGACCACCACCACTCCCACCAATCCTCAGGTGATTGACAACAATAAGATTGTGGACGCTCTGGGCGACCAGCGAATCGGCTCCGGCTCCTTCAACTACTTTATTACGCTCGATACCGCGCAGATCGGTCGCATCTACCAGAGCGTTAACAACCCCGGCGATCCCAACTTCGAGCCGGAGGGCGACCTCTACCCGGATAACCGCGACCCGCGCGTTGACCTGCTCTCCTGGAGCATTCAGATCACGGGGCGTTAGCGGTGTCCCCTTCTGCCGCTTCCAGATGGCGCGGAAACAGCAGCCGGAAGCGCGTGCCGACTCCAGGCGCGCTCTCCATCTCCAGTTTCGCCTGAAGAGCGCTGCTGAGCCGTCGCACGATATTCAGTCCCAGTCCGGAGCCGGGCGTCTGCGTCACACGATCATCCGGCGCGCGATAGAACTCCTCAAAAACCTGTTCGCGGATATCCTCGCTCATCCCGATCCCAGTGTCCTCCACCTCCAGCAGCCAGCGATCCGTTCCCTCACAGCGCGCGCGCACTCGGACTGTCCCGCGAGGGGTGAACTTCAGCGCGTTCGACAGCAGATTGAGAAGGATATGGTTGAGCTTATCCCGGTCCGTATGGCTGACTCCCAGATCGGGAGCGATGTCGCGCTCAAAGGCGACGGAATCGCTGACGAAGGCAGGCGCAAAGCTCTGCACACAGTCTTCAATCAACTGCGCCAGATTCACATCTTCCAGATGCAGCACGGTATGCCCCGCCTCGATCTCATGATACTGCTGAAGCGCATTTAACAGATGGGAGAGAGCATCCACCCGGTTCTCCAGCGCGGAGACACAGGCGGCGCGCTGCTCCGGGTCGCTCTCATCCCGCAACAGATAGAGGATGGTTCGCAGCGCGGTCAACGGATGGCGCAGGTCATGAATGACCATCATCACGAAACGGTGTTTCTCTTTGGCGGTCGCCTCCAGCCTCTCCACCATTCGCTTCTGCTCTTCGAGACGCGCCTGCACCATCCGCTCGCGCTCCAGTTCGACACTCACCCGCATCGCTAACAGCGACAGAAAATGAATATCCTCCTCTCCCAGCGGCTCCTCAATGCGTCCATCCAGAAAGCAGAGCGTGCCGATGGGTTGCCCGTTCGGATTATGAATGGGCACGCCGAGATAGCGCCGCAGCCCGATGTCCACCGCCGCATTCGTACAGTGATCCGGGTTTTGTAGCGCATCCTGAATGAGAATCGGATGCACGATCCGAAGCGCGAACACTCAATAGGTGTCCTTGAGCGGAAGAGAGGCGACATCCTTCAGCAGTGGATGGGGATTGACAACCTGATAGAAGAGCAGGTTGTCGCCATCCACCAGATTTATCATCGCCATCGTGCCGTTATAGAGGTCAGCGATGGTCTGAATCACCTCGCGAAAGACAACTGCCGGGTCCGGGCTGTAGCAGAGGCTGAGGCGAATAAGCGCCTCTTGCATCTCAGGCGTCATGTGTCGTTGCTCCGGGAACAGAATGAAGGAGAAAAGCAAGATACTTATTTAGAGATTTGTCTTATCGTTTCCTCCCCGGCACGGCTTTGCGCAGGGAGAAGGATTGTCGCCTGCACGGAGGGAATTTAAGGGGAAAGGATATTCGGCGCGGAAGACGCCGGGGAAAGGAACGCCACACGATGCCTGCCGACTATCTGGATTCGAACGAGGCGCTGCGGCAGCTAAATCTCTATTTTGATGTCGCTTCGGTGCGCGCCAGCCTGTTGATGGAGGATCGGGGGCGCGCCTGGGAGGACGATTGCGGGCGCGTATTCCGCCGACTCTGGGCAGTGCTGAAGCTGGCGGGCGAGAGCCATCGCGACGAACAGACGCAGCGGCTGGTACAACGCGCTCTCGGACTGCTCAGCGATATCTGGAATACCCCGACGCTGGTGATCGAGCGCGGACTGCGCCCGGAGACTGCCGGAGACCTGCTGGCGCAGTGTACGCGGATGCAGGTCTATCTGGTGCAGATTCGCCGCCGTCTGAGCGAAATCGAGAGCGCCGGACTGGAACTGAGCGTGCGGGAAGGCATGGACGATCTGGCGTTCGCGGTGGCGCGCCTGAGCGCGCATGTCCACGCGCTGACCTCCGTTTATGATCTGCTGATGGTGCGCCCCTGCCTGCGTCTTCTAGAACACTGGCTCTTCTCCACGCCGATTCCGGTCGAAGCGGAGGAAGAGGAGGTAGAAGTCGAGTAACCCGCTTAGCCGCGCGCTCGCTTCTTTTTACGAACTCTTCGGGTATGCCGAAGAGTTCGCTTTTTTTCTTTGCAGGATGAAGCGGTACTTTTTACCTTCTTGACGATAGACTGAATCTGTGATATCCTATCTATTTATAGCAGATGGCACATTTTATGCGATAAGTGGTTATTCCAAATAAAAATTATCTCTGCGTCACAGGTACTCTGGAGTGCATTGTAGAATATAGTTTTTATATCTCCTTTACTCTCCCGGAGCCTGAGGTGTGTTTGATGCAGAAGATCAAGAGTGACCCGGAAAGAGATGCCAGACGTTGCAGAGCCTCGACGCGAGAGGAAAAAGGCGTTATTCGTGTCGGGGTGGTAGATCGAGATACCTTGCTGCGGGAAGGGCTGGCAGCCCTGCTGAATACGGGAAAGGGGCTTTCCTGCGCCGGTAACTGGGGTGATCTGAACGAGGCGATGACCGATCTGCAGGCGTGTCCCCCGGATGTGCTGCTGCTGGATGTATTTCAGATGCAGCATTCCGGCTTTCAGGCTCTCAAGAAGCTTCTGACCGCCTGTCCATCGGTGCGAACCATTGTGATGGCGAAGTGCCCGGAAGATCGCTGCGTGATCCTGAACCGTCCCGCTCCCGCATCCCGCCATGCGGCGCTGCCGATGCTGATGGCAGAGAGCGCGCTGGACGACTGTATTCAGATTGCGCTGAAGATGGGCGCGCAGGGCGCGATACGCAAACAGTGCACCTTTCAACATATCGAAGAGGCGATTCACGCCGTCTATGCGGGCTGTTTCTGGATCGAACCCGGCACCTCCTCGCGACTGGCGCAGCAGCATTTACGGGCGGCGAATCCTGTCTCCCCCGAAGCCCCCGTTGGGCCGGACTGTCTGACTCACCGGGAGCGGCAGATCATTCATCTGATCGCGCAGGGGCTGTCCAATAAAGAGATCGCTTTTGAGCTTCATCTGGGCTATTCGACGATTAAAAACTATGTCAGCAGTATTCTGGGAAAACTCAATCTGAATGATCGTACGCAGATTGCGCTCTATGCGGTCAAACAGGCGGACGATTCCCAACCGCTGTCGTAAGCGCGTTTCAGCGGTAGATTTCCATGATCCCTTTGGAGAGGACCAGGGCTGCGCTTTGAGTGAAACACCTATGACGTTCCGTCGCCGGCGGTAAGCCCCTGCATGGTATCCGGTGGCAGCGTATCCTTCCTCGGTACGCTTGAAAAGCGAACCTTCCATGAAGGAGGTACCTTTCCATGTGGCAGCAACCGGATAATGACCGATTGCCAGAGGAGTTGTTCCTGGCAGGGGAGCGCGTTCCTCCAGGGACCTATAAGCAGGTAGGATCCAATCGTCAGGTTCAGCTTGAACGGGAAGACTACCTTCCTGCCAGTCTGGACGGTCGAGTCGCCTGTTACATTCGGCTTCAAAACACCTGGGTGCAGATCCAGAAGGTTACGAGCAGACATCTCAGTTAAAAACAATAGTCCGAAAATCTACCGTGAAGTCGCTTACGATAGACCAGCAGGGTTGATGCCATCCGGCATCAACCCTCTCTTTTTTTGAGCCGGAGGAGGAATTGCCTTCCGGAGCCGGTGAATCAACTCCTGTAGCTGTTCAGCGCAACCGGCGCAGCGATGTCCTGCCGGTTGAGAGAAGAGAGGAGAACGTTCAGATGAATCGTCTAGTGATGGTGCGCGCCGGCGCGGCTCTGTTTGTCGTTGGCGGCGCGCTGCTGCTGGCTCCCACCGGCGCGAACGCCACCCCCGCCTATGCGGAGAGAGAGAAGAAGGAGTGCGTCTACTGCCATGTGCAGCCCGGACAGGCGCGTAACTTCCGCGGGTTATACTATGCCACCAACAAGTACTCCTTTGCCCAGTTTGATGAGGCTTTTGAGGCGCGCATGGCGGGAGTGAAGCCCAATAGCATGGCTTTCGATGCGCGCCCGACCAACGCCTCCTATCCGCGCTACACGGTCGCGCCGCTGCTGAAGCAGACGATGAAGGATATTGACGGCAAAATGGTAAACCTGGGGCGCTATCAGGGCGACGTGATCCTGATCGTAAACGTGGCCTCCTTCTGCGGCTATACTCCGCAGTACGCCGGTCTCCAGAAGCTGTATCAGCAGTATAAGGATCGCGGTTTCGTCGTTCTGGGCTTTCCCGCCAATGAGTTTGGCGCGCAGGAGCCGGGCAGCGATAAGCAGATCAAAGAGTTCTGTACGAGCAAATACGATGTGACCTTCCCGATCTTCTCGAAGATCGTGGTGAAGGGAGACGGGCAGCACCCGTTGTACAAATACCTGACCGACAAAGCCACCAACCCGCAGTTCGCCGGAGAGATCGAATGGAACTTCACCAAGTTCCTCATCAACCGCAAAGGCGAGGTGATCGAGCGATTTCGCTCCAATGTGGATCCCCTGACTCCCCGCGTAACCTCCCTGATTGAGCGGGAACTGGACAGACCGCGACCAAAGTAGCGCCGAAAGGCGATTCAGGAGGGAGAAGATGCGTTTTACGGCTGCTTTGTCGGGCAGAGCCTCCATTTGGGGCGTCGTTGTACTGGGCGTTCTCCTGCAGTCTCTCTTCACTGGAGGCGCAGACGCGCTAAGCTACTCCGTCACCGTCAGCGCGCAAAACCGGGACTATCGGGAAGCGCCGGTGCGGGTTCTGGTGGACGCGCCGAAGGACTTTGCGGGGGTGGCGCTGCTCAGAGACGGTCAGACCGTTCCCTCACAGGCGCGGCTGGTCGGAGGCAGGGCAGAGGTCTGCTGGATCGTCCGTAATCTGAAAAAAGGGGAGACGCTGCGCTACGAACTGGTCTTTGAGCGCGTCAGTCGCGGCGTGCCGGTCTCCGGCGTCATTATTGATCGTAACGGGCAGAATCTGGACATCCGCATTAACCAGGAGCTTTTTACGCGCTACGATACTGCCGCCGGTCCCAATAAGCCCTACTTCTATCCCCTGTTTCATGCAGGCGGAAAGCGCGCCGTGCGCGGTTATCCGCTGGAGGAGATCGCCGGAGAGACGAAAGATCATCCCCATCACCGGGGACTCTGGTTCACGCATGGAGCCGTCAACGGCGCGGACTACTGGTCAGAAGGAG
This sequence comes from uncultured Chthonomonadaceae bacterium, assembly GCA_964429855.1. Taxonomy (GTDB): domain Bacteria; phylum Armatimonadota; class Chthonomonadetes; order Chthonomonadales; family CAJBBX01; genus CALLMM01. The sequence goes on from CAYSDM010000007.1 coordinate 34,402, forward strand.
CAAATGCGGCAAAGACCGTCCATCGCAAATATGAAGAGGTTGCCAGCGGAAGAATATATGGATACTTTCGCGCCGTCACCGACTGGATCGGGAAGGACGGCAAACTGGCGGCGGAGGATGTCCGGGAGGTGCGCGTCTATAATGTCGCCGAAGGGCGTCTGATGGACTTTGAGATCACCCTGAAAGCGGTCGCCGGACCGGTAGCGCTCGGCGATACCAAAGAGGGAACCTTCGGACTGCGCCTGCCGGACACGATGCGCGTGAAGGGCGGCGGCGGACATATCGAAAATGCCCGGGGCGTCAATGATGCCGCCGCCTGGGGAAAGCGCGCCGAATGGGTGGACTACTATGGTCCGGTGGAGGGCGAGGTGATGGGGGTCGCCATTCTCGACCATCCTCAGAACCTTCGCCACCCGACCTACTGGCATGTGCGCGACTACGGCTTGTTCGCCGCCAATCCGTTCGGCATTCACGATTTCGAGCGGGGACAGGCTCCGAATGCGGGCGATCATACCATCCCGGCAGGCGGCAACCTCACCTTCCGTTACCGCCTGTTCTTCCATAAGGGAACCACCGCCGAGGCGAATATCGCATCTGTCTGGGCAGCCTACTCCGATCCGCCGCAGGTGAAGGCGACTCGGCGATAGCCTCTCCTCGCTGTTGTGCAGACAGGGGCCATTTTATGAAGACAATCCGGCGGCATCCTCTGCTGCCGGGTTCTATCCGATCTATCCGCGCGTATTGACAGGCGCGCCTGCGCGTACAAGGAGCCTTCCATGAGCGATGCCTCTGCCTCAACCTCCAGCCCATCCCTGCGCTGGTTTCAGGGCGTCCCGCGTTATGCCTGGGTGGTGCTGTTCATTGCCGCGCTTGGCTGGATGTTCGATACCTTCGATCAGCACCTCTTCACCTTGCTGCGGGTAGATTCCGTCAAGGATGTGATGCGGGCGCATTTTGAGGGACCGTATCGGGCGGAACTGGCGCTCAGACCGGAGTATGCCGGGGATCCGAAAGCGTTGAGCGCTGCCGTCGCCGCCGCGCTGGATCGTTCCGCCAAAGACGTGGGGGCGCAGCTTACCGCCGTCTTTCTGCTGGGCTGGGCAGCGGGAGGATTCGTCTTCGGCATCCTGGGAGATCGCCTGGGGCGCACGCGCACCATGATGATCACCATTCTGATCTATGCCTTCTTTACCGGCTTGAACGGGCTGGTGCAGACACCGCTTCAGTACGCCGTGTGCCGGTTTATCATTGCGATGGGGGTCGGGGGCGAGTTTGCGGCGGGGGCGGCGCTGGTGGCGGAGGTCTGGCCCCAGCGTTCGCGGGCGATGGCGCTGGGCACGCTGCAGGCGCTCTCCGCCGTCGGCAATATGGCGGCAGCGCTTACGGTGCTGTTTCTGAGCGATCTTAGCTGGCGGTGGATATTTGCAGTCGGCGCGATTCCGGCGCTGCTGGTGGTCTGGATTCGCCGCTCCGTGAAGGAGCCGGAGAAGTGGCAGCACGCCCGCGAAGAGGCGACGCACGACGGCTCTCGCCGGGAACTGGGCAATATCGCGCAGCTATTTCACGATCCGACCCTGCGGCGAAATACCCTCGCCTGCGTGCTGCTGGCGACAGCGGGTGTCGGGGGCGCCTGGGGCGTGGGATTCTTCTCTCCCGATCTGGTCAATGCCGCCTTCCGCCCGCTGGTGAGCCAGTCCGCCGCGATCCTGGCGCTTCCGGCGGCGGAGCAGGCGGGAGCGATTGCCCGCGAGTTGAAGGAGTACCGGAGCCTGGTCTTTCTGGTGCAGATGATCGGCGCCGGTCTGGGCATGATCGGATATGCCGCGTTGAGCGAGCGCATCGGGCGCAAGCCCGCCATGCTGCTGGTCTTTATCATGGCGTTTCTCTCCCTGCAGGCGACCTTCCGTTTTCTGCACGACCCGCTGACTGCCTACCTGCTGGCGCTGCAGCTCGGTTTCTTTTCACTGGCTCCCTTTGCCGCCTATGCGGTCTACTTCCCCGAACTGTTCCCCACGCGCCTGCGCGCAACCGGGGTCGGGTTCTGCTATAACTTTGCGCGCATTCTGGCGGCGTTCGCTCCCTTCACGCTGGGCAAGCTCTCCGCCTTCTTCGACCGACCGGAAGACCCGACGCACGGACTGAGAATCGCCGCCTCCATTGTCGCCTGCGTCTATGTGGTGGGCGTGCTCGGACTCCTGGCGGCCCCGGAGACTCGCGGGAAACCGCTTCCAGAGTAGAGGGAAGCGTTCTGCCGAAAGCCGTTTCCAGATCAAGCGCGGGCTTTTTTGACGCCCTGCGGATGGTTATGTTACAATACCGGATATGAAGCGATTCCTTCTCTTTCTGATACTGCTCTGGACTCTCCCGGCCGGCTTCCGCGCGTCCGTGAGCGCGCAACTGCCCTCTCGATCGGGCGATGGTCAGCCGCCTCTGACGACCGGTCAGATCGCTCCGGTCACTCCGCTGCCCGTCTCCATTCCGTTTGAGATGTGGAACGGCATGATCGTTGTGAAAGCGACCATCGGGGATGGGACCGCGCAGAAAGCCGGGCTGCACATCAGCCTGCCTCTTTGCCTGATGACTCCGCAGTTAGCCGCACAGCAGCGCATCGCCCCGGAGGGGTTTCGCAATCTGGAGGGAATCTACGGTCCGATCCGTCTGGCAGGCATCCGTCCGCAGATGGTTCGCATTCAGAATATTGTGCTGACCGGCGTGCCGATGGGCGTTCTCGACCTCTACGCGCAGCTCTCCTCGAAAGCGGCTCCCGATGCGCCCGTCCTCTGGATAGGCAACTCCGCGCTTGCCGCCTTCGTCATCACCATTGATCCCCAGAAGCAGGAGATCGTTTTTTCTCCTCCCAACAGTCCCCTGCCGCGTCGGGCGACGGTCGTTCCGTTTGAGATTCGGGACGGCAGGCTCTGGATCGAGGCGAAAGCCAACGACAGGAAGCGATTTCGCGCGATGCTGGACACCAGCACCTTTCTCACGCTGCTGCCCGCCGGGGTCGGGCGCGACCTGCAACTGCTTCCCTCCGCCAATCTGACGACCACCTACCCGGGTGGACAGACCGGCAAGGTGGTCATGGCGACCCTCAGCGAACTGGCGGTCGGCGATGCGAAATTAAAGGATATGCAGGCGCTCTTCGTGGAAGGGGAGGCGACCGGCGGGATGGATCCGGAGATGGGGATCATCGGCAACGACTTTCTACTCCGTTATCGAGTCACCATTCACTACGGTCAGCGTAAAATAGCGTTTGAGAAGATCGCTGTCCCGACGACAAAGCAAAACTCCGCAAACAGATAGAGAGGATGATAGATGAAACATAGACTGTCTCTGATTGGTCTCGCAGCCGCCGCGCTGCTTCTCTTTGCGACGGCGACCGCGCCGCGCAGCTTCCCCAGGAAGACCTCGATAATCAGGGTTGGGTATCCCTGTTCAATGGCAAGGATACCAGCGGATGGAAACTGCGGCACGAGGGCGGAAAAAACGCCTGGAAGGCGGAGAACGGCGTGCTGATGAACACCGAAGCCAGCACCGATATCGTCACGACTCTGAAGATGACTGACTTCGACCTGCATATCGAGTTTCTGGTTCCGCAGGGAAGCAACAGTGGCGTCTACCTTCAGGGACGCTATGAGATACAGGTGGCGGATACCTACCGCACGCCTCCCGGCAAGCACATGACCGGCGCCGTCTATGACCGGATCGCTCCCTCGGAGAACGCCAGCCGAGCCGCCGGAGAGTGGCAGGCATTCGATATTCGCTTCCGGCAAGCGCAGCGCGACGCGAGCGGCAAGATCGTGAAGAAGGCGGTGGTTACCGTCGTGCATAACGGAATCCGCGTGATTGACCGCAAAGAGATCGAGAGCGTGACGGGCGCAGCGATAGACGATGCCGAGGGAACTCCCGGCGGGCTGATGCTGCAGGGCGATCACGGCGCGATCCAGTACCGCAACATTCGGATCCGACCCTTAAAGTAGCAGGCGCGCGTTCTGCGGCATCCTCGTTCTGCAGGACGCGCGATCTCTCCCTTGACGTATTGCCTATTCGTTCGTATAATCCCAAGAAATACAAGAAATAGATGTGAAGGGGGCTGTATGAAGCATCGTGTCTGCCGGGGCTTTACACTGATCGAACTTCTCGTCGTCATCGCGATCATCGGCATTCTGGCCGCGATGCTCTTCCCTGTATTCGCGCAGGCGCGCGAAAAGGCGCGTCAGATCGTCTGCGTCTCCAATATGCGCCAGTTAGGGCAGGCGCTCATGATGTACGCCGGCGACTACAGCGAGGTCTATCCGACGCAGGATCGTCTCTACATAGACCCCTGCTGCCCTTTCTGGATGGATGTCGCCTACGGCGTGCCGGACTGGAAACGCACTCCCTACGCCAACTGGGCGGGAGCGATCTATGCTTACGTCAAAGAGATTGGCATCTACCAGTGCAAGTCCAATAAAGGCTGGACCCAGAACTCCGACACCTCGCAGCCCGGTCTGAGCTATGTCTATAACGGCTTCGCCTCCGGGCGTTCCGACGCCGCCGTTCCGGCGGCCACCCAGTATATTCTGCTATGGGACTACCGCTACCTGACCTCTTTCGCCGTCGCCAACCCGGTTCCGTCGGGCTGGTCATGGTACGAGGGCTGGGCGCCGCACCCGCAACAGTACAACATTCTCTACTTCGACAGTCACGTCAAAAATATGCCCGAACCTGAGTTCCGCGCCCGTATCTGGGGGCTGCCGGAAGGTAATCCGTTCTCGTTTTAGGGAGTAGAAACGATGAGCGCCCATCTGCCCGGACAACATGAGACGTTCAAAGAGGGAGCGGAAGAGGTCAAGGCGAAACTGCGCGCCGACCTCTCTCGCTGGACCCGCGCCCGCCGCGCCATCTCTCTCAAGCCGACCCTTCCCTGCAGCGAATGCGATTCATCGGGCAAAACGCTGTGTGAAAGCTGTCATGGCAGGGGTAAACAGGGAGTCGAGTTTCATGGCGAACAGCACGCCTGCATGACCTGCGAGGGAACCGGACACGTTACCTGCGTGGAGTGTGCGGGAACCGGCTCCGTCGTCAACGTACACCGTAAGAAGATCCTCTGGCTGATGGCAATCGGCGCGGCGGCGTGGCTGCTGGTTTTGCTGCGCCTCTATATGACCGAACGCGACATCCTGCCCGGTTTCCGGGCGGAAGGCGGCGGACAGTCAACGCCGAATCGTGTCGGTCCCTCCGGAGGCGGGAGCGTCATGCCGGGAGGCAGACCGGGCAGCGTCGCTCCTCCGCGCTGATGCCTCGCTGCCCGTTAGCATCGTGTCTGAAGCCGCCCTGACCGGGGCGGCTCCTTTCTGGAGAACACAGGGTTGAACAACCAGTCGGGCATCCTTTTTCGCGCGCTGCGTATCTTCCTCTTCCTTTTCATATTCATGACTTCTCTTCTCTGGGCGGAGCGAAAGCAGTTCTGGGAAGGCATGTTTCCGCCTCCGGCGAATCCTCTACCCGCCTATGATCCCGCCGCCTGCCTTCCCATCCATGCCCGCTCCCTGACAAATCGCGTTCCCGTGATCATGTATCACGACATCGTGAAGAGGAGGAAGCGCGACTCCGCCTGGTTCGACTGCACGGTGAAGGAGTTCGAGCAGCAGATAGAGTGGCTGGCGCAGCAGGGAGCGGTTCCCATCTCGCTGATTCAGCTTCATCGGCATCTGGTGCGCGGGGATCCCGTTCCCGAAGGGGCGGTTGTGCTGACTTTCGACGACGGGTATCAGGGATTTTATGAGCATGCCTATCCCCTTCTGAAGCGCCGTTGCTGGCAGGCCTCCGTTTTTGTGCACACGAACCATGTGGGAGATCGGTCCGGCGATCATCCGAAGATGGACTGGGAGACGCTCCGAAAGCTGGATCGGGAAGGCCTGATCGCCATCGGTTCCCACACCCGGTCACATCCCGACGATATTCGCGCTCTGACGATCTCACAGCAGTATGATGAGCTGGCGCGATCCAAAGAGACGCTGGAAAAAAAGTTGGGGCGTTCGGTCACCTTTCTCGCCTATCCGAACGGGAAAAGCGATGCCCTGACCCGCGACTTCGCCCGGAAGATCGGCTATACGATGGCTTTCACCACGCAGAACGGGCTTGCGGAGGAATCCCCCGACATTCTGGCGGTTAATCGGTATGTGCATACCCGATTGACAAAAGCCTGGGAGGATCGTAATAGCGCGCTGTACGCCGCGCCGTCGGCATTTGTGCTGAAGGATATCTCCGATGCGCCGGTGCGCCTGAAGGTGGCGGAATACAGAGGGATCAAGCTGGGGTTGGTGTGCGGAGGCGTTCCCTCCACCTATCGCTCTTACAGTCGGCAGAGCGTCGGTGAGTTCGTCTCTCAGGCGCAGGGGGTCGCCGGGATCAACGGCACCTTCTTTCTGGACGCGAAGCTGAGCGGAACCAGCAACACGCTGATCGGTCCCTCGCAGACCGGCTCCGAGGGCGTCTTCTACCCGGAGACGGCGCTCGACATTCTGCCCCGGCTGATTAATCGCCCGATAGTCCTCTTCAATCAAAAGCGGTTTGCTCTGTTTAACTTTCAGCCAGGATGGATGAATAACGCTGATGCCTTCCGCGCGGTGATGCCGGACTTTACGGACCTGTTTCTGGCGGGCGCATGGATCGTGCATAAGGGCATCCCGCGCACGGAGGAGCAGATCGCCTCCTTCGGCGTGCAGGATGCAAAAGACCCGCGCCGCCGCGCCTTTCTGGGAATCACGGACTCCGGCGAGATCGTGCTGGGCGCGTCACTGGAGGTGATAACGACCCGAATGCTGGCAAAGGCCGCTTCGGACGCCGGGGTTGCCGAAGCCGTTTTGCTCGATTCCGGTTTCTCGACCTCGGTGATCTACGACAACCGCATTATCGTTACCGGACATACCGCGCCGGATATTCCCTCGCGCCCCGTCCCGCATGCCATCGTGATACGCGGCAGTCTCAAGCTGCCGACCGACCTTCTGACGATGGATCATCTGCATAATGCGGAAATCGCCTATGACCCGCTGCGTCCGACACAGATCGCCTCGGAAGAGGACGCCTCCACCGCGCCGTCGCGCCGAAAACGCCGCTCCCGTCGTCATCGCAGCCGTTCCGATACCGACTCTTCGACGCAGCCCGGCTCCAGCATCCCGGACAACGGCGGCTCTTCTGACGACGGCTCCTCCGACAGCGGCGGCTCACCCGGCGGCAGCGATCTGCCGGATTCAGGATCGCCGGACTCAAACCGTGACTGATTTTGCGGAACCTTCCTCCCGTCATCTGAACTTTGCGCTGAACACCTTGCTTGCGCTGTGCGCCGTCCTGGTCTGGTGGCTTGCTCTGCGCCCCGCTCCTCCGCGCCTGATCGTCACCTTTCTGGATGTGGGACAGGGGGATGCCATTGTGGTGCAGACTCCGTCGGGGCAGGTGATGGCGATAGACGCTGGACGCTCGACGCCGGAGGGAGACGAGGGGCGCAGAACCGTGATTCCATTTCTACGCGCACAGGGCATCCATCGTCTGAACGGACTGCTTCTGACGCATCCCGACGACGACCACGCGGGAGGAGCCGTCTCGATACTGGAGCAGATTCCGGTAGACCGCCTCTTTATCAACGGCGCGCCGTCCGACGCTCCCGTCTATCGGCGCGCGCTGGAGACCGCGCAGAAGCGGGGAGCGCAGACCGTTGCGCTGGCGCAAGGGCAGAGGCTCGATTTTCGGGACGGAGTGCGCGCCGAAGTCCTGAATCCCCCGTCCGATTCCCTCTCCGATCATCGGTCCGAGAACGATCACAGCCTTGTGCTGCGTCTCGTCTACGGGGAGACCGAACTTCTGCTGACCGGGGATGCAGAGAGCAAAGCCGAAGAGGAGATGCTGCGCTCAAGAGCCGATCTGCGGGCGGATGTGTTGAAGCTGGGGCATCATGGGAGCCGGACGGCGACCTCAGAGTCGTTTCTGGAGGCGGTTCGTCCGCAGGCGGCGATTGTCTCCGCCGGTCCGCGTAACCTGTATGGACATCCCCATGCCGAGACGATACAGCGCCTGGAAGCGCGGCATATTCCGCTGTTTCGCACGGATCAAAATGGCGCTGTCACCGTAACCTCCGATGGCAGGTTGCTGCGTATCGTCGTAATGCAGCCGGGGCGTTGACTTCTCCCTTTTGCTGCGGTATAGTAGCGCCCGGTGACCTATGTAAAAATCGTCTTGATAGACCACTCGAAACAGGAGAACCCTCCCATGCCCAGACGCCCCGTTGTGAGTATTCTGATCTTAACATCTGCCCTTTTGATCGGAGGCGGCCCCTATCTGCTGCGTCCCGGCGGAACGCAGAACGCGCCCGGTCAGTTGATCGGCAACGTGGATATGCAGCGTCTATTTGTCGAGAGCGATGCGCGCAAGGCGGCGGAGGAGCGCATTATGCAGTATGGCCGCCAGATGGGGCAGCGTTTTGACGATGTGGCGGCAATCCCGTTTCTGACCCCGGAAGAGATTCTCGAATACAGCGATATTCTCAATACAGAGAAGCAGACGGACGTACAGAAGCAGCGTCTGGCGGCAATCAAAGCCGACTCGGGGAAGCGCGCCGACGAGTTCCAGAAGCTCTCCGTACTCAAAGACAATGAGATAACGCCGCAGTCACGCACCCGTCTGCGCGAACTGACCGCCATGCGCGATCAGCAGCGGCAGGCGATGGAGCGGCTGCGCCAGATATATCAGCAGATGGTCAACGAGGAGGACAGTAAGCAGATGCGGCAGGCGCAGCTTGAGGTGCGCGAGATCGTCGGGCGCGTGGCGAAGGAGCGAGGATTCACGCAGGTCTTTGACAGCGCGGCGCTGGTCTACGCCAGCATTGACCTGACCCCGGTGGTGATGCCACAGATCAAAAAGAAGTAGCGGCGATCCTCTCCGGACATACCGGCGCGGAGACGCGCCTGACCCCGACATCAGGAGTTGCTTTCGTGGATGTAAACGCCCGCTTTGAGCAGGTGACAACCGAATATCTGGCGCATCTGTACGCCTCGCAGCCGGTGATGGCGACCGGGATGGGCGTCCATGACTATGACGATCAACTGCCCGACCTGAGCAAATTCGCCGTGGCGGACGAACTACGCCGCACACGCGCCTATCTGCATGAGATTGATCGCTTATCGCTGGCACACATGAGTCCGGATAATCGTCTGGACTACCGGCTGGCGCGCGCTGACAGTCAGATGCTCATCTCCCGTCAGGAACAGGAGCGACCACTGGAGCGGCAGCCGCATCTCTATGCGAGGACGGCGCTTTTCGGGCTGTATATGCTGGTGATGTGCGATTTTGCCCCGGTGGAGGAGCGCGCAGTCTCCCTGCGAGGAC
>CAYSDM010000007.1:43774-56386 GCA_964429855.1 uncultured Chthonomonadaceae bacterium
GGCTGCGCGCCCTGCCGCACCTCTTTCAGAGCGCGCGCGAAAACCTGTCCCACCCCCCGCGCATCTTCACTGAACTCGGAATACGCGCCGTTGAGGACGGAGCCTCGCTGTTTCTGGAGACGATCCCGGCGTTTGCCGAACAGATTACAGATCGCGCGCTCCGGCGGGAGACGCTGGATGCCTGCCGGGAAGGTCTCGGACATCTGCATGCTTACGGGGAGTATCTGAAGCGGGAGGCGCTGCCACAGTCCAACGGGGATTTTGCCCTCGGAAGAGAGATTTTCGACTACTACCTGCGCGTCGGGCATATGCTGGAGGAGAACTGCGACGATCTGCTGGAGATCGGGCGCGAGGAGATGGCGCGGACGAAGGCGCAGATGACCGCGTTAAGCGGCCAGATTGACTCCTCGCGAACCTGGATGGAGCAGATTGCGGAGATGAAGCGGCTCCATCCGTCGGCGGAATCGCTGGTGGATGTCTATCGGTCGGAGATGGAGCGGGCGCGCGAATTCGTGATATTGAAGCGGCTGGTGGAACTGCCGGAGAACGAGTCGCTGGTCGTGAGAGAGACGCCTCCCTTCGCGCGCGCCTCGCTGCCGTATGCCGCCTATCTGTCTCCTGCCGCCTTTGAGGAGAAGCAGGAGGGGGTCTTCTGGGTAACGCCGGTGGACGGCGCGCTGTCGGCGGAAGAGCGGGAGGCGCGGCTGCAGGGACACTGCCGTTTTCGGATTGCGGTGATCGCGCTGCACGAAGGCTATCCGGGGCATCATCTGCAGTTGACCCGCGCCAACCAGTCGCCTTCGCGGTTTCGCCGACATTTCGGGCAGAGCAGCCTGCTGGTCGAAGGCTGGGCGCTCTACTGCGAGGAGATGATGCGGGAGCAGGGCTACTATTCCGATCCGCGCATTCAGTTGATGCAGTTGAAGGATCAGCTATGGCGCGCCTGTCGGGTGGTGCTGGATGTGAGTCTGCATACGCGGCGCATGAGCGTGGAGGAGGCGGTGCGCTTTCTGGTGGAAGAGGCGTTTCTGGAGGAGCCGAACGCCCGCGCCGAGGTCTGGAGATACACCGGCTCGCCGACGCAGCCGATGTCCTATCTGATGGGCAAACGCGCTCTCCTGGAGATACGCAGCGAACTGGAGAGGCGGCAGGGAGCGCGTTTTGATCTGCGCCGTTTCCATAACCAGATTCTCTCGTTCGGCTCTGTGCAGCCCCGCCTGATACGCGAGGCGATGATCACGGTCTGATCTGTCAGCGGCACTGAATAAGCTGTTTTCATAATGATAGAGGCTGTTGAGAGAAGCGCGTCGAAAACAGGAACATCACACTCCCGTCGGAAGACTGAGGCGGGAAGGAGGGGATGAATAATGCAGAGAACACGATGGCTGCTGACGCTGATCCTGCTGGCAGTTCTGTGCGCAGGCGCGCAGGCGCAGGATACGACGACTCCGAAGCAGGGCAGCCCGGAGCGAAAAGCGATTGTAGATGCGCTGCGTGTCCCGATTCAGAAGCGGTTGAAGCAGAAGGTGATCTTCAAAATAGATCGGCTCAAACTGAAAGAGGGCTTTGCATTTATCGCCGCGCAGCCGCTTCAGCCCGATGGTAAACAGATTAACTATCGCGGAACGCCCTACCAGGAAGCGATCGAGGCGGGCGCGTTCGACGACACCGTGATGGCGCTGCTGAAGAAACAGGGCAAAAAGTGGAAGGTGCTGATCTACGTGCATGGCGCGACCGATGTGCCGTATGTGGATTGGCCCGAGAAGTATAAGGCTCCCCCGGCTATCTTCAAGGTAGATTAGCGAAAAGCCGTTCGGGGGAAGACAGGGCACGACGAACTCCCTGTCAGCCGTTTATCGGCGGTTCCTCGCGGGTACAGCGAGTTTCGACAGGAGCGGAGAGCGTGCAGAGCCGTCCAACAACAGCGCAGGAGAGAGTTTCCGGCATGCACTCCCTCGCGCGATTTCGCGAGGTGGGCGTACTGGTGTTTCTGGCGATTGTGGCGGTGATCACCAGTCTGTATCAGCCGCGCTTTCTGCTTTCGTCCAACCTACGCAATATACTGCTGGATACCCCGCTGCTGATGATTGTCGCGATGGGCATGACGATGGTTATCATCAGCCGCAATATTGATCTTTCGGTCGGCGCGATGCTGGGAATGAGCGGGATGGCAGTCGGTATGCTGTTCAAGCAGTATCCCGACTTTCCGATTTCGTTGGGCGTGCTGCTCGGTATCCTGCTCGGCCTGCTCATGGGAGCCATCAACGGGACGCTGGTTACCTGGCTGCGCGTCCCGGCGATCATCGCCACGCTGGGAACGCTCAGCGCCTACCGGGGCTTGATCTTTATCGTCAGCGGCGGGAGGCAGGTAGATAACAACGACGTACCGCTCGATCTGATCCGTCTGTCGCAGACCTCCCCGATAGGGATTCCCTGGCTGGTGATCTTCGCGCTGAGTATCACCGTCGCGGTCTACCTGTTTCTGGGCTATCACCGATGGGGGCGCGGAATCTATGCGGTCGGGGGAAACCCGGAGGCGGCGCGACTGAGCGGAATCCGGGTCAACGCCACACTCTTCTTTACGTTCGTGGCGACGGGCGGGCTGTCTGGCTTCGCCGGGGTGATGTACGCCTCGCGGTTCGGCTTCGTCAACCCGGCGCAGACCGGCGCGGGATTTGAACTGAGCGTCATCGCCGCGACGGTGATTGGCGGGACGCAGGTCTACGGCGGGGTCGGCTCGGCGGTCGGAACCGCGTTCGGCTGCATGCTGCTGGCGGTCGTCAGCAACGCCCTGACCATCACCGGGCTGTCGGGACAGTGGCAGCTTGCGGTCTACGGCGCGATCATCCTCGCCGCGCTCTTGATCGATTCGCTGATTCGCAGCCGTCTGGGACGCGCCGCCGGAGAGACCGCCTGATGGGACAAGTCCTGAGCTTTCGCTACCTGCGCGAACTCGTCGTGGTGATACTCTTGCCGCTGACGTTTCTCATCAATGCCCGCCTGTCGCCCTACTTCCTCGATCCCGCCTATCTTTTGAGCGACACCTCGCAGTATATGGAGGCAGGCGTCATTGCGCTCGCGCTCACATTCATTATCATCAGCGGCAACATAGACCTGTCGGTCGCCTCGAATATGGCTCTCGTCGCCTGCGTCACGGCGTCACTGTATGCGCGGCTTGGAGCGCCGATCAGCGTGGCAATTCTGGTCGGGCTGCTGCTGGGAGGGCTGCTGGGACTGATAAACGGGCTGCTGATCGCCCACTTCAGGCTGCCCTCGCTGACCGTCACACTCGGAACCTTTGCGCTCTATCGCGGAATCGCGCAGACGCTTCTGGGCGACCAGTCCATCAGTTCGTTCCCGGAGTGGTTCGTCGGGATTGATTACCGGATGATCGGTCCGGTTCCGCTCCCGCTGCTAATCTTTCTGACGCTGGCGATCCTTTTTGCGCTGATCCTGCACCGCACGCTTGTCGGACGATGGATATATGCCCTGGGAGCCAATCCGACCGCCAGCCGTCTGAGCGGGATTCCGGTGAAGAACGCCACCATTACGCTGTTCGTCTTCTCCGGGTTCTGCGCGGGATTTGCCGGACTGATGATGGCTTCGCGCCTGAATGTGGCGCGTTACGATATGGCGCTGGGGCTGGAACTTGATGCGATCACGGCGGTGGTGCTGGGCGGAACCGATATCTTCGGAGGGCGCGGCACAATCTTTGGAACGGCGACCGCGCTTTTTCTGATCGGTATTCTTCGCAGCGGCATGGGACTGGCGAATATCAAGATTGAACAGCAGCTTGTGGTGATCGGCGCGCTGTTGATCGTTTCCATTGCCCTGCCGAACCTGTTCCAGCGTCGCAGGAGTTAGCGGCGCGGTGAAGAAATATGAGGGGTAATCTTCACCAACTACCCCCTCCGGGAGGAATCACCAATGAGAAGACGATTGCCTGCGGCGCTGGCGCTGATGGGTCTGATGGCAATCTTTGCTTCGGGATGTAAACAGGAGAAGCCCTCGCCGCCGCCACCGGGCGCAAGCCCCGGAAGACCGTCGCCCACGACCGGCGGCTCTACTCCAACCACGCAGAAGTACCGGGTCGTCTATATTCCCAAGAATACCGGCAATCCCTACTTCGACGACATCATCGCCGGCTTCAAGCAGGCATCGGGGGAACTGGGCTTTGAGTTCGATACGGTCGCTCCGGCTACGGCGGACGCCGCCTCGCAGATACCCTTCATCAAGCAGCAGATTCAGCGGGGCGTGAACGCCATTGCCATCTCGCCTAACAGCCCGGACGCGATCAAGCCTGCGCTGAAAGAGGCGATGGCGAAGGGGATTCAGGTGATCTGCGTGGATGCCGATATGCCCGGACACGAAGAGGGACGCACCGCCGCCGTGCTGCCAATGGACTTCGATGAGACCGGCAAGAGCCAGATTGAACTGATGGGCAGCCTGATCGGCTACAAAGGCGAGATCGCCATTCTCTCCGCCACCACCGACGCCCCCAATCAAAACTACTGGATCAAGGGGATGCAGGAGACGCTGAAAGACCCGAAATATAAGGAGATGAAGCTGGTCGCCATCGTCTACGGCAACGACGATCCGCAGAAAAGCCTGATTGAAGCCGAGAACCTGCTGACCCGCTTCCCGAATCTGCGCGGCATTATCGCCCCGACCACTGTCGGCGTGGCGGCGGCGGCGCAGGCGGTTGAGACGGCGAAAGCCTCCAATCGCGTCCAGGTGACGGGACTGGGAACGCCCAACCAGATGCGCCGCTTCATCCAGAACAACACGGTGCAGAAGTTCGCTCTCTGGAGTCCGAAGGATATGGGCTATCTCTCCGCCTATCTGATTGATGGGCTGGTGAAAGGGACGGTGAAACCGGCGCCGGGAGCCTCGTTCACGGCAGGGTCTCTCGGCGAACGCGCCTTCAAGGAGAAGAACGTGGTCATCACCGGACCGCCCGTGATCTTTGAGAAGAGCAACATAGACAAATACAACTTCTAACGGCAGTCTGTCGCTAAGGGAGCAACATGAAAGGGGATCGGAGCGATGCGGCTCCGATCCCCTCTGTCTACTGTCTGCGTCAGGTCGCGCTACTCGGAAACAAACGGCAGTAGAGCGATATGACGCGCGCGCTTGATGGCGTCCGTCAGAATCCGCTGATGTCCGGCGCAGGTTCCGCTGGAACGGCGCGGGACGATCTTGCCGCGCTCGGTAACGAACTTGCGCAGCTTGGAGAACGCCTTGTAGTCAATGCTGGTGGCTTTCTCCACGCAGAAGGTACATACCTTGCGGCGCGGCTTCTTATATTTTCCGGGCGCGCGTTTGCGCACAGGAGCAGGCATAGCTATTCCTTTCTAGTCGTCAGCGAACGGGTCGGTGTCATCCAGATCATCCACCGGAGCCGGAGCGGGTTTGCGGCTGGATGCCGGAGCGGGCGCGTTTCCCACAGCGCGAGACGCGGCAGGAGCCGGGCTTGCGGTCGCTCGCGGCGCGCTATACCCCTCTTCTGCAGGCGCTCCCTCTCCCTCTTTCGGGCGATCCAATCCATTGACATTGTCGGCGACCACTTCGGTCGCGTAGCGCTTTGTGCCGTCCGGCGCATCCCAGGAGCGAATCTGCAGACGCCCCTCGACCGCC
The DNA here is from genome assembly GCA_964429855.1 of uncultured Chthonomonadaceae bacterium. Taxonomy (GTDB): domain Bacteria; phylum Armatimonadota; class Chthonomonadetes; order Chthonomonadales; family CAJBBX01; genus CALLMM01. Next base: position 49,412 of record CAYSDM010000007.1, read on the forward strand.
ACCAGACGCCCCTTCCGCAGATAGTTCGCGGCGAACTCGGCGGTGCGTCTCCAGGCGACGATGCTGATGAAGTCGGTCTCTTTTTCGCCGGTCTCCGGGTCCTTGACGGGACGATCCACGGCAATGCGAAACTTGGTGAGAGCGACCCCGCTGGGAGTGTACTGCGTCTCCGGGTCGGCGGTCAAACGTCCGATCAAAACGATACGGTTCAACATGGTTTTTTCCTCCCTGATGTCCGCCCTTCGGCGGACAACGGTCCTCAAAGAATATGATCTATAAGCGGCGCTCGGTGTCGCCGCATCCTAAAAAGCGCTACTCTTCGTCTTCGTTCTGGCGGACGATAATGTGGCGCAGGACATCATCGCTGATTCGGAAGAGGCGATCCAGTTCTCTGGGAACCTCCGTTCCTCCCTCGAAATTCATCAGGATGTAGTAGCCTTCGCGGCGGCCCTTGATCTCATAGGCAAGGCGGCGTCTGCCCTGCTCCCACTTACCGGTCTCTCCGACAACGCCTCCGCTGTCTGTAACGACTTTCTTGTACCTCTCCATGATCGCGGTATACTGCTCTTCGGTCAGTTCCGGATCCACGATATAGATCGCTTCATAGTGTCGCACGGTCGTATAGATACCTCCCTCGGTCTGATGGTTCCGGTCTCTCCCGGAACAGGAAGTGATCGGGCATTGCCCGTCGGGGATAGCAGAGCGTCCCCCTTTTGAACCGCGTTAGTATACCACTCGCTCCGGGCTTTTACAAGCGGAAAACTTTTTTTCAATGATTTCATTCGCGGGCTGCCCGGCAAGAAATCTGCCTTTTCTGTCTCTCTGTAGAATTGATGCTGGTAGATCGTCAAAGTAGAAGGGTTGCATCGCCTGGCTGCTCTGTTGAGCGCAGCCAAACACTGTCCTGTCGAGCGCAGCGAGACATCTTAAGATTCTTCGCTTTCGCTCAGAATGACAGCCATCCCAACTATCCTGACGTCGTACTAGCAGGAAGCGGTTCTTCCCGCGCTGATTCGGCGTAACGCGGTTTTTTTGGTCGTGTTGACTTGCTAAATAACCGTTGGGTATACTGATTGCGAAATATTACACAGACTCATGTATGCCGGGGAAATGAACCAGGAAACCGCCACAAAACATGTCTCGTTTGAGCGCGAGCGCGGCGTCTACGCCGTGGAGGTGACGCCCGACGTTGCCCATATCGCTGTGCATGTGCACGCCGAGCAGGAACGCGCGGAGGACATTCTGCGGGTCTTTCGGACGCTGGCGTCCGCCTCCATCCCCATCTTCCTGATCAAACTGCATCGCGCCGCCGTCTCTTTCGCCCTGAACGCACAACAGCTTTCCGAAGCCGAGAGATGCCTGAAAGCGGCGCAGTTCGCCTACTCCGTTCGCCCCGATCTGGCTGTCGTTTCGGTGATCGCCAGCAGTATGCGCGACCTGACCGGCGTGATGGTAACCATTGCCGACGCGCTGCAGGAGGCGAAGGCGCTGATGTACGGCGTCGGCGACGCGCACAACTCGGTGCAGTGCCTGATAGATGGCGAGCGCGTGGAAGCCGCCGTCTCCAGCCTGAAGCGGACCTTTGCACTGGAGGAGGCGAATGAGTAGGATTCTGGTTCAAAAGTTCGGAGGAACCTCGGTAGACCGCGACACGCATCGCAAGATGGCGGCGCGAAAGGTGATCGCCGCGCGAGAAGCGGGGTTCGAACCGGTGGTGGTGGTCTCCGCTATCGGACGCGCTGGCGCGCCCTACGCCACCGATACGCTGGTGCAAGAACTGAAAAAGATTGATCCGACCACGCCGCCCCATCCCCGCGAGATGGATATGATGATGGCGTGCGGCGAGATCATCTCCACCGCCGTCATGGCGGTCACCCTCCAGTCTATGGGCTGTCCCGCCATCGCGCTTTCCGGCGGACAGGCGGGCATCATCACCGACGGCATCTTTGGCAATGCGCGCATTCTCAGCATCCATCCCCACTCCATCCTCAAGGCGCTGGAGCGCGGACAGACTCCGGTCGTGTGCGGCTTTCAGGGAGTGACCACCATCACAGAGGAGAGCGAACACGGCAGCATCACCACGCTGGGACGCGGCGGCAGCGACACCACCGCCTCCGCGCTCGGAGCCGCCCTGAACGCCTGCGCGGTGGAGATATACACCGATGTGGACGGCGTGAAGACGGCAGACCCGGATATGGTTCCTGAAGCCCGCACGCTGAAAGAGTGCACCTACGCCGAGATCGCGGAGATGGCGCACCTGGGCGCCAAGATCGTGCATCCTCGCGCCGCCGAGATCGCGATGGACTACGGCATTCCGCTGTGGGTGAAATCCACCTTCAGCGATCATCCCGGAACCCGCATCGTGGGCGATGCCGAGGTCTCGGAGGAGACGCGAAAGCGGATCACAGGCATCTCCCATACCGGCAAACTGGCGTTTATCCGGCTGGAGATCGAAAACGAAGCGCATAAGCCCATCGTTCAGCAGGAGGTCTACCGGCTAATGGCGCGCGCCGGGATCAGCATCTTCCTGGTCAGCTTTAGCCCGACGGCGCTCTCCTTCGCCGTATCGCGCGATGTCTATCCGATTGCGCGTGATCTGCTGGACGGGATGGTTGTGCCGGTCGCGACGAATCCCGATTCGCGTCCCTACAGTCATTTCTATATCTTTAAGTTTTCGGAAGGTCTGGATCTGGCTTATCGGAACCAGCGTCCCCTGCTCCATTCGGTTGAAGAGTTTATCGAGGTGGTGGACGTGCCCGGAACCGCGTTTGAATATGGTACACTGGTCTCCGTAGTGGCGGGAAATCATCGCGAGGTTCCTGGCGTGATTCTGGCGATCTATGAGACGCTGACCAACGCGGGCATCGCCATCCATCAGGTCGCCGACTCCGAAATGTCGGTCTCCTGCCTGCTGCCGGAAAATGAGGCGGACCGCGCCGTGCGCCTGCTGCATGAGCGGTTCGGGCTGAGCGGATCGTAGCTCCGCCCCCGCGGAGATCAGACGATGTCGGAAGAGAAAGAGAGTCGCGAAGAGAGCGCAGGAGAGAATACTCCCCTGCCCGAAACGCCGCCCTTGCCGGAGCTTCCGGAGGTTCCGCAGTACCGTCCAAACCTCCCGCCGCCCGAGAGGCGGAAGCTGAGCGAAAAGGAGATTCTCTATCAGCGCATGGGAATGGCCTACATTATTCCTGCCACTCTCATTGTGCCGATAGTACTGTTGACACTGTTGGGAGCGTGGCTGGATACGCGGCTGGGCAAGTCGCCGATCTTTACGCTGCTTGGCGCCGTTTTGGGATTTGCCGCCGGCGTTCTCAACATGATGCGGATTATCAACAAGCTGGACAGGTAAAACAAAAGAGAATACAATGACAGACGAGAAGTTACCATACCGATCCGTGCGAACCACCTTCTGGGTCGCCGCCTGGTTTGCGCTGATCTTCGGACTGCGCGGACAGGCGAATATATCCGTCGGGCTGGCGGTCGGCGCGCTGCTGGGGATGTTCAGTCTCTGGAGCCTTGCCTGGGCCGTGCCGCGTCTGGTTTCGCCGGAGAAAGCCGGAGCAAAGTTCTGGCTGGCGGCGCTGCTTCTACTGAAGCTGCCGCTCTATGCCATCGTGCTGCATCTGGCGATCACCATCTCCGTCCATCCCCTGGCGCTGTTTGCCGGGATCGCGCTGACCCCGCTGGTGATCTTTCTGAAGGTGGTCAGCGGACAGATGTTTCAGAAATCCAACACGCCGGTCGGAGGGTAATGGATGCCTCAGCCACAGGATCGTCTCCAGATCGCTCAGGGCGATAACGGTCATACAACCGAACCGGGACAACATGCGACGGGCGAACAGCCCCATGCCACCGCCGAACACGGGGGTAAAGAGCACGGTCACAAGATCGGCGAGGTTCCCCCGCCCGGTCTTCTGTTCACCAACGGCATCGTCGTCGCCCTGATAATGCTCGCCTTTGGCATCGCCGCCACCCGAAAGCTGGCAGCCGTGCCGCGCGGCGTTTTTCAGAACTTCGGAGAGTTTCTGGTCGAGACATTCGTTAACTTCACGCGCGGCGTTATCGGACCGGGAGGAGAGAAGTACGCGCCTTTAGCCGGCACGCTCTTCTTCTTCATTTACCTGAGCAATATCATCGGGCTGATTCCCGGCTTCCATGCGCCGACGGCGAACATCAGCACCACGCTGGCGCTGGGTCTGATCGTCTTCGTCTATGTACAGTATGTGGGCATCAAGAGCCGGGGCATCGTGGGCTATATCAAGCACTACATGGGACCGATGCCCGCGCTGGCTCCCCTGATTATGCCGGTGGAGATCATCGGGGAACTGGTGCGCCCGTTTACGCTGGCGATGCGTCTTTTCGGCAACATCTTCGGCGAAGACACGGTTATTATCGTGCTGGCGTCGCTGGGCGTTCTGCTGCTGCCTGCGTTTCCGATCATCCCGCCGCAGTTCCCGATTCTGATGATCGCGATGATTACGACCTTTGTGCAGGCGCTTGTGTTCACGCTGCTGACCTGTATCTATATCTCGCTGCAGTCGCATCACGATGACGATCACGCCGAACATGAGCACGGCGCAGAACACGCGCCCGCGCATGGTCACTGATCGCGGCGAACACGCTATACCATAAAAACTGTCTGACACCGTAAGAAAGGAATGTGACAATGCTCTATCTTGGACTTCTGGCGCTGGCGGTCGGTATCGGACTCCCGGTTGCCGTTATCGGCGGCGCGCTGGCGCAGGGACGCGCCGCTTCGGCGGCGCTGGAAGGCATGGCGCGACAGCCGGAGGCAATCGGCAAGATTCAGACGGCGATGATCCTGGGTCTCGCCTTCATCGAGTCCCTGGTCATCTTTACCTTCGTCTTCCTCTTCCTGATGAGTAACCGCCTGCCCGCCGACATGGCTGCGCTGGAGAAGCTGATCACTGCAGGATTGAAGTAAGAGACCGGAATCTGCCGACACGGCGTTTGAGGGCGGCAGATAGCCGCTGCTTGTTCTGTGTGAAAGGTCCGTCATGCTCGATGCCATTCTCAAGAGCCTGAATATTGACCCTACGATCATGCTCTATAACGGGGCATTGTTCATCGCGCTGTTCGTCGTCCTGAATCAGGTCTACTGGAAAAGGATGATGAAGCACCTGGACAGCCGCCGCGCAGAGATCGCCAACGCCTATCAGACCGTGGAAGACTCGCGTCATGAGATGGAAAACCTGCGGACCGAGTATCAGGGGCGTATGGCGAAAATTGAGGCGGATGCGCGCGCGCGCATCCAGCAGACCGTGCGGGACGCGCAGGCGCAGCGCGAGGCGATACTGGCGGAAGCGCGCAGCCAGTCGGAAGCAATCCAGCAGGAGGGGATGGACAACATATCGCGGGAGCGGGAGCAGGCGCTCCACGATATGGAGCGGCGGCTGGCGGATGTCGCCACGCACGCCCTCGAGAAAGTCATTGGCAGCGCCCCCGATCCCGCTCAGAAACGGCTGGTAGAGCAGTATATCACCGAAACAGTGGCGCGATCCTGAACGCAGAGCGCGCCTTCTGGGCGCCTTACGTGTTGAAATGGAGAGGAGCGGATGTACTTTCCCTGGGGGTTTAAACCGCCGCCCGACATAACGGAATTCCAGTGGGCGGTCGTATTAACCGCTGGATTTATCCTGTTTGCTCTGGTCTACGCAAAAATCATCGGGCCGATTCTGCGCTCTCTGCTGAAGGAACGGCAGGAAGCGATTATCGAGACCTATGACCAGGTGGAGACGACGCTGCGCGAGACGGAACAGATGCGCAACGACTACCGGCAGCGTCTGGAACATATTGAGGATGAGACCGAGGCGCGCATGGCGGACGCGGTGCGAGAAGCGGAGACTCTTCGCGAACAGATCCTCGAAGAGGCGCGCCATAACGCCGCCCTGCTGATCCAGCGCGGACAGGAAGAGGTCGAGCGAGAACGCGCGAAAGCCCTGGTGCATCTGCGCACGGAGTTCATTGACGACGTGATCCGGGCGGCGGAGTTTGCCGTCGAGAAGTCGCTGGAACCTGCTCAGCAGAGACGCATGGTACAGGAGTTTGTACAGAAGGTAGGGACGCAATCGTGAGCCGATATGCAGACCTGAAAGTTGCCAGGCGTTACGCGCGCGCCCTGTTCAACGCCGCTCTGAAAACCAGCACTCTGGAAGCGGTGCAGAACGACCTGAATCTGCTGGATACCCTGTGGAAACAGACCCCGGCGCTGCCGCGTTTTCTCGAAAGCCCGCTGGTTCCTGCGGAGAAGAAGCGCGAACTGCTGGACAAAACCCTGTCCGGGCAGTTGAACATGGCGACCCGCTCGTTTCTCTACCTGCTGATCGAGAAACGCCGGGAAGAGATACTGTCGGCGGTGCATGAGGAGTTTCTGCGTCTGGCGGACGATGCCGCTGGACTGATCCGCGCGCAGGCGACGGTCGCGCTGCCGCTGGATGAGTCGGAGCGGGCGGCGCTTCTTGTCGGACTGCAGCAGCGCACCGGCAAGCGTATCGAGCTTCAGGTGAGCGTGGATCCCGCCATTCTCGGCGGGGTCGTCGTCCGCATGAACGATACGGTGATAGACGGAAGCGTGCGAGGCGCGCTGGAACGCCTGCGGGAGCAGATGCTGCACGAACGGCTCTGAATCTGAGAGGCGTTGAGCCTGTGCGAGCGGCTCTGTAGAGGTACCGCGCATGAGAGAGGGTAACAGCCGATCGGATAGCGCGAAGAGAGAACGCGGAGGATGGCGGCGCCGCGCCGCTCTTCTTTTTGTCTTGTCTCGACTGGTCGGGTGTTTCGCGGGGGGTGTCATGCTGGTCGGATGCCGGGCTTCCGCGCCTCCGCCTGCCCCTCCCGTCGCTTCCAACCCGTCTCCTTCCGCGCCGCCCGCAAATCCTGCCGACCCTGCTCCCGGCGCGCCGACGCCTTCACCGGGAGCGCCGACTCCCCCGCCGGGTCAGACGCCGGGCGGTC
>CAYSDM010000007.1:56486-101586 GCA_964429855.1 uncultured Chthonomonadaceae bacterium
CCGGCGCTCCGGGTCAGACGCCGGGCGGTCCCGGCGCTCCGGGTCAGACGCCGGGCGGTCCCGGCGCTCCGGGTCAGACGCCGGGAGGCGCGCCTCCCGGACCTGTGCAGCCGCCCGCGCCGGATGCCAGAGAACTGCTCTTTCCGCACACCCTCGGCGATACGTGGGAGTTGACGACGAAAGAGGCGAAGAGCACGTTCAAAATCCGCCGAACCATCGTGGAAACCCGCAAGGATGTCAGCGGAAAGACAACATTTGTGGTAGAGTTGCAGCGAGACGGAACGCCGGTTCATCGCGAAGAGTATGTGATGGATGAGTCGGGAGTCAGTCACACCGCCTTCGGAATGCAGAGCGAGGTTCGTTTCGACCCGCCACTACCGATGCTAAGGCTGCCGTTTCAGCCCGATTCGACCTGGGACTGGATAGGAACCTACCGTTCCGCAGAAGGGACGACTCCCTGCAAGGTCGCCTTCAAGCTGACCGGTCCGGAACCGATCAAAACGGCAGCGGGCAGCTTCTACGCCTACCGTCTGGATCAGCAGTACACGGAACAGGCTCCGGAAGGACCGCGCGCCTATACCACCGCGCAGTGGTATTCGCCGAAAGTCGGGCTGGTCAAACAGGTCATCCGGGAAAACAACAGTCAAACCGTCGCGGAGTTGACTTCCTACAAGGTTGCGCCGTAAGCGCACACGCACAGAGCAGCGGGTATAAGCGATACGAGTCGCGTAGCGTTTATTTTCGCTCCGCTCCAGAAAGACAGGATTTATTATGTACAGACGATGGTTTCGGCGCGGCATGATCGCGCTGTCCGTATGGGCGGTCGCGGCGCTGGCATCCGCTCCGGTTTCGGCGCAGAGCATCGCGCAGATGTTTCCCACCAGAGCCGGAAGCACCTGGGAGTTCGACGGGGCTGTTCGCGCCGGAAATCAGACGCAGCCGCTGAAACTGGGGGCGAAGATCGCCTCCGTCAACTCCGCCGGCGGCAAAACAACGGTTGTGGTGGAGTGGACGGCGAACGGCAACATCGCCCAGTCGGAGACCTATATCGTCTCCGGCAATGAGGTTCTGCGCTCGCGTTCCGGGCAGGGCGGTTCAGGCGTCATCAATCCCCCGGTTCCGGTGCTGCGAATGCCGATCCGGGCAGGCAACTCCTGGAACTGGAAGGGAACGATTACCACCGGAGGGCAGACGCTCAACGGATCTGCAAATCTTCGGATCGCAGCGAGAGAGAGGCTGAAGACCCCGGCAGGCAATCTCGACTCCTTCCGCGTGGACATGACGCTTACCATCTCCCTTCAGGGACAGAACCAGAAGACGGTAAACTCCTACTGGTTCGCGCCGGGCGTGGGGCTGGTCAAACAGAGCACGAGTCTTACCGGACCCGGCGGGCAGAAGCTAACCGTCGAGGCTTCCGTTTCAAAGTACAAAACGAAATAGGCGGACGGCAGGCGAATGTCCTGTCGTAAGACAATACACGGAGAGAAAAGTGGCTATCAGACCGGAAGAGATCACCTCTATCCTTGAGAAAGAGCTTCAGGCGTATCAGCGACAGATACCGGAGGTTGGCGTCGGCACCGTTCTTCAGGTCGGCGACGGTATCGCGCGCGTCTTCGGGCTGGAAAACTGCATGGTCGGCGAGATGCTGGAGTTTCTGGATGAGAAGGGCAATCCCATCGCCGACCGGGAAGACAACGTCATCCGAGCGATTGCGCTGAACCTGGAAGAGGACAACGTCGGCGCGGTGATTCTGGGACCGGACACGAATATCCGGGAAGGCACCACCGTGCGCCGCACCCAGAACATCATCTCGGTGCCGGTCGGTCCCGCGATGATCGGGCGCGTGGTCAACGCCGTCGGCGACCCGCTGGATGGCAAAGGACCGATTGTTGCCTCCGAACGCCGCTACATCGAGACCCGCGCTCCCGGCGTGGTGGATCGCCAGCCGGTGAAAGAGCCGCTGCAGACCGGGATCAAGGCGATTGACGCTATGATCCCCATCGGTCGCGGTCAGCGCGAACTGATTATCGGCGACCGGGGAACCGGCAAGACCGCCGTCGCGCTGGACACCATCATTAACCAGAAAGGTTCCGGCGTCATCTGTATCTACGTCGCCATCGGTCAGAAGCAGTCCACCGTCGCCAATGTGGTGCGAACGCTGGAGGAGTACGGCGCGATGGACTACTCCATCGTGGTGAGCGCCACCGCTTCCGACCCTGCGCCTCTTCAGTACATCGCCCCCTACTCTGGCGTCACCATCGGCGAATACATTCGCGATACCGGCGGTCATGCGCTGTGTATCTACGATGACCTCTCCAAACACGCCGTCGCCTACCGGCAGGTGTCGCTGCTGCTGCGACGTCCCCCCGGACGCGAGGCGTTCCCCGGCGATGTCTTCTATCTGCACAGCCGACTGCTGGAGCGCGCCGCCAAGCTGCGGGAAGACTACATCATCGTTCCGAAAGGCTCCTCGAAAGAGACGACGACCGGCGTAGATGGCAAGGTCTACGCGGGCGAACATGGCGAGAAAGAGGCGAAACGCGTCGTCAAAGAGATGCCCAATGCGGACGGCTTGGAGGTTCGCCGGATTCCTGGAACCGGCGGCAGCCTGACCGCGCTTCCGATTATCGAGACCCAGGCGGGAGATGTCTCCGCCTACATTCCCACCAACGTCATCTCCATTACCGACGGGCAGATATTCCTGGAGACCGACCTTTTCAACTCCAATATCCGTCCGGCGATCAACGTCGGCATCTCCGTCTCCCGCGTGGGAGGAAACGCGCAGATTCGCGCCATGAAGTCCGTGGCGGGACGCCTTCGCCTCGATCTGGCGCAATACCGCGAGGTGCAGGCATTCGCGCAGTTCGCCTCTGACCTGGATCGCGCCACCCAGCAGCAGCTACGACGCGGGGCGCGCATGGTCGAACTGCTGAAGCAGCCGCAGTTTGCCCCGATGCCGGTAGAGCTTCAGGTGATCTCAATCTTCGCCGGGTTCAACGGCTATCTGGACGATCTTCCGGTCGAAGCGGTCGCGCGCTTTGAGACAGGACTGCACGCCTTCCTCGCGGAGAAGTATCCGGAGATTGCCGAGACGATCCGGCGCACCAGCGCCCTGAGCGACGAGACCTCCGCGACCCTCACCAGAGCCGTCGAGCAGTTCAAGGCGAGCTTCCAGGCATGAGTCTCGGTTTCTGACTGCCCTTAGAGAGACGGCGGCATTCTGCTGCCGTCTCTTTTTTTCAGGGTTGCTTTTCTTGCTAGAGACAGCAGGAGACCTCCCGGCGGAGCGCGAAGAGAGAGGCGTTATGAACGAAGACGCCTCCTCACACACCTCTATATCGCCAGCTCATCCTGCATCCCGGCTCAGCCGCCGGACCCTTCTGAAGGGCGCAGGCGCCGCCGCCGCAAGCGCCGCTCTGGGCAGTACCTCAGCGTGGCTCTCTAACCCCGCTATGTCGCAGTCCTCCGACCGTCAGATCGTGCTGGCAACCATCAGCGCCAACTACCGCGAGGGCTTTGAACAGGTTGCGCGGGAGTACGAGGCGAAGAATCCCGGCGTGCGGGTCAAAGTGCAGATCATGCCCGCCAACGGTTATGAAACCTGGCTGCGGACGCAGATTCCCAACGGCGGCTCCGGCGCGCCTGATCTGTTTAACGCCAACTACGCCTGGGGTATGTATGAGCGCGGGCTGACCATCAATATGTCGCCCTTTGTCGCGCAGCGCAATCCCTACACCGGGCGCATCTGGCAGGAGACGCTCAACGAACAGTTTCTGGAGAAGTTCAAAGTCGGCGGCGACGTGACGTTCGTGCCGATGGACTTTATCGAGATCGCCTTCTACTACAACGCCGACATCTTCCAGAGTCTCGGCTTGCAGCCCCCGCGCACCTGGGAGGAGATGCTGCGCCACGCCGAACGAATCCGCGCTGCCGGGATCATCCCCTTCGCGGTTCCCGGCAACGCCGACTCCTACTGGGCCGGAACGGTCGGCTGGATGGCACGATTCTTCTCGGATGCCTATACCCGCCATCTGGTTCCGATGTTCCTTTCGCAGCCAGGCGACTGGGACTACGAGGCGAAGAAGAACGCCGGATTCAGGCTGAACCTGAACGATCCCTATAACGACGCCTATGTGGTCGTCAATGGCGAGCGGCTGCTGCAGGCGGTGCAGTCCGGGAAACTGCGCTTCGACGACGAGCGTTTCGGCGAGATATACGCCAATATCAAGACCTTCTCGCGCTACTGGCAGCGCGGTTTTCACGGCGCCAATAGCCAGACCGCCTACCATCTCTTCCTGACGCGCCGCGCCGCCATTCTGCTGGAGACCTCCTCCACCATCGGACTGCTGATGCGCGATATGGAAGACCTTCCCCCCTCCGCCCGTTTCAACTGGCAGACGTTTCCCGTTCCGCCGTTGACCGCCTCGAAATTCCGCCTTCCTCCTTTCCGGGGAGTGGGCGGTCCCGGCACGGTACTCGGCGTGGTCAAGAAGAGTCCGGAGCAGGTGAAGCTGGTCATGGACTTCCTGATGTTTCTGACCACGCCGCACTCTGCAAAGATACTGGTCGAGCAGGCGGTTCGTCATCGCCGCCCGCTGATCGGTCCGATGCTGATCCCCGGCGCGGAGATTCCCGACTTTGTGCGCCGCTACTTCCGCCCGTTCGAGGGGCGCGGCTTTGAACGGATGTCGTTCCGGGGTCTGATGGATGAGCAGCAGTCGGTCTGGGAGTGGACGGTCTGGGCGCAGCGATATATGGACGGGCGTCTCACGCTGCCGGAGTTTCTGCAACGTTATCAGAAGCTGATGACCGGCGCTGTTCCCCGCGTGATCGCTATGCAGAAGCTGGACATGAACCCGAAGACCCGGGACCGCATGGACTCCGCGAAATGAGCCGGGGGCGATGGCAGGAGAACCGGGTCAACGCTCCGAAAAAGTGCCGGAGCGCCTGTGTAAGCGCGCTTACAGACGAGGAAGAGGGCAAATGAATCGTGGTCGCTCCTCGTGGGCGCTGGCGCTTACCATGCTCCTGCCCACGTTACTGCTGCTGATGCTGTTCAACTATCTCCCGGCGATGATCGGGCTCTATCGCGCCTTCACCCGCTGGGAGACGGGCGAGCCGCCGCGCTGGACAGGACTGGCCAACTTTGTGATGATGGCGCAGGACGAGTTTCTGCGGATCAGTCTCAGCAACCAGCTTCTCCTGCTGATTGCCAACCTGGTGAAAACCCTGACCCTGCCCCTGCTGGTAGCGGAACTGCTGATGTCGCTGCGCTCCACGCGCTGGCAGTACCTTCTGCGCACCGCGTTTATTCTGCCGATGGTCGTGCCGGGCATGGTTACCATGCTGCTCTGGGCTTTTATCTATGATGGAAGCATCGGCTTGCTCAACCAGATTCTGGAACTGGTCGGCGGGGGCGGTCTGACCCGCGCATGGTTGGGCGAATCTAGCACCGCGCTGATGGCGATTGTCGGGGTCGGATTTCCCTGGGCAGGGGGTCTGTCGCTGCTGATCTATCTGGCGGGACTGACCTCCATCTCCAACGATGTCTGGGACTCCTGCGCGCTGGACGGCGCGACCGGATGGCGGCGGGTGCTGCTGGTAGACCTGCCGCTTCTGCGGCCACAGGTGCGCCTGCTGACCACCCTGACCATTATCGGAACGCTGCAGGATTTCGGCAGCATCCTGATCCTGACCGGAGGCGGTCCCGGACTGGCGACCCACGTCCCCGCACTGCATATGTACTTTCAGGCGTTCCGATTCGGGCACCTGGGCTACGCGGCGGCGATCGGTCTGACCCTCTTTGTGGTGATCTTTACGCTGTCGGTGTTGAATCAACGTCTGGGACGAAAACGGGAGGAGAGCCTGTGAGCCATCTGAGCGAGACGCGCCGAAGACCGATTCCCTGGGGACAGGGCGTCGTCATTCTTCTGCTTCTTCTGCTGCTTGGGCTTTCGCTGCTGCCCTTCTTTATGATGCTCCTGCTCTCCCTCAAGAGCAACGCGGACATCTTCACCAACTTCTGGGGACTTCCGAAACCGCCCCGTTGGGATTTCTATATGCAGGCGGCAGGCGCGCTCTGGCGTTACCTGCTGAACACCGGGATCATCATCCTCGCGGTGGTTCCGGGCGTGATTCTCCTCTCCTCGCTGGCAGGCTATGCGCTTTCACGGCTGCAGTTTCCGGGACGCGACCTCATCTATTTCGGGGTGATCGCGCTGCTGATGGTTCCCGGCATCCTGACCCTCATTCCGACCTACGCGCTGGTACAGTCTTTCAATCTCATCAATACGCGCTGGGCGTTGATCCTGCCCTATCTGGCGGGCGGGCAGGTGCTTGGCGTGGCGCTGTGCCGCACCTTCTTCTCCGGACTGCCGGAAGAGCTATTTGAAGCCATGCGGCTGGACGGCGCGAGCGACTTCACCATCTATCGCCAGATGGCGCTGCCTCTGTCGCTGCCGACTCTCGCCACCATCGCCATCATGACCACGCTGGGAGTCTACAACGACTATATCTGGCCCCTGGTGACCATCAGCGACAACGCCATGCAGACCTTTACCGTGGGCGTCACGCGCTTCTCCGGCGAGTTCAATCTGGACTACGGTCCCACGCTCGCAGGCTATGTGATCGGCAGCATTCCGCTGATGATCCTTTTTGCCGTCGGTATGCGCGCCTTCGTGCAGGGCGTCACGGCGGGAGCCGTCAAGGCGTAGACCGAACAATCCCGATTCATATCACGTCGAGGTGATCCATGAAAATCCAGTCTATTCGCTGCGTGCAGATCAAGGTTCCTGAAGGCAGACCGCGCCCGAAGCCGACCCGACCGCCCTGGTCGGACGAGGCGGAGGTCGCCAATCCGATGTCGAAATTCCCGCGCTACAAGCGATATCGCCCCTCCTGGCTGCCCGGCTGGCCCGCCGTCTGGGTGCAGGTGACCGCCGAGGATGGAACCTACGGACTGGGAATGACCTCCTTCGGGCGAGCGTGCGCGGCGGTCATCGCCGATCACTTCGCCCCGCGCTTGATCGGAGAGGAGTGTCTTGCCATCGAGAAGTGCTGGGATATGATGTTCCGCATGAGCAAGCCCTACGGAACCGTCGGGATCGCATCCTCCGCGATCAGCGGGGTGGATCTGGCGCTATGGGACCTCGCCGGGAAACTCCAGCATAAGCCGGTCTATGAACTGCTCGGAGGGGCGGCGCGAGATCGTATCTTCGCCTACGCCACCGGCAACGACGTGGACTGGCAGAAGGAGATCGGTTTTCGGGCGGTGAAACTTGCCTGCCCCTACGGTCCGACGGATGGACGGCGCGGGCTGGAGGAGAACGAGCGGATCGTGGCGCAGGCGCGGGAGACCGTCGGCGACGAGATCGAGGTCATGCTCGACTGCTATATGGCTTTTGATGTGGAGTATACGGTTCGGCTTGCGGAGCGTCTGCGCCGCTATCGGCTGAAGTGGATGGAGGAGTACCTGATCCCGGAAGACCTGGACGGTCATGTGTCGGTGCGCGAACGGATTCCCTGGCAGACCCTGGCGACCGGCGAGCATATGTATACCCCGTTTCCGTTCGCGTTTCTGGCGCAGCGCCACGCGGTGGATATACTCCAACCGGACATCCACTGGGTTGGCGGATTGACCGCCTGCCGAAAAATCTGCGCTATCGCAGAGGCGGCGGGTCTGGAGGTGATCCTGCACGGAGGCGGCTTAACGCAGTTCGGTCTGCATCTGACAGCCGCGATGCCCAACACGCCCTGGGCGGAGTACTGGGGTCCGCCGCCTGGCATTCGTCCGGAAGACTACACAACCCCCTGGGGTCCGGCGGTCATGCAGGACAGCTATCTCTTCCCGACGCCCGGCGACGGTTTCGGTCTGCAGATCGAAGAGTCCTGGATCGAACCCTTCCCGATGTAGAGCGCAATCCCCCTGAAGTCAGGGCGAATTATGCCTATGGAAGCGTTTCCTGTCCGAAAGGCGTAGAGTGTAGTATGAACAACATCCTTCTGGTGATGGTCTATGTGGCGGTCGGGCTGGCGGTCTGCGCCTACCTGATTCGCATGGTGCTGACCAGCAAGGATCGGCTGGATCAGCGCATCGAGGAGTTTCGGCAGGAGCAGGAAGCCAATCAGGGCAAGACGATCAACCCCTATATGGCGCTGGCGGAACTCTACGCGGAGCAAGAGCAGGAAGAGGCACAGAGAAAGAAAAAGCGCAGGAAATCCTGAAAAAGACTCCCTGCGCCAGTCACGTCACGAACATCGCAGCAGCAACTACTCATAACCTTCGCCGCCGTCGCTGCCCATCTCCTCGTCATCCAGATCTTCTTCTTCGGCTCCCTCCACCACGTCGCCCAGTTCGCCGAGTTCATCCACTTCATTGATTCTGTGGCGGGGTTCTGCTTCAGCGATCCCCGGCACACGCGGGTGCTTCTGGCGACACTCCTCGCACTGAAATTTCACCTGGACCCCGGACAGCCACTGCGGGATGGTGGGAATGGGCTTGCCGCATTCACAGCAACTCACCTCATTCAGGGTCATATCTTCCGTCATGAATACTCTCTCCGATCCTCGCCCCG
The DNA here is from genome assembly GCA_964429855.1 of uncultured Chthonomonadaceae bacterium. Taxonomy (GTDB): domain Bacteria; phylum Armatimonadota; class Chthonomonadetes; order Chthonomonadales; family CAJBBX01; genus CALLMM01. The sequence continues at coordinate 65,060 of CAYSDM010000007.1, forward strand.
TAATCCGCTACTTCTGCTCTGCGGGCGCGCTGTCTCGCGCCTCACTCTCGGTTCCGGCAGCGGACTTCTGGCTCTGCTCCTTCTTCTGCTCCTGATTGCGCGCGTTCCAGATCGAGACCGCGCCGTTGACCAGCATCAACGCCGCCGCCCCCAGATACTCCAGCCAGGCGTAGTTATTGATGGGCTGGCCCGGTTCGGTCAGCAGCGTGTTGCCCGAAACCAGTCCGGCGATGCTGATGAACAGCAGAATGATGCCGACCAGGATAAAGCCGTTCAGGAATCGCATCCGACGCGAGGCTCCTCTTTGTCTTTGAAATGTACCTTATGATAATACCCGACTTTGCGCCGAATACATCCCTCTTAAAATGGATTTCTCACGGAACCCAGTCCGCCACGAAGACATTGGTGGAGCGATTGGACATATTGCGGTTGGAGCACCAGACCAGACGCTTTCCGTCCGGGCTGAACATGGGAAAGCCGTCAAACTGCTCGCCGTAGGTGATTCGTTTCAACCCCTGCCCGTCAATCCCGATGACATACAGTTCGAACTTCCGACGCTGCGGATCGTGGCAGTTGGAGGAGAAGATGATATGCTTACCGTCCGGTGTAAAGAAGGGGGCGAAACTGGCGGCTCCCAGATGGGTCACCTGCCGGGCATTCGAGCCGTCCGCATTCGCGACCCAGAGTTCCATCTTATTCGGACGCACCAGGTTGCGGCTCAGCAGGTTGAGGTAGTCGGCTTTCTCCTCCTCCGACTGCGGATACCAGGCGCGCCAGACGATCATCTTGCTGTCCGGCGAGAAGTAGGGTCCGCCGTCGTATCCGAGCTTGTTGGTGAGTCGCTTCACGTCCGTGCCGTCGGTCTTCATCGAGTAGATTTCCAGGTCGCCATCCTTCGACGAGGTAAAGATGATTCGCTTGCCGTCGGGGGAGACGGTCGCCTCGGCATAGTAGGCAGTATTGACTCCCGGCTTTACCTCTTTCGGGTAGAGCGGTCGGGTATTCGTTCCATCGGCGTTGGCGATATAGATCGCGTAGAAGGGATAGATGGGCCAGACATAGCCCTGCGAGCGATCCGGCGGCGTTGGCGCTGCAGGGCTGTAGCCGTGCGTGGAGGCATAGATAATCTGCCGGTTATTCTTCAGAAAGTAGCCGCAGGTGGTGCGCCCTGTCCCGTTGGAGACCATCTTTTCGTTGGTTCCATCCGCATTGATGACGAACATCTGATCGGCTTTCATATCGCCGCGCTTCGCCTGAAAGATGATCCTCTTTCCGTCGAAGCTCCAGTAGGCTTCCGCATTATCGCCGCCGAAGGTTAGCTGCCGCACGTTTGCCAGATGCTTCTCGCGGGGATCGTGCAGCGCCATCAGATGATCCTGGGTCTGCGCAGGTCCCTGCGCCGCCACCAGAACCGAAACCAGCAGCGCGCACAGACCGAAAAGTACGCCTCTCATACTCTAGACAACCTCCCTGAAAGACTGTATGAAATACACTGTCTATCCTGTCTTTTCTGCAACAGGCGAGACTTTTCCTGTCGAATATGCGACTCACGATCGGGCAGAAGGAAAAACGCGGTGAATTCGCGAACTGTCCGGCGGCAGTCCACGCGCAAGGGGGCGCATTTTTCGAAATGCAGCGATCCAACTGGAATGAAAGCGAGGAATCCCCCCGTGTCGCAAACACCCCTGCAGAAACCTGCCTCCCACAGCGCTCGAACCTACAGATACTACGACCTGATCATGGCGGCGTTCGTGACCGTTCTGCTCTGCTCCAACCTGATCGGTCCGGCAAAGCTGTGCGTGCTGTTCGGGTTCACCTTTGGAGCGGGCAATCTCTTCTTCCCGATCAGCTACATCTTTGGCGACATCTTAACCGAAGTCTACGGATATGCCAGAAGCCGAAAGGTGATCTGGGCTGGCTTTGGCGCGATTATCTTTGCCTCTTTCATGAGCTACATCGTCATTCACCTTCCCTCCGCCGGAGGCTCGCAGTACCAGAGCGATCTGCAGAACGCGCTGATCGTAGTCTTCGGCAGTACCCCGCGCATCATCGCCGCCTCGATTCTGGCTTTCTGGATCGGCGAGTTCACCAACTCCTTCGTCATGGCGAAGATGAAGCTGCTGACGCGCGGACGCTTTCTCTGGAGCCGCACCATCGGCTCTACCGCCGTCGGGCAGGGCGTGGATACGCTGGTCTTCTATCCGCTGGCTTTCTGGGGTATCTGGACGAACGATCAGCTTCTGCTGGGGATGTTCGCCAACTATGCCATCAAGGTCGGCTGGGAGGTCGTCAATACCCCCATCACCTACGCCATCGTGGAGTTTCTCAAACGCGCCGAACATGAGGACTACTACGACCGGGACACCAACTTCAACCCCTTCTCGCTAAAAGATTGATCCCGGAGAAGGAACCTTCCGGCGCAGGTCGAATGCTTTCCTGTTGCGGATCGGCGCAGTCCGATCCCTGAACTATGTCGGTATCGCTTGCCAAAGGAGACAACGATGAAACTGTCGTGTCAGGAAGGACTGGTTCCCGGCGTGTCGTTTGCGGAGAAGTTGAAGAATCTGGAGCAGTATGGCTTTGAGGGCGTGGAGTTGAACGGAGGATATCTGAACGATCCGGAAGGATTCGCGGAGCGCAAAGCGGCGCTTGCCGACAGTCCCGTGAAAGCCTCTTCGATCTGCGGCGGCTATCCGGCGGAACTGGTGCATCCCGATCCCCGACGCCGCGCCGCCTGCGCCGACGCGCTCAAGCGCCACCTCGATTATGCGGCGGAACTGGGAGCCGTGGGTCCTATCACCGTGCCGATATTCAACAACAATGACCGGGTCCCCGATCTCTCGCCCTGGAAATCTCGCCCGCAGATCGAGCGGGAACTGCTGCTGGCGATGCTGGCTCCGCTGGCGGATCATGCGGCGAAAGTCGGAGCGGCGGTACTGCTGGAGCCGCTCAACCGCTACGAATCCAATGCGCTGCCGCAGCAGAAGGACGGAGCCTCTATCGTACAGGAACTGAACAGTCCGGGCGTGCGCCTGATGTCCGACGTTTTCCATATGCACATTGAGGAGACCAACTCCCCGCAGGCTCTCCGGGAGGTGGGCGCTTCGGTCGGACACGTTCACCTGGCGGACAACACGCGCAAAGAGCCGGGAACCGGGGACATTGACTATCAGGCGATTTTTGACGCGCTGAAAGCGGTCGGTTTTACGGGCTATATGGCGTTTGAGTGCGGGCTATCCGGTCCCGCAGAGACCGTTCTTCCACGCAGCGTGGCGTTTCTTCGCGCACGGATGTAGCGTCCGCCCGGACGTTCAGGTATCCAGACCATCATCGGCACGGCGGATCACCTGAACGTCCGATTATCAGGGAGGAATTTTGTTTCGCTAAGTAAAATAGACTACCGTTGGCGATGCGCTCCCTCGCTGACGAAACGGGACAGGAGGACCTCCGCATGAGCGTGATCGCAACGGCTCAGTCGGCGCTGCGAACGATCTATAACCATCCGCAACTGGTACAGTGGTACTTTCGCAATAAATTCCGCGCGATGAGCCTCACGCCGGAGCAGCAGACGGCGCAGGGCTACAGCAAGCCCCCGCTCGGAATCACCTTTAAGCCGACCTTAAGCTGCAATCTTCGCTGCAAGATGTGCAGCTTTGTCGCCAACGGCGCGGTTTTCACCAACCCGAAGGACAGCCTGCCGCTGGAGGTATGGGAGAGGGTTGTAGACGATGTGAAACCCTGGAAGCCCTACATCTGGTTTACCGGCGGCGAACCGACTCTCTATCCCGCTTTTGTGCCGCTGGTGCATCATATCAAGCGGCAGGGAATGCTCTGCGGCGTCACTACCAATGGGACTACGCTCAAGCGCAAAGCGGAGGAGTTGCTGGAGAATCCGCTGGATATGATGGTCGTCTCGATTGACGGCAAGGGCGGCATTCATAACAACGTGCGTGGGCATGAGCGCGCCTTCGAGCGCACCACCGAGGGCATCCTGCACCTTCAGGAGTTGAAGAGGCAGAAGGGGCTGCATAAGCCCGCCGTCATCATCAACTGCGCCATCACCCCCGACAACTACGAATATATCACCGATATGGTGGGGGTTGCGGAGATGGTGGGCGCAGAGGCGCTGAACTTCCAGCATCTCTGGCAGATGACCCGCTCCATGATCGAAGCCCATAATGCAAAATGGGGAGAGTGGCACCAGATGTCCTACGAGGAGTGCGGCGGGATTGACTATACGCCGATGGATGTGGAGCGTGTGATCGAACTGGTGCATGAGGTAAAGCGGCAGCCTAAAAAGATACCTGTTCTGTTCCACCCTGACATCCCGGACGAGGATATTCGCATCTACTACAACTCGCCGGAGACGTTTGTCTTCCGCAAACCCGCCGCATGCGGCTGGCTCAACACCGATGTGCTGCCCAACGGCGATGTCTCGCCCTGTTTTGAGGTGGTCTGCGGCAATATTCTGGAAGACCGTTTCACGAACATCTGGAATAACTACCTCTATCGGGAACATCGCAAACGGCTTCAGGTAGACGGCGACTTCCCTATCTGCTCCCGCTGCTGCGCCTACTGGCGACGCGATTGAGAAAACGGACGGTCGTCGAAACGAAACCCGCCGTCAGGAAGTAGTATGATGATGAGTGTTGAGCGAGGCATCCCCTGAACTGACAGGACAGGCTCAACACTCCACAGAAAACACTGACGCCCGACATGGTTCCCACTTTCCGTTATCATCTTTTAACACTGGTCGCGATCTTTCTCGCCCTTGGCATCGGTATGGTGATCGGCAGCACCTACGTGCAGGGCGCGATTGTCGAACGCCTGACCCGCCGCCTGGATGAACTCAACGCCCGCTTTACGACGGAGATCGCCCCGCTCCGGGAAGAGAACCGCCGCAAGTCGGAGTTCATCACAGCGCTGGTTCCGGTTCTTCTACAGGATCGGCTGAACGGCGCGAACGTCGCCATCGTCCAGACCGGTGACTACCCGGAGACCACCTTCAAGGTACGGGAGACGCTGACGCAGGCAGGCGCGACGATCAACAGCACCACGATCATCCATCGCGAGTTTCAGGATCGGCTGAGTGACAGCCTGCTGAATATGCTTCCCAGGCTGCGCGTGGCACACCCCAACCTGACCGCCGACAAAACCTCCGTCATGCGCCTGCTGGCAACCATGCTGGCTAAAGGCGCGCCCGAATCCGATCTGAAAGCCTTCACCGAAGCGGGTCTGTTGGAATATGAAGGGGACTTTACCCGCGTCAACAACTTTATCGTGCTGGTCTGCGGCGCATCTGAAGAGAACCAGAGCCGGGCGGATCAGGTAGACAAGCCGCTGATCCAATCGCTGAAGCCGATGGAGATAACCGTTGTTGCCGTCGAACCGGAGGGGGTCGAAATCTCCTACATCACCGCGCTGCAGGAGAGCGGCATCACCACCATTGATAACGCCGACACGGATATGGGGCGCATTGCGCTGGCGCTGGCGTTACGCGGAGAGCGCGGCGACTACGGAACCAAGCGTACTGCCCGCAGCGGTCTTCTGCCCCCCCTCTCTCCTCGATGATCTCCGTCATCATTCCTGCCTATAACGAAGCCGAAAGGATCGAAAAAACTCTCTGCGCGCTCCACGAAATCCCCGATCTGGAGGAGATTCTGGTCGTGGATGACGGCTCTACAGATAGTACCGCGCAGATCGCGGATCGGGCAGGCGCAACGGTTCTCCGGCTGCCGCAAAACCGGGGCAAAGGACACGCCCTGACGCTGGGCGTTCAGGCAACTCGCGGTGACATTCTGCTGCTGCTGGACGCAGATTTGGGAGAGAGCGCGACGGAAGCCGTAAAGCTACTCGCCCCGGTGCTGAACGACGAAGCCGATATGACCATCGCAACCTTTCCCGTCATTCCCGGTGCCGGGGGAGGCGTGGGGCTGGTGGTGCGTCTGGCGCGATCAGGAATCCGGCGCATCACCGGCAGGGCCATGATCGCGCCGCTCTCCGGTCAGCGCGCCCTGCGACGTGCCGTGCTGAACGAAACAGAAGGATTTGCCGGAGGTTTCGGGGCGGAAGTCGGACTGACGATAGATGCGCTCTGCGCCGGTTTCCGGGTTCTGGAGGTTCCGACCGAGATGACCCACCGGATCACGGGACGAGATGCGGGAGCCGTGCGTCATCGCGCCCGACAGTTTCTGGCGGTGCTGTGCGCGCTTCAGGCGCGTCGGGGAAAACGATGCAACACCTCCCCCCGCTGATTCTGGCGGCGACGTGGCTTTTCAGCGTCTTTCGCCTGACCCCCTGGCTGCTCCGGCGTCTGAATCTTTATCGGGAGAACTACCGGGGCGACTCCATCCTGACCGCCTGCGGACTGGCGATCCTGCTCTGGAGCGCGCCGGTTTTGACCGGTCTGTGCGTCGCGCTTCCCGGGCAGGCGAAGGAGGCTCTCGCCTATCTGTGCGTGGTGTGCGGGATGGGAATGCTGGGGTTTCTGGATGACTGCCGGGGGGATCGGAGCATTAAAGGGCTGCGAGGACACTTCCGGGCACTCTTTCGGGGGCGGATCACCACCGGATTCGTGAAAGCAGTCGGCGGGCTGCTGCTCTCGCTGCTGGTATCCCGGCTGGTTCTGGGCTATGCCTGGACGCAGGCGACTCTCAGCGGTTTGCTGATCGCCCTCTGCGCCAACGCGCTCAATCTCTTTGACCTGCGACCGGGGCGCGCCTGCGCGGTCTTTTTTACAGGCGCGATGGTTGTTGTTCTCTTTCAGGCGGGAACAAGGATGACGCCTCCGCCGCTTATCCTCGCCGTCGTACTTCCCACACTCTTCGTCTACGCAAAGGATCGGCGCGGTGCGGCAATGCTGGGCGATACCGGCTCCAACCTTCTGGGGGGAACGCTCGGTCTGGGTCTGGTTCTGGCTTTTCCCTCCGCGATGGTTCAGGGCGGTCTGCTGCTCGGTCTGGTTGGGCTGCACCTGCTTGCGGAACGCCACTCTCTGACCCGGATTATCGAGAGCACTCCCCTGCTGCGCCGACTGGACTCCTGGACAGGCGTGCGCTAAACAGAAACAGATCAACCGGGCGCGCTAGATTCGGAGATCGGGGCATTTGACTGTCTCTTTCTGTCAAATGCCCCGGCCGTTTCGCTGCTTCTTCCCGGGGCGCTCTCAAGCCGCCTGCGGGAAGAGAGGCTTATTCACAGGCACGCGCTCCATAACCGCTTTCTGCTCCTCCTCGGTCAGCGGCGTAAACCGTTCGGCGAAGTCCAGCGCCATGCGATAGATTTCGGGATCGCCGGGAGGAATCGCCGCCGTGATCGGCAGGGAGAGCGTCCAGCGCAGCGCCAGTTCTCCCTCGGCGGGATCGGTGAACGGCTCATACCAGCAGTTTTTCTGTTTCCGCTCCGCGCCCTCGGGCCAGGGTCGTCGCGCCATCGCCTTCAACGCCAGACGCGCTGCGCCGCGCTGCCGCGCCTTCTCCAGTACCTGAGGACCGAAGTCCACCTGATGGTAGGTTGTGTAGTTAAACGGGAAGAGAATTGAGGTGAAGTCGAAGCGATCCATCGCCGATAACGCCGCTTCGGCGGAGTGCGCGCTGAAGCCCAGGTAGCGCACCAGCCCCGCGTCCCGCGCCTCCACAAACGCCTCCATCGCGCCGCCGGGACCAAAACAGGTCTCCACCTCCTCCATGCTGCCCAGCGCATGAAGCTGATAGAGGTCAAAATGATCGGTCTCCAGTCGGCGCAGCGACTCGCGCAGTTCCGCCGCCGCCTCCGCTTTCGTGCGTCTGGCGGTCTTGCAGGCAAGGAATATCCGGTCGCGCAGTCCCCGGATCGCCGGTCCCATCCGCTCTTCCGCATCCCCGTAGGAGGGAGCCACGTCGAAATAGTTCACGCCCCGATCAAAGGCTTCCCGGCAGATACGATTGGCGTCGTTCTGCTCCATCCCCATCACCACCACCCCGCCAATGCCGACGATGGAGAGATCAATCCCGGTGCTTCCGTAAGGTCGTCGTTGAATCATGAATAGCTCCTTTTCCGATCAGGATCTTGCGGCGTTGGGTCCGACCAGATTGGCTTCCAGCATAGTCAACAGGGCGGAGTCTTCGGTCATCAGCGGCAGGTCTATCCGTCCGCGCCGTCGGCTGGACTCGTAGGTCGCAAAGATCACCTCGGTCGCATGGATGGCGTTGTAGCTGGAGAGCAGAGGACGCTGCCCCGAATCCAGGCAGGCGACCAGATCGGCAACGGCGCGGTCTATGCCGACCGAGTCGTGAATGCCCTCAGCGGTCTCGATGACTCGCCAGTCCGCATCGCCCTTCCCCCGCACGCGCAGCCAGGGAGCCTGCCAGCCGATCTCGATGGCTCCTTCCGTGCCGACCAGCCGATTGGCACAGCCGAGATCGGCTTCAAAACCGCAGATTAACAGACCCCGCACGCCGTTCTGAAACTTGAAATGACAGATCGCCTGATCCTCCAGCCGCACGCCGAAGACGCTGCGCTCCGAACGACTGTCAATCTGCCCGATCACCCACTCCGGCGGCGTCTCGTCGTTGTAGAAGAAGAACATGTCGAGCCAGTGGGTTCCCCAGTCGTAGACATTGTCGCAGGTTCCCTCGATACGCTTCAACTCGCCGATGACGCCCTCTCCCAGCAGCGCCTTCGCCTTCTGAAACGGCTCCAGAAATCGCCGTTGATGGTTGAAAGTTAGCTGCACGCCATTGGCGGCGCACAGTGCGTGCATACGTTTCGCCTCGCCCCAGGTCGCCGACATCGGCTTTTCGCAGTGGATCGCCTTCACCCTCGCCTCCGCGCAGGCCGTCACCATCGGCTCATGCAGATGGGGCCAGGTGCAGATGCTGACTATATCCAGATTCGCCTCCGCCAGCATCGCAGGATAGTCCGTATAGACGCCTGCGCATCCGTACTGCGCGGCGAAGGCTTCGGCAAGATCGCGCTTGATGTCGCAGACGGCCGCCAGTTCGCAGCGACCGGTCTTCTGATATCCTGCAACGTGGCTGTGCGCCATCCCGAATCCGGTCGCGCCTTCCGTTCTCCAGGGCTTTCCGGTTCCTATTACTCCCACACGATAAGGTGTACTCATCGTCTTACGCTCACTTTCTGAAGTAGAGATCATCTCTACCGATAAATTGGACATCCTGCAAACGAAGCCCTTCTGCCGACAAAGATCGTTGCAGAGGGAGTTCGTTGCAGGATACTGTTTTACCCGCAAAGAGTGTACAATGTACTTATGCGCGCTCTCATTGACTTACGAAGCGATACCGTCACCCGACCGACCCCGCAGATGCGCCGCGCGATGGCGGAGGCGGAGGTCGGCGACGACGTTCTCGGCGATGACCCGACCGTCCTGCGTCTGGAGGAGATGGCTGCCGCCAGAATGGGCAAAGAAGCCGCTCTCTTTGTTCCCTCCGGCACGATGGGGAACAATATCGCCATCAAAACGCACACCCGCCCCGGCGACGAGATTCTGCTGGATCGAGAGGCGCATTCGATGTGTTATGAAGTCGGGGGACCGGCGGCGCTGTCGGGCGTGTTGACGCGGCAGTTTCGCAGTCATCGAGGCGTTCCTGATCTCCAGGAGATCGCCGAGTCTGTCGTTCCCTCCACGCTTCACGCCCCCGGAACCACGCTGATCGTGCTGGAAAACACCCACAACCGCGCCGGCGGAGCCGTCATTCCCCTGACCATCCATCGAGACCTCTATGCGATGGCGCAGGCGCGGGGCGTGTGCGTGCATCTGGACGGAGCGCGCCTGTTCAACGCCGCCATCGCCTCCGGGCATCCCGCCTCGGAGTTCGCCGCGCAAGCCGATTCGGTCACCTTTTGCCTCTCCAAAGGGCTTGGCTGCCCGGTCGGATCGGTGCTGTGCGGCACGCGCCTGTTTATCGAGCAGGCGCGGCGCGCGCGGAAGCTGTTCGGCGGAGGAATGCGGCAGTCGGGCGTGCTGGCAGCCTGCGGCATTGTGGCGCTTCAGACGATGATTGATCGTCTGGCGGAGGATCATCGCAACGCCCGCAGACTGGCGGAAGGCATCGCCGGTCTGCCCGGTATTTCCATAGACCTGCTTACCGTGCAGACCAACATGGTCTATTTCGACACGCAGCGCCCCGCGGAGGAGATGGTTGCGCGGCTTCAGGAGCGACAGGTGCTCTGCCTGGCGCTAGGAGCCAATCGCATCCGACTGGTCACCCACCATGACGTGGACAGCGAGGATATCGAACGCGCCCTTTGCGTTTTTGAGGATGTCACGCGGCAGGCGGCGTGAGCCTCCCTGCAGATCCGGCTCCCTGCCGACGATAATAACGGCAGAGAGGGAACGGCACAACAGGTTAAACCGTATCATAACGATAGAAGCTTTCGAAGGGGAGTAGCGACCCCGACTGATCGGGGTGGCAGGTCGTCAGGACGAGGCAGCGCGCCTCCGGTCTGTCAGTAAAGAGCAAGACCTTCGACCATGCTCATAGGAGTCTGTGGGCATGGTCGAAGGTCTTGTGTCATATTTGCCCCTCGGTCAGGCTTCTGCGCACAGGAGGACGGGGTTGGAGAACACTATTCTGTGGATCGTCTTTGTCGGAGCGATCGTCCCACTGCTCGCTCTCGATCTTGGCGTATTCCACCGAAAAGCGCACGTGGTTCGCTTTAAAGAGGCGCTTATCTGGAGCATCGTCTGGATCACGCTGGCAATGGCTTTTTCCGGAGGGGTCTTCTACTACCGGGGTACGGAAGACGGCATAAACTTCCTGACCGGCTACATTGTGGAAAAGTCGCTGTCGGTAGACAACGTCTTTCTCTTCGCGGTCATCTTTACCTATTTCGCCGTTCCGCCGATCTATCAGCATCGCGTGCTCTTCTGGGGAGTCATGGGCGCGGTCATTATGCGCGCCATCATGATTACGGCCGGAGCCGCGCTCATCAAACAGTACGGATGGATCGTCATCCTCTTCGGGGTCTTTCTGATCTTTACCGGGATCAAGATGTTCCTTCAGCGGGAAGAGGAGCCGGATCCGTCCAAAAGCCCCCTGCTCGGTTTTCTGCGCCGCAGGATGCGCGTCACCAACGACTACGACGGGCAGAAGTTTTTCACCTACATAGACGGAAAACGATATGCGACCCCGCTGTTTTTAACGCTGGTCTTCGTGGAGTTCACCGACCTGATCTTTGCGGTGGACAGCATTCCCGCGATCTTCTCGATCACCACCGATCCTTTTATCGTCTTTACATCAAATATCTTTGCCATTCTCGGACTGCGAGCGCTCTACTTCCTGCTTGCCGGAGTAATGGATCTCTTCCGTTTTCTTAAGGTCGGGCTGGCGGTCATTCTGGTGTTTGTCGGGGTAAAGATGCTGCTCGGACATATGGGCATCAAGATTCATCCAGGCGTCTCGCTGGGAGTCATCACCTGCATTCTGGCCGCCTCGATCTCCGTCTCCCTTCTCCTGCCGCAGAATGGAAAGCGTCAGGAAGAGGTTCCGTCCCGTCTGCCCGATGCGACGGAGCCGATAGCCCTGACTGAGACATCAAAGAAAGTCCACGGATAGCTTTTCAGATTGTGCGTGTTTACTTGAAAGGAGTTTTCGGTATGAAGTGTCCGATATGCAATATCGAACTGAGGATCGCTGAGCGTTCCGGCGTGGAGATAGACTTCTGCCCTCAGTGCCGGGGCGTCTGGCTGGATCGGGGAGAACTGGACAAGATTCTCGAACGCGCCGGGATGAGAACGCCGGAGCCGGATCGCGTGCGCGCCGGTTACGAGGCGGAGCCGCGACGCAGGCCCGACTATGACGACGATGATGATGACGACTATCGCCGACGCGGCTACGATCCACGCAAGCGAAAGAAGAACTGGCTGGGAGAGATTTTCGACTTCTAACGCCGCCTGTTTCAGTCGGATCCGCCCATCTTTCCGACCGCTCTGCGCTGCTCCGGCAGAGCGGTCATTTTTCTGAGTCGAAAGGAGCGTCTTCCGCGCCGAGATGGCGGCGCGTCCAGTCCTGGAGATAGTCCCAGTCCGTTGTATCGTCTATATCAATGGGGAACTGAGGGGCGCAGTCACGCACAAATCGAAACTCCAGCCCGGAAACCTGCACGGCGCGGGCTTCCACCTGTTCGACCGTCAGCAGGCGCAGCGCAAAACGGACGACAAAGAGCGGCCCCAGAAGGCGCGCCATCTTCCATTTGCTCTTGCGCGAGGCGAGCACCTGCTCCACCACCCGACGCAGATGCGGGACGGCGCGTCCCTCGATCAGAATACAGCCTCCCCCGATCCATGCCCCATCCCGCAGCGAGATCGGCACATTGGAGGCTCCCGGAAACTCCTCCAGAAACTTCGCATGGGGCAGAATGGGATAGGCGACGGCGGCTTCGGCGGGAGCGCGCCGCAGAAAATCGTCGAAAGCGGGCGTGTTGAGCAGCGGATTATCGGAGGCAGTCACCAGCGCTTTGCCTTCCGGCTGAAGCGCCTCCAGCGCATAGAAGAGGTTAGCAGTGATGGAATCGCGCTCCTCCAGAAGCAGATCCGCCGCAGATAGACCCGGAATCCGGCGCAGTTCCGGCGGTCCGATAACCGCAATCCGTTTCACCCGTTCGCTGGCGCGCACCGCCTGAAAGACGCGCTCGATGAAGGTGCTGCCCTGATAGGGGAAGAGGGCGCGCAGAGGCGTCCCGGCGCGCTGTGCGAGAGCATCCTCGGCGCGACCTCCCGCGAGGATCACGGCGTCGCAGCGTGAAGGGGCGGAGGTCGGCCTCACTGCCATCCGAATGTCGAGCGCAGAGACAGGCGCAGCGTGTTGAAGAGGGTGCGGAAGAGGGGCGACTGTGAGGCGATATAGCCCAGAGGAAAGAGCGCCGCCGCCACCAGCAGGAGTATTTCGCGGGTCGCTGGACGGCTGCGCTGCGCCCACAGTCTGCCGATTCCCTTCGCGTCCATCAGCTTGGTTCCGATCCGCAGACGCACCAGAAAGGTGCTTGCCATGCCGCTGCGCCCTTTATCCAGAAACTCCACCAGCGAGAAGTGCGTCCCGACCGCCACAATCAGCGACGCCCCTTTCTCATCCGCCAGCAGCATCGCGATATCTTCGCTGGTTCCCGGCGCGTAGAAGACCTTCGCGTTCAGCCCCAGCTTCTCGATGCGCGCCAGACCGGGCGACTCGCGGTTTCCCCGCGCATAACCGTGTACGATCAGTTCCGCGCCGCAGCGCAGCGCCGCATCGCTGACGCTGTCCATATCCCCGATAATCAGGTGCGGCTTCAGCCCCACCTCCAGCAGCGCATCCGCTCCGCCGTCCACCCCGATCAGAACCGGGCGCACATCGCGCAGATACGGTTCGATGGCGCGTAGATCGTCCTTGAAGCCCTCTCCGCGCACCACCACCAGCACATGCCGCCCCTGAATCGGGACGGATATCTCCGGAATATCCACCGGGTCGAGCAGCAGCGACTTCTCCTCGACCAGATACTCCAGCGTATTACGGGCGAATGCATCCAGTTCATGGCTGAGATTGGCGCGCGCAGGCTCTAACTGCGAGGAGAGTATCTCCAGCGAGAGGCGATGCCCGGTCGCGCAGGTTCCGTCCGCCAGACGAATCCGGTCTCCCTCCAGGATCGCCGCGCTGCCCTCTTTCCGGCAGGCGTGCTCAAAAAACTCCTCTCCGACGGCGTCCAGCAGCGGGATACCGGCGTCCAGCAGAAGCCCGGGACCACGATTGGGATAACGCCCGGAGATGGAGGGAACCGCATTGACGACCGCATTCACCCGGCAGTCCAGCAGCGCGCGCGCCGCCGTCGCATCCAGATCGGTATGATGGATGACGGCGATATCGCCCGGACGGAGTCGTTTCACCAGTTCTTTGGTGCGTCGGTCCGCGCGCAGCATGCCCTGTATCGCGACCATAGCCTGTTCCCTGCTCCTCGCCGGTTCTGGCGTCGCCGGAGGCTGCGAAAGATGAACGGCGCGTCTTTCGCGCCGGGAGAAGAGGCACCCGGCTTGTGCGAAAGATGCTGCTGTTTTATACGCGGCTTCCGGCAAATCGGTTTCATATCCGCGCCAATTCACCGGTTACCCGCTTCGCGCTCCGCATCCGACACATCCACCTGCACCGTCAACGCATGATGAGAGGAGCCGCGATAGACGCCGCGAGTCGGCGTCACGTCGGAGTAGTCGCGTCCGACGAACGCCTTGACATAGTAGTCGTTCACCAGCAGGCTGTTGGTCGGATCGAATCCGCACCATCTCTCTCCCGGCATCAGACACTCGATCCAGGCGTGCGACGCCTGCTGCCCGCGCATTCCCAACGGCTCGTATCCACCATAGAGATAGCCGCAGACATAGCGGGCGGGTATCCCCTCGCTGCGACAGACCGCCAGCATCAGGTGCGCGAAATCCTGACAGACGCCGCGCGGATTCTCCAGAAACTGCTCCAGCGTGGTGTGAACATGCGTTGCGCCCGGTTTATACTCCAGCAGACGGTGCAGCAGCCGGGTCAGGGTGTAGAGGAAGGAGGCGGCGCTGGCTCCCGCCTGCCGCCGCGTGAGCAGCGCGATTCGCTCCAGTTCTGGATGAAACGGCACGACTCGTGTCGGAGCTAGAAACTCGGCATAGTGCTGCCGAATGTCTTCCCGCCTATAAAAGTCCCAGTCATCCTCCACCCAGTTCAGCCTCTCGAACGGATCATGGCGATGGGTCTGCACCAGCGACTCCGCCAGAATAACCAGTTCGGAGTGCGGGACATGGATATTGAAATGGCTGACCGTGCCGCCTGGCTGCGCATAGGAGAAGATGCGCGCCGGGGGCGACAGGGTCAACTGAAATTCCAGACACGTCTGATCTTCATCCGTGAGGGGATGGAGGCGCACCTCGTTATGGCTCTCCGTCACCGGCGCGGAGTAGCGGTAGGTCGTTTTATGATGAACGCGCAGGAGCATAGTAGAGCCGATGACGATGGCGCGGTTCCCGGAATCGGGCCGTGTTGTCCTGAACCGACGTTCTCTCCGGGCAAATCCTTCCCGGTTTCCCTCGCGGGTCAGTATTGCAGATAGGTGGCGGCGATGGCGCTTCCGATCTCATTGCACTGCGCCTGCAGATGTCCCAGAAAGACGTGCAGTTCCCGGGCGATCATCTCATCCGGGGTCAGGTAGGTCAGTTCGCTGGAGAGCCTTCCGATGGCGCGTTCCACCGAATTGGAGGGAGCCGGTTCGCGATTGCCGCTGATTCGCCGCAGGCATCCCTCAACTCGCCCGACGCTGTGCCGCACCGACGCCGGGAAGTCAGGATTGAGGATCAGAAACGCCGCAACGCGCGCCGGGGTCACGCCCTCATGGAAGGTCTTTCGAAATGCCTCATACGCCCCGACCGACTTAAGCAGCGCAATCCAGCCGTGTACATTGACAACCTCTTCTGCGCCGGAGGGTGTCTGCGCCCGGATATTCGTCTCCTCCGCCAATTTCATCAGGTCGTGATAACGCACATCCAGGATTCGCGCAGTCTGACCGGCGCGCTCCAGAAATCGCCCTGCGTCCAGAAAATCCCGGCTCTCCCCCATCATCAGCGTCCGGTTGGTGATCCCCTGAAACAGGTGCGAAGCGTCCTTCACCCACTGGAAGAAGGTGTGCGGCGAACGCTCATAGACCCGCTCCACATTCCATGACCGCAGATCGAGGTAGATGGTGTTGATACACTCCCACATCTCCGAAGAGATCTGCTCCCGGATGGCGCGGGCGTTTTCGCGGGCGGAGCGAATGCAGGAGAGGATCGAATTGCCGTTGGTCGTATCGAAGACGAAGAACTGAATGATATTGCGCTCATCCTCATCGGCATAGCGCGTGTGATACTCCTCCAGATCGCCGGAGATGGAGAGAATGGAGCTCCAGCGGGTGGGTTCGCTTAGCCACGCGCTCTCCAGCCGGAAATGGTAGTGTACATCAATCATCCGCGCCGTCGCTTCAGCGCGCTCGATATAGCGACCAATCCAGAAGCAGGAGTCGGCATCCCGGCTTAACATGGCGCGCCTCCCGTCACATCCGGAGGCATCGGCTTCCTTTGCGACTGCGACATCGCGCCCCCGACAGACGTTATCGCCTGCTGCATCGCGGACGCCGCCTCTCCACCGTTGTGCAGCACCCATGTGTCTTTGCTGCCGCCGCCCTGCGAGGAGTTCACCACATAGGAGCCGCGCCGCAGCGCCACGCGGGTCAGACCGCCCGGAACTACCCGCACCTCTTTCCCGCAGAGAACGTATGGGCGCAGGTCTACATGACGCCCCTCCAGTCGTCCATCCACAAAACAGGGGCAGCGAGACAGCGCCACGAGCGGCTGCGCGATATAGTTGCGGGGATCGGCTTTGATCTTCTCCACGAACTCGCGGCATTCAGCGCGACTCGCCTGCGGTCCCATCAACATCCCGTAGCCGCCCGACTCGTTGGCGGCTTTCACCACCAGTTGGTCAATATGCTCCTCGATATACTTCAGGTCGTTCGGTCTCCAGGCAAGATAGGTCTCGACGTTGGGCAGGACGGGGCTTTCCCCCAGATAGTACTCGATCATCTTCGGCACATAGGCGTAGATCACCTTATCGTCGGCGACGCCTGTGCCGATCCCGTTGGCGAGTCCGATATTACCCGCGCGGTAGGCGTGGACCAACCCCGGAACGCCCAGCGCTGAATCGGAGCGGAAAGTGACCGGATCGAGAAAGTCGTCATCTACCCGCCGATAGAGCACGTCCACCCGTTTCGGTCCCCGCGTGGTCTTCATATAGACCATATTCTCATGAACAAACAGATCGCGCCCCTCGACCAGTTCGATGCCCATCTGCTGCGCCAGGAAACTGTGCTCGAAATAGGCGCTGTTGTAGACTCCGGGCGTAAGCAGCGCGACCGTTGGATCATAGCGGTTGGGGGGAGCGAGTTCGCGCAGGTTCTCCAGCAGCAGCGTGGTGTAGTGGTCAATGGGACGGACGGCGTTCTGACGGAAGAGTACAGGGAAGACGCGCATCAGGATCAGGCGATTCTCCAGCATATAGGAGACGCCGGAGGGAGTGCGGCAGTTGTCCTCCAGTACCCGGTAGGTTCCGTCTGAATCCCGCACCAGATCGGTTCCGCAGATATGCACATAGATATCGCGCGGCACGCTGGCGCCCTGAAACTCGCGGCGATAGTGGGCGGCGTTGACGACCAGTTCACGCGGAATGACTCCGTCTTTGCAGATCATCTGGTCATGGTAGACATCATCCAGAAACAGATTGAGGGCGCGGACTCGCTGAATCAGCCCCCGTTCGATATGCGCCCACTCCGAGGCGGGAACAATCCGGGGAATGAGATCGAGCGGAAACGGCTTCTCGATTCCGAGATCATCTCCGTAGACCGTGAAGGTGATGCCCTGATGAATAAGGGTCAGGTCCGCTAGTTCGCAGCGCGCTTGAAACTCCTCCTGCGGCATCTCGGACAGCGTTCGATGGAGCGTCTCGTAGTGCGCCCGCGGCGTTCCGTCGGACGAAAACATCTCATCGTAGAAACCGTCTGTCTGATAGTCGTCGCAAAGCCCCATACCGGCGACAGTTCTCCCCTCAAAAACAGATAGAAGGCAGGCGGACGGGCGTCGGTCGGTGACACCGTCGAAAAGATGAAAGAGAGCGACGCTGCTTTCGGAGAGGTTACGGCTAGTGGGTCATTATAACCAGAGTCCGGAGGTTTGTAAAGTCCCGGAAATTAGCGGACTCGCGCCGATCACTCCCACCGGAAGAGCCGCGCCGCCAGAAACAGGCTGCCCAGCAGCCATGCGCCGATCACCGCCAGATCGGTCGTCAGAGAGTGAGCGGAAGGCGCGCTGAGCATGATGGTGCGCAGGGCGTCCGCCAGATAGGTCGCCGGCAGCGCCTTCGAGACGGGCATCAGATAGCGGGGAATGAACTCCATCGGAATGAACAGACCGGAGAGGAACATCATCGGCAGGTTCACCAACTGCACCAGCGAGACCCCGCTCTCCTGCGTGCGGGCGATGCTGGCAAGGATCGCTCCGATGCAGATAAAGGTCAGCACGCCCAGCACCACCACCCCCATCAACGCCAGCCAGGAGCCGGAGACGCGAAAACGATAGAGAAACATCCCGATGGCGATGATGGTGAAGGTCTGGATCACGCCGATTACGAGCCGCTGCGCGATCTGACTGGTCACCAGCGTGGAACGCGGCAGAGGCGTGGCGCGCAGACGCTTGAGGATCCCCTTTTCGCGCATGTTGATGATCGGGATGGCGGTAAACAGACCGAGCTGCATGATCGTCATGGCGAGAATGCCCGGCAGCAGGTAATCTATGCCGCGCAGGTTCTGCCCGTGAGGTTGGTCCGGCTGTATGGGAGTCTGTTTTACCTGAAGCAGGGTCGGGGAGCCGCTCAAGCCTTTGTCTATGCCCGCCAGCACCTGCTCCACGATTCCCACCACCATCCGGGAAGTCTGCTCCTGCGCCGGATCGTAGTAGACCTGAATATCGGAGGGCTGACCGGTCTGAATATGGTCTATCAGATCGGGTGGGAAGACCACCACCGCCCGTCGGTCTCCCCGGATCAGTGCGCTCTTCTCCGCGTCCAGCGCGCCTTCATGCACCGTGAAGACCGAGACCTTCTTGAACACATCGGGAATCCAGGCGGCGTCTTCCGGCAGCCCGGTCGTCACCAGCCCGATCTGAAAGCGCAGGTTCTGCTCCCGGCTGCCCGCGCGCCCGAAGACGGAGCCGAAGATCACAATAAAGAAGACGGGGAAAAAGAAGCTCCAGAAAAGCCCGGAGCGGTCTCGCAGAAACGACTTCAGCCCGGCTTGCGTCATTTTCAGAAAGGCGGTCAATCGCGTATTCTCCGACCCGTCAGCTTGATGAAGACATCCTCCAGCGTCGCCCGCCGCAGGTGAATATCATCCAGTTCCAGATTCTGCGCCGCCGCCCACTCCATCAGGCTGCTCAGCGTCTTCTGCACCGTCTCCGAATAGAGCACCACATCCCCGTTCTCCGTCGCGATCCGCAGAACCCCCGGAACCCCGGCAAACCGGGCAGGGTCCACCCCTTCCGGAACCGTGAACTGGATGGCGCGCTCGGTAAACTGCGCCTGCACCAGACCGCGCGGCGAGTCCATCGCAAGAATGCGCCCGTGATCCATAATGGCGATCCGGTCGCACAGCCGCTCCGCCTCCTCCATGTAGTGCGTCGTCAGGAAGACGGTCTTTCCGGCTTGTCGCATATCGCCGATCACCTCCCACAGACTGCGACGCGCCTGCGGATCCAGTCCGGTGGTCGGCTCATCCAGAAAGACCAGTTCGGGGTCGTTGATGAGCGCCAGCGCGACCGAAAGACGCTGCTGCTGTCCGCCGGAAAGCGTCTGCACACGGTCGTTGCGCTTCTCCTCCAGCCCCATACGCGCCAGCAGATCATCGGGAGAGAGGGAGCGGGGATAGAAGCTGCCGAACAGATCGAGCAGTTCCCGGGCGGTCAGGTTGGGCATCAGGGTGGCGGTCTGCAGCGTAACGCCGACGCTCTGCTTGATCCGATTGGCGTCCCGGCGCATATCCATGCCCAGCACCTCGGCGCGCCCCGAATCCGCCGCGCGAAGCCCCTCCAGTATCTCGACGGTGGTGGTCTTTCCCGCGCCGTTGGGACCCAGCAAGCCGAATATCTCTCCCTTCTCTACCGTGAAGCAGATGCCGTCCACCGCGCGGACGCTGCTATAGGTCTTCACCAGGTTTTCGACGAGAATGGCGGTCATGGCAGCACAGATTTCCGTCTTCTAAAGGAGGGAGGGGGGAATCGCCGGACGATCAGAACGATAGAATGCAAAGAGACGCTTGATTTCACGCTTAGATCATACCAGAAATGCCGACCGGTGTCCAACGAAACCGCCGCATTCAGAGGCAGAGATAAGATAAGCCGCTATTGTATCTGACCGGCGCGCGACGGGGGCCAGAAGATCAGCACCGCTCTGCCGATCAAGCGGCTTCGATCCAGCATCCCCCATCGGTGGCTGTCGTTGCTGTGGTTGCGGTTATCCCCCAGGACGAACAGCTTTCCCGGCGGCACAACCATCGGCGGCAGGTCGTAGTCTATCGGCTCCTTGAGGAACGGCTCATTCAGCGCATGATTGTTGACGTAGACCGTGCCGTTATGCACCTCCACCACCTCTCCCTCCAGCGCCACAACCCGCTTGACAAAGGTCTCGTCCTCCGGCGAGTCGTCGCCGAGAGTCGCCTCCTTCGGAGCGGTAAACACAACGACCTCATTGCGTCCGGGCGCGCTGAAGCGATAGCTCAGTTTATTGACCAGAATGCGGTCGTCCAACTGGAGAGTCGGCGTCATGGAGTGCGAGGGGATATAGAAGGTCTGAACCAGAAAGGGACGGATCACCAGAAAGACGACCACGACCGCGATGATGAACGATTCCAGTATTTCGCCGGTCGTGCGCAGGTTTGGATGGGGCTTTTCGGCGCAGCGTTCCGCAATCGAAAGGCTCATCCGCACACAGGTCATCGCGATCAAAAACAGCACAGTCCAGAGCATAAGGCAGTTCTTCAGTTGTTCCACGGCAGGGCAGGCGGGCTTTCCCTGACACTTTTGCCGTTATTATACGACTTTTCGCTGGTATCTGTTAAGCGGCAGGCAGAGGTCTCTCTCCCATGTTATCGGCTTTCGAAACGTGGCACGTTTTTCATATACTTGACATATATATACACATTGATATATGATACTCATACAGGGAGAAACCGATGCAAGCACACGATCCTTTGATCTCGATGGAGGTGCTGGAGCGCGTCACGCCGATCATTCGCAATGCGGCGCATCCTCTGCGCCTCCGCATCCTGGACTATCTGCAGCATGAGGGCGAACCGCGCACGGTCTCGCAGATCGTGGCGGCGTGCGAGGCGGAACAGGCGGTCGTCAGCCAGCAGCTTCGCATTCTGAAAGACCAGGGCATTCTCTCCGCCAGACGCGACGGCAACTATATCCTGTACGCCATTGCGGAGCGCAGCATTCTGATGCTGCTGGACTGTATCCGCAAACATCAGGGACGGCGCGCCTGACAACCTCCTGACGTTAAAAGGCGGGGGGCGTGAGTCGGTGCCATTCGGTTTCGCGCTGAAAAGCCATCCCGAGCGCGATCAGGGTCATCTCCTGAAACGGCGCGCCGATCAGTTCCAGTCCCAGAGGCAGGTTATCTTTGCCGGGACGCATCGGAATGGAGAGGCTGGGCCATCCCAGCAGATTGCCCGGTCCGCCGTTGCCGCCCATACCGACCCAGCTTTCATTGAGGCTCTTATTCGCCGGAGGAGCGACCTGCAGCAGCGTTGGCGCGATCAGCGCGTCGAATTTCTCAAAGATTTTTACGGCGACCGGTCCCGCCATCCTCCGAATCCGCATGGCGCGCAGATAGTCCACTCCCGGCGTCGCCAGCCCCGACAGCAGCCCCGCCTGCTGCGACCTGTCCGCCAGAAGCTCCAACTTCGGACTGCGTATCAACTCCTCAAAAGCAGACGCCCCCTCTACATCCACAATCGTTCCCGCCGCCGTCTCATAGGGAAAGACAGCCATCTTCGCCTCCCCGATACTATGCCCCAGCTTTCGGAACAGATTCAGCGCCTCCTGAAAGCTCTTCTCCGCCTCGGGAGCCTTGTTCGTCTTGAAATCGGTCGGCAGGATTCCCAGCCGCAGTTTTCGACCGGAGAGAGCGCGCGGTTGAAAAACGAACTTGCCGGGAGCGCAGGAGGCGTCTCGCGGATCGGGACCGGCAATCGCCTCCAGAATCAGCCCGCAGTCCTCCGCTGACCGCGCCATTGGACCGATCTTATCCATCGTCCAGGAGAGCGCCATCGCGCCATAACGAGAGACTCGCCCGTAGGTGGGTCGCAGTCCGCAGACGTTGCAGAACGCCGCCGGAACGGTAATGGATCCCCATGTCTCCGTGCCGATGGCAAACCCGACCGTTCCCGCGCCGACCGCCGCCCCGGAGCCGCTGGAGGAGCCGCCCGCCCAGCGAGTCCTGTCCCAGGGATTGAGGCAGGGGCCGTGCAGACTGGCGGATGCATACTCATACCCTCCGCCTCCCGCCAGTTCGATCATCGCCAGCTTCGCCGCCAGCACCGCGCCCGCCTCGCGCAGTCGGGTGATTACCGTCGCATCGTAGGGGAAAACCTGTCCTTTATGCGCGGGAGACCCCCACTGAGTCGGGATGCCCTTTGTCGCCAGCAGATCCTTTGCGCCGTAAGGAACGCCGTGCAGAGGACCGCGCGCCTTCCCCGCTCTGATCTCCCGATCCGCCTGCGCCGCCTGCTTCAATGCCAGATCGCGGGTCAACTCCGCGACGGCGTTCAGTGCGCGTCCCCGGTCTTCCAGTTGCGACAGATAGATTTTCGTCAGTTCCACCGACGAAATCTCGCGACGCCGGATCATGCGTCCCAGCGTCGCCGCCGAGGAAAACGTCAGCGTAAAGTCTCCCATCCTCTTCTCTCCCTCTCTCCCGGCTCATCCTGCCGCGATGTCGCGCTCGTTTCGTTTCGCTCCGGCGCGCCGCGCTATTCGCTGCTGAAGATCGTCAAACAGCGTATAGAGCGACGGGATCACCACCAGAGTCAGCAGCGTCGAAACCAGCAAGCCGCCAATCACCACAATCGCCATCGGTGCGCGCAGTTCCGCCGCCCGCCCGATCCTCAGCGCCACCGGCAGCATTCCAAAGATCGTGGCGAGCGTCGTCATCAGGATCGGACGCAGGCGCGTCGCGCACGCCTCCACCACCGCCTCGGTACGGGCGAAGCCGCGCTCGCGCAGCGTGGTGGTATAGTCTATCAGCAGAATCGCGTTGCGCCCCATCAGCCCGGTCAACATGATGACCCCGATCATCGCCACCAGAGACAACGACTCGCCGGTGAGAACCAGCGCGCCCAGCGCGCCGATCAGCGCCATCGGCAACGTAAACATAATCACAAACGGATTCAGCAGCGAGTTGAACAGCGACGCCATCACCAGATAGACCAGAACCACCGCCAGTCCGAGCGCCAGCCCGAAATAGAGCGCGTTCTCCTCCAGCGCCTCCGCCTCCCCGCCATAGACCGTTTCGATGCCGGCGTGGGGAATATCTTCCAGCGCGCGATTGATGTCCGCCTGCGCATTCCCCAGCGGATAGCCTTCGGCGAGGTTCGCTGTTACAACCACCATGCGCTGACCATTGACCCGCTCAATACCCGCCGGACCGCTGCCCTGTCCGAGCGCCGCAACCTCGCGCAGCGTGACGGCGCGCCCGCCGGTATAGCCTACCGTCAGGTTTCCCAGATCCCCCGGCTCGTTGCGGTCTATTCCCGCCAGTTGAATGCGGATCGGATATTCGCGTCCATTCTCCACGAAGGTCGAAGCAGCATCCCCTTCCAGCGCATACCGCAGGTTCAGCCCCGCCACCGCCGGAGGCACGCCCAGCGCGGAGGCTTTGGCGCGATCTATCCGCACCTGCACCTCCGGCTTACCGGTTCGCAGCGAGAGATCGGGATCGAGTAGTCCGGGAATCTGCGCCATCCGATCCCGTATCTGTTGTCCTGCCCTCGCCAGTTCGTCCAGGTTCTGCCCGCGCAGTTGAAGCTGCACCGCCGGCCCCACATTGGCGACCGTTCGCACCGGACTGACAACCATGCGCGCGCCGGGAATATCCTTCAGACGCTCCCGTATCTCCTCTGCAACCGCGTTATCGGTACGCTGCCGGGTTCCTCCCGGGTCGCCTCCAAAGGTCAGAAGACGCCGGAGCAGGTCGGGGCGATCCTCCAGCCGCACATTGATCTGCGCGAACTGAGAGCCGCGCTGCGGGATTGCGCCGAATCCGCTCAGAATCTCGCCGACGTTGGTCACATAGTTACTCACATCCGGCACATCCGCCAGCCGCCGCTCGATCTCACGCGCCGTCCGGTCGGTGCTGGCGATCGAGGCGTCGGGAGGAAGCTCCACTGTGATGGCGATCTGCCCCTGATCGCTGGCGGGCAGGAACTCGGTCCCGAGCGAGGGCAGACTGACCAGCAGCGCTGACGCCAGCCCGGTCGCGCTTCCGGCAATCACCCACCACCGATTTCTCAGCGCCCAGCGCAGCGCAGCGCGATACCACTGCTCCAGCCGGTGATAGAGACGCTCCAGCGGCGCGAAGATTCCCTGCCCCGCCTCCAGGTTCTCGCCGCGCCGATACCAGCGAGACGCAAGACTCGGCGTCACCGTAAATGAGACCAGCAGTGAAAACAGCGTCGCCGTCGCCACCGTCAGACCAAACTGCCGGAAGAACGCCCCCACAATGCCGCCCATAAATGCAATCGGTAGAAAGACCACCACATCCGACAGAGTCAGGGTCATACTGGCGAAGCCGATCTCCGTGCGCCCATTGTACGCCGCCTCCTCCGGCTCCTCGCCTCGTCCCAGATGGCGTGTAATGCTCTCCAGAACGACGATGCTGTCATCCACCAGAATCCCCACCGACAGAGACAGCGCCAGCAGGGTCATCTGGTTGAGCGTGAATCCGGCGAAGTACATCACCAGATAGGTCGCCACCAGGCAGGCGGGCAGGGAGACCGCCACGATGATCGTGCCGCGCAGATTGTGCAGAAAGAGAAAGACGACTCCCATCGCCAGCGCTGCGCCCAGCGCCAGCGTAAAGTTCACATCCTCCAGCGCATCGCGCACCACAACCGACTCATCGCGAGAGGTGAAGATCTGCGTGCCGGGAGGAAGTTGGCTGCGGAATCGCGCAAGCTCCCGGTTGACGGCGTCCACCACGGCAATCGTATTGGCGTCGGAGGTTTTCGTCAGGACGAGTCCGACGCTCTCCTGTCCGTTGACCCGGGTCAGCGTGGTCGGCTCCGCAATGGTATCGGAGACGGTCGCCACCTCCCCGACGGTCACGGGCGCGGGGGTGGAGGGACGCGATGCGCCCCCGAAAGGAAACGGAAGCGCGGGTAGAAAGTCCGAAGCCATCAGTCGCAGCGAGAGAATCTGCGCAGAGCGAATATCTTCCAGCCGGGTGAATGCGCCCAGCGTGCGCACGCCGATATCGCGGTCTCCCTGAACGATGCTTCCCGCCGGGATGTTGCGGTTGGCTCCCTTGACCGCGTTGACCACATCCTCCATCGTCAGCCCGTACTGCTCCAGCCGCGCCGCGTCCACTTGGACGCGAATTTCGCGCTGACTGCCGCCCGTCACGGTGATCGCGCCGACCCCCGCCACACGCGCCAGACGTGGTTTGAGGCGGGTATCCACGATCTCGCGCAGAGAGCCTGCCGTATCGGGACTGGCGAAAGCCAGATAGAGAATCGGCTGCGCGTTGATATCGAGCTTTGCGACGATGGGCGCGAAGGCGTCGGGGGGAAGCTGAGGGCGGGTCGCCTCCGCCTTTTCCCGCACGGCGGCGATCGCGCGGTCGAGATCGGTTCCCACCGTAAAGTCCATACTGATGATGGAGACCGACTCCTGTGAACTGGAGAAGACATCGTTGACATTATTGACCGCGCCGACAGCATCTTCGAGAGGGCGCGTGACGAGTGATTCGATCTCCTGCGGACCGGCGCCGGGATAGATGGTCATCACCACCAGAGTCGGGATGTCCACGCGGGGATTGAGTTCCGCCGGAAGCCGCAGATAGGAGACCATGCCGAGGATCGTCAGCGCGACCAGCGTCATCCAGATCACTACCGGTCGCGTTATCGCCAGTCGGGTCAGCCACACAGTTACGCCACTCCCTCGTCCATTGGAACTATTGTACCCGTCTTCACAATCACAGGTGAAAATACCGGCGGAGGATGGAAAGACCTTCCTGTGTGACGAAAGTCACACCCGATCACTGCCAATAGTTTTGACACCCGATTTCCGCTCTTTTCGTAGGAAAAATGAGTGTAACAATGAGGGGCATGATACGTCTAACACAGTAGAATGAACAGGATCCGGGCGAAGAGGTTAACCGTCTGATTTTGTTCGTTCGCCCGGTATATAAACCGGGAACCGCTCCCGCGTTTATACCGTTGATTGAAGTAAAGAGATGACGTAATGCAACTGCTCAGGAGAGAAAGGAAACTGTCATGAACAGCCATCTGGCAAGCGTGATGCTGGAGTTTCCGTGTATGCCGACCCCTTATCGGGTGAACGTCTCATTTCGACAGCTTGCGTTTCTGGATCGAAATGCCGAACGACGCTTTGCGGAGGATGGAACCACCATCTATACCCTGCCGCATCGCGCGTTTTTCGATTTCTACCCGACCGCAACGCGACGTTACAGCATACCCGAACATTCAGCATAAGAAATGGTAAGGAAATGAACCATTCCATGTAAGGGCAGGCAACGAAGCCTGCCCTTTAATGTGTCCCGGAGAGAGTCGAAAATCCCCCTTCTCCCCTCATCGGCGGGCGGACGACTCTTCCGCCTCCAGCGTCCGCATCAACAGAGTCCCCCCGGCGACCAGCCCGGGCAGCAACAGCACATTCACAATCGGCAGCAGGCTCAGCAGTCCCGCCGTCAGCGCAAAACCCAGACTTTTTCGTCGGAATACGCGAGACCACTGCGCGCCGAGCGTTCTTCCCCGCCGAAGATTCGCCGGAGCGGTAAAGTCCAGCAGTCCCAGCAGAGCCGCTGCCAGTAGAGGCGCGAACGGTCCTATCACGAACGCGCAGCCAAAAGCCAGTATCCCGACGAACAGAGCCAGCGCAAACCTCGCCAGAGCGTCCATGATCAAGGCTGAGCGCGAAAGCGAAACCGCCGATGCGCCTCCGCCGTCCACAATCTCCACCTGCTCCGCCAGCCGATCCCATAGAAAACTGGAAAATAGACTGGAGAGAAGCACAAAAACATAGGAAAAGAGCAGAATCCACAGCGCCAGAATCAGCACGGAGACCAGAATCCCCACGAGCCACTCTGCGCCGCTCCCCCATTGCAGCCACCGGATCAGCAGCGGCATGACCAGCAGCCAGACTCCCACCCCCAGCGTCACATAGACCGCCAGCGCCGCCAGCAGCGGTTTCCAGCAGTAGGGCCAGAGGCGCGGAACGCTCAGCACCAGTTTCATTCCCTGAAAAAACTCCATCTCAGGGCGATATCCTCTCCGACTTTCCGGCTGGCAGCGACTTTGCGCGCGTATCGCTGTCCAGAATGATAAGCCGCGCGCTGCGGCGATAGGTGATGTAAGCCCATGCCCACTGCGTCATCACCAGCAGACGGTTTTCGAAATCAATGAGATAGTAGATGTGAACCAGGAGCCAGAAGAGCCACGCGAAGAAGCCACTGAACCGATATCTACCAAAGTCCACCACCGCGAAGGCGCGTCCCACCGTCGCCATATTGCCCTTGTCGCGATAACGAAATGCCGGAGGCGCGGGTCTGCCCTCCACGCGGGCGCGAATCACGCCCGCCACATACCTGCCGCCCTGCATCGCCACCTGCGCCACGCCCGGCAGCGGCTTGCCGTCCTGTTCGCGCAGAGCCGCGTCTCCGATCACAAAAATCTCGGGATGTCCGGGAACCGACAGATCATCTCCCACCTTCACCCGTCCGGCGCGATCCGTCTCCGCTCCCAGCCACTTTCCGGCAGGTGATGCAGCGACTCCCGCTGCCCAGATCACCATCCCCGTCGGAATACGCTCGCCCTGCGCCGTCACGCCCTCTTCGTCTACCTCCTCCACCTTCGCGCCGACCCGCACCTCCACGCCCATCCGTTCCAGCGCGGTCTTCGCTTTCGCGGACAGGCTTTCGGGAAAGGCTGCCAGCAGGCGCGGTCCGGCTTCCAGCAGAACGATGCGGGTCGCGGTCGGATCAATGCGGCGGAAGTCCTCCGCCATCGAATGGCGTGACAGTTCCGCCAGCGCGCCTGCCATCTCCACCCCGGTTGGTCCGCCTCCCACCACCACAAAGGTCATCTGCGCGGCGCGCCGTGCCGGATCGTCTTCCGCTTCCGCCAGTTCGAACGCCGTTAGAATCCGGCGGCGAATAGCGGTCGCGTCCGCGAGGGTCTTCAAGCCGGGAGCGCGCGGCTCCCACTCATCGCGCCCGAAGTAGCTGTGACGCGCCCCGGTCGCCAGGATCAGGTAGTCGTAGGAGAGGGAGGAGTCTGCGAGGCGCACCTGCCGGGCATCGGCATCCACGCCGACAACCTCCCCCATCAGCACCGTCGTATTGCGCTGCTTCCGCAGGAGATTGCGGATCGGGGCGGCGATATCCGCCGGAGAGAGTCCCGCCATCGCCACCTGATAGAGAAGCGGCTGGAAGAGATGGTAGTTCGTCCGGTCAATGAGAGTGACGCGAACAGGCGCCTTTCGAAGACCTCGCGCCGCCTCCAGACCTCCGAAGCCGCCGCCAACGATCACCACATGGGGGCGTCCGTCCTGCACTGTCTACTTCTCTTCCTCAGCATCCGGCGTTATCTCCACGCCCTCCTCTTCCTGCGCCTGCTCCTCCTCTTCCATCGTCTCGCGCAGAATGGAGGTATAGACCGCATGGATCACTTCGGACGGCGTGGTGATGCCCCGGCGAATCTTGTCCATGCCGTCTTCGATCATGGTGCGCATTCCCTGGTCACGCGCCGCCTCGAACAGGTCCATCATCGGGGCGCGCTGGGTGATCAGTTCGCGAATTTCATGCGTATTCATCAAGAGTTCAAAGACGCCCGTCCGCCCCTTATAGCCGGTATGACGGCAGTGATCGCAGCCCGCGCCGTGATAGAAGGTCTGCTTATTCGCCTCCTCCCGGCTGAGGTTCAGCGCAAACAACTCGTCATCGTTCGGTTTGTAGACGCGCTTGCACTGCGGGCAGATCACGCGCACCAGACGCTGACCGAGGATTGCGACAACCGTCGAGGCGATCAGGTAGGGTTCGCCGCCCATATCTATCATGCGTCCCAGCGTCTCCACGGCGTTATTGGTGTGGAGCGTGGTCAGCACGAGGTGCCCGGTCAGACTGGCTTGAATGCCGATGGAGAGCGATTCGGGGTCGCGCATCTCGCCCACCATCATCACGTCCGGGTCCTGCCGCAGGAAGGAGCGCATCACGCGGGGGAAGGTCATCCGCTCGGTCACCTGCACCTGCGTGATATTGTCCTGAAATTCGTACTCGATGGGGTCTTCGACGGTCACGATGTTGCGTTTCACCCGATCCAGCCGGTTGATGGAGGCGTAGAGCGTGGAGGTCTTTCCGGAGCCGGTCGGCCCGGTAACGATAATCATGCCGTAGGGGGTTTGAATGGCGCGGCTCCACTGCTGCTGAATGTCCGGCGACATCCCCAGGCTCTCCAGATTGATCTTGACGTTCGCCGGGTCCAGCAGTCGTATCACCACCTTCTCGCCGTTGAGAGAGGGCAGCACCGAGACGCGGGCGCTGAACCTTCGCGCCACATACTCCATATCAATGCGCCCGTCCTGCGGCTCGCGCCGCTCGTCAATGTGCATGCCGGCAGCCAGTTTGATTCGCGCCAGCACATTCGGGGCGTACTCGTTGGAGAAGTTGCCTAACTGGTGCATCATGCCGTCTATGCGCAGACGGATTCGGGTATTGGCGCGCTCCGGATGCAGGTGGATGTCCGACGCGCCCGCATCCAGCGCTTCGGTAAATATCTTGTCCACAATCTGAACGCCGACTGTGGACTCCTCGCCGCCCATCTCGCGGGCGATGCCGCCCTCGCGCAGGATCAGCCGAAAACGCTTTCCACTGTTGCCGCCCGATGTCCTGACCTGTGTCATACTCTCCTCCCAATCTGAACCGGAAACACTCACTCCTGAGATACGCGAAGCATCGGCATTATAACACGCCCTCCCCACCCTGTCGAGTGGGGCATAGCAGATCACCGGAGATGTCGTCGTCTCTAATCGTCCACAGCCTCCCCTCTCAATCATGAATTCTTGTTGAGCAAGATTTGCTTGTATCACTATCTAATAGTGTTGACGATAAACAGGCCAGATGAGAGAATGTGCCCATCTTGTTTTTGAGAGGGAGCGAGTTCATATCCCGGCGACACAGGCGTAACTTCTTCTACGCATGAGAACGGTCTACTCGCAGAAAAAGGAGACAGATCATGTTAACCATGCCAGCAAACGGATTTCGCGTCATCCGGCACATGGCACGATTTCTCTGTCTGAGTATTTTGCTGAACATGCTATCGGGAATGTGTACGGAAGCGACAACACAGGCGGTACCTGCCGGAACTGAACCTGCAAACCGGGAAGCATTGTATGCGATTGGCACCCTCCTGCCTGCCGCAAGTTATGAAAAAACCACTGTACTACTCGCTCAGGTGCTTCGCATGGAGAAGAGTCAGGTTCGCGATGAAGAGCATCTGGCACGAAAAGTTCATTTTCGCGTGGTGGAGGTGTTATCCGGAAAATACGCGCCGGCATGGCTGAACATAGACAACGAGCCTATGCTGGAGAGAAATCGCCGGAGCAGCGTCTCCAAAATCCCGGTGCCGACCAGCCGGGCAGCGGTCGGACAGTACTGGGTGGTCATCTACCGATCGGAAGCAGGTCCTAATGATTATCAGATCTTTATCGGTACGCGCCCTGTCTCTGGGCCGGACGATCTGCTGGTCGCTCTCTTTCGTCGCCATGTCGCCTGGATTAACAGGCGGGATGTACCTGACGCTCTACAGGAGATGCGGACGGTTCTGCTCGATCCCCGCGAAACATTTCAAAGTCGTCTGGCCGTTTTCTGCTCATTGGGTAAGGTTGTGCGCGGGAAGCATTTGGACATCTGGCGCAGTCCCTACCACCCTTTCTATCTTCAGACTCTGGTTGATCTGCTGAAACAGAAGAGCCTCCCGGCTGTTCTGGAACAGTCTGCCATGCTGGCGGTAAGCGTGGACCCTCTACGCGAGATCGAGTCTGGCTCCCGTGAGGCGTTTCTGGTTCGCTACCTGATGGATCGTCTGAAGAAGGAGACGGATGATATGGTGGCGGATATGATCGGAGACCACCTCGGCCATCTGGCATGGCGGATGGTAGAAGTCAATGGAAAGTGGACCATCTTCCACTACCCGGAGATTATTCAGGCGCTGCAGAGACGCATTCAGGCAGACTGCGCGAAAAGCCCTTCCGGTCGCAGCTTCGTCTCCCGAACCATCTATAATCTGGAGCTGCAGGGATACGGGGACCCGGATAGGCTCAAAGACCGGGAGATCGTAGACCGTCGTCTCCCCTGGCTGAAACAGTAGACACCGGAAAGCCGAAGTTAGCGCAGCCCTCTTCCAGTGATGAAGAGGGCTGCGAGTAGCGTCCAGTATCATGGCGTAACTCTGGGCCAGGTCGGTCAAGAGGCTATTTCTCCCACTGCTAAGATGTAAGTGCGCTAAACTCACACCATCGGGAGGAGACAATGCCCGGTATCAGATTACCCTTGAGGAGGACCTTCTGCAACGCCTCTTCGCATGTAGTGATGTCTTGTGTTTTCAGGCAAACAATATCGGTAGAAAAGGAATGTGTATGGCGCGAACGAAAAATAGTACTATATACTGCAATATTGGTGTGATGAGGCACTCTCATAAACTATAAACGGAAGTGCAATTGTGAATCGGTTCAGTGTGATTAGTTTTATCTTGCTCCTTGGCATGGGAGCTATCTTTTCAACCACAGCTAAGGCTGTGACTCCCATCGTCTCAGTGACTCTAGATACACCCGTTGATGGAATTACTATCCATACGTATGGACTGTTCACTGCGCCGGTTGGAATAGGCTCATCCAACCACTACGTCAAACTGACAGGAAATTAGTTTCAGCAAATCACGGGTGTCACCTGGAGGATGTGGATCGCCTTTGAGGGTAACACTCCTGTAGCCGCCGACAATGAAGATAATCAAACGATTACTCTGAATAGTTCTGGCGTTTGGATCCGTAATGCTTCCAACACAGGTTCGCTAAGCGGCATGGCAATTCTCTTTCTAGGCAGCCATTACGCGGAAGCCTATAGCTCCATTTCTGCGCCTGGCGCCGGGTTGAGAGAAACGCGACAGATTAATTACTTCGATGTTGTTAATCCTTAGAAGAATCCAGGTCTGAGACGTAAAAGCATCGCCTCAGACCCTCTTTGAAACGGATGCTGGCTATGTACAGGCACTATGTATCTGGACTGATTATCATCCTGCTGCTTGGCTTTCTCGCAATGCCTGGCAGAGGCGACTCCTTTATAACCCGTGAGATGCGAAAAGAGGATTCGCGTTTGGAAAGACACTCTTCCATGCTGAAATATATCTAGCAGAGTTACTGGAAGAGTTGACCGGGAAGACTGGAGTGTCTCTGAGCATCGGAGAGCGGAATGCCCTTTCGGGCGTTCCGCTTCTGGTCTATGTAGAAGAGACGCCGCTGGCAGATGTTCTGAATGCGCTCTGGTCGCAGATGGGATATCTCAAGGCGCTCTGGAGTTGGGAGAGAACCGGAGAGACATCACCATATTCGTATCGTTTTGTCCCCTCACTCGCTGCGAAACGACTATCTGCCATGATGAAGGATGAGGTGTTCTCCACCTTCGAGAAACAGGTAAAACGCCTGATAGATGCGGCAAGGATGACTCCCGAAGAACGCAAAAACTTACAGGGAGACAATCTCACGCCGGACTATGTTCTGAATGATGATAGATGTCGCGAGGGGATCAAAATCCTTGCAGATAATCTTACTCCTTCCATGCAGCAAAGCGTATTAAGAGGGAAGAAAGAGATAACGGTTCCGATAGATCAGTTATCGGAGGCGGGAAAAAAGTATGTTCAACGGGAACTTGATCTGTATAATGATCGTGAAGCAAAGCCAAAATGGGTACGTTTTTCAACAGTGCGCATGGATTCGTTCGTCACCCCTGTCCTGATGATGGCTATTGAGGGAAAAGGCAGCTATGGTTATGCAGGCGGTGTGCCCCTTGACAGAGCAATACGATCAGAGATGGATGAAGGTTGGATGCTGCCCGGCGACACGCGGGACAATGCGCTATCGAAGTCCAGGATAGCCCCTTCTCGCGAAGACGTAGTCAGGCGGCTGAAGGTCTTTACCGGCTTTGAACTGGAGCGGCGTCTGGCGGAAGTGCCTCTCTCAGTTCCCGTTGCCATCATCGCGTTGCTGCCCGCAAATCAGGATGATCCCGGCACTCCCGCAGGCTTGACTGTGGACGCCTATTTACGGAAGCTGAAAGAGGGTGTGCAACCGATACTGTTCAAATGGCATGGAGACGTTTTGTTGCTGCGATTCGCTTCCTGGTTCTGGGAGGATGAACGGTTTATTCCATACGACATAATCCGGCGACTGCGGCGTCTGGTGCAGCGTCCCGGCGAACTCCCGCTGACCGAACTGCTGAGACTTGCAGCCGAGTTAACATCAGGGCAGCTAAGACAGTTGGAGCGCTCCTTGCCTGTCTTGCATGGTCTGACAAAGATTCAACGACATCTCGTTTTCTGCGCCCGGAATCCCGCCGTGATGAGTATGGAAGGGGCTGAGATCGTACCGGAGATGGTAGAGGAGATAGAGAAGATGGGGATTCCCTATCGAACCTTCTATGCAGAAGGAGGCGGGCGCATTCAGATAAAAGAGCAGCCGGCATCTCGAAACAGCGCTCTCTCCCTCATCTATCTATGACCGATCACTATATTGTCTGCGGCATGGGAAACGTCGGGTATCGGATCGTCCGGCTGCTGTGGCAGTTGGGCTTGCCGGTAACCGTCATCACGCTGGGACAGCGCGAAGAGTGGAAACGGATCGGGGAGGAGGAGGGCATTGACCTGATTCAGGGCGATGCCCGCGATGAACATCTGCTGGCGCAGGCAGGGCTTCAGCACGCGCGCGCCCTGATAATCGCCACCGATCAGGATCTGATCAATATCGAGATCGCCTTCGACGCCCGCCAGCAGCGCGCCGACCTGCCCATTGTCCTGCGCCTCTTCGACCAGAACCTGGCGCGGCAGATGGAATCGGGGTTTCAACTGCGCCGCGCCCTGGCGATGTCCGCTCTTTCCGCGCCCTCGTTCGCCGTCGCCGCGCTCAGCGATGAGGCGCTCTGCGCGTTTCAGCAGGACAGCGTTCCCTATGTGATTCGCAGCCTGATGGTAAAGGAGGGGGACGCGCTGGACGGAAAGACCGCGCGCCAGATCGCGGACCGGCAGTTCGTGACCCTGATGCTGGAGCGCGGCGAGGAACCGGCCCGAATCGCGCCCGACCCGGAGACCGTCTTCGCACCCGGCGACCATGTGACGCTGATCGGCAGAAAGGAGGAGTGGAGCCGCTCCTTTCCTTCCTCCAGACGCGCCGCGCATACCCCGTCTCCCCTGCAGCGGATCGGTCGTTTCCTGCGTCAGCATCTCGCGCCGCGCCACATGATCGAGTTCGTTCAGAAGATGTGGAGCAGCACCTCCCTGCCGCTTCGCGCCGTCTTCCTCACGCTGATCACTCTCGTCATCCTGAATGTCTTCATCTTCCAGTACGCTATGAATCTGCGGTTTGTGGATGCGCTCTACTTTATCCTCAGCATGGTGACGGTCGCCAGTTACGGCGATATCAGTCTGGCGAACGCCTCCGCCCCGCTGAAGCTCTACACCTGTCTGGTGATGCTGCTGGGATCGGCGACGCTTGCGGTACTCTACACCATCATCACCGACTTCGTCATCACCGCGCGATTCCGGCAGATCGGCGGACGGCAGCGCATTCCGGAAGAGGGACATATCGTGGTGGTCGGGCTGGGAAACGTCGGCTACCGCATTGTCGAGGAGCTTGTGCGGGCGGAGGAAGAGCTGGTCGCCATTCAACTGAACCCGGACGGGCAGTTTGTGCAGTCCGTGCGCGACATGAAGAGGACGCAGGTGATCATCGGGGATGCCCGACTGCCCGATACCCTGAAAGCCGCCAATGCCGGGAAAGCGCGCGCCGTGATCGCCGCCACCAGCGACGACGCCGTAAATCTCAGCGTCGGCTTCACTGCCCGGCAGATGAACGCCGAGGCGCAGATCGTTCTGCGCCTCTTCTCGCCCGATTTCGCGCGCAAAGTGCGAACCACGATTCAGATGCAGGCTTACAGTCCCGCGAGCCTCGCCGCACCCTCCTTTGTCGCCTCCGCGCTCTATGAGGGCGTGCGCGCCGCTTTTGTGCTGAATGAACGCCTCTTTATTTTGCATCAGCGCGCTGTCGGGGAGGAGTGGCATGGTCAGACGCCGGATCAACTGCGGCAGGGAGAGGAGGCGGTCGTACTGCTGCATCGTCGCGAAGGAGGCGGGGAGTTCCGCCGCCCCGCCGGGGACGCGCCGCTCAATCGTTCGGATCAGATTCAGGCGCTCGTATGGCACAAACTGCGCGCATGAGCGAAAAGAGCCGAATGCAGGGAGGAGTCCGGGCGCAAGCAGGCGAATCGTTCGGAACAGTCAGAGGCATTGCCGGTCGGCGAAGGAGAGGGAGTGAGATGGAAGAGACCGCAGCATCCGCGCAGAACGCGCCGCTCGGAAGTCTGGAGGAGTGGGAGGAGTTCGTCAAGAGCCGCTACCCCGCAACCGACGGAAAACCGACGTTTCAGGCGACCAATCCCGATAAAAAGAGGGAGGAGTTTCGCAACTACGAGGCGGATGCGCGTCCGACCGTGCGCGAGTTCTACCGGCTGAACCATCGGCATCAGACGCTGGAGTTCGTGCGGGCGAAGCAGAAGGAGTTTCTGCCGCTGGATCGTCGGCGTATGGGCGTCTGGGAGGCGATGGAGTACCTGAACACGCTGGTGGACGACAGCGACCCCGACACCGACCTGAGCCAGTTGGAACATCTGCTTCAGACGGCGGAGCAGATTCGCCGCGATGGTCATCCGCGCTGGTTCATCCTCGCCGGTC
This sequence comes from uncultured Chthonomonadaceae bacterium, assembly GCA_964429855.1. Taxonomy (GTDB): domain Bacteria; phylum Armatimonadota; class Chthonomonadetes; order Chthonomonadales; family CAJBBX01; genus CALLMM01. The sequence goes on from CAYSDM010000007.1 coordinate 100,868, forward strand.
TCATTCACGACCTGGGCAAGATTCTCTGTCTGTGGGGAGAGCCGCAGTGGGCAGTGGTGGGCGATACGTTCCCGGTCGGCTGCGCCTACTCGCCGACCATCGTCTTCCCGCACTTCTTTGAGGAGAACCCGGATTTTCAGGTTGCGGCGTATCAGACGCGGCTGGGCATCTATTCGGAGAACTGCGGCTTGAGGAACGTGCATCTCTCCTGGGGGCACGATGAGTATCTCTATCATGTCGTGAAGGAGTACCTGCCCGAACCCGCGCTCTACATGATTCGCTATCACTCCTTCTATCCCTGGCATCGCGAGGGAGCCTACGCCTATCTGACCGATGAAAAGGATCGGGAGATGCTGACCTGGGTGCAGGCGTTCAATCCCTACGATCTCTACACCAAGAGCCATGAACGCCCGGATGTCGCTGCGCTGCGCCCCTACTATGAGGAGTTAATCGCCGAGTACTTCCCGCCGACTCTGCGATGGTAGGAGGAGAGATCATGCCTCAAGACAATTCTGCAACGCCGTTATCCCGCCGGCAACTGGGCCGGATCGCCGTCGCGTCGTTGACAGGCGCGCTGACAGCCGCCGCACTGACCACTGAAGCGCAGGACCCCGCTACTGCGCCGGAGATACCCACCGACACGCGCCTTGCGGCCCTCGAGCGCAGTCTGGGAAGGACGCTCTCTGAAGAGCAGCGCAAGGAGATCCTGGCCTATATCC
>CAYSDM010000008.1:0-48775 GCA_964429855.1 uncultured Chthonomonadaceae bacterium
ATGTCCGACATAACCTTTCCTCCGCCCTGAGAGATAGACAGCGCCGGGCGTCTTTGCGTCAGGCTCGGACGCCCTGTACAAAAACGGCTTATCCCGAACTGCCGGACAGGGTCAGACTGGTGATGGCTTCATACATCCGCGCGCGCCAGTAGGGAATGGGAGCGATCAGCACTTTGCCGGTTCCCTGGAAGGTGCTGACCAGAAACTCCCCGGATGTCATGGAGCCGAAGAACGATCTGGTTGCCTTCTCCACCGAATATTGAAGGCTGGCGGCGCGCGCCACGACAAACCGACCATCTACCACCAGTTTATCGTTTTTAAGCTCCATCTCCTGCACGTCGCCCTGCGCCACGACCGCCACCTGTCCCTGCCCGAAGACGCGGGTCTGGATATTGACAAAGCCCTGCCCGCTCAACAGGCTGGTAAGCGTCTTGTCGCGATAGACATCCACCTGCACGCCGCTCTCCGACGCCCAGTAGGCTCCGCGCTCTAAAATCCACTCCTGCCCCTGGACATCGAACACATGAAAGTTGCTGAAGGACGGCTCCAGGTAGAGCTCTCCCGTTCCGGTGTAGGTGGGACGAATCAACGATTCGCCGCTGGCGAACGCCTTTAACAGCCCGCCCATCGGTCCCACCTTCGACTCCATCGTGATCGGTCCGCGCATATAGTAGAGCGCGCCTGCCTCCGTGCGCACCATCTCGTTCTGCAGGGTCACCTTCACCAGGTTCAGACCCTCAGAACGTATCACCTCAAAATTAGCCATCTTGTGTCACGCTCCTTGTGTTTTGCATGTTTTGCGGAGGATGCGAAGATTCGTCTATCAGGTGATACGAAATACCACGCGCTCTCCGTTCGCTCCTTCCATACATAGATTCCGGAAGGAGATTTGCCATCCGGTTGTGAAGAGGAAGCATGTCGCCGAATAAGTGCATGATAAGGAGGCTGTGAGCGTTCGCATATGGATAATCGAACCCTGCGCGCTGCAGCGAGGTTGACGGCTCTGGCGCTGACGATCCTGTTCGCCGCGCTGACGCTGCCCGCCTTCCCATGGCCTGCCCCGGAGGAAAAGATGACGACCTTACCGGCAGCCGATAAGCCCCGCGATCTGGACACGCCCCACCTCTTTACCCCGCCCGCCACGCGCAAAGCGTGGGAAGCGCGGGCGCGCCGTCTTCGAGAACAGATTCTTGCCTCCAGCGGACTGCTGCCCATGCCCCCGAAGACGCCTCTGCATCCGCGCATCACCGGAAAGATCGAGGGACCGGACTACATCATCGAAAATGTCGCCATCGAGACGCTGCCCGGCTTCTACCTGTGCGGCAACCTCTATCGTCCCAGAGGGCGGAAAGGTCCCTTTCCCGCCATCGTCAATCCGCACGGACACTGGTCGCATGGACGCCTCGAGATGCAGCCCGATGTCGCTCCTGCCGCGCCTGCGCCTGCTTCTCCCGCCGAGGGGCGCGGAAATCTGGTCGCCATCGGCGTCAATCTGGCGCGTCAGGGGTTTGTCGTTTTTGCCTACGATATGGTGGGCTATAACGACACGCATCAGGCGGATCATCGGTTTGCCGGTACGCTTCGCCACTGGGCATGGGGCGTCAGCCTGTCAGGACTTCAACTGTGGAACAGCATCCGGGTGGTGGACTATCTCTCCTCGTTGCCGGAGGTGGATCGAAAGCGCATCGGAGCGACGGGAGCCTCTGGCGGCGGTACGCAGACGTTTCTGCTCTGCGCGGTGGATGCTCGTATTCAGGCGGCGGTTCCGGTCAATATGATTTCGGCGCATATGCAGGGCGGCTGCCTGTGCGAGAATGGACCGGGACTGCGCCTCGGAACGGACAATGTGGAGATTGGAGCGGTCTTCGCCCCGAAACCGCTCCTGCTGGTATCCTGCACCGGCGACTGGACCAAAGAGAACCCGAAGGTGGAAGGTCCCGCCATCCGAAAAGTCTACGCGCTCTACGGGGCGGAGGAGAAGACGGCGGTCGTTCAGTTCAACTACGGGCATAACTATAACCGCGAAAGCCGGGAGGCGATGTATGCCTGGTTCGGACGCTGGCTGCAAAACGATCCCAACCCGGAGCATTTTCGCGAGAAGCCGTTCGAGGCGGATGTACAGGCGATGCGCGTCTGGAACGCGCAGTCTCCTTTGCCGGAGAATGCGTTAAGAGAGCCTGCGCTGACCCGCGCCTTGATCGAGCAGTCGCAGCATCTGCTGACTTCGCTGCTGCCCAAAAATAGAGACGATTGGAGACGGTTCGCGCAGAGCCTGCGCCCGGCGCTGGCGCATTCGCTGGGGATCGCTCTGCCCGCTCCGCAGTCTCGCTCGCGAACAGATGCGCGGCGCGTTCTGATCGTCTCCAGCCGTTCGGAATCGGAGGATCGTCCGCTGCTGGAGTCGCTTCATGCCGCCGGATATACCGAGGCACGGCGTCTGCCTCTGGAGCCGGTGAATGAGGAGACAGGGCGTCTCTGGAACGCCTTCTTCTCTACCTATAACCGCGCGCCGACCGGCGACCGGGTACAGAAGATTCTGGATACGCTGACAGAGATGCAAAAATCGGGAGGGGGAGAGGTGGATCTGATCGGCGTGGGTGAAGCCGGACTCTACGCGCTGCTGGCGCGCGGTCTCGCCTCCGGGATCGGTCGCGCCGCCATAGACGCCGCCGGATTCGATACGGAGAACGAAGAGGAGTTTCTGAAGCGTTTCTACGCGCCGGGCATTCGTCGAGTTGGCGATCTGAGAACGGCAGCGCTGCTGGGCGCGCCCGCGCCTCTGCTTCTCTACGCAACCGGCGGCGTCTTTCGGACAGAAGAGATCGAAAAAGGCTGCCTCGCTCTGAACGCGCCGCTGCGCGTAGAGACAGGGGCGCTGTCGGAAGCGCAGATTGTCGCCTGGCTTCAGGCAAAATAGGCAGTCCAACAATATAACAGGGCAGGCATAAATCGCCTGCCCTGCAGAACGGATACGTATGGGTGCTACTGTCCCGGCGGGTAGACCGGACGCCAGGGGCTGAAAGCGCTGCCGCTGGATCGGTAGTAAACCGGCTTGCCCTGACCTTCGTAGCTGGAACTGTCGGTCGGCACGCGGGCGTCGCGCATCCACTTGACGTGCCCGTCCAGGTAAGCTACTGTCATCCCCTCACTGTGTTTCATAAAGATCTCGTCATCTTCGCGGTCCACATCATTGGAGTCGACGTCGGTATCGAAGGTGGTCTCCATGAACAGGTACTCCTCTGCCGGACGCTGCCAGGCTGCCAGACTGGTGAACCCGATCCCGGTCTCGCCGATAATCGAGTCGTTAATACAATAACTGGCGTGCCATGCCCACCTGCCATCCGGACGCTGAGTTAGCCGGAACTCGCGGGCGAGGTCCCATCCCCAGAAGGTCAGCGCCTGCTGCACGACTGTGTTGCTCACCAGCTGCAGGTTGATATTGCTGGGACAGACATAGATGTTGGCGCGGGTGCTCGCCCAATCCTGCGGGGCTCCCTTAATATAGGGAACGATGAGGAATATCCACAGGTCGTCCATCAACTGCGGGCGTCCCGCAACGGGGTCTTGCGACGGAAACGTCTCATCATAATCCTGGACATACATCAGCATACCCAGGGTGAACTGCTTGACGTTGGATGTGCAGGTCGCGTGCCGCGCCTTCTCGCGCGCCTGGGCGAAGACGGGGAACAGGATAGCCGCCAGGATCGCAATAATAGCAATTACGACAAGCAACTCAATAAGGGTAAAGGCTCTGCGGTACATGAGTCCTCCTTCAATCGCAATCGTCTTTTTCATCGTTCAAAGAGTTCGGTTGAGAGGAAAATCTGAGCGATGAAAAGGTGCATATCATATATAGATTATGCAGTTGAAGTGTTAAGAGGATGTTAAAAGAGTGTTAAATCCGCTTTAAATGGCGGGCAGTCGGAAAAAACCCGAAGAGATGCGGGGCTCTCTTCGGGTGAGTGTTTTGAGGAGCATAGAGAGTCGCGTTATGTATTCGGGACGCCGTCCGGTATTCCAGAGAGATCACAGGGCAAAGTATAGGTTGGAACCAGCCGTCCGCCAGAGGGAGAGGTGCCCTCGATAACGCCGCGGCGAGAGAAGTATTTGGAGTGTCCGTCCACGAAGTTGACGTTGAACCCGTCAGAATGGCGCGGGTCGCCGGGAAAGTTATACCACTCAAAGACGCCAGTGGGGCGGGGGCAGATCGGGTCTACATGCGGGTCAGTCGGACGGATGTAGCGCGAGTCGAAGAACATGGTGGTATTGACCGGTTGACTGATTGCCGCCAGGGCGACGACCGGGTCGTTGTCAAACAGTCCGGGCGGGATCGCCGGGTCCTGGAAGAGCGCGAAGTTCATGGCATAGGAGGAGTAGCGGAAGTTTCCGCTGCCACGCAGGCCGATCGAACCCAGAATGCCTGTTGGCGGCGGCCCGGCGAAGTCTATCCCCGGTCGCTGCGAGGGACAGACCAGTATCTCGATGTTTTTCATATAGGGCATGGTTGCGTCATAGACCGTGAAGACTCGCTGCCCGGTTCCCGGAATCAGGATTGCCGCATCCATGCTGTAGGCGCTCTGCGGAAATAGCTCGTCATAGTCCTGCACGTACATCAGGGTAGCGGTCGCGAACTGACGCAGATTGGAGAGACAGGAGGCTTTGCGTGCCGACTCTCGCGCCTGCGCAAATACCGGAAACAGAATCGCGGCAAGAATCGCGATAATGGCGATTACAACAAGAAGCTCGATGAGGGTAAAAGCCCGTCTGTTCACTTTCAGATTGACCTCCGACAGATTACCGATCCATACAGTAGTATAGTATAGATGCCAGACGTTAAGGGAGAATTATGGAATCGTTAAATCTACGTTAAGAGCCGGATGACCTCTCCCTGGCAAACGGCATCTGCGCAATCTGAAAGAAGAGAAGAGGGGACAGATCAATCTTTGATCTGTCCCCTCAACAGACGTTTAATTTGGTGCCGAGGACGAGACTTGAACTCGTACGCCTTTCGGCACACGGCCCTCAACCGTGCGCGTCTACCAATTCCGCCACCTCGGCAGGGTGGCAGCGCCACGGAGAATCGAACTCCGGTCTACGAGCTGAAAACCCGTCGTCCTGACCTCTAGACGATGGCGCCGCGAGAACGCAACTATTATAACGCTGTTCCCTGCCCCTGTCAAGGGAGACAGAGCCTGGCGGAACTCTTTCCGCCCGGATCAACTACACTCTTTGGTGCAGATGTAGCGCAGTCGCTCTCCCTCTTCCAGCACCTCCAGCGTCGCGGTCGCCCCGCAGCGCGGGCAGAGTATCTCGTCCATGCACAGCATGATATAGCGGCTCTGGTTCTCGTTATTGATATAGATATCGTGCAGAATCCATCCCGCTTCCAGCAGTTCATTGGCGGCGCTGACCTGCACCTCCATCACCTTGCGGACCTGATGCATTGCCAGATCATGACCCACTTCACGATCCATTGGCGATCCTCCCTGGGTGAGTAGTTAGTTTCTCGAAGTACGGTCGTATCACAAAGCAGTTCAGGCTCTATGCGATGGTCTCGACCAGCGTTCTCCGAAACAGCAAAGGCGAGGATAAGGAGGTTTGGGGACCTGCCTATCCTCGCCTTCTGTTTTTCCGCGATTGAGACGGCGGGGAAAGAGCAGCTACCGGCGCATCAGCGAACCCGGCGCGATCCGCGATATCGCTTGGCGTAGTAGCCGGAGTTCAGGCTGTCCACCCGCACCCGCCCGCCGCCGCTGGAAGCGTGTACGAACTTCCCGTCGCCGACATAGATACCGACATGGGAGATGCCGCGACGGGTGGTGCTGAAGAAGACCAGATCACCCGGCTTTCGCTCTCCGGAGGAGACCCGTTTGCCCTGGCTGAACTGCGCGGCGGCGTTATGCGGCAGCGAGATGCCGTTGCGCTGATAGACAAAGCTGGTAAATCCGGAGCAGTCGAAGCCGCTGCGCGAACTGCCGCCATAGCGATAGCGAACCCCGCGATAGGCATATGCGGTGCGTATCACGTCGGTCGAGGCTTCCGGAGCCTGCGCCTCGCTCCTGGCGCGTCGGCGGGTGTAGCTGGCGCTGCGCACGTAGCGCGGACGCGAGTATGAGGCAGAACGATTTCGGCGCGTGCTGCTGGACGCCGTCCGGGTACGCTTGCGCGTGGAGGAGCGCGCCTCACGCTCGCTCTCGCGGGAACGCTTGCTTTTGCTGCTGGCAGTTATGCGTCGTTCGCTGGAACTGCGCTCGCTCGAAGCGGCGCTTGACCGCTCCGACCGGCGGGAGGAGGCGACGGACTGGCGAGAGGAGACCTCCAGAAAGTCGCTGCGGATCCAGCCAGAGCGACCATCGTCCAGATCCACCTGATACCAGTCGCCTGCTTTTCGAGTAACGGTCACCCGGTCACCCTGGTCCAGCAGGGTGACCCGGCGGTAACCCTCGTATGGCCCCATGCGTACAGAGATTCGGTTGCCGTTAACAGATGCCGCCCGATTCATGGTCGAGGGACGCGTGACCCTTTTCGGCGGGGAAGGAATAATGAGTTTCCTGCCATCACGGAGCAGTGTGTCTCGGGAGATGTTATTGACGCGGGCGATGTCTTTCCAGGAGACTCGATACCTGCGCGCCAGACTGTCAATGGAGTCGCCCGGTCCAACCGTAACAACTCGTTCTGATGCCCCGGCAGCGATAGCCAGAAGCATTCCGTAGGTAGCCGCGACGCACAAAAGCGCCCAGCGAAGTCGGCGATAGATCACCGCAACCTCCTTCCGTGGCGTTGTGTCGGCACACACCAGCGGTGCATGCTCTGTGCCTACTCTATATGATTGCTCGTCCGCTGAAGAACATGAATTCGTGTAGGACTTGATTGTGTTGTCAGTGGGTCAGCGCATGTGATTTTCGTCACGCAGGGATTGTGACGCGCTTCACAGTTGTTAGAGTTTAGATGATTTGCTCCTCTGCTGTCAACCCTTTTCGCGGAAAAACCCCTGAGTTTTTCACCAGGCAGCCATCGTCCCGGAAGGGTTCGGATTGACCGCCGGAGAGACTGATGTTATACTAAAGACGCGGTTGGCGCGACGACGTTGCTGGATTTTGTTTCACAGGCAGGACATGTCATGCAGTTCGGTCATCTCTGGGAGGCGGTGCGCGGATTCGATTATCGGGTCGCCATTGATGTGCTTGCAATTGCCTGGCTGCTCTACCGTCTGCTGCTGCTTGCCAAAGGAACCCGCGCCTGGCAGATCATCGGCGGGCTGGCGGTCTTTGTCGCCGCCGTCCTGCTCTCCGACTGGCTGAACCTCTACGCGCTCAACTGGCTTCTGCGGCAGGCGTTTCCCCTCGGGCCCGTCGCCATCGTGATTCTCTTTCTGCCGGAACTGCGGCAGGCGCTGGAGCAGTTCGGCAGGCTTGGCTTCTGGGGGAAGAGCCTGGGACTGACCGCCAAAGAGGACATGACCCGGATCATGCAGACCATCAACGCGGTCGTCGCCGCCGTCTCCACCATGTCCGTCAAGCGAATCGGCGCGCTGCTGGTCTTTGAGCGTGAAACGGGGCTGGAGAATATCATCGCTACCGGAACGGAGATCAACGCGGACGCCACCTCCGAACTGTTAAGCACTATATTCTATAAAGGCACACCTCTGCACGACGGCGCGGTTATTATCCGGGGGCATCGGGTAGTTGCCGCAGGCTGTACCCTTCCGTTGACCGCCAGCCCGCGTGTGGATGCCAATGTGCATACCCGCCATAAAGCGGCGCTGGGGATGTCGGAAGAGAGCGATGCGGTGGTGGTCGTTGTCTCCGAGGAGACGGGAACCATCTCTATCGCGGTCGAGGGCAAGCTGCTTCGCGGCCTGCGCGACGATACGCTGCGCGAGCGGCTCTGCCAGATGCTCGACGTGAATGACGCCAACGCTCCCCGCAGCGCCATCGGTCAGGTCGCCTCGCGATTCGGCGACGCCATCAAGACTGTCCGTACCCGAAACTCCGAGTAGCCCCATGTTCCGATCTCTGCGCGAAAACCTGGTGATGAAACTGCTGGCGCTGATCACCTCCATCATGATCTGGCTCTATGTGGAGGCGGAGCGCAACCCGATGCAGCGTCGGCAGATCAACGCGCAGATCAAGATTGTCGGAAAAGCCCCGGACAACCTGATCGTGCGCGTCAGGCCCGATATGATCCCGGTAGAGGTTTCCGGACCCCGCAGCGAGGTCGAGGCGCTGGATGAGAACCCCGATCCCCTACCTGTCGTCAACAACGGCTCCCGGTCCGCGATTCGGGCCGTGATTGATCTGAACACAGTCAACGCCAACTCGCCGCGCCTGCTGATTACCAGCTATGAGCGTCCGGAGGGAGCGTCTCGCGTCACCGTTAAGGGGCTGCGCCAGTACGTCAATGTAGAGGTGACGCGAAAACTGCGCAAGCCGTTGACGATCACGCCCTCGTTCAACAATGCCGCTCCTTTCGGAAGGCGATTCACGACCCCGCGCCTGGTCCCCTCGGAAGCCTTCGCGGTGGGAACGCAGCCGGATCTTCAGCAGGTGGATAAACTTGTCGTCTTCATTGACAGCCAGGACGGGGGCGTTCGGGATGAACTGCCGATCCGCGCGCTGGATAAAGACGGGGTGGTGCTGGATAACGTGCAGGTGGAGCCACCCGCGACCCGCGTGCAGCTTGGACTGGTCGAAGCGCCCGCCGAGCGCACGCTGCTGATCAGCGCGCCGACCACCGGACAGCCTCCTGCCGGACATATCGTCACCGACATACTCATCGAACCGGCGCAGGTCACCCTGATCGGCAACGCAGATCGTCTGCTGACCCTCACGCATGTCTCGACGGCGGAGATATCTCTGGAGGGTATTCAGGAAGACACCGTGCGTCAGGCGCCTCTGCAGCTGCCCCCGGATATCTCCGTCAAAGGGGGGCGAGCGATGGTGCGCGTCACCATCAAGGTGCGCGCTCTACCCGGGACCGCGCGTTCGGGAACGCCGCAAAACCCCTGACCATGATTGGCTCCGCTCCCTCTCCCGCCTCTGAACTGCTGCCGATCTCCATTGGCGACATCTTCGATGAGGCGTTCGACCTCTACAAACGCAACTTCGCGCTCTTTGCAGGAATTGTGGCGACGCTGCATGTCCCGGCGCATATCCTCTTCAGCAGCGCCAGTTATGCGCTGGGGATCGAGCGGCTTCTGGAAGAGCCTGCCACCTCCGGCAATGAGGTGGGGGCAGCGTTAGGCGTGCTGGCGTTTTTGATGGTCTGGGCGGTATTCTACACCGCGCTGTTCGTGGTTCTGAGCGGCGCGCTCACGGTGGCGATCTCGGACCGCTATCTCGGCGTACTGGTCACGGTGGGAAGCGCCTATCGCCGGATGTTCAGACATTCGATGGCGCTGATCGGAACCTGGCTTCTGATCTTCTTTATTCTTATTCCCATCTATCTGGCGCTTACTTTCATATGGTTTATCTTTCTGGCAGTGGTGCTGGCGGCGGTCGGAGCCGGAGGGGGAAGCAACGAACAGACTCTCATCATTATCACCCTCCTCTTTATGGGTGTCTCCTTCATACTGATTGGAGCCGCGATGCTGTTCGCGCTGGAGATGATCGGCGTATTCGGAACGCAGATTGCCGTGATCGAGGGGGTTAATCCGATCCAGGCGATACAGAGAAACTGGAGTCTCGTTCAGGGGCGCGTGTTTCCCATCTATGGAGCCATGTTACTGCTGGCGCTGGTGCTGGGCGTCCTGAGCATCTCCCTCAATCAGTCGGTTCTCTGGTCGCTGGAACTGCTCGTATTTCCCACCTTACAGGTCTCGCCTCTGGCGCAGCGACTGATGGTGGAGGTCGCCTCCGCCCTCATCAGCCTCTTCCTGCAGCCCTTCTGGATGATCTGCCTGACCCTGCTCTACTACGATCAGCGCGTGCGCCGCGAAGGGTTCGATCTGAATATTCTGGCGCAGCAGTTGCAGGCATCCCCGGACAGGGAGGCGCGGCGATGATTCGTTGGAGACCGCTTCTTGTGTTGATATCGCTTGTCCTGCTTGCCGTTTTCCGGTCAGCTCCTCCCGCCGCCGCGCAGTTGCCTGAACCGGAGCGCGTTCAACGCATTCAGGGGCATCTGCGGGAGATTCTCTCCGGGCAAGAGTTCCAGTGGAAGAAGCCGGAACCGACGATTCTGGAGCGCGCCGGGAAGTGGATCGGGGAACGGCTTGAGCAGTTTTTTGATGCGCTGGGGAGGTTGTTTCGCTTTTCGCCCGCCCCCGAAACGGGAGCCGGAGAACTCTTCTTCTGGATGATCTATGTGGCGCTGGTCGGCGGGCTGATTCTCCTGCTGGCGTGGCTGCTGACTCGCCTTGCCCGACGTTTGAGCGAACGAAGAGCCGACGCCGCTCCCCGAAAACGCCCGGCGGTCGCCTCTCAGGTTGTGGAGCCGGAAGAGACGGTAGAATCCGATCCGGAGGCCTGGCTGGAAACCGCGCGGCAGTACGCCGAATCAGGAGATTATCGGCGCGCCTATCGCGCCGTTTTTCTGGCGATGCTGATCCGTCTGGATCGAACCGGAGCCATCCATTTTGATCGCGCGCGCACCAACGGGGAATACCTGCGCGCCCTGCGCAGCCGCCCGCCTCTGCTGACGCTGTTTCTCCCGCTGGCGCGCGACTTCGATGCGCGCTGGTACGGCTCCGCTCCCGTCACCGAACAGGACTATCGCCGCCTTCTGGAATCCTACGCCGCCGTCTCCAGCGCAGGAGCCTGATCCTCCTCAACCCCTCTTCTTCCGTCACCTATCCGCCTGCTCATGCAGGTATCTGCATCCGTCCTGGCGAATGGGTGATGCGTATGCGCCGTATGAATCTCTCTTGCCGCTGGATGGAGGCGACCATGACACTTTTCGGGGATATTCTTGGCGGATTGATGACTCTGCCGACGGGACGCACCCGACGTATCTCCAGCAACGAACAGCCCAACTGGAACGACGGCAATTTCGACATGACGCGCCTTGCGCCGGGGCAGGTGTTTGAACTACCGCAGCTGCGTGGACCGGGAGTCATCAACCATATCTGGATGACCAGCCATGCGGGAGGAGTCGGGGAGCTAAATGCGCTCAGCCTGCGCATCTACTGGGATGGGCGCGCCGATCCGGGAGTCGAGGTTCCTCTCGGCGAGTTTTTTGCGGTCGGGCAGGGACGCCCGGCGGTGGTGGAGAGCCTGCCGGTGCAGGTGTCGCCGACCGGCAGCCTGACCTGCTACTGGCGGATGCCGTTCGCAAAGTCAGCGCGAATTGTGATCGTCAACGATAACCCGGATCGCGCTTCCGGTCTCTACTGGCAGGTGGACTGGGTGGAACTGCCCGAACTGCCTCCCGATACGCCCTATTTTCATGCGCGTTACCGGCAGGAGTATCCGGCGGTCATGGGACAGGACTATCTCCTTGCGGACATCGAGGGGCGCGGTCATTTTGTCGGGGCGGTCATGGGGATCACGCTGGCGCAGGACGGCTGGTTCGGGGAAGGCGACGACTTTTTTTATATTGACGGCGAGGAGATTCCAGGTCTGCAGGGAACCGGGACGGAAGACTACTTCAATGACGCCTGGGGATTTCGCCCGCGCACAAGCGCATGGTTCGGGCAGCCGCGCTGGCAGGGATGGCGCGCCGGAGATGAGGGCATCTGCTATCGCTGGCATATCCTCGACCCGGTCGGCTTTATAGAATCGCTGCGGGTAACCCTGGAACATAAGGGAAATCGCGACATCCCGGAGGAGGCGTGGTATATCGAGCGTCCCGATTTTATTAACAGCGTCGCCTTCTGGTATCAGGTCGGCGAGCCGAAGCCGTTCGGACATCTGCCGGGCTACCCGGAGCGGTGCGTTCCCTGGCAGCGCCAGCATCTGGTTCGCGCGCTGCGGTTTGCCGAGGTCAACGGCGGCGCAAAGCCGGAGGTACGCGCGGCGGGCTTTTTCGGAGGCAGACCGATTCTCTCATGGCTGGCGCGGCAGGAGGGAGCGCATCTCTCCCTGCCGTTCTCTGTTACGGAAGAGGGACGTTACGCGATTCGCCTGACTGCGTTGACCACGCCCTCTTCCGGCGTCTTTGACGTGGAAATAGATGACACGTTGGCAGCATGTCGGCACGATTTTCACAGCGCGGAGCCGGATGAGACGGACCTTCTGCTTGGAACGTTTACCCTGTCAGCCGGTCAGCACACTTTGACGTTTCGCGCTCCCCGCTCCGGCGAAACCACGCTGATGCTGGAGATGCTGCGCCTGCTTCGCCTTCCGCCGGAAGCGAATCGCGAGCGGAAGACGCACAATGAGGCGCACTTTATTCGCCTGGGGATCGGGCGCGCGGTCTACGCCTACCGGCTGGCATATGATACTCTGCCGGACTCGCTGGAGAGGCTGGTAGAGATGGGTATTATGGAGGAGCGCTATCTGCGTGATGAAAACGGCTATGCGCTTCGCTGCCGGGTAGAAGAGGACTACTTTGTGGTGGAGAGCGAAGCCCCAGACGGGTGGAAGCACCGATGGCAGGGGCTGGATGCCCGCCGGTAGCGGCTACTTCATCAACAGCAGACTTGCCGCCATCACCGCCATACCAGAGACGATCCCGATCAGCGATTCGTGTCCTTTGCCATATTCGCGCGCCGTGGGAATCAACTCATCCAGCGAGATGTAGACCATAACTCCCGCCACGCCCGCGAAGAGAATCCCCAGAATATTCGGGGTGAAGAGCGCCTGAAGCGCCAGATAGCCGACGACCGCGCCGACCGGTTCGGCGATGCCGGACAGAAACGACAGTTGAAAGGCGCGTTTGCGGCTTCCGGTCGCGTAGTAGATCGGCACGGAGACGCTGATTCCTTCAGGAATGTTGTGCAGGGCGATGGCGACAGCGATGGCGATGCCCAGCTTCGCATCTTCCAACGTGGCGACAAAGGTCGCCATCCCTTCGGGGAAGTTATGAATGGCAATCGCCAGCGCGGTGAAGACGCCCATCCGCATCAGACGATTCTCGCCGGAGGGCAGCCTGTCGGAAAGGATGTAGGGGGGGCTGTCGGGCTTCAGACCCGCCAGATCGCCCACAGCGCGCGCCTCATGCGGGTTCTCCGCGCGGGGAACCAGCAGGTCTATCAGACCAATCACCAGTATTCCGCCGAAAAAAGCCGCCGCCGTGATCCAGGCTCCAGCGCGTTCGCCGTATCCCGCCGCCAGCGATTCGCCGGCTTTCCCGAGGATCTCGGCAAATGAGACATAGAGCATCACGCCCGCGGAGAAGCCCAGCGACACGGAGAGGAACCCGAAGTTGGTGCGGCGCGCAAAGAAAGCCAGGATACTGCCGATGCCGGTTGCCAGCCCGGCAAAAAGCGTTAATGAGAATGCCAGAAAGAGATTATCCATATTGATCTCACTACCTATTCTCCGTCTGTGCGGGTTTATCCTGTCCAATGCGAGGGAAGGCGGAGACTGGAGCCGTTAAGTGTCCATGAATCAGGAATCCCACTCCGCCAGCCGCATCGCGCGTGAAATATACGTGGAGGCGCTGGAGGTGATCCGCGCAGACCGCCTGGTCTATAACGCTCTGACCCGCTCAGGCGATATCCTGCATCTGGGCGCGCAGACCTTCGACCTGCGCTGCTTCCGAAATATCTATGTCGTTGGCGCAGGGAAAGCCGGAACCGGCATGGCGCAGGCGGTCGAGGAGCGTCTTGGCGATCTTCTGGCAGAGGGGGTCGTCGTCACCAAGCATGGACACGCCGGACCGACCCGAAAGATTCACCTGATGGAAGCAGGACATCCCATCCCGGACGACGATTCGCTGCGCGCTGGAGAGGCGATATATCAACTGGCGAGTCGGGCCGGCGCGGAGGATCTGCTGCTCTGCCTGATCTCCGGCGGCGCATCCGCGCTGATGGAACTGCCCCGCGAAGGCGTCTCCCTGCCCGATCTTCAGGCGACGACTGGCGCACTGATGCGCGCCGGAGCCACCATCAATGAACTGAATACGGTTCGCGCCTGCCTGTCACGACTCAAAGCGGGCGGTCTGGCGAGAGCCGCCGCGCCTGCGCGCGCGGTCTGTCTGGTTCTTTCGGATGTGCTGGGCAATCCGCTGGAGGTCATCGGCTCCGGTCCCTGCGTGGAGATCGGAGTGGATCCGGCGCAAGCCCGCGCCGTTCTGGAGCGTTATGGCGTGTGGGAGCGTATACCCGATAGTGTCCGCGCCCTTGTGGAGCGTCTGGCGAGGGAGACCGCAGCCGTCGAAAACCCCTCTTTCTCCCTTCCGAAGGAGCATGCCCCGTATCACTACATTATCGGAGATATCTGGACGGCGCTGACGGCGGCGCGGGAGGCGGCGATTCGGCGAGGTTTGCGGCCAGCGATTCTGACCGGGATGCTTCAGGGCGAAGCGCGGGAGGCGGGAAAGGTCTGCGCCGCAATTGCCCGCGATCTACCGCGCACCGCGCCGCATACGGGTCTGGACTGCTATCTGCTGGGAGGCGAGACGACGGTCACGGTGCGCGGCGAAGGCAAAGGCGGACGCAGTCAGGAGATCGCCTGCGTCGCCTCCGCCATGCTGTCCGGCGTGGAGGGCGTTACGCTGCTGGCGGGCGGAACCGATGGAACAGACGGACCGACAGATGCGGCGGGAGGCTGGGCAGACTCGCAGACGCTGAGTCGAGCGCGCTCCAGAGGATGGACGCCGGACGCGGCGCTGAAGACCAGCGACTCCTACGCCTATCTTCAGGCGGCGGAGAGTCTGCTGATAACCGGTCCCACGCACAGCAACGTCGGCGATCTGGTTGTCATGGTGTACCGTCCCTGAGAGCGACTGCCGAAAATGAAAGGAGTAGACCTGTGGAAAAACGCAGACTCGGGCGCAGCGGACCCGAGATAACGACGGTCGGATTTGGAGCCTGGGCAGCGGGCGGCCCCTGGAAGGTGGGATGGGGTCCGCAGAGCGACGCCGATTCGATTGCCGCGATGCGCCGGTCGGTCGAGTTGGGAATGAACTGGATTGACACAGCGGCGATCTACGGGCTGGGACACTCTGAAGTCGTGACCGGGCAGGCGGTCAAAAGCCTGTCCCGCGAGGAGGTGCTGATCTTCACCAAGTGCGGGCGCGTGCCGGACGAGACCGGAACTCCCCACAGCGACCTGCGCCCGGACGGCATTCGCAGGCAGGCAGAGGAGAGCCTGCGCCGTCTTCAGGTGGATGTGATTGACCTGTTTCAGTTCCACTGGCCCGACAATGAGACCGGCACGCCGATAGAGGAGTCCTGGGCGGTGATGGCAGAGCTTCAGGATCAGGGGAAAGTGCGCTGGCTGGGCGTCAGCAACTTCGATGTGCCGCTTCTGGAGCGATGCGAGGCGATCCGACACGTCGACTCCCTGCAGCCGCCCTTCAGTCTGCTGCGGCGCGATGTGGAAGCCGAAATCCTGCCCTGGTGTCAGGCGCACGGCGTCGGGGTGATCGTCTACAGTCCCATGCAGTCAGGCTTGCTCTCCGGCACATTCTCTCTGGAGCGGGTTGCGGAGGACGACTGGCGGCGGCGCAATCCCTACTTCCAGGAGCCGCAGTTGAGTCGCCATCTGGCGTTTGTGGAGCGGCTTCGCCCGATTGCTGCGCGACGCAACAAGACCGTCGGACAGCTTGCCGTCGCCTGGACGCTGATGAATCCGGCGGTTACTGGCGCTATCGTCGGAGCGCGTCGTCCCGCGCAGGTGGAGGAGAATGCGGGCGCGATGGACTGGCGATTGACCGATTCGGAGATGGCGGAGATCGAGGCGGCTCTGCAGGCGGGGTAGTCTCTCCCTTCTTGAAAACAGCGATTTTAAACGGCGGGCTGTTTCCCGGCAACGCTCCGCGCCGTCAGATTCGTAGATTGCTTGTACCTTTTCAACACCAACCCTTCAGGCGGAAGCCGGACAACATCCCGCCGTCGCATTGTATGATGTCAATCCCTGTGGGAGGATTTTAGGCTTTATGGCTATGCTTCGCGCGGCGCTCTGCGCCGCTCTTTTGACTCTCTTCGGGCTGTCAGCCTTTGCTCAGGGCAACCTGCTGCCGCTGCCGCCGGAGAATCCCATCGTCGGCATGAACACGCCCGCGCTGTCTCCCGACGGCAAAACGCTCTGTTTCACCTATCAGGGCGATCTCTGGACGGCTCCCGTCGGCGGAGGAACCGCCACGCGCCTGACCGTGCATGAGGCGCTGGACATCGCGCCCCGCTGGTCGCCGGACGGCAACTGGATCGCGTTCACCTCCAGCCGCGAGGGAAATTTCGACATCTTCCTGATCCCTTCCACCGGCGGAGAAGCGCGGCAGTTGACCTACCACAGCGCCAGCGACTGGGCGATGGACTGGTCGCCGGATGGAACGAAGCTGCTCTTCTATGCACAGCGCGGCTCTACCTCTTTCCAGATGTATACGATGGAGGTGAAGACCGGCGTCGTCAAGACCCTTACCAGAGACAACCTGAACCTGCGCTACGGCGTCTTCTCGCCGGATGGAACCGCCATCGCCTATAACCGCAGCGCGGGCAGCGGAACCGGAGTCTGGTGGCGCCCCCGCTATCGCGGCTCCGCCAACATGGAGATCTATACCCGCTCGCTCGCAACGGGAAAGATCACCCGCGTGACCGACTATGAGGGAGCCGACATCTGGCCCATGTATGCGCCGGATGGCAAAACGATCTACTATGCGAGCGACCGTCTCTCTCCCGGCGTGCCGAACCTGATCGCCAGCCCGGCGAACGGCGGCAGGCCGACCCAGATCACCCGATTCAAAACGGACGAAGTGCGCTGGCCCAACATGGCGCGGGACGGCTCCCTGATCGCCTTCCTCTACCGGGGAGAACTCTACACGGTCTCGCCGAAGGGAGGAGAGCCGCGCAAAGTCGCCATCTACGCCCGTTCAGACGACAAAACCAACAACATCCTGCGTCTGACGCTGACCGGTCAGGCGTCGGAAGTCGAAATCTCCCCGGACGGCAAAACGCTGGCGCTGGTGGTGCGCGGCGAAATCTGGACGATCCCCGCCAGTCAGGGCGGCGATGCCCGACGGCTGACCAGCGACCCGGCAAACGACTATGATATCTTCTGGTCGCCGGACAGCAAGCGACTCTCCTTCGTCTCGGATCGCAAGGGAAACTTCGATATCTACACACTGGATGTCGCCACCCGTGAGGTGAAGCCGATCTCGGAAGACCCCCACGATGAGAGTGCGCCGAAATGGTCTCCTGACGGCAAGTGGATTGCCTTCCTGCGAACCGGACCGCAGGGAGGACTGTTCGTTGCCCCGGTAGATGGCAGCGCCGCACCGCGCCGACTGGCAGAAGGCAGCGGCAATAACCTGTTCGGCATCGGTTTTGAGAGCTTTAGCTGGTCGCCCGACAGCAAATGGATCGCGTTTTCGCGCAGTGATGTGATCGGAACCAACGATATCTGGGTGGTGCCGACGGCAGGCGGCAAGGAGACCAACATCACCTACCTGCCCGGCGACAGCCTTCAGCCGGAGTGGACCAGCGACGGAAAGTATCTGCTGTTCCTCTCCAACCGCGACGGCGCGCTGGAGCTCTACTCGCTCTCGCTGGAGAAGCAGAAGGCGGAGCCAGACGCTGCGGCGCAGGCAGCCCCCGCAGGCGGAGAGCGCAAAGCGGGCGAGGTGAAGATTGACTTCGACGAGATCGAGGAGCGCGCGAAACGGTTGACGACCCAGGGAGCGGGTTCGTTCCAGATTACGGCGGACGGCAAAACCGCCATCTTCGTCAGCGCGGCCGGAGGCGCGCCGGACTTCTGGTCGGTGCCGGTCAACGGCGGAGCGGTACAGCGGATGACGACAACCGGCGAGGGAAGCGCAACTCCCCGTCTGACAAGCGACCAGAACCGATTCTATGCCCTGGGACAGGGAGGAACCGTCAAGGCGATCCAACGCAGCGGACCGGCCTGGCAGGCGATCCCCATCGCCTTCTCTGCGCGACTGGATGTGAACCGGAAGCTGGAGTTGGCGCAGGCGTTTAACGAGTTCTGGCGGCGCATGAATGTAGGGTTCTATGACCAGAAGATGCACGGCGTGGACTGGAAAGCCATGCGCGCCAAGTACGAGCCGCAGCTTGCGGGCGTCGGCACGCGGGAGGAGTTTGCGCTCTTCTTCCTCTCGGCGATGGTCGGGGAGCTTAACGCCTCGCACGCCGAGGTCAGCCCGGCTCCCGGTCCGACCGGACCCAACACGGCGCAGCTTGGCTTGACGTTTGACGAGAGCTACGCCGGTCCCGGTCTGAAGGTCTCCGGCTATATGCCCAGAGGTCCCAACGATGATCTGGGACCGAAGATCAAGCCGGGCGAGTATGTTATGACCATAGACGGCGACGACGTAAGCTGGAACGAGTCGCTCTATTTGACCCTGCGCGATAAGGCGGGCAAGACCCTGGAACTGCTCGTGAACAGTCAGCCCAGGAAGGAGGGAGCGCGTACCGTCAAGCTGCGCGCCATCAGCTTTGCGCAGTGGGCGGATCTGGACTATGAGCGCGAGGTGCGCGAGGCGCGCGCGCTGGTGGAAAAGCTCTCCAATGGACGACTCGGCTATGTTCGTATTCAGGGAATGAATAACGAGGCTCTGCGGCGATTTGAGCGCGAACTGTGGGGCAAGAATCGCGAGAAAGAGGGGCTGGTGCTGGACATTCGAGGCAACGGAGGAGGCAGTCCGGCGGTGGTGGACTCGCTGCTGACACAGCTTCGGCAGGCTCCCTATGCCTATACGGTTCCCCGCGATGCCTCTCAGCGCGCCCCACAGCCCAACCGCCGATGGAATAAGCCGATCATCACCCTGATTGACGAGAATTCCGCGTCGGCGGCGGAGTCGTTCCCGCATGGGTTCCGGCACTATGGACTGGGCAAGCTGGTAGGCAATACAACCCCCGGCTATCTGATCGCGGTCTTCCCCGGAACGACCCTTCAGGATGGAACCTCCATCCGCGTCCCGACCATCGGCTGGTATACGACCGACGGCAAGCTGATCGAAAATGTCGGCGTCAAGCCGGATATTGAGGTCGTGATGACGCCCGAGGAGTACGCCGCTGGCAAAGACCGCGCGCTGGAGACCGCCGTCGAGAACCTGTTGAAGCAGTTGCCAAAAAAGTAACTCTGCGGAAGGGTTTCGCCCCGGTTCCCGATCTAACAGGGAACCGGGGCGGGGCAATTTAACAAGGAATCATCACTATGATCGTTCGCTCTCTATCCAGAATCGCGCTGCTGGTCGCGTGGATCGCTCCCATGTGCGGCGGCGCGCAGAAAGCGCCCGCGCCGCCAGCCCCGGCTCCCGGAAACCGGAGCGCTCTGCCCGCTCCCGCAGCCTCCCCGATCCGGGGAGCGCACTATCCCGCGCTCTCACCGGACGGCAAACGCATCGCCTACTCCTATCAGGGCGATATCTGGGTCGCGCCAGTAGAGGGCGGAGCCTCCATGCGCCTGACTCTGCATCGCGCCTATGACGCCTATCCGCGCTGGTCGCCGGACGGTAACTGGATCGCCTTCTCCTCCAATCGCGAGGGGAATATGGACGTATTTTTGATCCCGTCTCGCGGGGGCGAAGCGCGGCAGATCACGCTCCATAGCGCCGATGATCTGGCGCAGGACTGGTCGCCCGACGGAACGCAGATTCTGTTCAATTCAGCGCGAGAAGGACGCTATGCCGACCTCTACCTGCTGAATCTGAGGGACAGAACGCTCCGCCGTCTGACCGCAGACCGATTCTCGGCGCGTTATGCGGCCTTCTCGCCGGACGGCAAGACCATCGCCTATACGCGCGGCGGGCAGGAGTGGTGGCGCACAAAGTACAAGGGCAGCCGCAACAACGAGATATATACGTTGTCGCTGGCGGAGGGCCGCACAACCCGGCTGACCAACTATGAGGGGTGGGACAGCCATCCGCTCTTCTCCGCCGATGGGAAAAGCCTCTACTTTGTATCGGATCGCACCGGCACGCCGAATCTCTGGCGCATGCCTGTGGGAGGCGGCGAGCCAGAACAGATCACCCGGCATCAGGGCGATGCCGCGCGCTTCCCCGGCATTGCGCGCAACGGCTCCCGTATCGTCTACGAGTATAACTTCCAGCTATGGACGCTGCCTCTCGCCGATTCGCGCCGTGACGCCCGAAATGAATCTCGCGCGACGGCTGCCTCCCGCGCGGAATCTCGCACGGCTCCTGCCAGCCTGAATGCGGAGCGGAAAACGACAGCGGCCGCGGCGGAGCCTGCTCCGGTGTCGTTATTTGCCCCGGCGGACAGGCTATACAATCCGACGCAGCAGGTAACGCTGACGGCGGGAGCCTCTTCGCTCGCGCTCTCTCCCAACGGAAGTACGCTGGCATTTGTTGCGCGCGGGGAGATATGGACCGTTCCCGCCTCCGGAGGGGATGCCCGACGTATGACGCGCACGCCCCCGCAAGAGTCCGCGCCGGCCTGGGCGCCCGATTCCCGCACGCTCGCCTATGTCAGCGAGCGCAACGGCAATCTGGACATCTATGCGATGGATACCCAGACCCGCGCCGAGAAACAGATCACGAGCAGCCCGGCGGACGAGATCGGCGCGAGTTTTGCGCCGGGCGGTCGTCTGCTGGGCTTTGTGCGAACCGGCGGAGCCAAGCCGGGTCTCTATGTGATTCCCCTGCCCAATACTCCCGTTGCAGATTGGAAAGACCTGGAGGCCTCTGCCGTTCAGATCGATTCGGGAACCGGGATCGGCGGGTTCGAATGGTCGCCCGATTCTCGCTGGCTGGCATATATGAAGCGCGATCCCGTGGGGACGGTGGATATATGGATCGCTCCTGCGACCGCCGGAACTCCCGTCAACATCACGCGCTATCCAGCTTTTAATACCAACCCGCAGTGGTCTCGCGACGGCAGGTATCTGATCTTTACCTCGACGCGCGGCACGGACACCCCGACCGCTCCCGCCAATATCTACAGTCTGGAACTGGTTCCGTCCGATCAACGCGAACGCGGGCGCGGGGCAGCCGATACCCCGGATGATCAGGCAGACAGAGAGCGGAGACGCTCCTTCGCCGCATGGCTGCCCTCTGTTCCGGGACTCTCCGATGATCTGCCGGAAGATCAGCGCGGCCGACGGGGAGGCGCGCCTCCCCAGGGAGGCGGCGCGTCGCCCCAGCCCGGCGGAGCCGGTCTGCCGGGACGCGGCGTTCCTCCGCTGGCGACCAATGTGCAGATCGAATTTGAGGGCATTCACAACCGCGCCCGCGCCCTGACCAATACGCGCGACCCGATTAGCAGCGTGACGCTGGCTCCCGATGCCCGCTCCGTCATCTTCGTCATGTCGGTCGGCGGACAGCCGGGCTGGTGGGCGGAAGATATTGTGAGCGGCAGTCTGACGCGCATTACGCAGGGCGGAGAGGTGGGCGGTTCGGTCGAATTTGCGCAAGATAATGCGCGCTTCTTCTTCCTCGGTCCGGGCGGGGCGATCTATCGTATGGAACGATCCGTGCCCGTGCCGACACAGGTCGCTTTCAACGCCGTACTGGAGGTAGACCGGCGTCTGGAACAGCAGGCGGCGTTCAACGAAGCCTGGCGCTCTCTGCGCACGCGCTTCTATGATCCGAAGATGCACGGTACGGACTGGGAAGCGCTGCGCGCCCGGTACGAGCCGCTTCTGAACGAGACAACCGCCAAAGAGGACTTTGCCTGGCTCCTTCAGGCGATGATCGGGGAGTTGAACGCCTCGCATCTGGGCGCGACGCCTCCCTCCGATCCGGCTCTGCCGACGACCGCCACCGGCTATCTGGGCTTGCGTTTCGACCAGAACTATTCGGGACCGGGGCTGAAGGTGACGGATATCGTTCCGCGCGGTCCCGCCGATCAGACGGGAAAGCGGATTGCGGTCGGCGAATATGTGCTGGCGATTGACGGCGCGGATGTGACGTTCAACGAAGACCTGTATGTCGCTCTGCGGGATCGGGTCGGTCGCGAGGTGGAACTGACCGTCAACCACCGACCGACGAAAGAGGGGGCGCGCGCGGTAAAGCTGCGTCCCATCTCCCGCGCAGCGCAGGACGAACTGGAGTATGAGCGCTGGGTCGAGACTCGGCGGCGAAAAGTGGAGGAGCTATCGGGCGGTCAATTCGCCTATATCCATATCCGTTCAATGGATCAGCCGTCGCTGCGCCGTTTTGAACGGGAGATATTCGGCGACGCGCAGAGCAAGCGCGGGCTGGTGCTGGATGTGCGGTATAACGGCGGGGGACGGATCAGCGCCGATCTGCTCGACATCTTAATGCGCCGCCCGAACCTGATCCGCATTCCGCGCGACGGCGAACGCTCGCCGCAGCCCTCGCAGGTCTGGAACCGACCGCTGGTTCTGCTCATCAACGAAGCGTCCGGCAGCGACGCGGAGATATTTCCTAACGGAATCCGCGAATTCAAACTCGGCAAGATTATCGGCGTTCCGACGGCGGGGGGCGTCATCGGCACGTCCAACATCACGCTGGTAGACGGCACGGTCTTCCGCATCCCCTCCACCGGAGCCTATACACTCGATGGCAGAAACCTGGAGAATATGGGCGTTGCGCCGGATATTCTGGTGGAGCATACGCCGGAGGACAACGCCGCCGACCGCGACCGACAACTGGAAGAGGCCGTCAAGACGCTGCAGAAGGAGATCGGCAGCCGCTAACCGCAGCCAGTCTCGCCGACAGAGGAAGGAATAACGGCTATGACGACTGGAGAACGAGACCGCCGTTACGCGCAACTGCGGGAGGAGGGATACTGCCTCTTCCCGCAGGTTCTGGACCGACCGATGCTGGAGGAGCTGCGCCGCGTCACCGATGCGCTGCTGGACGCCTACTCCCCGGAGGAGGCGCATCGTTTTCGCTACCAGGGCAGCAATATCGGCATCGCCTACCAGCATCCCGTCTTTCCGCGCCTGTTCACTCTGCCTGCCGCGCTCGATGCCCTCCGCCTGCTCGGATTCCCAAACCCGGTCTTCTGGAGCGGCTTCTGCCTGAGCAAGCCCCCGCACGCCCCGCCGCTCTACTGGCATCAGGACTGGTGGGGATGGGACGATCCGATCAGCCGATTGCCGACACCCGCGCAGGTCTTTCTGATGTACTACCTGACCGATACCACCCCGGAAAACGGATGCCTGCGGCTCATTCCTGGCACGCACTACCGACGGATCGCCCTGCACGATCTACTGCCTGCCGCCCACACCGAGGAGACCTATGAGGCGCGCCTGGACACGCCCCTCTTCTCTGCGCACCCGGACGAAGTGGATGTGCCGGTTCAGGCAGGCGATCTGGTGATCGGGGATGCGCGTATTCTGCACGCTGCCCACGCCAATCAGACCGATGCCCGTCGCACCTGTCTGACGCTCTGGTATCTGCCGGACTTCGTAAACCTGCCAGAGTCCATTCAGGCGTTTGCCGCGCAGCATCGCCCCCTGCCTCCGCCGGATTTCGTCGAGACGCTGGAGAGCCGCCTTCTGGCGGACATGGTTCCCCGCTACAGCGGAACCGTTACTCCGATTGCCTTCAACCGAATACCCGGCGAGCATCTTACCGGGTCGCCAGTCAAAGAGGATGTTATGATGTCGTTTTGAGAAGGAGAATCGTATGAAAGGGATACTTCGCTTACCGATACTCCTGGCGGTGTGTCTGATGGCGATTTTCACCGCCGCCGCGTATGGCTCCGAAACGATCACCGGAAAGGTAATCCGCGTGGAGGATGGAGACACGCTGACAATCTCCGTACCGTCCCCGCAGGGAGCGCGGCAGATTCGCGTGCAGATGCATGGAGTGGACTGCCCCGAAAAAGAGCAGCCCTACTCCGATCAGGCAAAGCAGTTCACCACCAGGATGGCGTTGGGCAAAACCGTTGCCTGCGAGGTTAAAAGCGCTGACACCTATGACAGAATGGTGGTCGTGGCGATCGTCGAAGGGAAAAACCTGAACCGGGAACTGGTGAAGGCGGGCATGGCGTGGTGGTATCGTCACTACGCGCCAAAAGATCGCGAGCTGGCGGATATGGAGGAGGAGGCGCGCGCCGCGAAACGGGGACTGTGGGCAGACCCGACCCCCATGCCTCCCTGGGAGTACCGCCGCCTCAACCGAAAGCGCTGATTCCGGTGACAGAGAAGGCGACGATGGATCAGGCGTAGTCTATCGCCCAGATTCCGCCGGAGCCTTCCTCGCCTGCCTTTCCCGCGCTGCCCCATAACTCCAGGCACTCCTGCGGCGCGCCGTGCTCCGTCAAATGCTCCAGAAACAGCCGATGAAGCTCCGCCACAACCGCCGGATGTCGGTCCGCCACGTCGTTTTCGGCCAGCGGATCGGTCGCCAGTTCGTAGAGTTCCGGCTTGCCCCCTGCGCCCACCGGCGCATATCCCCATTGCGGAGTCGCCAGAAACGGGGTGGAGGCTTTGCGCGGCGGCTGTCCCCCTACCGTCCGGGCGTGACATCCGCTGACAAGATACTCGCGATGCTTCGCCGTCCCGGTCTGGAGCGCATCGGCGAAGGAGCGTCCCTGAAACGGCGCGGGAGGATTCACCGTCGCGCCCGCCAGTTCGCACAGAGTCGGCAGAAGGTCCATCGGCATCGCCAGCAGGTCGAGGCTCTTGCCCGCCGGAATCCCGCCGCCCGCCACCAGCAGCAGCGCATGGCTGACCTCCGGATAGAGGGGCCAGTAGCGCGGATCGTTGTCGTGCAGGTTGCTCTTGCCGGTGCGCGCATGCTCGCCGAGCGACATCCCGTGATCGCTCGTCACGACGACGATGGAGTCGTCCCACAGAGCCAGGTCGTCCATCTTCTGCAGGACGCGCCCGATCCAGCGATCCACCAGTTCCGATTCGGCGGCGTAGTGCGCCCAGAGGTTATGCAGTTCCTCCGGAGTGTAAGCGCTGGATGGTCCGTAGTTGGGGTGAACCATCGGCGGGCCGTCATAATCCGGGTCATAGCGCCGAACCAGATATTCGGGCGGGTCCCATGGCTCATGCGGATCAAAGAAGTCCACCCAGAGGAAGAACGGGTTCGCCCGGTGATTCTCCTCCAGCCAGCGGATGGCGGTCTCGGCGGTGCGGGCGGCGAACATCTCCCCCTCATATCGCGGCTGCCGGTTCATCCAGGCGTGCATATCCGGCAGAGTATGCCCGCGATACGACGGCTTGGTGCGCGTCTTCTCCCACGCCATCACGGTCGGAATCGGATCGTTGAGGTGCAGCAGCGCGAAGTCCCCCTCCTGTCCGCGATGCTGGAAGGCGGCGTCGAAGGCGTGTTGAAAACGGGCGTTGAAGAGATGGGGACAGTCGCAGATTAGCTGCGTGGAGTAGCCCGCCTGACGCAGAATCCCGGCGATATGGTTGGGACTGCTGAGGTCAATCGGCTGCCAGCCGTAATGAAGCCAGCCGAGTCTTCCGGTGGCAAGATCGGTGCGCTGGGGAATGGTGGGGAAGCTGCCGATGTAGTACTGCCCGATCTCGGTGGCGCGCTCTGCGGCGAAACGATCCAGTTCCGGCGTGCGAACCGGACGCGCCGCCCGTCGCTTCAGATTGTCGTAGCGAAAGGTGTCCGTCATGAGCAGGATGATGTTTTTCACGCGATTCCTCTTTCCAAACCGCCGCCGTCCCGGAAAGCGCGCTTCATCGTTCCGGGCGCGCGCCTTGATGGCGGCAGCTTCCGTTGCATGTCTCGTCCTTACGCGGTGCGTCTCGTTCTTAATTCAAGGCAGCAGGTTGTATCGCCTGGCTGTCCTGTCGAGCGCAGCGAGACATCTTAAGATTCTTCGCTTCGCACAGAATGACAGCGCGGTATGCGCTTCGCTCAGAATGATACCCATCCAGACTACCTTGACAACGTACTGGCAGCGCGAGGGAGTATGGGGCTGTCTGTACAGATACAGGTTTCGCTCTCTGTCTTCGGTTTGGTCGCGCTGGACTCCTTTTGCTATCAGAGAGGAGTTGAAGAGGGTTATGAAAGGAGAGCAGGGGAGCGACTTCAGGCGGCGAATGCCTCTTCGGGCAGCTGAACAGGAATTTCGATCTGGACGCAGATTCCGTCGCGGCGCACAGTGGTTCGGGGCGCAAGACCTGTCAGCAGGCGAATGGCAGGGGTGTTGAGCGCCAGCACCTCGCAGCGCAGCCGCTCAAAGCCGCGCTCCCGCGCCGCCTCGATCAGCCGCTGAAAGAGCAGCCTGCCAAGCCCCAGATGCTGTAAGCGATCCAGTACCGCAATCGCGGCTTCCGCGACCTGCGGCTCATCGGGGATTCGGACAAAACGCGCCACGGCCAGACCCTCGCGGGGATAGCGTCGGTTGACCGCCCCCATCGCAAAGTGGTTGATCCCGTCTACTTCGGTCAAGTAGCGCAACTCTTGCTCGGAGAGCGCGGATTTGGGGACATGGAAACGGTGATAGCGGCTCTCTGCCGAAAGCCTGCGCATTCCCTCCGCCAGCAGCCGTTTATCCTCCGGTCGGATCAGGCGCAGACGCACGCGGGTTCCGTCGCGCAGGGTCACATCCTCCCGGTAGCGAGGATGGAATCGGAATCGCGCAGGATTCCGAAAACGGCGCGCATGGAAGAGGCTTCCCATGCCGACCGCCATCGCCACCCCGCTCAATATCCCCGCCAGCACCAGACTGCCTTTACGTTCCATCATCCTCTCAACGCGGAACGCGCTCTACTCCAGTTCGCTCGCGACGCGAGCGAGCAGCCACCCGATCACCGCCCCGAAGGTCGTGGCGACATACGGGTTGCAGGTGATCCCTCAGGTGCTGCCCGCCATCTGTCCGAGCCGATTGTAGCCCAGCCCGATCAGCGCGCCGATCACCGTATACCAGAACAGTTTGGAAGTGAATATCGCCTGTAACATCGTCTCCATATCGTCCGACCTCGCACCGGACGCCCCTTTCTACATACGTGAACGCAGGAAAGGGAGTTTCTACTCCTTCAGACCGTAGAATCGTGCGGCATTGTCGTGGAACAGCCTGCGCTGATCCGCTTCGTTCCAGTCGGCGACCACCGTCTTGAGCGCCTCCACCCACTGCCGCAGCCGGGCGGTGAGCGTGCAGACGGGCCAGTCGCTGGCGAAGATCACCCGGTCGCGCCCGAACGCCTCGCAGGTGTGGCGGATGATCGGGGCCAGATCGTCTGGCGTCCAGGCGTCGGGCTTGGCGGAGGCGATGATCCCGGAGACCTTGCAGACCGCGACGTTTTTGCGCTTCGCTATCGCCTCCATGTCCCGCTTCCACTGCGACAGGTCGTTCGCCTGTACACTGGCATTGCCGCAGTGATCCAGTACGAAGCGCGTCTCCGGGCAGAGATCGGCGAGCTTTGCGCCGTCCGAAAGCTCCTCGGCGCGCAGGCAGATATCGAAACAGAGTCCGGCTTTTCCCAACAGCCGGATCCCCCGGATAAACTCTTCGGTCAGGCAGAACCCCTTCGGGCTGCCATGCAACACCTGTCGCACGCCCTTGATATAAGGGTTGCCCCGAAAATGGGCAAGATAGTCGGCGAATGCCTCGGAGGCGGGACGCCCGCCCACGACCGCCGCCGCCATCGGGTTGTCGTCGCGCCGACAGAGATCGCTCACATACTCAGCTTCGGCAAGATGCTGTGCGGGGTCTACATCCACCTCCATATAGACCGTCCGAACGATATTCAGCCCCGCCGCCTCCGTCAGATACTCCTCCATCCGATGGCTGCGCGCCAGCTTGCCCCCGCCTGCCAGCCAGGGCAGCCGGAACTTATCCAGATCCCACAGATGCTGATGCGTATCCACGATCGGAACCATGCCTGCCCGTCCTTTCTGTTTCGCGGCGCGCTTGCTGAACGGCTCCCGGCGCGCCTCCTGCCCCGACGATTCCCCGGCAAACGCAGCGGAGAACGCCGCCGCGCCGCCCAGCGCCAGCAGGTCTCTTCGCGTCCATCTGTGTTCGGTCTCGCGCATCCTCTCCGCCTCGCCCATCAGGCGATATGCTCCGCCTCGCCTCCCCGCCGTTCGAGATACGCCGCGATGAATTTGCGGTGGCACTCTTCCACGCTCTTTTCCGAGCACATCAGGCAGAACGGCTTTTCGATTCCCGCCAGCAGTCGCTCGGTCAGAAGCTCCCCGGCGCTCTCAAAAAGTCGCGCATAACGCGACTCCCAGTCGTCCATCTCGAA
Organism: uncultured Chthonomonadaceae bacterium; assembly: GCA_964429855.1. Lineage (GTDB taxonomy): Bacteria > Armatimonadota > Chthonomonadetes > Chthonomonadales > CAJBBX01 > CALLMM01. The sequence goes on from CAYSDM010000008.1 coordinate 28,161, forward strand.
AAAGGGATTGCCCAGTTCCAGCAGCGAGACGTAGCCGATTCCCGCTTTCGCCAGCAAGCCGCGTATCCCCTTCTCCGGGTCTTTTGCCAGCGTATAGATTCCCATGCTGGCGCGATCCGGTCGCAGCCGCACATCCACCAGCATGCGCACGCCGTGTTCGGTTAATAGCTGCAAAAACTCTTCTGGCGCTCTTCCGCCATAGCCAATCGTATAAAACTTGCTCATGTCAATTACGCAGGAGGTTCCCCAAAGGATGGAGTAATCAGAGATGACTGTTCAGTACTGTTGTATAGATTACTGAGCGTAAGCAGAGGAGTCAAGAGGAAAGATCAGACTCCAGGGGGTACGCCATGCCCTACGAGCGATTGCCGCTCTTTCCGCTGAATATTGTGCTCTTCCCGCGTATGTCGCTGCCGCTGCACATCTTTGAAGAGCGATACCAGGCGATGATTCGTCACTGTCTGGAGACCGATTCGCCGTTCGGGGTGATCCTGATTCAGGAGGGCGAAGAGGTCGGCACTCCCGCCATTCCGCAACGGATCGGCACGCTGGCGCAGATTCAGGCGGTGCAGCATCTGACGGAGGGGCGGATGAATATCCTGACTATGGGCACGCAGCGATTCCGACTGCTGGACTACGATGTCGCGCCGGAAGCCTACCTGATCGGCGAGGCGGAGCCGCTTCAGGATGAGCCGTTTGATCCGGCGGTCATGGAGTCGCTGGTCGCGGAACTGAAGACGCTGTTCGAGGAGTTTTTCCGGCTGCTGGTGGAGCGCGCCGGGGTAGAAGCCCCGGAGTATGAACTGCCGGAGACACCGGAAGACCTCTCATTCGTGATCGCCTCCATCATGCAGATTCCGCTGGAGCAGCGACAGAGGTTTCTGGAGATGACCGACACCGCCGCCCGCCTGCAGCAGGAGAGAGCGCATATCGAAATGATGATCGAACGCCTGAAATCCATGCCGGCGCAGCCGACCCGCCGCGTCATTCAGGCACAGCCGGTGAAACCGGAAGAGTTGAAGAGCCTGTTTTCGCCCAATTAACCTGAGGAATGCCCTTCCCCCTTGCTCGGGAGCGCCATGCCACGCAAACCGACACTCAGCCCGACACGCATCTCCACCTATCTGGAGTGCGCCGTGAAGTACCGCTATATCTATCTGGACAGGATAGGGCGGTACTACCTGCGCGCCCGCCCCTACTTCAGTTTCGGCTCCACGCTGCATCAGGTGCTTCATACCTTCCATCAGGAAGGAGCGGCGCAGAGCGTGGAGCAGATGGTCGAACGCTATGAACAGACCTGGGTCTCCGCCGGATATGAATCCAGAGAGCAGGAGCAGGAGTACCGCGACGCCGGGAAAGAGATGGTGCAGTCCTATCACGCCGCCGCCGTAGAACGCGCCACGCGCGCTATCGAGACTCTCTATCTCGAAAAGACGATGAAAACCGACATGGGCGATTTTCTGCTGTCGGGGCGGCTGGACAGGGTAGACCGACATCCCGACGGTTCGCTGGAGGTGATTGACTACAAGAGCGGTCGCTGGGAGCCGACCCCGGAAGAGGTCGCCTCCGACCTGGCGATGAATATCTATCAGCTAATCCTCCGGCGCAACCATCCACAGACGCGAGTCTTCGCCACCATCTACAGCCTTCGCTCCGGCGCGCAGGCAAGCGCGGAACTCTCCGGGGAAGACGCGGAGAGCTTTACCCGCGATCTGCTGGAACTGGGCGAGGAGATACTTCACCGCGACTATCAGGAGATCGAGCCGGTCAGAATTGCCGCCTGCGATAGCTGCGACTTTCTCTCCCGGTGCGAACGATTCTGGCGTCAGCAGGAGGCTCTCGACCGCTTCTGATCCGCTCCGCCCCGTTTTACAGGAAAAATCCCCGCCCTTTTGAACTTATCCCCGGTTGCTGCGTCTGTAATTGTGAAATCCATTCGTTTAAAATACCAACCATCGCCCCCAGGAGGTTAAAAACCATGTATCGCCGTCGTATCTTTTCACTCATCAGCGCCATCGGGGTCATCACCCTGTTGAGCGTTGCCGCCCTGGCGCAGAATCCGAACCGCGAGCGCGGACAGAACCGCGCCGGACAGGGACGCGCCGGAGCGCAGCGAGTCTCCGTCGCCGCCATTCCCCCGGCAGCCCTCAACGACGCGCTGAAACTCACGCCGCAGCAGTTGGAGAGCATCACCAAGATTCATAACAAGCTGGTTGAAGAGACTCGCGCCCTGCGCCCGCAGGCAGGCGGTCAGCCGGATCGTGAAGCCATGCGCGAAACCATGCAGAAACTGCGCGACCTGAATCAGAAAGCCTCTCAGGAGATCCAGGGGCTTCTGACCGAAGAACAGAAGGCGAAACTGCCGGAGGTTTTGCGGGAGATGGGGCAGCTTCGGAGCATGGGCGTTCCGCTGGAGGCGCTGGCGGAACTGAAGCTGACCGCAGAACAGAAGACCAAACTGCTCGCGCTGGGAGCCGAGTACCAGAAGAAGCTGCAGGCGCTCAGTCCGCAGGAGCGTCAGACCGCGCGCCGCGAGATGATGCAGGAGGCGCGCGCAAAGATGGCAGAGATTCTTACCGCCGAACAGAAAGCGGTCGCGCAGAAGTATCAGCAGCGCAATCGCCGCCAGCGTCCCAACCCCTGAGAATCTTGCTCCGTCTGTAGAGTCGGGCTGGCGGATCGCCAGCCCGGCTTTTTTTTCCGACCGAAATGCATACAGATAATAAGCAACAAAGTTCGACCTGAAAATTCCGCCGCCGCCTTATTGAAAACGGCGGTTATGTGTGATATACTCCTGCCACTACCAAACGTGCCGGGACTGCCCGCGTGAGAATTGAGGAGGTACTCCAATGACGGAAGAGGAGACTGGCTTTACCGTCGTTGACAGACGCCGCGCAGCCCGACCCGAAAGCGAATCCGTCGCACCAACCCCTGAGACTTCTGCGACTGAAGAAGCGCCTGCTCCGCCGCCGCAGACGGATTCGCCCGCGCAATCCTTTCCGGACGATACGCTGCCGCGCCTGACCATCCGTGACCGGCTGTTGATGAGCATTGACATCCTTCAGCAGGGGGCATGGATCGCCATGGGTCTCATCCCGGATCCGGCGACCGGTCAGAAAGAGCCTCCCGATATGGCAGCCGCCCGTACCGCGATTGACTGCGTTACATTTATCGCAAAGCAGGTAGAGGGGACTCTTGACAACGAGACGCGCATGCAGCTGCGCGGTCTGCTGAACGATCTTCAGTTATACTACGTCAAGCTGAGTCAACGTTGATTTTCCTGGGGAGGAAGGTGTTATATGATCCGTATCGGACTGCCGGCGCCGGCGCTTTTGCGCCTGCGTCTGCGTGCCCAGCTTGCCGCCAATCGCGCGGCGCGTCAGTTCCAGGCGTGGCGTCTGAACGCTCAGACCACCGGCAGCAGCCTCTATGCTCTGCTGTTACGCCTGCAACCGACAAACAAGGCGCAGTCCGAGACGATCGCTCCGCCGGTCGCGCTGACTCCCCGGTTGCAGGCAGAGTTCTCCGAGCGATATGACGACCTGATTGATCTGCTCTGCTGGGCTTCCAAAGACGGCATCCACGACGGGCGCGATGCGCGATACGCCGAACTGCGCGACTGGTTTCTGCGCCACTATGAGCCGCTTCGCCCGAAGTTGCTGCCGCTGCTGGAGGCTGTCCCGGAGGAGGACTGCGTTCCGGCATCCGCCAGTGAGCGAATCCCGCGCGACGCTTTTGAATCGCTGTATCTGCCTTCCGACATCTGCCTGGTGATCAACTCCGACACCGTCATCTCCCGCATTATGCGAACCCGCGCGGCGATGGATCGCCTGCTGGAACCGTAACGATTCTGCCCCCGGCGCATCTGTCGCCGGGGGCTTTTGATCTCCTCCCATGTCCTATCCTCTACAGCTTGTGATCGCCACCGGTAACCGCAAGAAGGGCGTCGAAATGGCGACCCTGCTGCGCGAAACCGGGCTGGAGATACTGACGCTCGCCGACTTCCCCGACGCGCCGCAGGACGTGGAAGAGACCGGGACCACCTATATGGAGAATGCCGTGATCAAAGCCGTCGCCGCGGCGCAGGCGACCGGGCGCGTCTGCATCGCCGACGACGCCGGACTGGAGATAGACGCGCTCGGCGGGCAGCCCGGTCTCTACTCCAGACGGTTTCTGGGCGAAGAGACTCCCTTCCCCGAAAAGATGACGCATATCCTCCAGATGCTGAAGGACACTCCTGAGGAGCGGCGCGGATGCCGATTTAACTGCGCGGTCGCCATCGCCACGCCGGACGGAAAGGTCTATCGCTGTACCGGCATCTGCGAGGGACGAATCGGTTATGAGATGCGCGGCTCCTACGGATTCGGCTACGATCCCATTTTCCGGCTTCCCGAACTCGGCAGACACATGGCAGAACTGCCTCCTGAAGAGAAGCATAAGATCAGCCATCGGGGAAAGGCGCTCGCCTGCGCCCGTGAGACGCTTCGGCAGTTATTCGAAAGACCGGCTTAACCGCTGTCGCGCAGCGAACGAGAGATGACCGCCTCTCCCAGACGCGCAAAGGCGAGAATGCGCTCCTCATCCGACCCAAAGGCGGGATTCGGACGCCCGCGATCATCCACAAATCCGATTTTCCCCTGCGAGGTGAGATACTGGTGCGCGGCAACCACGCAGGCTCCCTCCCAGAAGATCGCCTCCAACTCCTCCGGAACCGCCTGCCCGCGCGCGCAGGCGGGACGCAGCGGGATCAGGTCAAGGGTGTTGTGTTCCGTTCCGGCGGTAATCGTCAGTCCTGCGCCCCGCATCGCCCGCACATAGCGCGTCAGCGTCTCCGGGCTGTTTCGGATCGGAATAAACTCCGCGCAGTAGATGCCGCGCGCGCGAATATCGGCGATCAATCGCTCCACCGGGTCTTCAAACGGACAGATCGGCGCGGTTCCGTCCGCCAGCGTCGGATAGCAGGGAATGCCGCCCAGCGCCAGAATCAGCCGGTAGGCGTGTTCAAAACCGACAAACGTCTCCGTAACATACGCCGGTCTGCCCGCCTTCATCAGATGGGAGCGAATCTCGTTCTGTATGCCCGGGGCATCCTGTAGATCGCACTTTGGCGCGACGCCGAAGAGCCGCGTAAGGGCGGAGCCGCGCTCCTCCGGCGTGATCCGCTCAAAAATCGCCTCCTGAAACGCCTGCGCGACATGCCGCTCCTGCAGGTAGACGGTCTCCGGGGCGCAGCCGTGACGACGCACAATCCCCGCTTTGATCGCCTCTTCGTCCAGTCCCGTCTCCAGTCCGGCGGCACGGAAAACCTCCTCCAGCCGGGTCACCATCGCGGTCATGCGCGTTGAGTCCTTATCCCGGATCGCCTGCAGAAGCTCCTGCGCCTCCGCCGTCATGGGATCGAAGCGCGAGATTCCCTTGCCGCAGATATACATCTTGCCGGGGTTGCCGGGATCGTTGATCTTGATCCCCGCCTGCACCAGGTCGTCCAGCAGGGCGATGATCTCCAGACCGAAGAGGGGAAAGATGCCGCGCCTTCGCGCCTCCGCGATAAAGTCCGCATAGACCCGGTAGTCGTAGTAGTTGCTGACCCCGATTACGCGCACCTCTTGCTCTGCCGCCAGTCCGACCGCCTGTTGCACCGTATCAAACGCCGAGAAGTTGGGCGGCAGATGGATGTGGGCGTTTACCAGCAGGCGGCGCGGAAGCCGATCCGTCTCTGTCAGAGAGGATAGGATTTCTGATAGTTCGCTGTCCGGGAAAAGCGCCGTGTTCGCAGAGGATGTATTGGAATGCATGAAGCGTTGCCTTTCATGAAGTGATCTTTCGCTCAGAGAGAGGTGGCGGAGAGAGCCTCCCGCAGAACGCCGTCGGGAGTGCGAAGAAGCAGCGCGCCTTCGTCGTTCACTCCTTCCGCCACCCCGACGATCTCCCGACCGTCCAGAGTGATTCGATAACGGCGTCCGGCGGTGGCATCCTGCGCCCGCCACTGAGCCAGTATCTCCGACCATCGCCGCGAACGCGCCGCAAACAGACGCCGACGCACCGCCTCTTCCAGCGCCTCCACGGATAGTTCGCGCCCGGTCTCGATTTGCAGGGAGGTCGCCCGCTCCGCCAGTTCAGGCGGAAAGGCGGGCACATTCACATTCAGCCCGATCCCGACCAGCGCTGCCAGAGGATGTGTCACCGTCTCGATCAGGATGCCCGCCGTCTTGCGCCCGGATAAAAGCAGGTCATTGGGCCACTTGACGGACGCCGTCAACCCGGTCTGTTCCCGGATCGCTTCGGTCACCGCGACCGCCGCCATGAACGCCAGCGCGCCGGGAGACTCCGCTGCGACGGTCTCCTCCTCGTGATAGAGGATGTAGGTCGCCAGCAGGCAGGTATCCGGCGGCGCAGCCCATACTCCTCCCTGGCGTCCGCGCCCGGCGGACTGAAATCCGGCGCGAACTCCGACCACCTGCCGATCTCCGGCGCGAACGCGCTCCCGCGCCGCATCCATCGTCGAGCCGATCTGTGGATAGTAGAGTATCATGGCTCTTCGCTGCGGGCGACAAAATCCAGGCTGATATCGAGCGCGGGCGCGGAGTGGGTCAAGGCTCCGATGGAGAGGATATCCACGCCGGTGCGCGCGATCTCCCCCGCGGTCTGCTCGTTAATACCGCCGGAGGCTTCGGTCAGAGCGCGTCCGGCCGTCAGACGCGCCGCCTCCCGGCGCGTATCGTTGTCCATATTGTCCAGCAGAAGCGTATCCGCGCCGGCTTTCAGCGCCTCCTCCACCTGTTTCAGAGTTTCACACTCGACGGTGATGGTCATGGTGTGCGGAATGGCGGCGCGCGCGCGCTCCACCGCCGCGGTGATGCCTCCAGCGGCGACGATGTGGTTATCTTTGATCATCACGGCGTCGTACAGTCCAGACCGATGATTATGTCCGCCGCCCATACGCACCGCATACTTTTCCAGCATCCGCAGTCCGGGGGTGGTCTTGCGCGTGTCCACGATTCGGACTCCCGTTCCCGCCGTCAGCGCGACAAAACGCGCCGTGAGCGTGGCGATGCCGGAGAGACGCTGCAGGAAATTGAGGGCGACCCGCTCACCGGTCAGAATCGCCTGCGCCGGTCCCTGCAGCATCGCCGCGATCGTGCCGGGCTGTGCCGCGTCGCCGTCCTGAACCCGCGATATCATGCGCACGGCAGGGGAGAGCTGCCGGAAGACCTCCTCCGCCACCGGAAGCCCCGCCACCACGCCCGCCGTCTTGACGACGATGCGCCCTTCCGCCTGCGTCTTCGGGGAGACGATCGTCAGCGTGGTCACATCGCCCGTTCCGATGTCCTCCTGTAGTGCGCGGCGCACAATCTCTTCTAATTCCAGCCGGTTTAACTGCATACGCCCTGCCCTTTCACGCGGTCTGCTGACACACTTCGCCCAATCGCCGCATATAGTAGGCGTAGTTGGGGAATGAGATGTCCGGCGGGCAGGAGTGATCGAGCATGGGGATATAGCCTCCCTCGTCTATCAAGGGCTTGACCCGCGCAAGCTCCTTTTCAATCGCCTCCGGTCCCAGAGCGACCGCCTGTTTGGCGACCCCGCCGATCAGCCGAAGGTCTCTGCCGAACTGACGGCGCACCGCCAGCACATCCATCCCTGCCTGCACCTCGAAAGGGTAAAGAAAGTTCAGTCCGGCATCCATCCAGATGGGAATGAGCGCGGTGATGTCGCCGTCGCTGTCCAGACCGATAAAAGGCACATCCCGCTTTCGTAGAAACTCGACCACGCGCCGATAGCGCGGCAGCATATATCTGCGCGCCAGTTTCGGCGAGAGCAGCGGACCGGAGCGATACCCCATATCCTCCCAGAACGCAAAAGCATCTATCGGGGACACGTCCAGGATCTGTTCCAGCATCGCGATCAGAAAGTCCGCGTTGGCGTCCATCATCTCTTCCACGAAAGCCGGATCGTCATAGAAGAGCGTGCAGAGCTTTTCGACTCCGACCAGATTGCGAAGCGGACCGAAGAAACCGCCCCAGCGATCCGAAATCAACACAAACGGAACCGGCTCGTTATGCAGTTTCCGCAGCCGCACCTTCCAGTCCTCGCCGACCCGTCTAACCAGATCGGGCTGCATCCGCTCCTTCCAGAAGGCGCGAAACTCCTCCCGCGTCTCCACCGGAAAACGGACAAACTGCGGCATGGAGCTATAGGGTTGATCTTTTCGCTCCCGCATCAGAATGCCCTCATGGTTGATATAGAGAATGGTCGTCTCATCCTCTTCGATGATCTGGTGCTCAAAGGGCGGGTTCGGGAAGAACCAGGTGGAGACCCAGAAGACGCGATTGGCTCCCATCGTGATGTCCATCGTCTGCGGATCGTAGCCTTCGGTCATCCAGCGTTCAATGGTCTCGGGCCAGCCGCCCCATGTCCAGTGCGGCACCACATCCACCGGCTTATAGTTCAGGCAGGCGTGAAAACGCTCCCGGTCATTCATGTGTGTCCTCCTCTTAGACCGGCGCCGCCTTGCTCCGGTCTCTTCTTTTCGTTCGTCTGTGGAAAACTCATTTCCTGCGTTCGGGGAGGAGTTAGCCGCCTTCTCACGGAAGATCAATAGACCGAACCTATTCTATGCGAGATTGAGGAAGCCTGTATGTCCACCTGTTCGTTTCAACGTGTCCTGGTTGCCAATCGCAGCGAGATCGCCATTCGCGTTTTCCGCGCCTGCGCGGAGATGGGGATCCGCACCATCGGCATCTACTCGAAAGAGGACCGGGGCGCGCTGCACCGCTATAAAGCTGATGAGACCTATCCGCTGCCGGAGAACCGCGACCCGCTGAAAGCCTATCTGGATATCGAGGCGATTGTGGAGATTGCGCGCCGTCATGCGGTGGATGCCATTCATCCCGGTTACGGATTCCTGTCGGAGAACCCGGATTTCGCCCGCGCTTGCCAGCGAGCGGGGATCGTCTTCATCGGACCGACGCCGGAGGCGCTGGAGGCGCTGGGGGATAAGACCGCCGCGCGCGCCCGCGCCATCGCGCTCTCGATCCCGGTCGTGCCGGGAACCGATACGCCTGTCACGGATGCGGAGGCGGCGGCGGATTGGGCGGCGGAGTACGGCTATCCGGTGATCCTGAAAGCCTCTTTTGGGGGCGGGGGGCGCGGAATGCGGGTTGCCAACGATGAGCGGGAACTGCGCGAGTATTTCACGGCGGCCGCCCGCGAGGCGGAAGCCGCCTTCGGTCGCGGCGACATCTTCCTTGAGAAGTACCTGCGCCATCCCAAGCATATCGAAGTGCAGATTCTTGCCGACAGCGCCGGGAACACCGTCCATCTTTTCGAGCGGGACTGCTCCGTGCAGCGTCGGCATCAGAAGGTGATCGAGTTTGCGCCGAGTCTGGCGATCTCGGAGGAGCTTCGGCAGCAGATGTGCGCCGATGCGGTGAGTCTGGCAAAATCGGTGGGCTATGTGAACGCAGGAACGGTCGAGTTTCTGGTGGATCAGGAGGGCAGCCGCTACTTCATCGAGATGAATCCGCGCATTCAGGTCGAGCATACCGTCACGGAGATGATTACCGGCGTAGATCTCGTCAAGAGCCAGATTCATATTGCGGAGGGCAGGTCACTCGACGATCCCTCCATCGGTCTGCCGAATCAGGAGGCGGTACAGCGGCGCGGCTACGCCATTCAGTGCCGGATCACCACCGAAGACCCCGCCAACAACTTCATTCCCGACTACGGTCGCCTGACGCACTACCGCTCGCCGGGCGGTTTCGGGATTCGTCTGGACGGCGGAACCGCCTTTTCCGGGGCGGTCATCACGCCTTTTTACGACTCCATGATCGTCAAGGTCTCCGCCGGGAGCCTGACCTTTGAGGACGCCTGCCGCAAACTGATGCGCGCCCTCAGCGAGTTTCGCATTCGCGGCGTCAAGACCAACATCCCGTTTCTGGAGAATGTCGTCAGTCACCCGACATTCCGCGCGGGAGCCTGCACAACGACCTTTATCGAGGAGACGCCGGGGCTGTTCCGTTTCTCGGAACGCGCCGACCGCGCCACCCGCATTCTGGAATTTCTCGGCGATGTGATCGTCAACGGCAATCCCTTTGTGCCGCAGGGCAGCAGACCGGCGCGTCTGCATCCGGTGAAGCCGCTGCCGGCAGACCTGGACACGCCTCCTCCCTCCGGCACGCGCCCTCTCTTCCGGCAGCTTGGGGCGGAGAAGTTCGCCGCCTGGGTGCGGGAGCAGAATCGCCTGCTGGTGACCGATACCACGCTGCGGGACGCCCATCAGTCGCTGCTGGCGACCCGTATGCGCTCCTACGACATGCTGCGCGCCGCCGACGCCATCGCCCGCGATCTGCCCAACCTCTTCTCGCTGGAGATGTGGGGAGGCGCGACGTTTGACGTGACGATGCGTTTTCTCTTTGAAGACCCCTGGGAACGGCTGGCGGCGCTGCGAGAGCGAATCCCGAATATCCTCTTCCAGATGCTTCTGCGCGGCTCCAATGCCGTCGGCTATACTAACTACCCGGACAATGTCGTGCGCGAGTTTGTGCGGGTTGCCGCCCGCAACGGCATAGATCTGTTTCGTATCTTCGACTCGCTGAACAATATCGAGGCGATGATTCCCGCCATCGAGGCGGTGCGGAATGAGGGAGCCATTGCGGAGGCGGCGATCTGCTATACCGGCGACCTGTTCGACCCGGCGCGCCCGAAATACCATCTGGACTACTACCTCCGTCTGGCAAAGCAGTTGGAGGCGGCAGGCGCGACGATGCTCGGAATCAAGGATATGGCAGGGCTGTGCCGTCCCTATGCGGCGCGAAAGCTGGTGGCGGCGCTCCGCCAGGAGATCGGCATTCCGATCCACTTTCACACGCACGACACGGCGGGCGGACAGATCGGCGCGCTGCTCCTCGCGGCGGAAGCGGGGGTGGATATCGTGGATGCGGCGATCAGTTCGATGTCCGGCTTAACCAGTCAGCCCGGTCTGGAGGCGCTGGTTGCGGCGCTGCAACGCCAGGAGCGCGACACCGGTCTGGACCTGAACGCGCTGATGCGTCATGCCGACTACTGGCTGAGCGTGCGCGAGCAGTACGCCCCGTTCGAGAGCGATCTGAAGACCAGTTCGGGCGATGTCTATCTGCACGAGATTCCCGGCGGTCAGTACAGCAATCTGCGCCCGCAGGCGGAGGCAATGGGGGTGGGCGACCGTCTGCCGGAGTTGAAGCGAATGTACGCGGTGGTCAACCAGATGCTGGGCGACATCGTGAAGGTGACGCCCTCCAGCAAGGTGGTGGGCGATCTGGCGCTGTTCATGCTGACCCACGACCTGACGCCGGAGACGCTTCTAGAGCGCAGCGGGGAGCTTCAGTTCCCCGAATCGGTGGTGGGGCTGTTTGCCGGAGAGATCGGTTTTCCGCCGGAAGGCTTCCCGTCGGAGTTGCAGCGCGCCATCCTCAAAGGGCGAAAGCCGGTTGAGGGGCGCATGGGCGCGCTGATGCCTCCCGTAGACCTGGACGCCACCCGCCGGGAGGTCGAGGCGAAGATTCACCGGAAAGCGATGGAGGAGGACGTTCTCTCCTACCTGATGTATCCGAAGGTCTTTACCGGCTTTATGGGGCATCGCCGCCGCTACACCGACGTGAGCGCGATCCCCACCGCTCCCTTCTTCTATGGCATGGAGCCGGGGGAGGAGACTGAGGTAACCATCGAGCAGGGCAAGACGCTCTACATCCGGTACGTGACCCGCACCGCTCCGGACAATCACGGCATGGTGACGCTGCTGTTCGATCTGAACGGGCAGCCCCGCGAGGTGAAGGCGCGGGATCGCTCCACCGCCGCCGTCGCGCCGATACGCCCCAAAGCCGACCCGGACAATATGCACCATGTCGGCGCCTCGATGCCGGGAGCGGTGGCGGAGATCGGCGTCAAGCCCGGTCAGCAGGTCAACAAAGACGACTTCCTGCTGGCGCTGGAGGCGATGAAGGTCTATGTCTACATCAACAGCCCGATCAAGGGGATTGTCAAAGAGGTGACCGTCAAGCCCGGCGAACATATCGAAAAGGGCGACCTGCTGGTGGTGTTTGAGTAGGTCGCCGGCTCACTCTTTATACTATGCCCTTAATCTCGGAAAACCTGATTGTTGTGATAAAGGAGAAACGTCGGTTCCGGGGCAAAGCGTCCAGGAGCATGGATTTTCTGTCCATGATACCGAAGTATCGTCTCCTGCAGCGGATCGAGGTTATCGGTGCGCGTCAGAGAGGCGCTTATTCGCACGTGATACTCCGGCGTAACCGTTATCAATCCTCGGTCAAAAGCGCGGTCAAGAAGAGCATTCAAACAGAGGCCGTTGCGTGGATTGACACGGTTTGCGGCATCTGCTGCCCACGGGACGATATGACTTGCGTTCAGCAGTTCCGTTACCGCGATGCCGGAGACGCAGCAGCGATAGTCATATGCGGTCAGGACTGCCAGACGAAAGAAATTCTGATTGACGCGGACACGCACAACCGATTCCCGCTCCTTACCCTCCATGAAGACATCGGAAATGTCCACCCTGGCGCTGCGCTCAATGGAGACTCCCTTCATCCGCGCCAGCAGGCTCTCACTTTCGTATGCCAGAGCCTCCCAGTTGCCGTGAAACTCCTTCCATACCTCCTCCTCGCTCTTGCTGCCGTGTCCTGCCCCCTGAATGCCGCGCGCCTGTAATGCAGGATCGAGTCGGGCAAAGTTCGCAAGTTTATAGGATACGGCAGAAGGTGTGCGTCCTAGAGCATCGGCGAGGGATATGATTTCGGGGTTACGATTATGGATTCGACCAAACGGGATTTTACAGTAGAGATTGAAGGCGACAATCAGTTCTTCGCGTGTCCAGTTCACTCGCGCCATATTACCACTCCCAGTACATACTGAATGCCCTCTTCACGATGATTATCTCAGATCCCTTTACGATTGACGAGACTGTCATTGTCGTTTGGACATAATCAAACACTTTCAGAATCAGCCTATTTGATGGGGTTATATGTAATCTGCCGTAAACCAGACCGTAACCTTCCGTTTATCTTTAGCGGCGATAATAGTTCCATAAACGGACAGAAATCGCTTGTTGCGGCGTCGCTTTCGTGCTACAATTTATCGTTTCATAGCACACCTTCAGAAAGGATGTACGGATGTATCGGAGACATCGTGGGTTCACGCTTATCGAACTGCTCGTGGTAATCGCTATCATTGCTATTCTGGCGGCAATCCTCTTCCCCGTCTTCGCGCAGGCGCGCGAGGCGGCGCGCAAGAGCGCCTGCCTGTCCAATATGCGCCAGATCGGTCTGGCGGCGCGTATGTATATGGAGGATTGGGACGGAGCCCTGTTCCGCCACCATGAGGGCTGGGTGCTGGACGACGGCACGCAGGTCGAGACGCTCCCCTCCAGTCCCTCCGGCTGTAACGGAGGCGGGTTCGGCAACAGTCAGGCGGAAAAGCCCTGGATCATCTTCTTCCAGCCCTACATGAAGAACCGGCAGATCGGCTTCTGCCCCTCCGACAACACGCCTCGCTCGCGCCTGCTTGCCACCGATATCTATCAGTATAACGGCGGCATCACCCGCACGGATGAGGAGCCTCCCGCCAACTCCGAGCAGGCGATTGCCGAACGCGATCATCTGAATATTCAGAGCTATCTGCTCAACTCCATTTTTACCCATAAGTCGTGCCGGTATGCGGTCGAGGGCGTATTAAGCGGCTTTGCGACCGACCCGGTGATCGGCGCTCTGCCCGATCCCAACATCATCATGTTTTCCGAGCGTAACTCCGAGGCGATGAACGCCGCCGACAATGAGGAGTTTGGCAGCGTCTCGCAAGACGACTACGACACCTGGGCTGGCGAAGCCGCGCTGGTGCGCTGGGGAGCCGGTCCCTATGCCGATCAGGGCTGGATTCGTTATAACCGGCATCAGGGAGGCGCAAACTACATCTACGCGGACGGTCATGTGAAGTTTCTGCGCTGGGGCAAGGCGCGTCTGGATCAGTATCCCGACAAGCGCGTGCGCTACCCGTTGCCCGATCCGCCGGGGTAAGAGCCGTCTGCAAAAAAGAAGCCATCCTGCCAGATGCCGCAGGATGGCTTTTGAGTGATTGCAGTGAGGAAGGTACGAGAAAAACGGTTCACATTCCGGTCAAATCCTGAAAGAGTTGCTTGCTGGTATATATTGCATGATTCGTGCCATTTACCGGCAGAATCGCGAGGAGAGGGGCTCTGTATTTCTGCGGAGCAGGGATTGATCGGGGAAAGGACGAAAAAACGGTATATCTACCGGCAATACTGGAGTCACAGCATGACCGATCGCGCGGTTTCTGCCCTTCTGACAAAGCCTGACCTTCTCCCGCTTCGGGGAGTCGTGCAGCACTACGACTGGGGAGGATACCGCTTCCTGCCGGACCTTCTGGGCGAGGAGAACCGGGAAGAGGAGCCTTTCGCAGAACTCTGGATCGGAGCGCACCCCGGCGCGCCCGCCATCGCCTATGTCGGGGGCTTGACCATCACGCTGGATCGGCTCTTCGCCGAGTATCCGGAAGCGCTCCTCGGCTCCGCCGCCCCCCGATTCTCCTATCGGCTGCCCTACCTTCTGAAAGTGCTGGACGCCCGCAAGATGCTCTCCATCCAGGCGCACCCGACGAAACGGCAGGCACAGGAGGGCTTTGCGCGGGAGAATGCCGCCGGAATAGACCTGAAAGCCGCCCATCGCAACTACAAAGACGACAACCACAAGCCAGAGGTGCATGTCGCGCTGACCGACTTCTGGATGCTGCACGGTTTTCGCCCGCTGGAGGAGATCGCCGAAATGCTGCGCGCCGTTTCGGAACTCGCGCCGCTCATGCCTGATTTTACGGAACGGCTGGCGCAGGCGGGCGATTCGGAGAAGGCACGCAAAACGCTTCTGCGGGATCTGTATGCGCGGGTGATGCGGATGCCGCAGGAGCAGATAGACTCCCTGCTCTCCCCGCTGCTGTCCCGCCTGCGCGCGGAGGCGACGAACGATAAAGACCGCCCGGATTTCTGGGCGCTGCGCGCCGCCGACTATTTCCCGCTTCCCGGCGGTCATCTTGACCGGGGCATCATCTCCATCTACCTGTTGAATCTGGTGCGGCTGCGCCCCGGGCAGGGAACCTACCAGCCAGCCGGCACGCTTCACGCCTACCTGGAAGGGGCAAACGTGGAGTTAATGGCAAACTCGGACAACGTGCTGCGCGGCGGACTGACGCCCAAATATGTGGACACGGAAGAGTTGATGCGCCTGCTGACGTTTGAGAGCGGCGTTCCGGCTATTCTGGAGGGCGAAGCGGTCTCCGGCGCGGAGCGCGTCTATCGAACGCCCGCGACAGAGTTTGAACTGAGCCGGATCGCCCTTCTTCCTGGACAGCCCGTGCGGCGCGAGGCGCGCTTTGGTCCCGATACGATCCTTGCGCTGGAAGGCTCCGTCGTGGCGCAGGCGTATGACCGGCTGCACACCCTCCAGCGCGGCGATGCGATCCTGGCTCCCTGCGGTATCTCCTACGTTCTGGAGGCGGTCGGAGGACCGGCGACGCTGTTCCGCGCCATCATCCCGGAGACGGTTTTGGGAGAATGATCTCTGGAGATGATCGTCATCCGGGACCGCGCATGGCGTTGTTAATCGGGCGCAGCTTCCCTCCGGGCGGCGGCAGTTTACGAACCGCCTCATCGTAGTTGACGATATACTCCCACCAGTTGTTATAGAATCCGCCCGTCTGTCCCGGCGCGCGGGGCAGGCGGGTATGCCACCACTTCATGAAGTTTAGATGATAGTCGGGACCGCCCCATGTTTCGCAGTTCACCGGAGCCTTTTTGCCCGTCAGATGAGGATAGTTCAGCCAGTCGTCGGCGGCAGAGAGAACGGTCGCTTTGTTGGCGTAGTCGTAGTCGCTCCTGGAGTTGGGACCGTAGTGAATATTGCCGACCTGCGCGTCATTCGGAAACTCTTTCGCGACGCGGGTGAAGCGGTTCCAGATATTCTCCGGGTTCTTCTGATGATCCCAGACTCCCTGTCCGACCGTCAGGGAGAGGATTCCCTCGCAGCGATGCCCGAAGGAGTGGATCGCCTCCGCCACGCCCCGCTCGTAGTTCCAGCCCATCACCCAGACCGTTTTACCGCAGTCAGGAATGTCGTAGGGGCGATAGAACCAGGGGTTCTCGGTCTGGAAATAGGTCTGATCGCCGGGTATCTTCATGGCGTACTCGTCCCAGCCGAAATAGGGCGCGCCCCACAGCCAGACCTCCTGAATGCCCTCCCGTTTCACGCGCTCCTCAAGACGGAACTGCCGAAAAATCGCCGCATAGCTGACACTGTCCGGTTGATGCGCCTTGCTGCGATCCGCCCACATCTCCAGAAAGCTCTTCTCGTCATAGCAGAAGCCGTCGCGCTTGACCGGGAAAGCGTCCACATCTATAAACTCGACGATCTGATAGCGAACATAACCGCCGCTGGCTTCCTGCAGCGCCTCGACAACCTGCGGGGTCATCTGATGCGGGTCCTGCCACCCCATGAACCGGCTCAGGCGCGCGCTGCCTTTTGATCGCAAGATCGGGTCGTAGTTGAGCACAATCACTCTGATCGTCTTCGGACGAACTGTCTGCCGGGATTGACTGATGACAGGCGCGGCGACCGGCAGCAGGCAGAGCATCGCCATTCCGATGAGCGCTCTATTGAAATGCCGACAGGACATAAAATACCTCCTAACGCGCGGAAGAAGACTCCTGCCGATAAGCGACAGGCATCTCATCAAAGGTTCTGCCATAGAGTTCTCTGCCCGTTCGGTCTTTACGCGCTCCCCCCCACTGTTTGAAGAAGGGAACGTTCGCTTCCCGACAATGCGCGTGTATCTTCTCAACCCACTCTATTTTCATCGGACGCGCGCGAGGACCCGACTCTCCGCCTACGATCACCCAGTGAATCCCATCGAACGGCAGTTGGTCTATGGGACCAAGAAGCGGCTCGATGGAAAGAAAACGTACTGCCGCAGGAACCTTCTGTAAATCAGCAACGCGAAAAACATAGTCCGCATTCTCCACGCTGACCCCCATCCATACATTTGCGGGCCAGGGAAGATCAGCCGCCGCCTCGCGCAGCCTGTCAATATGCGAACGGGTCGCCATCTCTATCCGCCTCTCTTTCTTTTTGCCTTATGGGTTAGCAGGTAGTCGGCGATCCTCACGCCAGTTTGGTTAGATGATACGAAGCAGAGCATATACAATGGCACATTGCGGGAATTGAAGAGTGTAAGGGGGCGCGGAGCAACTCCTTTTTCACCGAAAATTGACCGGAGTCGCTCAAGGAAATACTGAACCAGCCCCCTGTAGTTAACGGTTTTTTCAAGGGACACATCTTCTTCAAAGAGATGGATCTGAGATGGCGTTCGGTAGAACCGTTCTTTCCACTCATCTGTCCCTAAAAAACGGGTGAGTCGCTCCTCCCATGCCGTGGACGGAAGGTTATGCTGGGGCATTAACCGATTAACGCCCATTCTGATAGGAACCAGCAGCCAGAGGTCAATCCCTTTTGTTCCGGCTATCGTCTCCAGAAGTTTCCATTCAACTTGCATTCCGAAAGGGTCCAGAAACATGACGGAGCGCGTTTGTTTCATGACGGAGCTCGTTTTTTTCCAGTTCTGTTCTCCGATCCATCGGATAAGATAGTCGTTTGCGTCCGCCTGTTCAATCTGAATACGGTTCGCCTTTTCCGGAAACTCCTGGCGAAGCGTCTTCAGCATCCTGGCTTTGTGTGGGTCTTTCTCGATAAACAAAAAACTTCCAAAGGAAGGCTCTATACTCAATGCAACCCGCGGACTTCCCTCCAGAATCGATTGCTGGTCTCCATCCTCCAGTTTCTCAAAATAAGAGAAATTGCTTGACTCCAGTTCTTCCATCGTGAGAGTCAGTTGGTCGTCTGTATCCTGACTCTCCGAGGAGGAGTGGTTAGAGTCGGTTCCTTTCGGCTGAATCGCTCCTGTTCCGGCAAAGGCATCTACATAGACGGTATGCGCCTCTGACCGTTTCTTGAATATTTGCATATATGCTTCAAGATAATTGCGAAGGCGTGTGAGTTTATCCTGTGTCCAGTCTCCGCCGAAGGGCTGCGCCTGCCTCATTTTCCTTTCTCCCTTATACTCTACATTAACCGATCTATATTTGTATACTTACACGAAAAACTCTCCTTCTCCTTCACCACGCTGTAAACGAACAAACCACATCTTTATTCTATCAGAGGCGATTATGATTCCGGCAACTCCCGACGGAAGAGGAATCGGGCGAAGAAGGAGCGGTTTCGCGCAACGATCCAGTAGCCAAGCTCCACCAGCCAGAGGAACGGCGGCACGGTCAGCAGGCGCGCCCACCTACCCCAGCCGATCCTCTCCAGAATAAACAGGCAGGCGCGTCCGGCGCGCAGGATCGTGCCGTCCGCCCGCACCACATGAATCGCTTTTTCGCAGGCAGCCGCAAGCGTCGGGGTCATCGGCGGAGAGGGCGCGCTCTGATAGGCGACGATCTCAAACTGTCGCTGCATATCGCGCCGGCGTACCCAGGCGGCGCTGCGGCGGCACATATCGCAGTCGCCGTCAAAGAGCAGCCAGTGCTTTTCCGACATCTCCCCCTCCACGCCCCTCTTTCGTGATTCCCGCATCCGCTTCCTGCCTACCGCCTTTTCCGGCGGGCATGATATAATGGAAAGCGGTGCAACCGCCGACGCAGGCGCAACGTAGTCCTGGCAGGAGAGTGTATCACGCGCATGGAGAAAGAGAAGGTGCAGGAGAGTATCGAGCGGGGACTGGCGCGCGCCCGTCAGGACGACTGGATCGGGGCGGCGGAGGCGTTTCGCCGGGCCGTTAATCTTGACACGCAGAGCGTCGAGGCGCGTTTTCGGCTGGGCTGGGCGCTGTGGAAACGCGCCGAAGACCAGAAGCCCAATCTGGCGGATCTGGGGCTGGGCTATCTGGCGCTGGTGACCGGCTTCGACAGCTTCGCCCGCGAACGCTCCCGGAAGTTCGTTGCCTATAAGCGTCTGCTGCAAGAATCGTGTCACTGGCTGCGCGAAGCCATCGCCCGCGACCCACAGCACGCGCGCGCCCATTTCTTTCTGGCGCAGGCGATGCGCGAACTGGGGTATAAGGCGGAGGCGACGCAGATTGCGAAAAAAGCCGCCGAACTGGAGCCGGAGAACGTCCGCTACGCCACGCTGGTTCAGACCTACACCGAATCGCGCCCCCTCTCCTATGAACAGACCGGAAGAGCGGAGAACGGCGCGCGCCAGACCTGGGATGATCTGGTGCTCGACGCCCGCACCAAGCGCGAACTGCGCCAGATGCAGTTGATGCTGGAGAAGCCGGACATGGCGCGGGAACTGGGGGTCGAACCGCCGACCGGCATTCTGCTTAAAGGCGCGCCCGGAACCGGCAAAACCACCATCGCGCGGGTGCTTGCCAGCGAGGCGAAGTGCCGATTCTTCTCCATCAGTCCCGCCGACATCAATCAGATGTATGTGGGCGAGTCGGAGAAGCGGGTGCGGGAACTGTTTATTCGCGCGCGAGAGAGCGCTCCCGCCATCATCTTTATTGACGAGATTGACGCCCTGCTCCCGGTACGTCAGGGCGGGGTCGCCATCCATTCGGATAAGGTGGTCAACCAGTTTCTGCAGGAGATGGACGGTATGACGCCCAATCAGCGCGTGCTGATCGTCGGGGCGACCAACCGCCCCGATATGCTCGATCCCGCCGTGCGGCGCGGGGGGCGTCTCTCCCGTGAGATCACCATTCCAATGCCCGACCGCGACTCCCGCCGACAACTGCTTGCGCTCTTTACGCGCGGCGTGAAGCTGGCTCCCGATGTAGACCTGGATTCGATGGCGGACGAGACCCCGGACTACTCGGGCGCGGATCTGAAGGCGGTCGTCAATGAAGCCGGTCTGCAGGCGTTGATTCGCCTCGCCGACTCCGCCGATCCGCAGACTCCCCGCATGTTGACGGCGGCAGACTTCGCCGAAGCCCTCGCTAATATCGAGCCGGGCGAGCAGTAGATCGGTCTGAAGTTGACATATAATCCCCCTCCCGATATACTAGTTCCTGTCGCCCCGGTAGTCCAACGGCAGAGACACGCGACTTAAAATCGCGACAGTGTGGGTTCGAATCCCTCCCGGGGCATCGCGTATATTCCGCTCTGCGCCCCCGACAGCCGACCGAAACATCCGGCGTTTGGAAAACGCGAGCCGCCCGATACCCGCAGAACCGGAAAGGCAGCTATTCATGCTCGTTCCCTCGCGAGAAGAGTTCGTTCAACTTGCCGGCCAGGGCAATCTGATTCCCGTCTACCGCGATATTCTCGCGGATCGCCTGACTCCGGTCTCCGCCTTTGAGAAGATCAGCGGCGGCAGCGGCTCCTTTCTGCTGGAGAGCGTCGAGGGAGGTGAACGGCTGGGACGTTACTCCTTTCTGGGTCTCAACCCGTTCCTGACCCTCAGCGCCAAAGGCAGCACGGTGACCCTGACGGAGGGACGCCGCACCCGCACGGTGGTGCTGGCTCCGGGCGATGACGCCCTGACAGTAGTCGCTGAACTGATGTC
>CAYSDM010000008.1:48785-101150 GCA_964429855.1 uncultured Chthonomonadaceae bacterium
GCTGCCCGGTCTGCCCCGATTCTGCGGCGGCGCGGTCGGCTATCTGGGCTATGACATGGCGCGGTTTTTCGAGAAGCTGCCGGAGAACACCCTTGACGATCTCCAGATAGACGACGCCTTCTTTCTCTTTACCGACACGCTGCTGATCTTCGATCACGTGAAGCACGCGCTCAAAGTGCTCTGCCTGGCGCGGGTGGAGAACAATCCCGGACGCGCCTACGATGAGGCGGTCGCCCGGATCGAGCGGCTGATCGCGCGCCTTCGCACGCCGGTCTACTCCCGTCCCTCCGTCTCGTATCCCGGTGCGCCCTCTGTCTCTGCCAATATGACGAAAGAGCAGTACGAAGCATCGGTCGAACGCTGCAAGGAGTACATTGCGGCGGGCGACGCCTTTCAGGTAGTTCCCTCCATGCGGTTCACGGTTCCCCTGCGGGCGCGCCCGTTTGAGGTCTATCGCGCCCTGCGCTCCGTCAATCCCTCCCCCTATATGTACTTCCTCGATCTCGGAAAACGACAGATCGTCGGCTCTTCGCCGGAGATTCTGGTGACGGTGGAGGAGGGCGAGGTCACCGTGCGCCCTATTGCCGGAACGCGCCCCCGCGGCGCAACGACCGCCGAAGATATGCGCTTCGCCGCCGATCTGCTGGCGGACGAGAAGGAGCGCGCAGAACATATCATGCTGGTGGACCTGGGGCGCAACGACATCGGGCGTGTCAGCCGCTACGGGACCGTGACAGTGGATGAACTGATGGTCATCGAACGCTACTCCCATGTGATGCACATCGTATCCAATGTGACCGGCGAACTGGATGCGCGGTGCAGCGTCTACGATGTGATGCGCGCCTGTTTCCCCGCCGGGACGCTGACCGGCGCGCCGAAAGTCCGCGCCATGGAGATCATCGAGGAGCTTGAGCCGACCCGGCGAGGACTCTACGGCGGAGCCGTCGGCTACTTCAGCTTCAACGGCGACATGGATTTCGCCATCGCCATCCGCACGCTGCTCGCTGACAACGGCAAAGCCTTCCTGCAGGTCGGGGCAGGCGTGGTCGCCGACTCGGTGCCGGAAAAAGAGTACTTCGAGTGTTTGAATAAGTCCCGCGCTCTGCTTGCCGCCATCGAACTGGCGGAAGCCGGACTGGAGTAGGGAGCCATGTTTCAGATTATTCCGCAGTTGACGGTTCAGGATCTCTCCCGCTCGGTGGAGTTCTACACGCAGCGTCTCGGTTTCACCGCCGCCCTGTCCGATCCGCCGGAGGCGCCGGTCTTCGTGATGCTGGAACGAGAGGAGTCGCGCCTGTTTCTGGTCTCCGAGGACTCGCGGGAGGAGACCTATCAACGGGACGACCTGGCAGGCAATAAACGCGGCGTGGGGGTCCGGCTCTATCTGGAGGTGGACGACGCGCAGGCGCTCTATCACGCGCTGAAGGAGGCGGGCGTCTCCCTTCTGCGCGAACTGGCTTACAATGAGAGGGAGGACTATACCGAGTTCTCCTGCTCCGACCCGGACGGTTACGAGATCGGCATCTATTCCTGATCCCTGTTTTATCTGTAAGAAGAGGCGCGCACGGATGCGAGCGAAACATGCTAAAAGATAAACTGGTCGGGTGCTGGCGACTCCTCTCCTTCACACTGGAGCGAGGAGAGGGCGCGGCGCTGTACCCTTTCGGCGCGGATGCGGTCGGTCTGCTGATCTACGATTCCTCCACCCGGATGTCGGTTCAGATCATGCGGCGGGAGCGTCCCATGCTCTGTGCCCTGCTGACGGACAAAGCCGCCGCGCTTCAGCATAAGGGAAGTTCGGATGAGGCGCTGGCAGCCTTTGACGGCTATCTGGCGTATGCCGGTTCCTATGAAACGGACGAGAATGCCGGAGCGGTTCTGCATCGGGTGGAGTGCAGCCTGCTGCCCAACTGGATCGGGCTGACGATGATGCGTTATGCCGTCTGTGAGGGGGATCGCCTGATCCTCTCCACCCCGGCGCTGCCGGTGGGCGGCGACCAGTATGTTGCCCGACTGGTCTGGGAGCGGATTCGAGGGAAAGAGGGATGAGCGAAAGTCGGTATGTGCTGGCGACAGGCGAACAGGGAGCGTACCGCCTGCAGATCGTCAACAGCGTGCATGGTCCGGACACGGAGGCGTTCCTGCTCCGGGCCGGTCTGGGACGCGCCATGCGAGTCGCGGACATCGGCTGCGGGGTGGGAACCATCACCTGCTGGCTCTCGCGGCAGGTGGGACCGAGCGGCGATGTTTACGGGGTGGACATCAGCCCGGATCAGATCACGCAGGCGCAGCAGGTCGCCTATCGCCAGCGATTGAGCAACATTCACCTGTCGGTCGGCAGCGCCAACGACACCGGTCTGCAAAAAGAGTCGTTCGATCTGGTCTTCTGCCGGTTTGTACTGATGCATGTGGCGGACCCTGTCGGGGCGCTGCGCGAGATGGCGTCGCTGGTGCGGCATGGAGGGGTGCTTGCCTGCGAAGATGGCGACTTCTTCGCGCCCTTCAGCGAGCCGGTCAGTCCCGCTTTTGAGCGCGTCTTCGAACTCTATCGGGCTTTAGGCAAACATCGCGGGCTAGATTTTCGCATGGGACCGCGGCTCTATCGAATGTTTCTGGAGGCGGGTTTTGAGGATCCGGAGGTCCGCCTCGTACAGCCGGTTCTGACACGCGGGGACGCAAAGCGGCTGCCGGAGTGGACTCTGGCGGAGTGCGCCCCCGCTCTGGTGGAAGCCGGTCTCTCCACACAGGAAGAGATCGCGCGCCTGATCGCGGAGATGAAGGCGATGGCAAAGGATGAGACAACCCTCTTCGGCATGGCGCGTATGACCCAGGTATGGGCACGAAAAGGATAGCGGACGGTTGCGGCTGACGATGGAGCAGATGGATCCGCAAATCGGGCAGAAGATCGCGGACGGACGCGCCGCGCACTCCCGGCGATATGAGCGCGAACTGAAGCGGACTCTGAACGCTCTGGGTATTCCGGACTATCCTCCCGCGCCGCCGAAACGCGGCTGGTGGGGCCTGCTCGGAAAGCCGTCGAAGGAAGAGGAGCAGCGCGAACAGGAGCGGCAGGCGATCATGTTGCGGGAAGAGATTCGGCTGCTGCTGCCAGCGCTGAAACTGTCAAAAGCGGAGCAGACCTATGTTGAGATTCTGCTTCAGATGATGGATGAACGTACCGGACTGGATGAGATCGTCGGGCTGGAGATGCTTCAGGCGTTGAACCGCATGATCGGCGACTATCGGCAGATCGTGGCGCAGACGGAGGCGGTTCTGGCTGCTATGCGGGAGAATCCCGTTCGGACTCTGGAAGAGGAGCGCGCGCGGCTGGCGGCGCGGCTGGAACAGTCCGCCGACCCGATTGCCCGCGAGACCCTTCAGCGCAGCCTGGAGATCAGCGAATCGCGCCTTGAGAGCGTCCGCTCGCTCGCAACCGCGCTGGAAAGGCTGGACGCGCAGGAGGAGATGTGCCGACAGACGCTGGCTTCGGTGCGCTCCTCGCTTTCGCGGATGAAGACCTCGCAAGCCGCGATGGCAACCGGCGATCAGGAGGAGATACAGCGCGTCGCGGAGAATCTCAATGCCCGGGCTGGCGCTTTAGAGCAGGCGATTCAGGAAGTGATGAACCTGCGTCTGTGATTGTCTGTCCGCGATAACTTGCATTTCACCAGGAGATTTTTATATCGGCGTTACATCCGCTATCCACCACATACACACAGGAGGTTCAACCGCTTATGACCATGACAGCCCATCCACTCGCCGCGATTGATGCTCGCATCTCTGCCCGACACCTGCTGACCCATCCGTTCTATCAGGCGTGGACTCGCGGCGAACTGTCGCGGGAAGCCCTTCAGGACTATGCCCGCCAGTACTATCATCATGTCGCCGCGTTTCCCACCTATCTCTCCGCCGTCCATGCTCACACGGACGATCAGGCGGCGCGCCGTCTGCTTCTGATGAATCTGTTGGATGAAGAGGGGGGAACGCCCAACCATCCCGACCTGTGGCTGCAGTTTGCCGGTTCGCTGGGCGTCTCCGCGGAGGAGGTACGGCAGACCGAACTGTGGGAGGAGACCCGCTGTCTGATAGACACCTTCCGTTCGATCTGCCGCAACGGCTCGACAGTGGAAGGTCTTGCCGCGCTCTATGCCTACGAGAGCCAGATCCCGGCAGTCTCCGAGTCGAAGATTGACGGCTTGAAGCGTTTCTATGGTATGGAGGATCCGCAGGGGTATCGTTACTTCACGGTACATATCGAGGCGGATAAGGAGCATGCCGCCGCCGAGAGCGAACTGCTGGAATCGCGTCTGAACGAGCGAAATGAGACCTCGGCGCAGGCGGCGGTGGATCGGACGCTGGATGCGCTGTGGGAGATGCTGACGGGCGTCTGCCGACGGCACGCCATCGGCTGCTGACGCCGGAGCGCTTTGTTCGGGAGCAGGGGAAATGATGAATAATAGATACCCCCGGCTCCCGACAGGGAGCGTGCCTTTAACGCCGACGGCGTCGCAGGCAGAGGCTTCCCAGGAAAAGACCGCCCAGAGCGATCAGGCTCAGGGAAGACGGTTCCGGAACCACCGCCGCATTGGAGGCATCGGGCGCAAAGTCCGATATCTGGGCATTGTTTCCGACTCCCACGCGGGGCCAAAGGTTCCAGG
Source organism: uncultured Chthonomonadaceae bacterium (assembly GCA_964429855.1). Taxonomy (GTDB): domain Bacteria; phylum Armatimonadota; class Chthonomonadetes; order Chthonomonadales; family CAJBBX01; genus CALLMM01. Next base: position 53,444 of record CAYSDM010000008.1, read on the forward strand.
TGTACTGCATGTAGTCCCGCCCGTTTCCGGGCAGAAGCGATCTATCCACTCTGGCGCGAATCGTGCTGCCGGAGATGGCGATGCTTCCGGCAGGCAGGTTCACCGCCGGCTGACCGTTCAACAGGTTGACCAGTCCCGTCCCATCCGGGCGCATCAGAATGACCGAGTCGAAGCGCACACCCTGACCGACGGAAGGCGTCCCGCCGACAAATCTTTCGGTTCCCAGTCCTCGATCCAATCCCCAGACATAGAGCGCGCCGGGCGTAGCGCCGATAGCGCCCGCCATTTCGCCGACGAACTCAAAGTAGGTCGCGTTTAACCTCACATTCGCCCTTAACACGTCCACATCCGGGTTCTGGGGTCCGGTATAGGTGGGCAGGAAATCTCCCTGCGGGTCCCATACCTGCGCGGAGGCGTGTCCGGTCACCAGCGACGCCAGAACAAAAGTTGCTGCCAGCAGACGAAGTAATTTCATGAGTTCCTTCCTTCTCTCGCAAAAAATGTGCAGGTTGCTGTACTTGTTACAACGAGGACGGGCGCGCTTGCAGGCTCTCTCGTCTCTCACCTCCCTCCCTGCTTTCGCCGGAAAAAGGGTACACTCTAAAACAACATCCGGGCAAGCGCGATACGCGCAGGCACGTCCCCCGCTGTCTGTCCGAATTATAACATGTATAATTTAGTTTGACAACCGCCGTTTATGTATTCTGTTGAAATTTTCAAGGATTTTTAGTTTCACTGGATTCCGTCTAAGGAAAGAGACCGTATGGCAAACGAAAGCCATTCCAACCAACCTGTCGGCAAGAAGATCGTGGTGCTGGGATCCGGCCCCATCCGAATCGGGCAGGGAATCGAGTTCGACTACTGCTCCGTCCACTGCGTCTGGGCATTGCGCGAAGCCGGGTACGAAGCCCTCATCATCAACAACAACCCGGAGACCGTCAGCACCGACTTCGATACCTCCGACCGCCTCTATTTCGAGCCGCTCACTCCGGAGGATGTGCTCAACATTCTGGATCGAGAACAGCCGGAAGGGGTGATCGTGCAGTTTGGAGGACAGACCGCCATCAATCTGGCGCGCCCCCTGCATGAAGCCGGCGTGCGTATCTTCGGCTCCAGCTTCGAGTCTATTGATCTGGCGGAAGACCGCGACCGCTTTGAGAAGGTGCTGAGCGAACTGGGCATTCCCAAGCCTCCCGGAAGAGCGGTCACCAGCATCGGCGCGGCGCAGGAGGTGGCGGAGGAGATCGGCTATCCGGTGCTGGTGCGCCCCTCCTATGTGCTGGGCGGGCGCGCCATGGAGATTATCTACACGCTGGAGGACCTGCTCTCCTACATGCACTATGTCGTGGAGGTCTCCCCGCGCGCGCCGATCCTGGTGGACAAGTACGTTCTGGGGAAAGAGGTGGAGGTAGATGTCATCAGCGACGGCGTGGACTGCCTGCTGCCCGGCATCATGGAACATATCGAGCGGGCGGGCGTTCACTCCGGCGACTCGATGGCGGTCTACCCACCGCAGTCGTTGAGCGAGTCGGTCATCGCCCAGATCGTGGAGACCGCCACCGCGCTGGCGCGCCGTCTGGAGGTGCGCGGTCTGATGAATATTCAGTATGTGGTCGCCGACGATCAGGCGCAGGTGCTGGAGGTAAACCCCCGCGCCAGCCGCACCGTTCCCTACCTCTCCAAGATCACCGGCATTCCGATGGTGCGCGTCGCCACCCATGTGATGATCGGGCGCGCGCTTCGGGAGCAGGGTTATCAGAGCGGGCTGCATCCCGACGCGCCTCTGATCGCTGTGAAAGCCCCGGTTTTCAGTTTTCTGAAGCTGACCGGCGTGGACATCAGCCTGGGACCGGAGATGAAGTCCACCGGCGAGATCATGGGGATAGATAACGACTACGCGCGCTCACTCTACAAGGCGATGATTGCCAGCGGCGTGGATGTGCCTCCCAGAGGGAAGCTGCTGGCTACCATCGCCGATCATGATAAAGCGGAAGCGGTGATGATTATCCGTGAATTCGCCTCCCTTGGCTATGAGGTCTATGCCACCGCCGGAACCGCGCGCCTGCTCAATCAGTGCAACGTTCCCGCCATGCCCGTCCAGAAGATTCATGAAGGCTCCCCGAATCTGGTAGACCTGATCCGCAGCGGCGAGATTGACCTGCTGATCAATACGCTTTCGACAGATAAGCGAACGGAGCGGGAGGGCGTTCTCATTCGCCGGGCCAGCGTCGAGATGGGTATTCCCTGCCTCACCTCGCTGGACACCGCCCACGCCCTGCTGCTGGCGATCAGTTCTCGCCGGGAAGGCAGAGAGATGGTCTGCAAGCCGATCCATGAGTATGTCAGGGGATAAGGAGAAGACGATGCTGCCGGACAAGGCGCTGCACTATCTGAAAGAGGGACTGGCAGCGACGCCGGTCGTGATTGACCGCCTGCTGCGCGAGGCGGCTCCCGAGCAGTACGACCTGCGTCCCGATCCTGAGCGATTCTCGCTGCGGGAGGTGATGGGGCACCTGGCGGACTGGGAAGGCGTCTGGATGGAGAGGGCGCAGCGCATCCTCACGGAAGAGCACCCGTCTCTGCCGGGCTACGATGAGGGTGTCTGGGCCATAGAACACGACTATGCCCATATGGATGTATCGGAGCAGCAGGCGCGATTTCGTGAAGGACGCATGAAACTGCTCGCGATGATTCACCGTCTGTCTGCTGAGGAGTGGACGCGCACTGCCCGGCACAGCGAATGGGGTGAAATCACGCTGGTCGGCATGATGACGCTGGCGCTGGGACACGACGGCTACCATACGCGCCAGATAGCCGAATGGATAGATCGAAAGGCGTAAGGATGAAGATTGGGGTATGTCTGTTTGTGTTAACTGTCTGCCTGCTGATGAGTATGGCGTTCGCCCTCTCTCAGCCGAAGCCGCCGATGCTGGTGGAGACGGAGTGGCTGGCAAAGCATGGGGAAAGCGGGTATGTGCGTATCATTGATATGCGCGCGCTGAAAGACTATGAGGCAGGGCATATTCCGCAAGCCATTCATCTGGACGAGAGGTCGCTGCGTAATGAGGCGGAGCGCGACACCTATCTGCCGATGCCGGAGAAGTTCGCGAAGCAGATGGGCGAGATGGGAGTCTCCGGCGAAACGCACGTAGTCGTTTACGACGATCAGGGCGGGCGGAGCGCGGCGCGCCTCTGGTATGTTTTAAACGCCTTCGGGCATACGCGGGTCAGCCTGCTCAACGGCGGCTGGCAGAAGTGGAAAGGAGAGGGGAGACCGGCTACCGCCGAGATACCGCCGATACCACAGGCGCTGTTTGTCCCGAAGCCGGTTCCGTCGCTCTCCTGCCCCTCCCCGGAACTGCTGGCGCGAAAGCCGGGCGTGGTCGTGCTGGACTCGCGTTCGCCGAAGGAGTTCGATGGCTCTGAACTGACTCGCGGCGCGGATCGCGCCGGACGCCTGCCGGGATCGGTCAACGTGGAGTGGAAGGAGGCGGTGACGGGACCCTATATGGTCTTCAAATCGGCGCAGGAGTTGAAGAGGCTCTTTGCGCAGAAGGGGATTACGCCGGAGCGCGAGATCGTTGCGCTCTGCGGAACCGGCGGGCGCGCCGCCCATACGCTCTTCACGCTGAAGATGCTCGGATTCCCGAAGGTGCGCGTCTACTACGGCTCGTTCCTGGACTACATCCGCCGACCGGATTCGCCTCTCGAGAAGCCCTGATGAGTCCCCGCGAACGACAGGAGCAGTGGGAGCGAGAGTTTCTGGCTTCCTGGGCGTCCAAAGCCGCCGAATCACGCGGGCGCGAGCGTCCGGAGCCGTCCGACCCGGTGCGTACCGTCTTTCAGCGTGACCGCGACCGGATTCTGCACTCCAAAGCGTTCCGCCGGCTCAAACATAAGACACAGGTCTTTCTCGATCCGGAGGCGGACCACTTTCGCACCCGCCTGACCCACACGCTGGAGGTGGCGCAGATCGCCCGGACGATTGCCCGCGCTCTGCGTCTCAATGAAGACCTGACGGAAGCGATTGCTCTGGCGCACGATCTGGGACACCCTCCCTTCGGTCATGCCGGGGAGGAGGCGCTCGATCAGGTCTATCGCGAATTTGTGCCGGAAGCTGGATTTCGCCACTATGAGCAGAGCCTTCGGGTGGTCGAAGTCCTGGAGCAGCACGGCGACGAGATCGGATTGAACCTGACCTGGGAGGTGCGCGACGGCATCGCGCATCACAGCAAGGGACGCTCCGACCTGGCGGACCCTTCGACGGCACGCGCCGCCACGCTGGAAGGAAAAACGGTGCGTATTGCGGACCGCGTCGCCTATATCAATCACGACATAGATGACGCCATTCGCGCCGGGATCATTTCGGAAACCGATCTTCCCGCCGACTGCATGGAGGCGCTCGGATACACCCACTCGGAGCGGATCGCGACGATGGTCATAGACATCGTGGGGCACAGCGAAGACAAGCCGGAAGTGGATATGTCTCCGGCGGTCTCGACGATCACCGACCGGCTGAAGGAGTTTCTCTTCGAGCATGTCTACTGGAACCCGCACAAAGGCGCGACGGAGCTTGCCAAGGCGCAGGGCGTTGTGCGGGAGCTTTTCCGCCTCTATATGGCTTCGCCGGAGAAGATGACAGGGCGATTGGAACTGCGCGAGGTCGAGACGCCGGTTCGCGCGCAGGCTGTCTGCGACTTCATCGCCGGAATGACGGACCGTTATGCCGTATCGCGGTTTATCCGCTACTTCCTGCCTCGCGGCATGGGAGAACAGGAAGGCGAATAGCTGCCGGAATATGTCGTAAAATCGCAAGGAGTTTGTTATGCAAACAAAGCATATCGTGCTGGGTCTTGTCGCCTGCTGTGTGCTGGTGATGATCGGGGTCGGGGCGTGTGTCGCCGTTGGCTACTTTGGCGTTCAAGCAGCGCAGAAAGAGATCGAATCCGGGAAGGCGCAGGCGACCGCCTTCCTGGATGCCATCAGTCAGGGAGACGATCAGAAAGCCTACGGAATGCTCTCCAGCAGCGGCAAGTCCTCTATCTCCGAGGAGGAACTGGCAAAGAACGCGGAGGAGATTCGCAACGAACTCGGCTCATTCACCTCCACCGCCGGAGGACTGATGGGAGGCAGAGCCGATATCAAAGTGGAGAATCAAGAGTGGCGCTACACCGATACCTACACCCTGTCCGGCTCTAAAGGCTCCCGAACGGTGCAGATTACGATGCATCGCGCCAACCAGCAGTCGCTCTGGCAGGTGGAGAATGTCACCTGGAACACGGGCGGGTCCAGTTCCTCCGGCACAGGCGCTCCGTAGCCGTATCGCGGTTCGCTTCGAGATCGGTCAGACGTTGAGGCGTTCGCCCCAGAGCAGACGCTTGCGGATTTTACGGTAGAAGCTGGTGGGCTGCAGGGTCACGATTCGGGTCGAAAACTCTGCGCGGCAGACTTCGACCCGGTCGCCGACCTTCAGGGGGCAGGGGCGAATTATATCGGCGGTAAAGAAGAGGTCGCCGCTGTCGGTCTCGATATGGAAGGAGATCACTTCGCTCGCCGGAACGATCAGCGGGCGCGCCGCCAGCGTGTGGGCGCAGATGGGAACGACCAGCAGCGCCTGTACGGTCGGCTCCACCAGCGGACCGCCCGCCGACAGGGAGTAGGCGGTGGAGCCGGTGGGAGTCGCCACTACCACGCCATCCGCCGGATAGGTGACGAACGACTCCCCGGCGAACGCCATGTGCAGGTTCGGCATCTTGGAAGCGGCTGTACGGCTCAGAACGATGTCGTTGAGACCCACCGCGCTGTGAACCACCTGTCCCTCGCGGAAGACGCGCCCCTGCACCATCATCCTCTCTTCGATCCGCAGGTTCCCCTCCAGAACCTCCTCCAGATGTGAAAAGAGCGTATTGGGATGTGTCTCCGCAATAAAACCGAACTGCCCCATATGGACTCCCAGGATGGGAATTCCATGCGGGGCAGCGATATGGCTGGCGCTTAAGATCGTCCCGTCGCCTCCGAGAGTAACGAACAGGTCTATCCCGGCAGGTTCCGCCTCCTCGAAGATCAGATCCTCCCTTCCCAGCAACGGCGCGGAGCCGGGATCCAGCCGCACCTCCACGTCCCGCTCCGTCAGCCAGGCGATCACCTCCGGCGCGAAGCTCAACGCCTCCCACTTCGAGTTATTGACAATCAAGCCGACCGTTCGGATAGACACGCTCTGCTCCCGCGCAGGGTTCTGTCGGAGGGCGAAGTATGCCTCTCCGAAAAGACCTCTCCCGCTCACACGCTGCTGTGATAACTGTCCATCCACGCCTCGTCGTGGGTTCGCGTCCCCTCCTCCACCGGCACGCCCACATAGTCAGCAATCTCCCGGGCAACCTCCAGTATCTCCTCCTTCGCGCCGGGCAGCTTCGACGATTCGGCGATGGTGATGCGCCTTCCCTCATCATACGAGATCACCAGAGCCAACTCTTCGACCTCGATCTGATCGTCCTCTTCGCGAATATGCCGTACCAGCACATGTTCGATATTCTTCAGGGAGGTTACCGGTTTCCGGTTGTAGGTGAACTTATCCGTCTCTTTATCGAACAGGAAAATGTCATCGTTGCTGTTTCGACGCAGTTCGACCGCCTGGATCGCCAGGGCAAAGAGCATGACAAAGGCGATCACGGCAAAGAGCAGATAGGAGCGCTGCGCCGCCCCCAGCACGATGCCGAGAATGAAAGCGACCACGAAGATCGCGCCGTAATTGATGAGTGTAATCTGACGGCGGAAAGGGGCGCTGCTTTTCGTTACGAGCAGCATACCCCGCGGCTTCGCAACGCTTAACAGTTTCATCGCTTCCTCCGAGAGCCTGACCGAACAGGGCAGTTTGATGGCACAGCCGACGGACACCGATAGCAGACGAATGCAGGGCGCAAAACCGAACGCGGGCACGTCGAAAGTACGTCTTTCTGCGGGGAGTATAGCATAACCGTTCCCGTTTTACAATCCGCCTTGGCGGAGAGAAAAAAAACGCACTATTCTTCCGGGGATCGCCTCCCCGGATTTCTGCTTTTAGATATTCAAACCGGCGATCTCCGGAGGAGGCTCGATTCCGGGGTAGCGATGTCGAACGCGGTAGCCTTCCGGAGAGACGCCGAAGTGACGGCGGAACAGCCAGCTAAACGACCCCAGGCTCTCAAAGCCCAGTTTCAGGCAGATGTCCGATATCCGATGATCGGTGCGCGAGAGAAGCTGCACGGCGCGCTCCATACGACGGCGCGTCAGATACTGGTGCGGGGTCTCCCCGAACACCTGCCGGAACAGTCGCAGAAAGTGGTGCGGCGAAAAACAGGCGGCTGCGGCGATCTGGGGAATGGTCAGCGGTTGATCCAGATTCGACTCCATGTAGTCACGCGCCACATGCAGCCGCCGGTAAAGCTCTTCACGGGTAGAGGCGCGCACCGCCGGCATCCGCTCCATCTGACGGTAGACCTCGCGATGCACCTGCAGCATTCGCTCCAGGATGCAGTGGAACTGCTCCTCCAGCCGCCCGTGCGTTACCTCTCCGCTCTCCACCAGACTCTGAAGCTCATACAGCGCGGGAGAAAGAAGGTCGTCGTGCGGGTAGAGCTTCTCCAGAAACTCAATCGGGGGCTGCCACCCTTCTTGCGGCACATCGAGCAGGCGATCCGAGGAAGAGATCAGGCTGCGAAACACATCGTTGGCGAAGGCAGGCTGGAAGGTGGCGGTAAAGCACTCGACCGGATGATCCGAATGAATGGTGCTGGAGAACCGCCGCATATAGTTCATGATATGATACGCGCTGTCATCAATGACGACACGGCTGCGACCAATCTGCAACACGCGCTCTCCATTCGCCACCCAGCGCACCGCCAGCAGCCCCTCGTTCTCCGGGTTCTCCAGCCATGTGGTTGCCCAGTGAATAAACATATTGGCGGGCGTATCCGAATCGATCAGCCCGCCTGGCATCGGCGTAACGCGGGTCGGCACATCGGTAAAGACCCGTGTCGGTTTACATTCATCCGTATTGTGACGGCTCATATTCCGCTCATCTCCGGCATGGGAGGCGCAGGGGCATTCCGTAAGACAGCGATACCGCCTCCGGTACACTACATACGAACGAGCGCGATGGCGGGTGTTATCGAAAATTGCTTTTTTGGGAAACCGGTAAAAAAACGGCGTCCCTCACAGGGACACCGTCGAAAAAAGCGTTTCGTCTAGGCGCTGCGCTCGCGATTGGCAAACTCCTCCATCCGCCGCAGCGTATTGACGGCGGCGCGGCGACGCTCCATCGCCTGCCCGACCTTCAACATGAGCAGTTCATAGACATCCACGCCGGGAATATTCTTCTCAATGTAGTCAAACGCGCCGCGGCGCATGGACTCCACCGCATTCGCCACGTTGCCGTAGGCGGTCAGCACCAGCACCTCGGTGAAAACATCCTGCCCGATGGCGCTGCGCAGCACCTCCAGACCGCTGTCCGTCTCCTCCATAGACATATCGGTCACCACCACATCGAAGGGAGGAGTCTGCTCCTGGATCGCCTCGTTCGCCTCTTTCGCGCTGGCAGCCACGCTTACCGTAAACCCATCCCGCTCCAGGCGCCGCTTGATGGCGGCGCGCACCTCATCCTCATCATCTACGACCAGCACACGCGGCATCTGTCTCATCCTCACTTATCTATCGGTAAATGGATCAGGAAGCGCGCGCCTTCGCCCGGCGTCCCCAATTCCTGAATAAATCCCTGATGCGCCTCCACAACCCCTTTGACGATGCTCAAGCCCAGCCCCATCCCTTTGACACGCGAGGTAAAGAAGGGCTGCCATATCCGCTCTTTGATCTCTGGCGGAACTCCCGGTCCCGTATCCGCGAACTCTATCTCCAGATAGTCGCGGGCGTGTGCCAGTCGCAAGCCTGTTCGCTCCTCCGGGGTCAGCATGCGCGTGGATATCCTCAGTTCTCCGCCGTCCGGCATAAAGCTGAGCGAATTTTCGATCATTTCGGAGAAGGCGAGACGCAGCTTCCGGGCATCGCAGCGCGTGGGCGGAATCGTCTCAGACAGATTCATCTTCAGGGTCACCGGGCTGCGTTTGGGAAACGTCTCGGCGACGGTCTCCGAGATCACCGTGTTGACGTTCGCCGAAGCCAGCGTTAACTGCGTCGCCACCACAAAGTCGCGAAACTCCCGTAGAAGCTCCTCCAGTCGCTGTACGCCGCGCGCCATGCTGTCCGTGATGGCGGCCACCTGCTTTTTCACCTCTCCGGCGGGCATGAGATCCAGCAGGTAGCGCATCTCATTCAGATCGCCTTTGAGCGCGAAGGTGCGGTTGCCGATCATGTGCGCCGACTTGGCGGACAGTTCCCCCCAGGCTGCCATCCGCTCGGAGTGCAGCAGTTTCTGAAAGTTGCAGGCATTTTCGATGGCGGCTCCCAGTTGGCTGGCGATTGTCATCAGCATACGCTCATCTACGGCCGTAAAGTGGTTGTCGAACCAGGGAGAGGTGGACTTGCGCCGCAGCACGCGCAGAACTCCCAGCGCCTTATCGCGGCTGATGATCGGCGCCGCCATAAAAGCGCCGATCTCTTCCGGGGGCATCTCCGAGAAGCGCCCTGTCCAGCGCGGATCGTCCTGCGGATTGTGCAGGCGAATCGGCTCGCTGTACTGCGCCACCCAGCCGGTCAGCCCTTCTCCCATGTGATAGGAGATCTGCCCGATATGATCGCACAGCGGTCCGCGAGAGGCGCGCAGTACCAGATGCTGTGTCTGCTCATCCAGCAGAAAGACCGAACAGTCCTCGAAACGCAGCGCGTCGGCGGTCTCATCCACCACCTTCTTCATCAGCGAGGCGATATCGAGCGTGGCGGTCAGGCTCATCCCGGTCTCCACCAGCGCGCGCTCCCGCATTCGGAAGCCCTCCAGCCCCAGAGACACCGCCGCCACCTGCGCCAGCGCGGTCAGCCGGGCGCACTCATCGTCATCGAAGGCATTGGGTTCCGGGCTTTCGACACTGATGACGCCGCGCGTCTGTCCGGAGGTTCCCAGAATCGGCGCCGCCACTTCGCTGCAGGTGTCTTCAAAGAACCGGAGGAAATAGGGATCGCGAGATACATCGCCCGATACATAGAGCCGCCCGGTCAGCACCACATGCCCGGTAATGCCGCGATTGGTCTCCTGTCCCAGATGCAGCCGTCGCTGTTTTGTCTCCGGCGTCCAGCCTTCGCCAACCGTACAGGTGACGATCATCTCGCCCGTTTCATAGTGAACCAGCGCCAGAAACCCGCGCTTCCCAGATAAGGAACGCACCGCCGCCTCCAGCGTGCGCTGGAGAATGTCGGGGTCGCCTCCATCGCGAATCGCCTCCGAAAATAGCGTGTTGATCTCGTGCAGAAACGCCTGCGCGCGTTCCCGGTCGCTTCCGATTTTCACATCCGCCCCGCTCATAGTTTCCCATTATAACCGGTTTTCGCCACAAATCACAACCGAAAACGCAACGGGAGATATTCCCGCGTCATCCTGCATATCTCCTCTACCGGCGAGGATAGGGTATCCTGTGAATACCTGAAACACAGGGAGCGACGATGAGCGAATCGAATGCGCCGTCCACTTTTCCGCCTGCTCGCTGGTGGGATGACTATCTCGTTACCTTTGAACCGACGCTCGATCCGGCAGAGCCGGAACAGATCGGGGCGGTGGTGGTCTTTGTGCGCTGCGAGGGCGGATTCGTGCTGGGGAAGGTTCCGCGAGGATGGTGCACGCCAAGCGGTCGCCTGGAACCGGGAGAGACTCCGCTGGAGGCAGCGGCGCGCGAGGTGCAGGAGGAGATCGGGGCGACGCTGGAGAATCCGCGCCTGATCGGACGTTACCTGCTGAAGAGGCGCGATGGAACGACTCGCATCGTTCCGACCTATGTGGGAACGACCCGCGCTTACGGCGATATTCCTCCGGGCAGCGAGTCGCAGGGGGCGCAGCGGTTCTCCATCGAGGAGATTCCAGCCGTCTACTGGCACTGGGACGATCTTCTGGAGTGCATGTTTGAATATGCGGAGCGGGAACTGAATCGCAAGGACGCCAGTACCGAATTATAATTCCGCGCCGTTTCCGGCTCACAGGAAACGAACATGGCAAACGAAACAAAACAGATTCAGATCGAGGGAATGGTCTGCGCCTCGTGCGTGGCAAGAGTGGAGGGCGCGCTCAAGCGCGTGCCGGGCGTAGAATCGGCGGATGTGAATCTGGCGACCGAGCGCGCCGTCGTCTCCTACGATCCAGCGCAGGCGAATGTCGCGCAGATGATCGAGGCCGTGGACATCGCCGGTTTTACAGCGTCGGAGGCAGTCGAGACTCAGGCGCAGGAGCGCGAGGAGGAGCACTTCCGCCGTAAACAGGCGGAACTGGCTCTGCTGCGCCTGCGTTTGATCGTATCGCTGGCTCTCTCTGCGCCTGTGATCGCCATCAGCATGATCTGGATGCACGGGCGTCCCTTCTGGGTGGATGTCGGGCTGCTGCTGCTCACCGCGCCGGTGCAGTTCTGGGCAGGAGCGCCTTTCTATGCCGGAGCGTGGAAGACTCTGCGACACGGCTCCGCCGATATGAATGTGCTGGTGGCGCTGGGAACCACCGTCACCTTCGTCTACAGCGCGCTGGCGACCTTCTGGCTGGGTGGTCATGTCTACTATGAGACGGCGGCAACCATCGTCACGCTGATCCTGCTCGGACGCTATCTGGAGGGGCGGGCGCGAGGACGCGCCTCGGACGCCATCCGACGACTGATGGCGCTTGCGCCGCAGACCGCGCGCGTTCGGCGCAACGGAGAAGAGGTCGAGATTCCCGGCAGCGATCTGCGGGTGGGCGATCTGGTGGTGGTGCGTCCCGGAGAGCGGATCGCGACCGACGGCGTAATCGTCGAGGGAAAATCTTCGGTAGATGAGAGTATGCTGACCGGAGAGAGCCTGCCGGTGACGAAATCCGAGGGCGATTCGGTGATCGGAGCCACGATCAACCGGATGGGCGCGTTTGTCTTTCGCGTGACTCGCGTCGGAGCGGATACCGCGCTGGCGCAGATCGTCCAGATGGTGGAGCGCGCCCAGGGATCGAAGGCGCCGGTGCAGCGGCTGGCGGACCGCGTGGCGGCCGTCTTTGTGCCGATTGTGCTGCTGATCTCTCTCGGCACGTTTCTGGTGTGGAAGCTGGTTCTGGGCGCGGAACTGACCGACGCGCTGATGCCGGTGGTGGCGGTTCTGGTGATCGCCTGCCCCTGCGCGCTCGGTCTGGCAACCCCGACAGCCATCATGGCGGGAACCGGGCGCGGCGCGGAACTGGGCATTCTGATCAAAGACGGTGAGGCGCTGGAGCACGCGGGCGCGCTGTCCACCGTCCTTCTGGATAAGACCGGCACAATCACCCGGGGAGAGCCGCAGGTGACCGACATCGTATCGCTGAACGGTCTGTCCGAGGGGGAGCTTCTACGTCTGGCGGCAGCGGCGGAGAGCGGCTCCGAGCATCCCATCGGCGAGGCGATTGTCCGCGCCGCCCGCGAACGCGCCCCGGAGGTCGCCGAACCGCTTTCCGTGCGTAATTTCGAGGCGTTGAGCGGGCAGGGCGTCTTTGCGGAGGTGGGAGAGAGGCGCGTGCTGATCGGCACGCCGAGATTGATGGCGGAGCGGCGTATCGCGCTGAATGCGGAGGCGGAGGCGGGGCTGCAAAATCTCGAGGCGGCGGGCAAGACGGCGATGGCGGTGGCGGTGGAGAATGAGGCGGCGGGACTGATCGCCGTCGCCGATACGGTTGCTCCGAACAGCCGTGAAGCCGTCCAGCAGCTTCAGGCGCTTGGTCTGTCGGTGGTGATGGTGACCGGGGATAACCGGCGCACGGCGGAGGCGATTGCGCGCGAGGTTGGGATTCAGACGGTGGAGGCGCAGGTGCTTCCGGGCGATAAAGCCGCCATTGTCGCCCGCTATCAGCAGGACAGGCGCCATGTGGCGATGGTCGGCGACGGCATCAACGACGCTCCTGCGCTGGCGCAGGCAGACCTGGGGATCGCTGTCGGCTCCGGCACCGACATTGCTATCGAGACCGCCGGGGTCACCCTGCTGCGCTCCGACCTGCGCGGGGTTCCGCAGGCGATTGCGCTGGCGCGCGCGACCCTGCGCACGATCCGGCAGAATCTCTTCTGGGCCTTTCTCTACAACGTGGTGATGATCCCGCTGGCGGCGGCGGGTCGCCTTGATCCGATGCTGGCGGCGGCGGCGATGGCGCTCTCCTCTGTCTCGGTGGTGAGTAACTCTCTGCGGCTCAAACGCTTCCGGTAACGGTCGGCGGGGAAAGAGCGGTCTACATCAGGCGCAGGGCGACCAGCAGCGCGGCGATGCTTTTGGCGTCCTTGATCTGCCCGTTGAGAATCATCGGCTCGATCTCCGACGCCCGCACGGGGACGACCTCGATCTGCTCGTCTGCGTCCGGATTCATCTCCGACCTCTCCAGCCCCTCCGCAAAGTAGGCGTGCAGCACCTCGCTGGAGTAGCCCGGAGCCAGATACTGACTGAACATCCGCCGCAGCCTGCCGGGGCGATAGCCGATCTCCTCCTCCAGTTCGCGCGCCGCGCAGTCGTCCGCCGATTCCCCCTCTTCCAGCGTTCCCGCCGGAATCTCCAGCAGCGTCTCTCCGACCGCCTGCCGGTACTGTCGGATCAGCAGGATCGTCTCCGAGTCCAGGCGGGGCACGATGGCGACCGCCCCGTGATGCTCCACAATCTCGCGTTGGATCTGCCGTCCGTCGGGGGTCTGGATGGTATCTATGCGCAGGGTCACGACGCGCCCGCGATAGAGATATTCCGAATGGATAGTCTTGCCGTAGCTCATCTGTTCTCCTTCGTTGCGGAAGGCGCATCCGGACGATTCTGCGCCGATTCGGGAGCCGCCAACTGTCCCGCCAGCATACCCGCCGCCGCCGCCGCCAGAAAGAAGGCGCGCTCCTCGGCGAGCGTTCGCCCCATCGTGGTGACAGACAGATCGCTCTCCTCCAGCGCCTTCAGCCCCTCCTCTGCATCCATGCGAACAAAAGCGTGGCGATCCAGAAGGCTGCCTTCCTCCAGCGCGCTCTGCAGCGCCGCCTGCTGAGCGGCGGGCAGTATCGGAACGGGCACAATTGCGCGGCACAGCGCGATACGCTCCAGAGTCGTGCGCGTATGGTGACTTAATCCGAGATGCCGGGCGCGGGGATCGGCAAAACTGAGGCGCAGAGCGGCGATGGGAGTCCCTTCCAGCGAGGCAGCGGCGTTCAGCGCCATGCCCTGATCCACGCCGCTGAAGCCGAGGGCGGTGTCGGTTCCGACGCTGCCCGGCCCCTGTCCGACCACGATCACATCCCCCTGTGCCGCCACGCGCGCCGCCGCCAGCGCGGAGTAGAGGTTCACCGCCTCGAAATCGCCGCCGAACGCCTGCCCGCAGGTCACCGTCGCATCCAGCAGCCCCTTCTCGCGCAGCGCGGGTACGAGACGACTCCAGGCTATCGGGAGCGCCGCGCTGTCGGTCATCACATAGACCACGCGCCCCGATCCGCCCATTGCCCGCTTCGCCGCCGCCGCCGCCGCCGCCATCTGGCTGTGCAGTTCCAGACAGATGACCGGCGCGGAGTCGAGCGAGACAGAGTCACGGAGGGAGGAGTGATATGGACTTTCCGGGGATTCAACGGCAAGCACCGGGTACTGCAGGGGCGTATAACGCAGTTTCAGGATATGTCCGGGCGGTTCCGCCACCTCCTCCAGATCGGAGCCGTCGGCTTCATGGCCTCGGTTAACCTCCGCCACAAAATCCGCTCCTCCGCTGCCCAGCCCCATCTCCGCTGCCCAGGTGTTGAGCGTTACGCGGTCGCCGACCGCGACCGCTCTCGTCAGCGCAGGATAGTTGACGGCGCGACGCAGCGTCTCGCCGACACGCACATTAATCTCCTGCACGCCTCTGCGCTCCGCCGTGACGCTCTCCACCCGCCCGGTCATCCGGTATTTCATATTCGATCTCATCGTCTGGAGGCTCTGTGTCGGGATGCGGTTCGAATGATCGCCAGCGTCCACTCCGCTGAACGCGCCAGATCGGCGACGGCGATCTGCTCCTGATGGGTATGAATATTCTGCATCCCGGTTCCGAGCACGCAGGCGGGCAGCCCCATTGCGTTGAACACGTTGGCATCGCTGCCGCCGCCCGCCTCCCGTAGATGGAAGGGAAATCCAAGCTCCTCCGCCGCCTCCCTGGCGATACGTATCACCGGATCGGATTCGGTCAGACGATAGGTATCGTACATATGCTGAATGGAGATATCTATCTCCGCGCCGAAATCGGCGGCGGCTTCATGCAGGGTCTCGACCATATGCTGCACCTGCGCCTGAAGTTTCTGCGGATCGCGGCTGCGCGCTTCAGCGCGCATGGTCACCAGCGGGCAGACGATATTCGTGGCGTGTCCGCCCTGAATCACGCCCACATTCGCGGTCGTCTGCGGGTCAATGCGCCCCAGTCGCATCCGTTCGATGGCGCGCGCCGCCACCTGAATGGCGGAGATGCCCTTCTCCGGCTCGAATCCGGCGTGCGCCGGGCGTCCGGTGATGGTGATGGTAAAGGAGTCCTGCGACGGAGCCGTATAGACCACCGCGCCAACCGGCGGACCGGTATCCAGCACGAATCCCATCTCGGCGAACACCAGCGAACGATCCAGATGGCGCGCGCCCAACAAGCCGATCTCCTCCGAGACGGTCAGCAGAAGCTGAATATCGCCGTGCGGCAGCCGATCCTCCCGAAGAACCTGAATCGCCTCGATAATGGGAGCCATGCCGCCCTTGTCGTCCGCGCCAAGAATGGAACTGCCATCCGTCTTGATGATCCCGTCTTCGAGGATGATCTTCACATTCGGATTGGGGGCGACGGTGTCGAAATGAGCGGAAAAGAAGATCGGCGGAGCGTCGGGCAGATTGCCGGACAGCGTGGCGATCAGGTTGCCGCTGTCGCCTCCGGTTTTCAGGTTCGCCTCATCCCGAACGCAGCGCAGCCCCATCGCCTCCAGTTTCGGCTGTATGATGTCCACCAGCGCCTTCTCCTGTTTTGCGGGCGTGTTGACACGGCACATCTGCAGAAAAAGGTCCAGAAGGCGTTGTTCGTTGACCATATCCTCTCCCGTATGAATGTTTAGACTCTCAGAGCACCTGCACGCGCGCGACCGTCTGCCCGGAGTCTCCAGCGGCGCGCGCTCGCTCTCCCGCCGGTCTGTGTATCTGAATGCCCAGGACGTGCATGCCGGAGGGCAGCTTTTCGGTCGCGCCGAAAGCGCGGCTGATGGTGACATGATAGAATCCCGAATCCAGCGGCGACTCGAAGATGTTATCCACATGAATCGGACCGATCACTCCGGCAATCGGGGCGATGGTAAAATGCGACTTCTCCAGCCCGCAGACCGGTCTGCCGGTTCGCGCATCGGAGACCGAGACGTTGATGGTGATAACATCCGTCGTTCCGGCGGGTTCTGCATAGTCCGTCGCTATCGCCTCAACAATCAATCTCGCCAACGCCAGACCTCCCGTAACGATCTCTTCTCAGCGAGTCAGGGTAACCTTCGTCAATCCACGCGGGTTGTCCGGGTCGCTGCCGCGCACCTGCGCCAGACAGCAGGCGAAAAGCTGTCCCGGCAGGATATAGACCAGCGGGCTGAGCAGTTCGTCCACGGCGGTGGGAACTGGCAGCCCGACCGCCGCAAGCTCCAGAATCTCCGGGGCGCGGGCAATGACGATCATCTCCCCGTCGCGCTCGCGAATCTTGAGGGCAAGTTCCAGCATGGAGGCATAGGCGCGTCCCTCCGGCGCAAAGAGGAAGCAGGGAAAACCGCTGTCCACCATCGCAATCGGGCCGTGCAGGAAGTCCGCGCCGGAGTAGGGTTTGGCGACCAGATAGCTGGTTTCGGTCATCTTGAGGGCCGCTTCCAGCGCGGTCGGCTGATTGACGCCACGCGCCAGTACCGCGCACTCCTCCATGTAGCGATAGCGCGCCACCGCCTCCTCCACCGTCTCGCGAATGGCCAGCGCCTCCCTCATTCGCTCCGGCGCCTCCTCCAGCGCATTGAGCAGATCCCGGCGATCCGCCAGCGCGAAAGCCAGCATCGCGACGACCGCCAGCGAGGTGGTATAGGTTTTGGTGGCGGCAACCGACTTCTCTTCTCCCGCATGGCAGGCCAGCACGAAATCGCTGACCTGTGTGATGGGCGATTCGGGATCGTTGGTCACGCAGGCGGTCAGCGCGCCTGCAGACCGCGCGGAAGAGAGCACCTGCACCACGTCGGTTCCCTGACCGGACTGCGAGATGCCAAGCACCAGCGTATTGCCGAGACGCAGCCGCGCATCGTAGAGAGTGTAGACGCTGGGCGCCGCCAGCGCGACCGGAATGCCCGCCACGATCTCCAGTAGATACTTGGCGTAGGTGGCGGCGTTGTCCGAGGTGCCGCGCGCCGCAATCACAACGAAACGCACATCCTGCTCCCGCATCGTCGCTGCCAGACGCGCAACGTTGGCGCGCTCGGCATTGATGGCGCGCTCCACCCAGTCCGGCTGTTCATGAATCTCTCTGAGCATATGGGACATACGGCACTCCTTCCGGTTCATCGAGCCAATCTTTTCTTGAGGGACTTTTCACCAGCGCGTTAAGTTCTCCCTTCTCCTTCCTGTCGGTCTGGAGGAGTTTTGCGAGATGTGTGGAATGTGGTATTCCTCCAACACGGTTGTACGACAGGAGTTTGCCGATGACCCGACGGGATCAGGATCCGCCGAACAAGCCGGAGAGCCGCGATCTGAACAGTCTTCAGCAGGAGAACGCCCTTCTGCGCGAGACCGAAGAGAGGCGCGCGCTCGTGCTGGAGGCGGCGCGTCGCGTCGCCCTGGATATCCTTGCCAGCCGCACCGGGGTCGAGGCGCTGCGCCATATCGCGGAGGCGGCGCGCACCATCGCGCGCGCCCGTTATGTGGCGCTGGGAGTCGCCCGTCTGGACGGACAGGGATTGATGGAGTTCGTCACCGCCGGACTGACCCGGGAGCAGGAGGCGGCTATCGAGCGTCGCCCGCGCGGACTGGGAGTACTCGGTCTGCTCCTGAGCCGAACCGAGCCGATGCGGATTGACAATCTGGAGGAGCATCCCGCCTCCGTCGGATTTCCCCCGAATCATCCGGTGATGACCAGTTTTCTGGGCGTTCCGATCCGGCGCGGCGAAACCACGCTGGGCAGCCTCTATCTGACCGATAAGGTGGACGGCAGTCCGTTTACCGAGGCGGATGAGGCGGCGGTGCAGGAGCTGGGGGCGCACGCGGCGGTCGCGATTCACAACCTGCATATGATCTCCCGGCAGCGCGCGCTGGTGCGCGGACTGATCGCGGCGCAGGAAGAGGAGCGGCGCGCCGTCGCCTACGACCTGCACGATGGCTTGACGCAGTTTGTCATGGCGGCGCACGCGCATCTGGACTCGTTTCGGAAGGCGTACGAAGAGGAGAAGCCGGACCGCGCAGCGCGAGAACTGGAGCAGGGACTGCGCTATCTAAAGGAGGCGGTCATCGAGTCCCGGCGTCTGGTCAACGGGCTGCGCTCGCTGGCGCTGGACGATCTGGGGCTGGCAGGCGCGCTGGAGCAGACCTTCGCCGAGGAGAAGCGGCGCGCCGGTTGGGTGGAGGCGGAGCTAATTCATAATATCGCGGGCAAGCGGTTCGATAAGGCGCTGGAGACGGCGGTCTATCGGGTGGCGCAGGAGGCGCTGACCAACGTCCGCAAGCATGCCGCCGCCACGCATGTCCGGCTGGTGCTGCTGGAGCGGCAGGGAGAGCGTCCCGGTCACTCTCAGTTAACGCTGGAGGTGCGGGACTGGGGGCGCGGTTTTGTGCCGGAAGAGGTTGGCGATACCTACAATCACGTGGGGCTTCAGGGTATGATTGAGCGGGTGAATCTGATGAGCGGCAGTTTCGAGATTCAGGGCATTCCGGGGGAAGGAACAACGGTTCGCGCCATCTTTCCGGTGCTGCCTGCCGAGTTGTAGAGGGAGTGGATATTGAACGAGCGGAACGAGATCACAGCCGTGCGGGTGATGCTGGTGGACGATCATGCGATCTGGCGCGGAGGCGTTCGCAGTATGCTGGAGGATACCGAATTTCAGGTGATGGCGGAGGCGGCTTCCGGCGCGGAAGCGCTGGTGGCGGCGCGCGAATCGCGTCCGCACATGGCGCTGCTCGATATTCGCATGGCGGGGGGCGATGGTCTGGATGCGCTGCAGGCGTTGAAACAGGAGCATCCGCGTATGGCAATCATCATGCTGACCACCTACGATAACCCGACCTATGTGGCGCGCGCGGTTGCCGGAGGAGCCGCAGGGTATCTGCTCAAAGGAATCGAACGGGAGGAGCTGCTGGAGGCGCTGCGCGCCGTCGCGCGCGGGGAGATGCTGCTCACCCCGCAGCAGCTTGTCCATTCGCTGCGCGGAATCAGCGAGAAGACGGCAGGCGCGGAAGATCTGATCGAGCCGCTGACCGAACGCGAGCAGGAGGTGCTGCGTCTGCTGGCGACCGGTCTTTCCAACCGGGACATCGCCGCGCTGCTCTTCATCGCCGAAAGCACGGTGAAGACCCACGTCGAGCATATCATCGGTAAACTGGGCGTCTCAGACCGCGTGCAGGCCGCCGTCTGGGCAGCCTGCCACGGCTTGATTTCGCCTCCCAACAGCAGTCAGTAGCTTCCTCTTACGCGCCTCCGATCCTTCCGCCGTTCTCCGCCTGTATCGCCAGGACGGTCGGTCGGGGAGGAGTCTTACCGTCGGGCCAGAGACTGGTCGGCTTGTCGAAGGTGGATGTCTCTCCCTCGCCAGGATGCTGCACCGCTACGAACAGCGTGGTGTTGTCCGGCGTGAACTCCGGCCCGCAGACCTCGCTGCCACGCACCGAACGGAAAAATTGCCGAAGACGCCCACGCTCCGCTCCCTCCACCGGCACGGCAAACAGTCCATCGTGCACTTTCAGTGTTCCCTCCTGCCCGTCCGTCGCAATCCAGAGATTGCCATTCAGGTCGAAGGTGATGTTGTCTGGGCAGGAGATGGGGCTGACCTGCGACTTATCGTACCCGGCGAAGTAGGTGGATTCGTCTTTCGGGTCGCCGCAGACCAGAAACATATTCCAGGAAAAGGCGGTCGCGGCGTGGTCGTTGTTGGCTTCCGTCAATTCAATGATGTGCCCATGTCGATTCTGAGAGCGCGGGTTCGCCTTATCCGTTCCGGCTTTTCCGTCGGTTCCGCGCTGAACGTTATTGGTCATGACCAGATAGACCTTCCCGCTT
This sequence comes from uncultured Chthonomonadaceae bacterium, assembly GCA_964429855.1. Taxonomy (GTDB): domain Bacteria; phylum Armatimonadota; class Chthonomonadetes; order Chthonomonadales; family CAJBBX01; genus CALLMM01. The sequence continues at coordinate 73,785 of CAYSDM010000008.1, forward strand.
TTCGGGCTGGTCTCGATATCCTCCGGGCGATCCATCTTCGTGGCTCCCAGCAGGTCGGCGGCGCGGCGGGTCTGGATCAGCACATCGCCCTGCGAGGTAAAACCGTTCGCCTCTGTCAGCGGTCCCTGCCCGTAGACCAGGGGCATCCACTCGCCGGAGCCATCATCTTTGAACTTCGCCGCATAGAGCGTTCCCTCATCGAGAATGTCGCGGTTGGCAAGACGATCTTTCGAGTTATAGGGCTTTGCGGTCACGAACTTGTAGACATACTCAAACCGCTCATCGTCACCGGAGTAGAGCGCCACCTGCCCGCCGGGAGCAATCACGATGGTCGCCGCCTCATGCTTGAAACGCCCCAGTGCGGTACGCTTTTTCGGAGTAGACTCCGGATCGAAAGGATCTATCTCCACCACCCAGCCAAATCGGAAGGGTTCATTCGGCTCGATCTGCAGATTGAATCGGCTGTGATGCCGCTCCCATTTGCGGTCAGACTCTCCGACCGTCAGCCCGTAACGCTGATGATCGCGGGTGCGAGGAGTGTCGGGAGAGAGTCGATTCAGATGAGCGAAGTACTGATGGAAGTTCTCCTCGCCGCTCAGAACGGTTCCCCAGGGAGTCTTTCCGCCGGAGCAGTTGTTGAGGGTTCCGGCGACTTTCGCGCCGGAGGGGTCGGCGGAGGTCTGAAGCCAGGCGTTTCCGGCAGCCGGCCCGGTCACCGTGAAGGGAGTCGTGGCGGTGATGCGCCGATTGAAACGCGAATCGAGGACAACACTCCACTGACCGCCCTCGCCGCGCTGCACTTCCACCACCGAAAGCCCGTGCGCCGCCAGTTCGACATCCACCTGCCGCCGCGTAGGATTCTTCGGATCATAGCCCGGAAACATAAGCTCCGGGTTGGTGTACTCGTGGTTCACCACCAGCAAGCCCCGGTCGGAACGCTCTGAACCGAGCGGCAGGGGCAGAAATCCGACAAAGTCGCAGTTATACCCGAACTGCTGCGCCTGCGCCTCCGCTGTCAGTTCTCGCGGGTCAAAGGAAGGCGCCCCTGGCAGTATCCGGTCACCCCATCGCGCCACCGGTCGGGCGCGATAGCCAGCCGGCACCGTTACCTGATCGGAGGCATCGGGGCGTATCGGGTCGAATCGCAGCGGAGAGACCGAAGGCGACGCCTCCGCCTCTCCCTCCAGCAGTCCCGCGCCGGTCATCAACAGCGCGGAGGCGGTCAATGCGCCTTGCAGCAGTCCGCGTCGGCTGAGACGACGCTGTAATATCTCCGCAAAGGTATCGCCGATGCCTGCGCCCGACATCGCCGCTCCTCTCTCCTCTTTCGTATCGCTGTTCATCCTTACACCCTCCTGTTAGCAACGCTTTTTCGATCAATGAGATACCCGGAGACGATTAAGAGCCGATTAAGAACGGATTAAGGCTCTGTTAAGAGCCGCCGGCTTCTCATGCACGTTTCGTTCCGATGGCGGAAACATCTACACCGATCAGTACGCTATAATAGTAGGGGAATCTTCCGTCGTCTTCTCGCATCCTCGCGCCGCGGGGATGGTTTGCCGATCATGCATACTATGATCCTACAATCCATGCATCCGATAGGTCACAACAACCGCAGAGGAGTCCTGTATCGGCTCTGGAGCCTGCTGCTGCTGGCGGCGCTGTTTCCGCTGCCTGCTGCCGGGCTGTGGCTCTGTTCCGATGGCAGTCGGTGTCTGTCCTGTCCCTCCGACTCTCTGCTCCCCGCGACGCCTCCGCAAGAGACGTGCGGCGGCTGTCCCCGGGCTGGCAGTTCGCTGACGGCTGACGAATCTTCCGACTCCACAGACTGCCGTACCTGCTGTCGCTATGTCCTGCGGGAAAATCCGGCAAAGCTCTCCTCCATTCCGAAGGAGGCTTTCGGATCGGCAGACGCCGCGTTGACCTGTTGTGCATTGCCGGCTCCTGCGCGCGAGGAGACCGCCCGTCATCGCTCTACGCCCCTGTCTCTCTTCAACTCGCATCTGCCTACGTCCCTCTTTCCGCGTGCGCCTCCTCTCCCTGCCTGATCCTTTCGCTGTTAACAGTGCAGGTACAAGGAGAGCAACTCATGCGTTTTATATGGCTGTTCGCGTGCGCGGCGCTGCTGCTGCCGTCCGCACTATATTCACAGGAGAAAGAGAAGCCGATTCCGGCAAAAGGCGGACAGAAGCAGGAGTCCGCCACCCCGCCCTGAACTGGCTGACCCGGCGAGGGAAAGCTGCTCCGTGGGAGCGGCGTAACACATCGCATTCTTCTCAGTCAACGGTACGTGGATACGCGCCTGCCGCGTCCGCGCTGGCGCACGACGCTGGATTTTCGATTGTCGCCGACGCTTCAGGCGGGTATTGAGATCAACCCGGGCGCGGAGGAGGTCGGTTTTCGCGGAAACTGGTTTGCGGTACGCGAGACTCCGCGTCTGCCTGCCGTCGTCTTTGGAACCAGTTCCGACCGGATCGGCACGCCGTCGGGTTATCAGAGCTATTTCGTCACCTTCTCGAAGCAGTTTGAGAATCTGCCGATTGCGCCCTACATCAGCCTGAACTACTCGGAGTTCGAGCGGGGGATGACCTTCCCGTTCGGCGTCTCCCTCTCACTGGGGCGGGAGTGGCTGCTGATGCCGATGTACGACGGTCACGCCTCGCATACGGTGCTAACCTGGTCCGGTCGCAGCGAATCGATCGGGTTGGTGCTGGCGTGGAACCGGCAGTTCGGAATCACGTTCAGCTACGGGTTCTGAGCCGTAAACAATGAGATTGTACAAAACAAGCAAACCACTGAGCGGTCTTTTTCCCGGTCATTCTGCATGCCGTCAAGGAAGTTTGGATGGCTGTCATTCTGAGCGAAGCGAAGAATCTTAAGATGTCTCGCTGCGCTCGACAGGACTGCCCTGTTATGCAACCCTTCTATCGTGAAGGAGAACTACAGGGCAGACCGCTCTGTCGTACAAACCGTTGTCGCTCGTTATATTCAGATATGCTACAATGCTGACGAAACCCCGCTTCATCGGGACTCGTCTAATTGTTGACACTTTATCACATATGGAGGAGAGACCCGTGAAACGCCGATGGGCTGTCACCGCAGCGTTGCTGCTCGGAGCCGCAGGCATGATGGCTGTTCATCTTCCTGTGGAGGCGCAGGTCAATCGTAATACACAGCGGCAGGGCACGATTCGCCGCCCCGCGCCGAAACTCTACTTCAAGGAGCTTCAAGCGCTGGTTGAGAAGCTGGCGAAAGCGCACGATGCGAAGATTGTCGTAGACCCGGCGCTGATCGTCAGCCGCGCGCCGAAGGAGCCGTCCCAGGGAGCCGCGATTGAGCAGGCTCTGGATGAACTGGCGGCGCAGATCAAAAGCGCGACCTGGCGGCGCATCTACATCCATCAGGGGCAGATGAGCGCGCTGCCTGCGCCGGAGAGGCTGGCGGCGACCGTCCGCGCCCTCGACCTGATCGAGCAGGGCGGGGTCGTGCTGGAGAATCCGACGAATCGCCGCATCACCTATTTTGTAAAGAATCAACCGGCGACCCCGGAGTTTGAACAGCAGTTGGATGCCCAGCAGATCAGCAAAACGCCGATCTATGTACTCTATAATCCCTCCGCCTCCGCCGACCCGAACGCCAACAAGAGTCCGGAGGAGCGGATGCTCGATCTGCAGCGTCAGCAGATGGAGATGATGATGCAGATGGACCCGGATCAGATGGCGAATGCCATGTCGCAGGGGATGCAGATGTGGATGAACCTCGATCCGCAGACGCGGGCGCAGTTTTTCGGCAACATGATGCGCGCCGGCATGACCATGTGGCAGAATATGCCTGCCGAGCAGCGCCAGCAGATGATGCAGGACATGATGAACATGTCGCAGCAGTTCTTTGGACCGGGCGGCGGCGGTCGTCCTCCGCGTCCTTAACTCAGAGTCTGAAGCACCCTTCCCGGAAAACCGGGAAGGGTGCTTTATTTTTATATCTCCCTGCCGCTCCTGCGCGGTTCGGGCCGACCTCCGCATGTCCGCTTCTCCTATCGGGGCACGGGAACCTGCTCCAGCACAGCGTTCAATACGCGGTCAGCGGTGTAGCCTTCGATCTCGCTCTCCGGTCGCAGCAGGATGCGGTGACGCAGCACCGGACCGGCAAGCGTCTTGACCTCATCCGGGGTCACAAAGCTGCGGTCGTGAATGGCGGCAAGCGCTTTGGCGGCAAGCATCAGCGTGATCGCCGCGCGGGGAGAGGGACCAAGCACCAGATGCCGGTTGCTGCGTCCGGCGCGCACGATGTCCGTAATATATTTGCGTACACTGACGCTGACCTCGACCGCCTCCACAAACTGGCGAAGCGGAGGCAGATCCTCCGCCGTTAACACAGGCGATAGATGGGCAGTATCGAGATTCGCGGCGCGAAACCCGCCCTGATAACGCGCCAGTATCGCCTGCTCCTCCTCTTCGCTGGGATAGTCCACCACCACCTTCAGCATGAACCGATCCAACTGCGCCTCCGGGAGCGGATAGGTTCCCTCATACTCCACCGGGTTCTGCGTGGCGCAGACCACGAACGGATCGGGCAGGGGATGCGTCACGCCGTCAATCGTCACGCGCCGCTCCTCCATCGCCTCCAGCAGCGCCGACTGCGTCTTCGGAGGCGTGCGGTTGATCTCATCGGCGAGGATCAGCCCGGCGAACAGAGGACCGCGCTTCAGGTTGAAAACGCCCTCGCGAGGATCGTAGATATTGGTTCCGAGAATATCCGAGGGCATCAGGTCAGGCGTAAACTGAATGCGCGCAAAAGAGATCGCGCAGATTCGCGCAAAGGCGCGCACGGTCAGCGTCTTGGCGGTTCCGGGAACGCCCTCCAGCAGCACATGCCCGTTCGCCAGCAGCGCAACCGCCAGCATCTCCACCATCTCCTCCTGCCCGACCACCGCCTTGCCCATCTCGGCAAAGAGACGATCCGCCATCTGCGCTACCGGATTGGCGACCGCCGGGGGAGCGGGCGGGGGATCCATGATTACGGGAGGCGCATCGAACGGCGGGGCTGCCGGAACCGCGCCTTCCGCATTTTCCGGCGGACGGGGGGCAGAAGTCTGTGTATTTTCTGCGCCGTTCTCCTGAGGATCAGACTCTGACAAGTTCCACTCTCCTGCGGTAGTCCTGTATCTGCTGCACCAGTTTCAGCATCTCGTTCTCTTTCACTCTCTCGCCGCGCGCCACCTCCTCGCCGCGCGCCATCAGTTCGCGCAGAGGCTCCACCGGCAATTGAAAACGCCTGCCTGCCAGTTCCGCCACGCGCGCATAATCGGCTTCGGGAGGCGCGTCCGTCCAGCGCATCAGGTCGCGTAGAAAGGCGCGGTAGACCTGCTCCACGGCGATATCGGCGGCTTCTGCGCGGCGCAACAGCCCCGCCATGGAGGTGATATACTCCGTGCTGTGACGAGAGGCGGGAGGAAGCAGCGGGCGCGCCGCGCCAAATCGCCGATTCACATGGTACAGATAGAGCAGAAAGAGAATCAGCCCGAACCAGATCAGGGCGCGTACCGGCGAACCCAGCGCCATCCACAGAGAACGCTCCATGCCGCTCTCCAGCCCGAAGCCCTGATGATACTCGTCGAAGTAGACTCGCTTGCCGCCGCCGCTGTGTTCGGCAGCGATATTGACCAGCAAAACGGCGTTGTCGGCGCGGGAGATGCCCCGGTTATTCAGACCAAGCCCCGCCGCCGCAACGATCACTCTCCCCTCTCCCTCTTTCCAGCTAACCAGACAGGCTCCCGCATGGTCGGCGGCAAGCGTCTGCGCCCCTTCCACATTCCTGACGGCGATCCGTCCCTCTCCTTCCACCTGCAGGCGCCGAACATCGCGCAGGTAGGGAGATTCACGCTCCTTCGCACCGGGCGCGATCTCTGCGGGGCGCGCCGACTTCTCCTCGACCGACACCTCCTCCAGCGGCACGCCGCGCGCCGGGCGCATCCTCTCCGAATCCTCCGCCAGCAGCAGCAGTGTTCCGCCTTCGGATATCCAGCTTCGCAGCCACATCTTCTCTTCTTCGTTGAACGGGCGTTTGAGCGGCTCGGAGATCACCAGCAATCCAGCATCCTCCGGCAGTTCCGAAGGAACATTCTTGAAACGCTGTACCGAGATGCCTTCGCTTTCCAGCAGACGGTAGAGCGCCTTTAAGCCCGTGGGACCGGCGCTGTAGGTTGTCGGCTGCGCGGACTGCTCCCGCTCAAAGCCGATTGCCCCGAAGTAGGCGGTCACCGCTGCAAAGAGCAGCAGCAGTCCCGCCAGAATCCAGATATCCGCTCCCCGCCGCATCTCTCTTTCTGCCTCTACGCCTTTCCGCGCGGATGCGCCATCATACCACAAACATTACGGATTGCCAACCTCGTCGTTTGCAGGGGGCCGATGAAAAAAGGGACGCAGATTCCTGCGCCCCCGTGAAGCGTTTCTACGATCTGTTTGCCAGCGCGCTTTAGCGGAATTCGGTTACGATGCCTCCGATCTGCTCCCATCGCTGCGTCGAGGGATTCCAGTAGGGCGCGCTGCCCATGATAAGCTGCTGGTTCGCTCGCATATGGTTCAGTTCGTCCGTCATCATCCGCAAAGAATGCGAGCGCACCATTTGATTCATCTGCTGCTGAAACTGCGCCACCATCATCCGCTCCTGCGCGGTCAGAACCTTGTCTCCGCCCACATTGGCGCGCATCATCAGACGCTCTTCCGCGCTCATTCTCGACCACCGCAGCTTGATCGTCGCGATCATGCCCGGCAATTCCGCCATCGCCCGCTGCTTCTCTGCCGGCAGCTTCGGATAGTTCTCGATCAGCATTTTGTAGATCGCGGCGCGAGTCTTCTCATTCAGCGGCGGCGTCTTCTGCTTGAAGATATTCACGGCGTGCCACCGCTCCGACTCAATATAGGCTTCGACCATATCCCGCACCAGCGGAGGGTTTCCCTTTGCCAGCGGCGGATGCGCCGCATAGTAGGCATTCAGCAGCCACTTCGAATCCTCGGCTCCTCTCTGCGCCTCCTTGCGAACCACCTCCATCGCCTTCGGCAGCAGCAGTTTGACAAACGCCTCCCGCTCCTGCACCGGCATCTGCATGATCTTCTCGCCTGCCTGAATGGTCTGCAGCGTATCCCGGATGCGCGCCTGATCGTTGTTCTTCCAGTATCCCGTCAGAAACCGGCGAATCTGCGCCTGCTGCGCATCACTGAACCGGATTCGATAGACATAACCGACAGTCTCCGTATAGTTTCGGATAATCTCTTCCGTTAACTCCGCCTGTGTGTCCACCTCCGTCAGATACGGATTGCCGGACTGCGCCACTGTTTTAACACACGGGGCAACCAGCACAGCCGTCGCCAGCAAAACTCTCCACATCTTTTTCACGATAGTAGTCTCCTTTACAGTTTCCTGCGGGGAATGCCCCCTCAACTGGAAATCATCCTACTATCTTCACCTAAAAGAACTCTAAAAGAACAGGCTGCCGACCGTCACCGTGGCGCGGCAGCGCGCCATCAAAACGGCGTTACGGAAGATGTCTACCCGAAGAACTTGGCGCGCGTGCGCTCATCCGGGTGACGAATCTGCATCCCCTCCGGCAGGGATCCGCCGTTCAGCCGCTGTATCACCTCCTCGATCAGCCAGTCTGGAGTTGAGGCTCCCGCCGTCACTCCGACCGTCTCCACCTCCTTCAGCCAGGAGTCCTCGATCTCCGCCGCCGTCTCGACATGGTAGGCGGGAACTCCCTGTGCCGCGCACAGATCGCGCAGGCGACCGGTATTCGCGCTCTTCTTTCCACCGACGACGATCATCAGGTCCACCTGTCGCGCCAGTTCGACCGCCGCCTCCTGCAGTTCATCGGTGGCGTTGCAGATAGTATTGTAGGCGCGAACCTCGAACGCGATCCGCGAGACCTCCGCCACAACCGCCGCAAACGTCTCCGCGCTCTGCGTGGTCTGGGATACGATCCCGACGCGCCGCGAGAGCTTCAGGCTTCGCACCTGCTCAGGTCCCTGCACCAGAATCGCCCGCCCGCTCACCGCGCCCAGGATTCCCTTCACCTCCGTATGCCCCGGGTCGCCGATCAGAATTAACTGGAACCCCTGCTCCACCAACTGCTGCGCGCAGCGATGCACGCGGGTGACAAAGGGGCAGGTCACATCCACCACGTTCAGACCTCTTGCACGCGCCTCCGCCAGCGTGCCGGGAGAGACGCCGTGCGCCGATAGCACCACCGTCCCCTCGTGAACACTCTCCAGTTCGGCGGCAGAATGGACTCCGCTCTGCTCCATCCTCGCAATGACCTGCGGATTGTGAACCAGCATCCCCAGCGTGGTCATCTTACCGTCAATCTCCCGGCGCGCCTGCGTGACCAGGTCTACGGCGCGCTGTACGCCAAAACAGAAACCGGCGACTCTCGCCAGCTTTATGGCAGGCATAGAATAATCTCCTGTTGTATGTTGAATAAATGAAACAAACTACTTTGCCAGACAAAGCTGGAACGCCTAAAAAAAAGAGCGAGTCGCCGCTCGCCGGGGTAGTTCGGATCGGTCGGGAGAACGCAGTGTCCGGTTGTATCCGGGCTGCGCTCTCGCTGTCCGTTCCGATCACGCCTCAAACAGTATCTTTAACCTCTGTTCAATGGTGTCCGCGCAGGGAGACGGCGAGAGGAGCAGGAACGCGCGCTCAATCGAGGCGGACATGTTCAGGCGTTCGAGAAGCTGCGCGTTGAGGAGATTCTGCGCCATCTCCGTGATCCCCAGCCCGCTGGCGCGCGCCATCTCTGCCAGCGCTGCCTGCTGCCAATCCTCCAGTTGTAGTTTTATCTGTTGCATGGTCGTCTCCTCAGTCCTGTTTGCCCAATCCCTGAATGATGCGTTCTAACGCCGCAAGATACTCCTGAAACGCGGCGCGTCCCGAGTCGGTCGGCTGCGCGGTCGTGCGCGGCTTGCGCCCGCGAAACTCCTTGCGGACGGTGATATAACCGCGCTCCTCCAGCAGAGCCAGATGCGTGGAGAGGTTGCCGTCGGACAGCCCCAGTGTCTCCTTGAGCAGTTTGAAGTCCGCCTCCCCGAGCGCCAGCAGGGTGGACATGATTCCCAGCCGCGCCTTCTGATGGATCACCTCGTCCAGCGACTCGACCGCGCTGGCAAAGGCGGAGGGCGGAGCATGGGCGCGGATGGTCGGAACGGTCTCCTCCGACGGCGCGCTACCAACCGTTTCGGCGCGAGACGGTAATGCCGTAGACAATGTGAAACCCTCCGAACGAAATACCGATCATAGCCAGCCCGATCTGCGCGGAGCGCAGCGACGGCGTGAGAAACTGCGCCAGCAGCGTCAGCGTTCCCGCCAGCAGAAACGCCCATCCCAACCGGCTGACCTCCTTCTGGGAGAACAGCCCGACCGCGCAGACCGCGATTCCGTAAGACAGCATCCAGAACGGATAGACCTCGTCCATCATCCCGCGATGCAAAAAATAGAGCGTCAACAGCGCTCCTGCGCCCAGCCCCGGCACGCTGGCAAGCGCCATCAGTTTGCCCAGGCGCGAAATGACCGTCTTCCCGACCAGCGCGGCGCGCCGTTTGGTCAACAGGAAGTCCATCCCGATCGCCAGCGTGATCACCACCGCCCAGTTGAGGATGAAGGGCAGCGCGCGCGACTCCGGCGGGAGCGAAAGCACATAGAGCCACTGTATCAGACAGCCGATGATGGAGACCAGTCCGGCAAAGACTCCGGATAAGCCGGAGAAGGTAGAATATTTGGTTGAGCGTTCCATCAACGCGCGGATCATGCGCAGGTTCTCCTGCGCCTCCTGCACGGGCAGAACGCCTTCGTCATGCTCTCGCTCGCGCACGTACATGCTGTCTCCTCTGCGATTGCGCTTTGTCAGGCAAAGTTCTTTGTATACTCCATTATATCGGCTTTTCCGCCAGAAAGTCAACAGGCGTTTTTTCCGGGAATGGAGACGAATCGGTTGCGCCGGAGCCGGTTATCCGCCGGAACCCGCCGAAACGCCATAATCGAACCCGACCGCCTCCACACGCCGCTTTCCGAACGCAACAGATCAAACGCGTTGACAGCGGCGATATGCTGTGATATAATTGGGAGAAATGGTTCCCTGAGTTCATCCATGTGAGGCGGGGTAGCTCAGTGGTCAGTAGCGAACGGCTCATAATCGTTAGGTCGTGGGTTCGAATCCCACCCCCGCTATAGCTCCATCCGGCTCTGAGGACTCCTCAGAGCCTTTTTACTGTAAGTGTCTCGTTTTCGGAGGAGCCTCCTATGTTGAAACCCCCTCTGCACGGGTTACTCCTGATCGTTCTTATGGGACTGGCGGCGGCTCCCGGAAGGGCGGACGATCTTGTCTGGGCGACCGGGCGCGTCTTTGCGGCGGATGGGAAGACCCCGTTAGCCGGAGCGATGGTCGCCGTCTACGACAAGAAGAACCGGGTGGTGGACTATGCCCGCACCGATGAGGACGGCGTCTATGCGCTGGCGGTTCCGCGCAGCGCCCTGAATCTCAACAAAAAGAGCGGCGGCTTCCTCTATCAGTTGAATCGTCTGGTCGGCAGCGTCGGGAATGTGGTGGCGATGCCTTTGAAAGCCGGCATAAAAGCGGTAGCCGCCACCTCCAACGCGACGGATCCCCTGACCAAAATGAGCATCGGGACCGCCAGCAATCTCGCGCAGTCGCTGGTGGATACGATCTCCCCGGATCGTAAATCGGTGAAGACAGCGCGTGAGCAGCCCGGCGCGCTGGTGATGAAGGTGTCGGTTCCCGGCAAGAACGACGCCCTGAACATCGCCCGGGTCTACTGGATGCAGGAGGAGTTTTTCCGTGTCGGCGGCAAAGAAGAGCGCGCCCTGATCGCCTGGTTTGATCCGGCGATTATGACCCCGGCAGGCGAAAAACAGCCCTCTTCGATCTCCTCGGAGTATCTTACCTTCACCGGCATCCGGCTGGAACCGAGTATCGCTGAGCGCGGACATGTGGTGAAGTTGACGGTCGCGTTTCCGGCCCCGGAGGAGCCGAGAACGCCGGTCGTGGTGGTAGCGCGCAACACCCGCAACGGACAGACCTTTCAGCTTATCCCCATCGGCGGCGGGCTGTATCAGGGACAGTTCGAGGTGGATCAGCGCTTTCCGCTGCACGATCAGACCCTCTGCGTGCTGGCGTATGCAGAGCAGGATGCGCGTCCGGGACGCAATCGGCAGGCGGAAGACGCCATCAACGGGGCGGGACTGTGGAACCCCGGCAAGCCCTATGTCTACAATCCTCTGCTGGTGGTCAGCCGTAATCGCGCGGAAGCGGTTCTGACCGTTGTGGAGAAGCCGGGACGCCGACGCTAAATAGACGCGACAGCCGCCATAGAGTGTATCCTTTCTCACAGTAACAGTGGGGAAGAATACACTCTCTTTTGGGTAATCTTTATACCGACAATCAAGGTATTCTGTAATATGTCTCCTCTAACTAGATCATGGAGCCGTGACGCGCATTGTCTCTCTCTTCCCTTCATACACAGATATTCGAAAATCTCCCCGACGCCATCATCCTGACGGACGCCGAGGGGTTTATTATCGCCTGGAACCCGGCGGCGGAGCGGCTGTTCGGATATACCAGCGAGGAAGCCATCGGGAAGACGCCTCTGATTATCATGGAGCCTGCCACCGCGCCGCAGCTTATCGGACAGATCAGCCTGGCGACCCAGCGGCACGGACAGTGGCAGGGAGTCGTCTGCTATCGCCGTAAAGACGGCGTCAGCGGCATCGTTCAGGCGAGCAGCATTCCCCTCTATGATCCGCAGGGGATATTCGTCGGGCGGCTGGGGATCGGACGGATTCCGACCGCGCAGGAGCAGATATCTCCCGACCTGAAAGCCACGCTCTTCCGGCTGCATACCATCACCGAGACCGTCCCGGTAGGCATCTTTATGACCGATCCGGAGGGCAACTGCCTCTACACCAATCCCGCCTACCAGCGAATCACCGGCATGTCCTTTGAAGAGACGCTGGGCGACGGCTGGGCGATGGCAATGCATCCGGATGACCGGGAGAAGGTGATGGAATCCTGGTCTCTGGCGGCGCAGTGCGGCGTGCTGTTTGAGAGCGAACAACGCTTCGTGCATAAAGACGGTCGAACGCTCCACACTCGAATGCGCGCCCGGCAGATACTGGATGGCGAAACCCTGCTGGGCTATGTCGCGACGGTGGAGGACATCACCGAGCGCAAAACCGCCGAATCGCTCCTGCGCGAGCAGACGGAGCAGATACGCAACTTTGCGCTGCGTATGGCGATGCAGAACGAACAACTGGAAGCCTCCACCCGCAAACTGGAGGATCTGGCGGCGACGGACGGCTTGACGGAATTGAAGAATCACCGCGCCTTTCAGGAGCGGCTGGAGATGGAGGCGCTGCGAACGGAACGCTATGGCGCGCCATTATCGCTGCTCCTGCTGGATATTGACCGTTTCAAGGAGTACAACGACACCTTCGGACATCCCGCCGGAGATCAGGCGTTGAAAGAGGTCGCCGGAAAGCTTGCGGCCTTTATCCGCGATACCGATTTTGCGGCGCGCTACGGCGGAGAAGAGTTTGCCATCATCCTGCCGGAGACGGAGAACATAGGCGCGCTGGCGCTGGCGGAGCGGGTGCGCGTCGCGGTATCGGAGATCGTCAATGTCCTGCGCCCCCTCACGGTCAGCATCGGGGTCGCGACCTGGTCTGCGAATGCGCGTGACCGACTATCTCTGATTACCCGCGCGGATCGGGCGCTCTATGCCGCAAAGCATGCGGGGGGCAACTGCGTGGTCTGCCTGGACAGAGAGGAGTCAGAAGCTAAAAACGGTCTGCTTTCTGATGAGTAGGCCGTCTGAACAAACGAAGACGCCTGCGGCACGATGCCGCAGGCGTCTTTATCTTGATCTCTTTCAGACAAGCTCAGGATCGTCGGCGTCGCCAGAGCAGCCCGACCGCACCCAGTCCGAGTAATGCGCCCATCTGGTAGAAAAACGGCTCTGGAACTTCAATCACCGCAATCCGGGTATATCGCTGATAGACGTAGCCGGTATAGTTGCCTTTTCTGTTGACAGTCTTACCGCTGAACGGGTCCACGGCTCCACTCGCTACCTCGATCGAGACATCCCAGCCGAAACCGATCAGCTTCTTCGAGCCGTCTCCAAAAAGCGTCTGTGAAAGCCGGAAGACGTTGGTCGTATCAAACCCGCTGGCGCCGGGAGCGAACTGCCCGCGCTTGCTGGTTCCCTGGGTGGTCTCCCATCCATAGAACGCGCCGGGTCCGCTGGTCTTCGAGTCGGCGGTCCAGACCTGTTTGGGATTGATATTGCCGATGGCGGAGGCAGTATTGAGCGGATTCGGAATGCCCGTTACCGGGTCCTCATCGTAGAGCAGTACAAACTTTCGCACGCTGTTCAGCTTGTAGTCGCCGTAGCCGTTGAACGTCAGCTTGTTGCTGCCGATTTTGAAACCGAAAAGTTGTGATACATCCACCGCGCTGCCGTTGAAGGTGACGGTGAAGCCGGATACGGAACTATTGTATGATGAACGCGACTCTGCTGCTGCAGGATGCGCCGTCAGCGCGACGGCTGCCGCCAGCGACAGACCCAGTACAAAGCGATGTATAGAGCGATTCAATCTCAGACTCCCTCAACGAAAACAGGTGAGATTATTCCGGTCGAGCGCACCACATACATCGCGGCGACGGAAGAGTCACGACAGGAAAATACTAGCATATACTTTTCGTCTGCGCAAGCATTTTCTGACAGAAGTACCGTGCAATTTATAAAACTGTTATTTTTACCGGGTTGTCTTTCATACGCTACCGATCTCCCCCGGAAGCGACCAGTTCGATGGTATCCTGGGAACGGCAGATACGGTTGTCCTTACGCAGTTCAACGTAGACGGTTCGCAGCCCGCTTCCTCGCTCCAGAGTCCAGTCCATGCGGCTGCGATACCGCTGCCAGTCCGTCCACTGCTTTCCGTCGTTGCTCAGGCGCATCTCCTTTGCCCACCCTTCGCCATGAATATAGAGCTTGACGGAGGGGCTGCGCGTCTGTGCGGACTCGTTATTGATGACGACCGGATATCGGTCAAACTGTGCGCCGAAGTTCTGCACCCAGTAGTTCTCCCACTGGCTGCCGCCCGGCGCGTAGCCGACCCCGATCTCGCGGAAGTTCGGATTGAGGATATTGGCGCGATGACCGGGACTGTTCATCCACGCCGCCACCACTTTCGCCGGATCGCGGGAGTGCTTGGCGATATTCTCTCCCAGATAGTTGTAGTTGTCGTAGCCGTTTTCGGTGATCCGCCGGACAATATCACGCCCCTGCGTGTCGGTGTGCGAGAGCGCGCGGCGTTTCGCCAGATCATGCGCCATCCAGTCCGAAGCCGCATTTAACTGTCGGTTTATTCGAAGCGGCGGCAGGTCGCGGCGAGCGCGTTCGGCGTTGGTTAGCTCCACCACCTGTTGTATCAACCGCATCTCCTCCGCCGACTGACGACGGCTGGCGAAGCCGCTCAGGCCAAGGGAGAGAGCGCCCAGAACGACCAGAAGGACGGCGCATCGTCTATCGTTGTATCGGTTCATGGATACCGCTCCGGTTATCGTCCGGCGCGAAGCTGCGCCAGAAGCGTCTGCGGATCGTCGGTCGGCTGACGGCAGGCGTAGTTTTCGCACAGATAGGCGGTAGGCTTGCCGTCCTGCATGGGGCGCGCTTCCAGCAGCGGAAGATAGTCCGGCGACGGGTCCGAGGGATCGGAGAGAGCCAGCAGCAGATTCGGGTAGTAGTTGTCGCGGGCGACCGCCAGCAGCGCCTGCGTGCCGGGATCCTCCCGCGCCCCGATGATCGCCAGTTCCTGCGACGGACCGACCAGCAGATCGAGCGCGCACAGCAGCCTGCCGAATGCCTGCGGGTGCTGCGCCGCCATCTCGCCCAACTGCTGCAGTGCGTAGGCGGCGGGACCGCGATAGCGCTCCTCTCCGGTCAGGATCGCCAGGCGTAGAAGAGCCTCCAGCGCCACCGAGTTGCCGGAGGGAACCGCGTTGTCCATGATATCTTTCGGGCGTTCGATCAACGCTTCCGCATCTATCGCCGTACTGAAGAAGCCGCCGTTAGGATCGGCAAATCGCTCTAAAATGGCATCTCCAAGCGCGCGCGCCGCCTCCAGCCACCGCCGATCAAAGGTCGCCTCATAGAGCCGCAGCAGACCATCCGCGTAAGCGGCGTAGTCCTCCAGAAAACCCGGAATCGGCGCAACACGAAACGCAGCGGCGCGCTGCGTCGGGTGTATCGGCTCCTCGATAGAGACCTCTTTCCCGGTATGCATCAGGCGCGCGGCTTCGCCCGCGTCAGGCGCGCGATACATCTCCCGCAGCACAAACTCCGCGTTGTTGACGGCGGTCTGCAGATAGTCGGCACGCCGCAGAACGGCTCCGGCATCCGCGAATGCCGCCAGCATCAAGCCATTCCATGAGACCAGAATCTTCTCATCCCGCGCCGGTTTGACGCGCTTCTCCCGCTCCGCAAACAGCTTCTCGCGCATCGCCTCCAACCGCTCCAGAAACGCTTCCGGCTCCATCCGCACTGCTCGCGCAAAGGCGTCCGGCGGCGCCGTTACATTCAGGATGTTCTTATGCTCCCAGTTTCCGCGCGGCGTTACGTCGTAGTAACGGCAGAAGAGCGCGGCGTCATCGCTTCCGAGGATCGTCTTGATCTCCTCCTCTGTCCAGACAAAGAAGCGTCCCTCCCCGCCCTCGCTGTCGGCGTCCTGTGCGGAGTAGAATCCCCCGAACGGAGCCGTCATTTCCCGCCGGACATAGTCCAGCGTCTCTTCGACAATGCGCCGGTAGAAGGCGTCGCCGGTGATCTGATAGGCGCGCAGACAGGTGAGGGCAAGCTGCGCGTTATCGTAGAGCATCTTCTCAAAGTGCGGCACGAGCCAGTAGGAGTCGGTGGAGTAGCGATGGAAGCCGCCGCCAAGCTGATCGTAGATTCCGCCGAAAGCCATCTTCTCCAGAGTGAACAGCGCCATCTCCAGCGGCTCGCGCTCCTGCGTCCGCACCGCGTAGCGCAGCAGAAAGTCCAGAATCATCGGCTGCGGAAACTTGGGGGCGTCGCCAAAGCCGCCCAGCCGTCGGTCAAAACTCATGCGAAGCTGCTGGCAGGCGCGATCAAAAATCTCCTCCGTCGCCGCTCTCGCCGACAGGTTGAGGGCGCTCATCTCCTTCAGATGGCGCAGGATCTCCTCGCTCTGCTGCTCGATCTGCTCCCGCCGCTCTCGCCACGCTTCCGCCACCGCCTGAAGAATGCGCGGGAAGCCGGGTCTGCCGTAGCGGTCTTCCGGGGGGTAGTAGGTTCCGCCGTAGAAAGGCTTGCCGTCCGGGGTCAGAAAGACGGTCATGGGCCAGCCGCCCTGACCGGCGAGCATCTGCACTGCGCTCATATAGATATGGTCTATATCGGGACGCTCCTCACGATCCACCTTGATATTGACAAAGTGCGCGTTCATCAGCGCGGCGGTCTCTTCATTCTCAAAGCTCTCGCGCTCCATCACATGACACCAGTGGCAGGCGGAGTAGCCCACCGAGAGCAGAATGGGCTTCCCCTCCGCTTTTGCCAGACCGAGCGCCTCCGCTCCCCAGGGATACCAGTCCACCGGGTTGTGGGCGTGCTGCAGCAGGTAGGGGCTGGTTTCGCCGATCAGCCGGTTGGTGTGTCTGGGTTCAGACATCGTTGGTTTCGCTCCTCCGCGACGTTAGCTCATACTACCCGAAACCGACCGCCGGAAGTTCCGGGAGGGGCGGATCGCTTTAGCCGAAGAACCGCCAGACCATCTCCCTGTAGGCGGAGGCGAAATCCTTCTCGACCGGCGAGACGGCTCTCCTGCGAGAGCCGTCCGGCGCGATGGATACCTTCAGAGTGCGCCAGCGACAGGCTCCGCGCTCGTAGTCGAAAGTCTCGCCGTCATCATCGAACAGTTGAAAGACGCCCGGCGCGGAACCGTAGTGACGAATCTCCAGCGGAACCGTCTCCCCGGCGCGCGGCGCGCGCGGCATCGGAGGCATCAGCGGAACGATTCCCCCGGCGCGCACATAGAGAGGCAGCGTCTCCAGCCCCGGATAGATTCGGAAGCGGCGCCCCCCTGCCACCGGCGCGCCCGTCTCAAAATCGTGCCAAGTCCCTTCCGGCAGATAGACCTCCCGCGAACGCTGCCCGGCAAAGACCGGAGCGACCAGCAGAGAGTCCCCCATCATATAGGCGTCGTCCACCTCCGCCGCCAGACAGTTCCCGTCGGCGTCCGTCACGCCCGGCTCCAGCGCGAGGGCGCGGAAAGGCGGCGTGCCGTCAAAATGATAGCGGGCAAAGGCGGAGTAGAGATAGGGAAGGAGGCGCATACGCAGCGACATGAATTTGCGGATGATCTCCTCGACCTCCGGGTAGGTCCAGGGCATCACGCTGGAACTCCAGGCATTAAGCAGAGCCATCGGCGAGAAGCAGACCACCTGCATCCGTCGAACCCACTCCTCGGCGTCTCGCGCATCCCGGATTTCGGGCGTCCAGAGCAAGCCGCTGAAGCCGACATTACACAGCGCGCGCACAAACTCGCGATGGTCATACAGATCAGAGTAAAGAACATAGGGCAGGGAAGAGGCTCCCGCGCCGGAGGCGCGCACCAGCCCGTAAGTGCGCCGGTTGCGCTTATGGAAGAGGTCTGCGGTGATCTTCTGAAGGTACAGACCGTAGACCTGACGCATCTGCTCTCCATCATGCCCGGAGGGAAAGGTCGCGTGCGCCGGAAACATCCACGAGGAGCCGGTCAGTTCGCTGCCGTCGCACTCATCCAGCTTATAGCCGGAGACGCCGATCTCCAGATGATCGCGCTCATGCTGTTCGCCGAGAAGCCGGCGCGCCTCCGGCAAGGTCCAGTCGGGAACCAGCCCGCCCCAGACGGTGTGCGATCCGGCATACGGCTGCATCTCGTCATATATCGAGGCGTCGGGGGAGATATAGCCGTGTTCCCAGAGGTTGATGCGAAATCCCTCCGCGCCCATCTCCGCCACAAACCCGGCAGGATCGGGGAAGCGATCCGCCGCCCATTCAAAGCTGCAGGGATAGCTCTTCGTCTGCCAGCCCGGCTCCAGACCGATCACATCGCAGGGAAACTCCCGACTGCGGTACTCCTGCGCCTCCGCTTTCGCCTGCTCCTGTGTGTACTGATAGTGGACGCGATGCCAGAACCCCAGCCCCCATCTCGGCGGCAGCGTTCCGCCGCCATGATAGAGGTTGTAACGGCGCACCGCCTCCAACATGGTCGGACCGCCGAAAAGCAGCAGTTCCGCGCCGCCCGTGAACACAATCTCGATCAGGCGAGACGGCGGGGTCGCTTCCCACTGCGGGTCGCGGCTACGGTCGCGCAGGATCGCCGCGCCGCTGTCGGCGCGCACACTGGAGCCACAGCAGATCGTCACGATTCGCGCCGTGTCCACCAGCAGCCCGTATCCCCGGCTGGAGACATAGAAGGGAACCGGCGCATGGGTCTCGCCGGTATCCTGTCGGGGATCGCTGTTGACTCGCAGATAGCGCGTCCTCCCGCGATGGTTGAGCCGCATGAACTGAAGCCCCATCCCGAAGAGAGCCTCTTTTTCCGCAAGCGGAAGCCGAACAACGGTGCGCGTGCCGACCTGCTCCGCCGTCGGCACGCCCTCATCCAGCGGAAAAACGGCTTCTGTCAGAGTCTCCATCGCTTCGCGGAGCGGAGCGCCTCCCGACACCCCCGACGGCGTTAACGGCTCCAGTTCGCCTATCGTCATCCGCCATACGCCAGGCGCAGTCTCCTGCCAGATGGATCGATTCATAGCGGCTCCTTGTGATGTCCTGTCACAGAGATTGGACATGCTGAGGCGGCATTCCTGCGGGGAGGCGAGGGCGCAAGGCTTGACAGCCGGAGAGGGATTCGCTAGACTCAGCATCATGAAAACAACACGCTTTGTTCTGCTGACCGCCGCGCTGGCGGGGGTCTTTGGTCTGGCGATGCTTGCCATCCCCATCGCCCGCGTTCCCGATCTGCCGAAAGCCTTTGTGGATGGCAACGGTCCCGGCTGGGTGGAACTCGGTCCCAACGACTTCACCAATGTGAACTGCGATCCCGACACATGGAGTTGGAAAGAGGGTCTTCTCTCCTGCACAGGCAGACCGGTCGGAGTCCTGCGTTCCGTCAAACAGTACGCTAATTTTGAGATGGTCGCGCAGTGGCGTCACCTGCGTCCGGCAGGAAACTCCGGAATCTTTCTGTGGACGACGGAGGAGTCGCTGAAGAGCCTGAAGCCCAACCAGCTTCCGCACGGGGTCGAGGTGCAGGTGCTCGACAACGACTATACCAACCAGTATGAGAAGCAGTCGGGGCGCAAGGCGGACTGGTTCACCACGCACGGAGATGTGTTCCCGGTAGGTCCGGTGAAGATGAAGCCGTTTCCTCCTGTTTCGCCGGACGGCAGCCGCAGCTTCCCCCGGAAGCAGTTAAGCCGGAGCGCAGGCGAGTGGAATCACTACTATATTCGCGCCATTAACGGCGAGGCGCGGCTGTGGGTGAACGGCGAAGAGGTCTCTGGCGGGAACGGGATCGAGCCGCGCTCCGGCTATCTCTGTCTGGAATCGGAGGGATCGCCCCTCGAGTTCAGGCAGATTCGGCTGCGCGAGCTTCCCTGAGCATCTCAAAGCCTCTGAAACAGGCGGCAGGCTATCCCGGAACGCGCGCTTTCCAGATGATCGTGGCGGGGATGGCGGCGTATCGCTCCATCTCCGTCGGGTCTTCCCAGGGATCGTGATCTTCGGCGGTCGGCTCCGGCTCCAGAAGCCTTTCCACCAGGAAACCGGCGTCGGTCAAAAGGTTGAGGAAGTCCCCCACAGTGCGGTGAAACGAATAGAAGGGGGTGCGCTCCTCGCTGCCCGGCAGGTCCCAGTTCCAGTAGCGATGTCCCCGCGCAAAATAGCTTTCGGAGAGGTAGACCCTGCCGTTCTCGCAGGCAGTGATGTCGTTGAGCGGATGATCCAGCGAGAAGACGAACAGTCCGCCCGGCCTCAGCGCGCGCCGCGTTCCCCGAAACACGCGCCCCAGGTCTTCGACATACTGGAAGGCGTAGGCGGAGAAGGCGATATCGAATTCGGCTCCCGGCAGAGACTCCAGAAAGGCAGCCATATCGCTCTGAATGAAGGTTACCGCCGCCTCTTCCTGCGCCGCCAGTTCTCGCGCATAGACGATCTGGGCATCCGACAGGTCAACCGCCACGCACTCCGCGCCCTGTCGGGCGAAGGCGATGCTGCACTGCCCGCCCCCGCAGCCCAGTTCCAGAATCCGCTTCCCCTGCACATCGCCCAGCAGTCGAAGTTGATTCTCCTCCGGCGCGCAGGTGCCGTAATGGGCGGAATCGGTACGGATTGCATGTGTCTTCTGATATCGCGCCGACAGCCGGTTCCAGCTATCTCGCAGATCAATCTCTTTCATGGCGGCGCAGGTCTATACCTCTCTGGCGTGAGTAATAATAATCGAAACCATGTCCGATCGCTTACGTGAACGGACGAAACCTGTCTCTCCTCACGCTACGTATTAGACGGTGAACATCGTCTTTCCTGGATCAATATTTGAATGAGGATCATTATGAAAGTTCTATGGCTTGCCGTGATCGTGTCTGCCGTGTTTGCCATCTGGGGAGCCATTCCCGCGCAGGCGCAGCGCGGCGATAGCCCCTTCGCGACGCAGGACCCGCTGGCAAGGGAACTGAGTCGCAGCGATGTCTTCGTCGGTCGCACGCTGCGCGCCACGGTGGACGAGAGCGCGCTGCGAAATCTGACCTCCGGGCGTCCTGCGGAAAGACGGCTGAAGATCGCCGTGTTGAGCAGCCTGCCTGAAACCGGGCGTCGCTATGGAACCGGGGCGCGCTACACCGAGGCGCTGCACGCATATCTCGGACTGAAGCAGGGAATTCTGATCATTGTGACCCGGCGCGGAGTCTACGCCGAGACCGATTCTCTGAGCGCGAGACAGATCAGCGATATTCTGCGCGAGAATGCGCGCTCCATTCAGGAGAACCCGGTCGCCGGTCTACGAACGACGGTAGAGGCAATAGATGCCCGTGCAGTCTCGGGCCGCAGCAGCGGTGTGGCGGGAACCACCCGTTCCTCGGCTCCGGCGCGAAGCGGGACCTCTCCCGTAGTCGTCATCTTCTGGCTGATTGTGATCGGCGGCGGCGTGGTGGTGGTGGTTGTGCTGATCCGCAAGGCGGCGGCGAAGAAAAGGGCGATGGAGGAGGCGCGTCAACCGGTGGAGCGACTGCGCGGCGAAGTGGTGACGGGTCTGTCACAGGCGGATGTCTACCTCGATCTGCTGCCGGAATCGCCGGATGCAACGGCGGCGCGGCAGGCGCGGCAAGAGGCAGCAGCGCTCTATGAGCAGGCGGCAGGCATCGCGCGCACCGCGCGCGCGCCCGAAGACTTTGGACGGGCGCAGGCGCTTCTGGAGCAGGCGAAAGAGCAGGCAGACCTGTGCAACAGCCATGTGGATCGCGCCACCGGCGGAACCGGTTTTGCGGTCGCGGTCGAAGGAACCGACTATCGCGCCACCCCCGGCATCGGCGATCCGGCAAAAGCCTCCCGCGCCGCGCCGGTTCTGGGCAGCCTGCGCGCCGAGGATATCCCGGAGGCGGAACGCGGAGCCTGTTTCTTCTGTTCGCGCCCGGCGCGTATCTCCGATCTGACCCCGGTAACCGTTGCGCTGGAAGGACAGCGGCGCAAGGTGCTTGCCTGTGAAGAGGATGTGCGAATCGTCAAAGAGGGCTATACGCCGGAGGTTCGCACGGTGGAGGAAGAGGGACAGCGCGTGCCCTGGTTCGGATCGCGCCGTTACGATCCCTATCGCGACTACGGACGCGGCGATGCCTACTACTCTCCTGGCTACGGCTACGGAGGCAGTCCCTTCGGCGGATTTACCGGCGGGCTTCTGCTCGGATCGCTGTTGACTCCCTCCTATCACATGCCCTACCCGGTCTACGTGAATCCGATGGGACAGGCTACGGCCGACCCCGCCAGCGCAGCAGGCGCAAATTTCAATTCCGATCAGGACGGAGCCGGTTGGGCGGACTTCTTCGGTATGGGCGGAGGCGGCGCCGACTTCGGCGGAGGCGGCTACGACAGCGGCAATGGAGATTTCGGAGGCAGTGAGGACTTCGGCGGAGCCGCCGATTTCGGGCAGGGCGGGACTTTCGGCGGCGGCGACTTCGGCGGCGGCGACTTCGGCGGGGGAGACTTCGGCGGCGGCGACTTCGGCGGGGGAGACTTCGGCGGCGGCGATTTTGGCGGGGGAGACTTCGGCGGCGGCGGCGACTTCTAACGCCTCCCGGCAGCCCTGTAACGTATGCGCGGACAGATATGATGATCTGTCCGCTCTTTTCTTGTCGGCAACGCCCAGAGACCTCTGACCGCCGCGCTCCCGAAACGATAGGCAAGCGAGTGGAAACATGCTATAATGAGGAAGTAATCCGTAAAATTGCCGGGGTAATCCGACTCCTGCGCCTTTTTGTCATTTCGGCGATCTCGCGAGAGAACGATTTTTAACCGGCGCTGTGGGGCATTACAAGGACGCCATTGCCATGAACAAATATCTTCTCAAGCTCTACATCACCGGGCAGACTCCCCGCTCCGAAGCCGCCATCGCCAACCTTCGAAAAATCTGCGAGATGGAGCTGAACGGGGTCTATGAGATGATGATCATAGATATCCTGGAGCGTCCTCAGCTTGCAGAAGACGAGAAGATCCTTGCCACGCCTACCCTGATCAAGGAGCTTCCGCCTCCGCTTCGCCGCATTATCGGGGATCTCTCGGATACCGAGAAGGTGCTTCTCGGACTGGATTTGCGTCCTGCCTCTGAACAACAAAATTAATGAGTGTGTAAAATATGACCGAACTCATCCGCAAGGAGCCTCCTATTGTAAAGCTGCCAACGGGTATCCCGGGCTTCGATCTCATCGCATATGGCGGGCTGCCCCAGGGACGAACGGCGTTGGTCTCAGGAACCGCAGGAAGCGCGAAAACCGTCTTCGCTGCCCAGTTTCTGGCAGCCGGTATCCGTCATTTTAATGAGAACGGCGTCTTTGTCACCTTCGAAGAGTCGCCGGAAGATATCCGGCGCAATATGCAGGGACTTGGCTGGAATATCGCGCAGTGGGAGAAGGAGGGCCGGTGGGCTTTCGTAGATGTCTCTCCCGTTCCCGGAACGGAGATCATTGAAGTCGGCAACTACGACCTGGGCGCGCTCCTCGCCCGCATCGAACACGCCGTCAAGCGGATTAACGCCAAGCGCCTCTCGATGGACTCTCTGGGCGCGATCTTTGCGCAGATATCCTCCATGTCCACCGTTCGCAGCGAACTGTTCCGCATCGGCACCGCGCTCAAGCGCATGGGGGTCACTTCCGTCCTGACCTCCGAACGCTCCCATGAACACGGCGATATTGCCCGCTATGGCGTGGAGGAGTTCGTTACCGATAACGTCATCGTGCTGCGCAATGTGCTGGAGGACGAGAAGCGACGGCGCACAGTGGAGATACTCAAGTTTCGCGGAACCTCCCACCAGAAGGGCGAATTCCCCTTCTCGGTCATCTCCGATGAGGGCATCATTGTCATTCCTCTGTCCGCCTCTGAACTCAAGCAGCGATCCACCGACATTCGCATTACCTCCGGCAATTCCGAACTCGACGCCATGTGCGGCGGCGGCTTCTTCCGCGACTCGATCATTCTGGTCTCTGGCGCAACCGGAACCGGGAAAACCCTGATGGTGACCACCTTTATGGCGGGTGACCTGAACAATAAGGAGCGGCGTCTGCTGTTCGCCTTTGAGGAGAGCCGGGAACAGCTTTTCCGCAACGCGACCGGCTGGGGCATAGATTTCGAGAAGATGGAGCGAGACGGAACGCTGAAGGTAGTGTGTGACTATCCGGAAGTGGCCAGTCTGGAGGATCACCTGATCCGCATGAAGCAGGTGATCCACGAGTATAAGCCCGCGAGAGTGGCGGTGGACAGCCTCTCCGCGCTGGAGCGCGTCTCAACCGTCAAAGGGTTTCGCGAGTTCGTGCTGGCGCTGACCTCTTTCATCAAGCATCAGGAACTGGTCGGCATGTTCACCTCCACCACGCCCAGCCTGCTGGGAGGCACCTCCGTCACGGAAGCCCACATCTCCACCATTACCGACTCGATTGTGCTGCTGCGTTATGTGGAGTTAATGGGCGAGATGCGCCGGGGCATGACCGTCCTGAAGATGCGCGGCTCCATGCACGACAAAGATATTCGCGAGTTTATGATTGACGGAAGGGGACTCCATATCGGCAACCCGTTCCGCAACATCTCCGGCATTCTCTCCGGCAACTTCAACCATATCGCCCTGCAGGAGACAGATCGCCTGCGCGGACTCTTCCAGGATTCCGACAGTTAGCCCCCGGTAGTCTCTTCCTGAATCGGTCGCCTCTCTTTTCAGCGCATAAGGAGAGGCGACCGTTTTTTATTGCGCCCCGATCCGGCGACGATTATCCGGGGATTGACGGGTAAGGGGTTCGTGACAGGGCACTAAGTTTGTACAGCATATTTACCGATAAAAAAGAGGTTGTTAATCCCTGTTGGCGAGAGGGCGGTTGTATGCACCTTCTGCACTGAAAGATGCAGATGAATCCTGATCTACTGGTCATATTACATATTGGAGATAACCCTGCCGATACCAACCTTGTGGACAGAATGCTTAGTTTTCATAACGAACAGCATCCCGTCCCGACCGCGTTCGCCGTTATCCATACGGACCGCCTCTCGAGCGGTCTGGCGCGCCTGAACGAGGGCAACATTGACCTGATCCTTCTGGATCTCTCGCTGCCTGACAGTCAGGGCGTCTCCTCCGTGGAACAGCTTCGCGACTGCGCCCCCAACATCCCGATTCTGGTACTCAGCGATGAGAACGACGCGACCGCTCTGCACAGGATTATTCAGAATGGTGCGGAAGACTGCCTGATTAAACAGCAGACCAGTACGAACGATCTGGAGAAGTCTGTCAGCCGCGTGATGGAGCGTCAGCGCATGATGCGCTCCATCTTTGAGCAGAACGCCGACGGTATCATCGTTGTAGACTCCCATGGCATCGTCCGCATGGTCAATAAGGCAGCGGAGGCGTTGTTTGATCGTTCGCAGGAGGCGCTGTTAAATCAGCCGTTCGGATTCCCCGTCGTCTCCATCGAAAAAGCCGAGATTGACATCGTGCGCCGCAATGGAGAGGTGATTATCGCCGAGATGCGCGTCGCCCGTTCGGATATGGACGGCGAAACGCACTATATCGCCAGCCTGCGCGACATCACCGAACTGGCGCGCCTGCGCGATGAGCTTCAGACCGCCTCGTTTGTGGATGAATTAACCGGTCTCTATAACCGGCGCGGCTTCCTGATGCTCACCCAGCAGCAGCTCAAACTGGCGGAGCGTTTGGGAACCGGCGCCTGGCTGCTCTTTGCCGACATGGACAACCTGAAGCAGATCAACGACCAGTTAGGTCATGTCGAGGGTGATACTGCGCTGCAGGAAGCCGCCGTGATTCTGCGACAGACGTTCCGACACTCCGACATCGTCGCCCGACTGAGCGGCGATGAGTTCGCCGTCTTTCTGGTGGAGCAGGCGCATGTGGAGGTCGGCACGCTGATCACCCGGCTTCAGCGCAACGTCGCCGAGCGCAACCGTCGGGTGAATGGGCGCTATCCGCTCAGCTTCAGCATCGGCTCCGCCTACTACGATCCGCATCATCCCGTCTCCCTGACGCAACTGCTGATGCAGGCGGACGAAGCCATGTATCTGCAAAAGAAGTCCCGCAAGCGCCACAGCAGTCTGCTGCAAAACCTCGTGCGCTGAACGCTTCTCTCTTCCCTGAGATGACGGCGTCCCTCCTTCTGTTTGTCCAACAGGAAATCGCCCCGCGCCTGCAGAAAACCCCTTCAGAAATCCGCATAAAGGAGCGATTGATGCGTTTGACAGCCATAGCGCTTTTCGCCGTCCCGCTGGTCGCGGCGGGGCTTGCCGTCACCGTAGACAGAGGCGAGGCGCAAACGTCGGAGATGCTGCTGCATTCGCCGCGAAACTATCAGGTCTTCCAGCGCGAAACCCGCCTGCGCGGCGCGGTGCGAATCAGCGGGCGGGTGATGACCGCCTGCGATAAGGTGGAGGCGCGGATCACCGGAACGGCGTTGAGCGGCGCGCTGCCGGATAGATGGCAGGCGGTATCATTGGAGCGGGAGACCCTGAGTTTTCACGGGCTGATACCGACGGCGGCGGGAGGATGGTATCAGGTGGAGGTGCGCGTCCGCAGATCCGGCAAGACGGTGGCGCAGGCGACGGTAGAGAAGGTCGGGGTCGGGGAGGTGTTTGTCGGCGCGGGACAGTCCAACTCCACCAACAGCGGCGAACAGCGATCACCCAGACCAGCGGCATGGTCTCCAGCTTCAGCGGGAGCGATTGGCGCCTTGCCGACGATCCGCAGCCCGGCACGCACGACCGGAGCGGCGGCGGCAGCTTCTGGCCCGCGTTCGGCGACGCGCTCTATGAGAAGTATCGCGTTCCGATCGGCGTGGCAGTCACCGGGCATGGCGGAACCAGCGTCAAACAGTGGCAGCCGAACGGCGAACTGTTCCACTGGATGATGGGCAGAATCCATCAGCTTGGACCGCGCGGCTTTCGCGCGCTGCTATGGCATCAGGGCGAATCGGACGTGGGAATGACCTCGGAAGAGTATGCCGCGCTGTTGAAAAACGTGATTCTCTCCTCCAAAAAGGAGGCGGGATGGGAGTTTCCCTGGTTTATCGCGCAGGTCTCCTACCATAATCCGCAGCGCCCCTCGTTCCCCACCACTCGCGCCGCGCAGAAACAGCTTTGGGACACCGGCATGGCGCTGGAGGGTCCTGACACCGATGTTCTCGGTGGCGACAACCGCGACTTGAACGGTATGGGCATCCACTTCAGCCCGAAAGGTCTTCGCGCACACGGCAAGATGTGGGCGGAAAAGGTCAGCGTCTATCTGGACAAAATGCTGGGGAGATAGAGCCGACATCTCCTCCAGCCTCACATCCCCGGCAGGATGCTTGCCGGGGATATCTTCATGGCAGAGAAGACATCGGGCGATGGCATTTCGCGTATCCCTGTTGCTGCTTCCGATTCCTTCCTCTCTCCAGAGCGTTTTTACCGTCCGTCAGGCAATGATCTCATCACCTGTGAAAAAAAGTGCAAATTTTCGTCCAACCCTCTTGACATCTTCCTGATGGTCGGTTTTACTACCTGA
>CAYSDM010000009.1:0-99807 GCA_964429855.1 uncultured Chthonomonadaceae bacterium
GGGAGGTGGTCAGCGGGACGGACAGGCTGCGAGTCGTTACGGGCGGGCAGGTGGAGGGATCGTTCGCGGGAGTCGCCTCCGTCCGCGCGACCGTAGACGGCAAGACCAGCGCCAACGCCGATGTCGGCGTGCTGGCAACGACCCTGCGATCCTACCAAGACAACGACCGATGGGACTATACCTTCACCGGCAGTGTACAGCAGGGAAGCTCTGTCCAGAACTTCAGCGGAAAAGCGGTCTTCTATGTGGAGGAAGGTCAGCTTGACGGAACGCCCGTTCTTCTTTTGACACAGGGACTCAGCTTTGATGGTATTGGCCAGGAACTACCGCGCCAGGTCTTCGCGCTGCGTCAGGAGAACGGGACTGGCGACCTCACGATCCTGGCGGATAACGGGGACGAATATGGTACGGAGCGAAAAGCGACCCAGCCGGGAGTTCTCTATCCGGGCAGATGGCGAGAGGGGCTGAATCTGGACTCCCGGATCCGGTACAGCACCGGAGCAGAGGAGCAGATCACGCTGAAGGTGACGGGAGCCGAAAAGGTGACCGTCCCGCAGGGAACCTTTAGCTGCTGGAAAACCGAGATCACCACCACCGACGCCGACGGCACTCTCCAGAGTGAGGAGTGGTGGGCGCCGGAGGCGGGCGTCCCGGTGAAGTTCACCCTGCGCTGGCAGGACAGCGACGGGGCGAAGTATACCCTGACGGCGATCCTGCAGAAGATGGGTCTTGACGGAACCAACCGGGACGGGACGCCGGGGTGCCATGATACTCCCGCGGGGAACTTTTCTGATTTCGGAGTCGAGGTTACTACCACCGGCAATCCCGCGGATGACGCCCTGATCCGCCGCGAGTTTGACCAGCAGGTGGAGTCCTTTGAGCTCTCTTCGCGCAATATCCGCTACCGGCTGTTCCGGGAGTATATCGAAAACGCCAAAGCGCTTGGAGACGGGCAGATTCTTCTGGGGCTGAATCTCCTGGAGAACATCCGCAGCCAGTTCGGCGAAGAAGCGGCGGCGGGCATCATCGCCCACGAGATGGCGCATCAGTTTCAGTTCGTCAACTTCCCAGAGCTGGCTATAGGAGTGACAAAGTGGCAGGAGCTGGAGGCGGACGCCTTTGCCGGTTTCTACCTGGCGTTCAAGGAGGGGCTGACCGAGCCGCAGGTAATCGGGTTTATTGACGCCATCGCCAGTAAGGGGGACTATAACTTTAACTCTCCCGATCATCACGGCACGCCCGATGAACGCCGGTACGCCGCCAGCATGGGGTACATCACAGCGCAACAGCACAAGGTTGATCCATATACCATCGAGGAGCTGCACAACGTCTTCTATCCGCTGCTGGATCCGCCGCCGCCGCCGGGTTCCCGGGCTGCCGACAGGTACCTGCTGACGCGCAACGTGGATTTCGCGAAGGTGGAGCGAGCGCGGAAGCGGGTGGAGCAGGAGCTGATCAAACGGGGCTATCGTCCGCCGAAACGTTGATGGACGGAACAGAGGCGCGCCGCGCGGCGCGCCTCGCGCTCTTTCAGGAGGCGCCGTCGGGCAGGGCTTCGACGCTTTTCTGCGCCTCGATGATGGTCAGGGAGCCGGGGGAAGGACGGGACGCAGACCCGAACTCGTCCAGACGCAGTTGCAGGGAGGCGGCGGCGGCGATCAGGAACCGTCCCGGCTCCACCGTCAACGCGGTCAGGCGCAGCGGCACGGGCAGGCGGTTCACATCAAAGCCCTGCGCCAGGCGTTCATTGATTCGATCGGTGATCAGGTTGACGGCGAAGGCGGGCAGCGGCGCGCCGGCACAATGAATCTGGCGCGGGTCGAGGCGCAGACGCGCTCCCCCCTCGATCTCGGGCACGGCGGTGACGGCGAACGGAACGGGAAGCCGTCCCGCCACCAGATAACGCCCCTTGACGCGAATGCGCCCGGTCAGAGTCTCCACCTGCAGGTCGCGCATCTCTTTAAGAGGCGTATCCGCCAGCAGGCGGTTCAGGCTGGCTTCGGTGACGATCAGGGTCGCGTTCAGATCGGCGATGCGCAGGGTTCGCTCCGGCTGCATGGCATAGACGATGCCGCTGCCGGTGAGTTTGATCTCCTGCAGCGTGATCATCTGCCCGATCTGTATCTCCTGCGCAGTCGCCTGCGCCGCGCCGATCTTGATCTCCATCCCCTCTCCTCTGCTCCGCTTTTCCGTCGTTTCGCGCCCGTCGTCCTGTCCTGCGGGATACTTTTCGTCGCACAGCGCGCCGACACCTACCTATACGACTCGTCCGGCGCAAGGGATGCGAGAAAAAGGAATTTCCGTCGGGCAGGCTTCTCATGATATAATGAGAAGATGTGAAAACGCGGACAGGGGAGTTCAGGGACAGCCGCCGATGCCAACAGCTATCTCCTCGCCTCCTCGTCACCCCCGGACAGGAGTATCACGAAATAAATGGGAATTTTGCGGGGTTTGCTGGGACGCTTCTCCCGCGATATGGGAATTGATCTAGGGACGGCAAACACTCTGGTGCATGTGCGGGGACGCGGCATTCTGCTGCGCGAGCCGTCCGTGGTTGCCATTGATAAGGAGCGAAAAACCGTACTGGCGGTGGGCGAGGAAGCCAAGCGGATGCTCGGGCGCACTCCCGGCAACATCGTGGCCATACGTCCGCTCAAAGACGGGGTGATCGCCGATTTCGATCAGACGGAGAAGATGCTCCGTTACTTCATTGACAAGGTGAACCGGCGCTCGCTGCTGGCGTCGCCGCGTGTGGTGGTGGGCATTCCTTCGGGCGTGACGGAGGTCGAGCGGCGCGCCGTGATAGACGCGACCAAAAAAGCTGGAGCGCGGGAAGCCTACCTGATCGAGGAGCCGATGGCAGCCGCGATCGGCGCGGGAATGCCGATTGTGGAGCCGACCGGCTCGATGATTGTGGACATCGGCGGCGGAACGACCGAAGTGGCGGTGATCTCGCTGGCAGGGATCGTAACCAGCCGCTCGATTCGCGTCGCCGGAGATGAGATAGACGAAGCCATCAGCTCCTATGTGCGTCGCACCTACAATCTCTACATCGGCGACCGCACCGCCGAGGAGGCGAAGTTTGAAGTAGGCTCCGCCTTTCCCGGAGAGACGGAGCGCAAGATGATTGTGCGCGGGCGTGACCTGATCTCCGGGCTTCCCCGCAGCGCGGAGATCACCTCCAGCGAGATTCGCGAGGCGATTCAGGAGCCGCTGAACGCGATTGTCGAGGCGGTGAAGGTGACGCTGGAGACCTGCCCGCCGGAACTGGCTGCCGATATTATGGAGCGGGGCATCGTGCTGGCAGGCGGCGGCGCGCTGCTGTCGGGGCTGGATGCGCTGATCTCGCGGGAGACCTCCATGCCGGTGCATATCGCCAAAGACCCGCTCTCCTGTGTGGTGATCGGGACCGGGCGCGTGCTGGAAGAGATCAATACCAATCCGAATCTACGCAAGGTGCTGAAAAGCGGATAGAGAGCCGTCTGCCGCCGGTGAACAGGGCGCTTTCTCCGGCGAGGCGGAGGTTTCAGTGCCGGGAGACTGCCGTGCTGCCGAGGGAGCGAGAGAACCGGCGAGGTCGTTATGCGGCGATCCTGATCTGCGTGACGCTCGGAGTGATGCTGGGCGTCTGGCGGAATCAGGCGATGGCGCGCGGACACTCCGACGGCGTGACGGCGGCGGTACGCACCGCAACCATGCCGCTCACCAAAGGCGCGTCGGATGTGGGGGACTGGTTCCGCCGACAGATCGCGGGCTTGTTTCGCTGGCGTTTGCTAGAAGCCGAAAACCGGCAGCTTCGCGCGGAGAACGCCCGGCTGCGGGAAGAGAACGCGCATCTGCGCGAGGCGGACATCACCGCGCAGCGTCTGCGCGCGCAACTGGGGTTTCCCGCCTCCCGTCCACCCGAAAAGCTGGCGGCGGATGTGGTATCGCTGCGTCCCAATCCCAACTTCAATACGATGATTATTGCGCGGGGAACCCGCGACGGAGTGAAGATGCGCAGCGTGGTGGTCGCTCCCGAAGGGGTGGTCGGTTATGTCTATGATGTGGCTCCCACCAGCGCCATCGTCCTGCTGCTGACCGACTCCAATGCCGCAATCGGCGCGATGGTACAGCGTTCCTCCTCTCGCGCCATCGGTATCTGCAAGGGAGATGACACCGACCTGCTGCAGATGACCTATCTGGAACCGGCGGCGGATGTGCAGGAGGGCGA
Source organism: uncultured Chthonomonadaceae bacterium (assembly GCA_964429855.1). Lineage (GTDB taxonomy): Bacteria > Armatimonadota > Chthonomonadetes > Chthonomonadales > CAJBBX01 > CALLMM01. Next base: position 4,214 of record CAYSDM010000009.1, read on the forward strand.
TCTGATCATCTCTTCCGGAAAGGGCGGCGAACTGGGCGTCTTCCCCAAGGGGCTGGTGATCGGGACGGTTACTGCCGTTACCAGCAGTCCTTCCGGCTCCTCGCGCAGCGTTCAGGTGCGTCCTGCCGTGAATTTTAAGCGACTCGAAGAGGTCTACGTTCTGAAATGAGCGCGGGACAGCGCATCCGACTGATGCTCGCGCTCCTCCTCTCCTTCACGCTGCATATCGCTTCCGGCAGCGGTCTCTCTCTGTTCAACGTGCAGCCCAATCTGGCTCTCCTGACACTGCTGGTCTGCTGTCTCTTCTGCGGACCGCGAACCGGCGCGTTCGGCGGGTTCTTTATGGGACTGCTGGAAGGGTCCTATGCCGCCGGTTATCTGGGCAGCTTCATCGTCACCCGCTCGCTGGCGGGGTGGCTGATCGGCGCGCTGGATGAGCGGCTCTTCCGCGATAATCCTCTGATTGCGATGGGGATCACGTTTCTCGGCACGCTGCTGGTAGAGTGCTGTTTCTTCCTCTTCGCCCCGCAGCCGCATCCAGCGCGCTACTTTCTGAACGCGCTGACCGGCTCAATCTACAATGCGGCGCTGGCGCTGCCGCTCTACTTTCTGTTGCGCCGTATTCTGATGGGCAAAAACCCCGCCGCTTAGAGGCAGACTGTCTTCTCCTCCCGGTTCACTCTCTCCAGAAAGAGACAAAAAAAGAGACCGCGCTGATTGCGCGGTCTCAGGATTTGGAGATCGTACCTTTCTGTCTCTATCTCGCCCAGGAGGGCTGTATGTTCACTGCCGTGTTAGCAGTCACCTGCCGGATCACCGTTCCGCTTGTGTTCATGATAAACAGATTGTAGGCAGGATGTCCCGGCGACGGGCGGTCGCTGACAAAGACTAACTGATTACCGTCCGCTCCCCACGAGGGCATGCCCTCAAAGGAAGTGCGCCGGGTCAGGCGGGTAAACTGGGAGCCGTCCGGGGTCATCAGGAACAGCTCGTACTGCGCGCCAGTGTTGTAGTCGGTCGTGAAAGCGATCCGGGTTCCGTCCGGTGACCAGGAAGGATCGCGCCCGAAGACCATCTGCTGGATGTTGGTGCCGTCCGGCAGCATGAGCGTCACGATCTGCAGCCCGACGCCCTGATCCTGAACATAGACGATCGCCGTGTCATCCGGGGCGTAGCTGGGAGTGACGTCCGCGAAGGTGTTATCCGTCAATCGGAGCGGGTTCGATCCATCTATGCCCATGACATAGATTTCGGAGTTGGTGTCGAACGGTCCCGTCTTATTGCGGTCGCTGACGAACAGAATCCTGGTGTTGTCGTTGGACCAGGAGGGCATATACTCGGCGGTCGTGGTGTTGGTCAGCCGGGTCTGATTGGTTCCATCCGTGTTCATGGTATAGATCTGCTTCACGCCATCGCGATCGCTGACAAAGGCGAGGGTGTAGTAGTCCGGTGACCAGGCAGGCTCTTCGTTGTTGCCGATATTCGTCAACTGCTGCAGGTTGGTGCCGTTAAAGTTGACCGTGTATATTTGACGCGTTCCGGTGCGGTTGCTGACGAAAGCGATCTGCGGATAGGGAGACCAGGACGGGCTGTAGTTCTCCGAGATATTGAAGGTGATCTGCGTCTGCACGGAGCCGTCGGCATTCATCACATATATCTGGCTGACGCCGGTGCGGTTGCTGCGGAAGGTGATCTGTCCTCCGTCCGGCGACCAGGTGGGCATATCGTCGGTGGCGACGTTGTTGGTCAATTGAATCTGATTGGCGCCGCTGGAGCGCATGAACCAGACGTCAGTGTTGCCGGTGCGGTCGCTGGCAAAGACGATATTGCTGCCGTCCGGCGACCAGGCGGGCTGTGTATTCGCGCCGGAAATGGTCAACTTCAGGATGCCCGTGCCGTTGATGTTCATCACATAAATCTGGTTCACACCGCCGTCATCGCTCTGGAATGCGATCTTCTGACCGTTGGGCGACCAGGCAGGACTGGAACTGTTGCCCGGCGTGGGACCGATCTGCTGAACGTTGGTTCCGTCCGCATTCATGATATAGATCATCTGGCGACCCTGCCGGTTGCTTGTGAACACAATTCGGGCGCCGTCGGGCGAGAACGCGGGCTGGTAATCGGTCGCAGAGTTAAAGGTCAGTCGCCGCTGGTTGGTTCCGTCAAAGTTCATCACATAGATTTCCCAGTTTCCGTCCCGTTGGCTGGTAAAGGCGATCCGCCTTCTGTCCGGAGACCAGGAGGGTTGCAGGTTCGGCTGCGCGGTATTCGTCAGGCGGCTGATATTGGAGCCATCGCGGTTGACAGTGTATATCTGACTGACGCCGCCGTCGCGCTGGCTGACGAAGGCGATACGAGTCTGCGCGCGCGGACGGAAGGGCGACCAGGAAGGGCTGACATTGGTAGAGCGTGTGATGGTGAGGCGTCTCTCGTTCTGCACCGAATCGCCGCCGGCGTCGTCCGGAACCGCGAAGCGAAAATCGCAGACATAGATCTCATTGGGCGCGCCGTCGCGGTTGCTGGCAAAAGACAGGCGATTACCATCGCGAGAATAGGCTACCAGCGTGTCGTCTCCACTGGGCGTGGTAAAGCCGGTCAACTGCTGAATCGCCGGGAAAGGAAACGGCGGAATCGGAAAGTCTTTCGACCAGATGTTCGACTGGTTAACTTGATAACTGGAGAAAATAATACGCCCCTGGTAACCGGGAGTTTGCGTGTCCAGATCGGGAGACCATGTAGGGCTGCTGTCGGGAGCGGTATGCAGATAGCCGGAAAAAGGATCATCTATTCCGGTGAAAATCTGCTGCTGGGAGCCGTCGGGGTTCATCGTATAGATTTCGTAGTTTCCATCACGCCCCGAGACAAAGGCGATCACGCCCTGATAGCCCGGGTTTGCGCTCTGATCAGGAGACCAGACCGGCTGAAACTCATCGGCGGCGTTGTTGGTCAGGCGGGTCTGATTGGTTCCATCGGCGTTCATCGTGTAGATTTCGGGGTTGCCGTCCCGCGTGCTGACAAATGCGATCTGCGAACCATCCGGGGACCAGGCGGGCTGATAGTTCCATCCGGCGGTATTGGTCAACTGAACGACCCCGGTTCCATCCGCATTCATCACAAACAGTTCAAAGCCGCCGCCGTTCCGGTTGCTGGTGAAGGCGATCAAGGAGCCGTCCGGGGAGAAAGCGGGCTGCAGATTGGGAAAATTGGGCGTGTTGGTCAGGCGGGTCTGCCCGGTTCCATTGGCGTTCATCACGTATATCTGTCCCCAGCCGCCGTCACGCTGACTGACAAAGGCGATACGCGCCTGGGCGGATGCGGGTGCGACATGCGACAACAGGGAAAGCGAGGAAGCGAGGCAGAATGCCACTGCTGCACAGAGCCGTCTTAGCGCTGTGTATCCTTTCATCTATCAAGTCTCCTTATTACGGTCGCCCCGACCGATGGGGTCGTATGGGAGTAGGTCCGCGGGAATTAGAACCGGGTGTGAACCTGTTCCGAAGGCGGTTTCGGTATGCAGTAGCGCCGGTCTGCTGCGGCAGAAGAAGGCATAGGGGAAGGAAGATGCCGCGTCAGACCGGTAATCTTACGGTCAAAAAACGAGAGCATTATAGTAGCCTGCACATATCCTGTCAAGCTATTTCGGCGAACCCGACGGGCAATCCTGCTGCTGCGCTCGATAATATTGCGCAGGTTTTTCCATGACAGGCTTATCGCAGATCGTTTTGAGCCGGAGTCGGCTTCACCGCCATTCCCGGCTGAAGGCTGGAGGGCGCGGAAAGGATCACCGTCTCGCCTTCTGAAAGCCCGGTGAGCGCCTGCGCCATCGGCCCTTCAGACGCGCCAGGCGTCAGTTCGCGCCGCGCCGCCCTGCCGTTTTCAATCACCAACACGTAGGCGCGGTTACCCTCATATCGAAGCGCCTCAACCGGAATGCGGATCGCGTTGGGGTCGCCCGTCAGTTCGATCTCCACCCGTCCCATCACGCCCGGGTTCAGCGCGTCGGGTTTCCCGGCGAGAACGATCTGCACCGGGAAGGTGCGGTTGTCGGAACCGGCAAGCGGCAGAATTTGCTGAACCGTTCCTCGCAGAGGGCGATTGGGCTGTGTGTCGAGCGTGATGCGAGCCTGCAGTCCGACGCGCAGCAGGGCGGCATAACGCGCCGGAGCCGCCGCCTCCAGATATCCGGCGCGCATTGCCGACAGATTCAGGATCGGCATACCGGGCTGCGCGTATTCGCCGGCGCGACCGGAAACCTCCGTAACGATGGCATCGAACGGGCTGAGGAGAAGACTCCCGCCGACCTGCGCCCGCGCCTGCGCCAGTCCTGCCCGCGCCATCTCCAGCTGCGCCCGCGCCGCCTCCACGTCTCGATCCGCGATTTTCAACGCCTCCGCCCGGGCGCGCCGGGCGCTGCGAACGCCATCTTCCGCCTGTCGAACTCCGGCGTTGGCCGCCTCCACATCCGCCTGGCTCACCTGTTCGCGCATCGGCAGGGTCTCTCTGGCGGGACGCAGACCTGCCCGCGCCTGCTCCAGACCTGCCCGCGCCGAATCGTACTGCGCGCGCGCAATGTCCGCCTGCGCCTGCGCTCCCTCCAGATCCACCCGCGCTATTCCCCCGCGCTCAAACAGCTTTTTCAGGCGTTCCACCGTCTCCTCCGCCAGCTTTAAGCCGATCTCCGCCTGTCGCACGCCCGCTTCCGCCTGTTTGACCCCTGCTTCGGCGCGGTCGGCGTCCGAGACCGCGGAACTTCGGGTCAGAGGAACGGACAGTTCTGCCTGTCGTCGCCGCGCCAGCGCGGTCGCCAGTCCCGCGCGCGCCTGCGACAGCGCCGCATCCAGTTCAACCGCGCGCGCTCGTTTTCCGTCTATCGCCTTGCGATACTGCGCGTCCGCCGCCGTCACGCCCGCTTCCGCGCCCCGAATCTGCGCCTGCCAGTCGCCGACATCCATCCGAACAAGCGGCTGCCCCTTCTGAACGCGGTCTCCCGCGCGCACCAGCACCGCCTCAATCCTGCCCGGAACCTTCGGGGTGATGGCTGCCTGCCTTTCCGGGCGCAGGATGCCGATCAGGGTGAGGTTTTCGCGTATAAGAGAACGTCGCGCAGCGACGACGGTGACCGGGATCGCCCCATCCGACGCGCCGGATCGGGTCATGGTCGGCAGCGTCGCATAGCGCACGCGAATATTGTAGACCGCAGATGCGACCAGTACGCCGATAAGAACTGCCGTCGCCGCGATTCGTTTCAACACCGATGCTGCTCCTCTTCGCGCCGGTTCAGCCGATCCAGCCCTTCGCGATGCGTCCGATCGAACTGCGCCTCCAGATAGGCGTTCACTCCGCGACAGCCCGCGATCACCTGCGACGCCCAGGCGTAGTACTCTTCGATTCGCTGGCGCGACCAGTCGGCGGGCGGGCTGTGCAGGAGCGAGCGCAGATTGCAGGTCTTGTCCGCCAGTTTTATCATGCGGGCGCGCGCAGATTTGTGGGGAGCGTGTTCGACCTGAAGGCGCTTGCGCTCTGCCTTTGGCAGGGTCTTATCGTCGGTCACCTCGCAGACCAGCGCCGCCACCTCTGCGCCAAATTCGCGCGCAAGCTCCTCCTCCGTCACCTGCACATCCTCCATCGTATCGTGGAGCAGTCCGGCGGTGATCAACGTCTCATCCGCTCCGTCGGTCGCTTCCGCCAGCAGGTGCGCGACCTCGATCAGATGGTTGACATAAGGCTCCTGCGCCATTCCTTTTCGCCGCTGATGGACATGGCGGGTCGCCGCAAAATGGGCTGCGCGAAGGATCCGCGCAACGGCAGACTCTCTCATCTCTCTCGTTTCTCCTCAGCAGAGTTCAGCGCGGACGGGGTGACATCCTCCCCGGTCGCGTATCTCAGTTCCACCGCCGCAATATGCAGGTCGAAGACCGCCTGCGCGCGATTGGCGCGCGCCCTGAGTAGAGTGAGTCGCGCGCCAGAGACCTCCAGGTGAATCGCCTGCCGCAGTTCATAGCGCAGCAGGGATATCTCCAGCGCTTTTTCCGCGGAGGCGACCTGCCGCTGTGCCGTCTCGATGCGCGACTGCGCCTCCCGCATTTCGCGCCACGCCTTTTCGACCTCCAGACGAATCCCCAGACGCGCCTCCTCTCCCAGCGACTCCAACTGCTGAAGACGCGCCCGCGCCTCCTGCACATCCGCCCGCGCCTTGCCTCCATCCAGCAGATTCCAGGTCATGACCAGGCTGGCGGCGAAGTAGTTGGAGTCGGTGAAGGCGGTCGGGGTCTGGGTGGCGGCGGTGGCGCGGGCGGAGAAGGCCGGGGCGGTCTGGGTGCGCGCCAGCGAAATTCCGGCGCGCGCGGCGCGCAGGTTCTGCTCCAGCAGATGAATCTCCGGGCGCAGCGCCATCGCCCGCTCCAAGGCGGCATGGGGGCTGTCGGGAACCATGGGAAGCGCCGTCGGCGGAGCGATCTCCAGCGGGGAGAGCGGGTCGCGCCCCAGAATCCGATTGAGATTGCCCCGCGCCAGCGCGATTCCGTTCTCCGCTTTCAGCGCGCCCTGCTCCGCTTCCGCCAGATCGGCTTCCGCCGCCAGCAGATCGCGCTCCGGCGCGGTTCCCGATTCCAGCATATGTTTCGTCTGTTCCAGATGTTGGCGCGCCAGCTTCTCGCCCTCTCGTGCCACCTCCGCCATCTCCCGCGCGGTCAGCAGATCGAAAAAGGCGCGGCGCGCCTCCCGAATCGCCTCGTTCTCGGCGCGTCTCTGCTCCCACTGGTTGGCGCGAGACTGCGCGCCGTAGCGTTCCCGCGCGGCGGAAAGCCCCGGACGATAGAGAGTCTGTTCCAGATTCAGCTCAATTTTGCCGAATCGTTCCGGCAGAACGGTCGCATCGCTGACGCTGCCGCGTGGAAAGGTGACGCGCGGTCCCTGCAGGGTTCCCTGCGCCTGTACGGTAAGGGTGGGGCGCGCCACCGGCTTTTCGCGGTCGGTCTGGGTCTGCGCCGCCTGCGCCTCGAAGCGCGCGGCGCGTATCTTCGGACTCTGTTCGCGAGTCAGCCGCACCGTCTCCTCCAGCGACAGCGGCGGGTCCGCCGGGATCGGCAGGGCGTAGAGGAGAGCCAGCGAGTAGAGGAGTAGTCCTTTCATCGGTCTTGATTGTACACCAAACGCGCGAAGGGAGCAAGCGGCCAGCGCGATTCATCAAGCCGCCCGGCGAAGCGCCGCGATGAATGGGGGAATGGGGTTCCTTGCTTTACAGCGTCGGCGTAATCCCTTATAATTGGGAGATACGGCAGGCATCACCGCGCGCGTTGGAGCCGGGTGGATACAGATTCCCCAATTGAGGGGCGGGGCCCTATGGGCTATCGGTGTCTTCGGGGTTATCGCCACGCTTACCGGACTTGTGTTGCTGGGCAGATTAATCGAGACTGTCCGGAGAAGGCGTCGTTGTAGGAATGAAACATCAGCTTGGCGTCGCGACTACGACGGAGGGGCGGACAGGGTTGTGCGGGGGACAGCCGGAGTGTGGCGCCGGACTACGTACTCCTTACATCTGGAGTGTGTGCCGCTTCTTCCCGGCAGTTGCACGACCGCAAAACTGATTGTCAAGGAATCCTCGGCAGAGCTGTTTTTACGTGGCGTGCATGAAACAGCTTACTGGAACCGTGTCGGCACGAATTCACCCACAATCAGAACCTCATTGTTCTACTTACACAAGCTCGGTAACTTCGATCTGCACGGCGAGCAGCTCGATTTTATCCTCGCCATTCCTGAAGCAGCCCCGACATCCCACCTGTACGACCCGCCGATGACCTATACCGTCTGATTCAACGAAGAGACAAGCTCGACAACCGGTTGCAGCGGACGGTCTGCTGCGCGGCCCGCCGCTCAACACGCCGTTCATGAGGAGGCGAAGATGACAGACACCAGTGAGGCAGTAGAGATACGGGCGCTTGCGCCATCGGACGTGAGACTTGCGGCGGCGGTGCTGGGACGCGGCATGCGCGATAATCCTCTCCACATAGCCGCGCTTGGCGTGGATCCGGCCTCTCGCGAGAAGGCGCTGACGGGCGTGTTCCGCGCTTTTCTCGCCATAGAGGCGGCAAGGAAAGGCCGTGTGCTTGGCGCATTCAAGAAGGGGGCGTTGGTCGGCGTGTGCGGCATGATGCGACCCGGCGCGTGCCAGTTGACACCCGTAGAGAAGGTGGCGATGCTGCCCAAACTGCTCTGGAGTTGCGGTATCGGCGGAACGGCGAAACTGCTGTCCCGGTTTGGAAACTGGTCAAAGCACGATCCGGCTGAACCACACTGGCATCTCGGACCAGTTGGTGTTGAACGGGAACTTCAGGGACAGGGCATCGGCTCACGGCTTCTCTGTGAGTTCTGCCGAATTGTGGACGAGGAGAAGGCGGCGGCGTGGCTGGAGACCGACAAAGACATCAACGTTGCGTTCTACCGCAAGCATGGTTTTGAAGTTATCGCGGAGGACACGGTGAACGGCGTCCCGAACTGGTTCATGAAACGGCAATCCAAAACATAGCAACGCGCCCCAAAACCGGCTGCGGCGGATGGTCCGCTGCCACCGAGATGCCTGGACGGTGGCGACGGTCATCGCGACCATCACCGGCATTCGGTGGAATGTCCGTGTCTGTGTTTCCGAGGCGATATGCGCTTCTCGGAACGACGCCAGCAGTAGAGAACCTCCTCCTCTTCCACCATCGCTGTATTCTCCAGCATGGCCTGCGCCGATTTCATCCGGCACGCCGACCGACCGGTTCCCCGATACAAAGCGACCCGCGACGCCGAAACTTGACGCGCCCCAGAAATCGTGATATGTTAAGCCATACAACGGCGCAACCCGGAACCGGATCGGCTCGTATTCAATCCGGAGGGCGGCAGAGAGACCTCCCCATACGGCAAAGAAAGAGAGAGGCAGATTGTATTCGATAATCGGTGCGGATGGCAATCAATACGGGCCCGTCGAGATTCAGATTCTGGTGCAGTGGACGCGAGAGGGGCGGGTGGTCTCCGATACCACGATTATGGATCACAATACCGGACGGCGGTTTCTCGCCTGTGATCTGCCGGAACTGGCGGCGATCTTCTCGCCGGCGACGGCCGCGCAGGGCTATCCTCCCGGCGTCGGGCAGGCTCCGCCGGGACAGGCTCCCGGCTATCCCGGTCAACCTCAGTACACGGTTCCTCCCGGAAACTATCCGACCGTGTCGGGACGACCGCCCTATCCTATGCAGCGCCCCTATCCTCCCTACGGCATGAAGGTCGGTCCCGACGGCAGACCTTTGAAGAGCAAAATAGCCGCGGGTCTACTCGGAATCCTGCTGGGATCGTTTGGGGCGCACCGGTTCTATCTCGGCTATACGGGAGTCGGCATTGCCATGCTGCTGATAACAGTGCTGACCTGCGGTTATGGAAGCTGTATTACCAGCGTCTGGGGTATCATTGAAGGGGTTCTATGCCTGACGGGCAGCATGAACGATTCGGAAGGGCGTCCTCTGGCGGATTAATCGTATGCGTATACTGCTGATCGAAGACGAAGAGAAGGTGGCCAGTTTTATCAAAAAAGGACTGGAACAGTCGGCGTATGTGGTAGATTGGGCTGCCACCGGGGAAGAGGGGCTGGACTTTGTGCAGTCCAGCGCCTATCACGCCGTCATACTGGACATCATGCTGCCGGGAAAAGACGGGCTGCAGGTGGTGCGCGATATGCGCGCGCAGGGACACGGGATGCCCGTTCTGGCGCTGACGGCGCGCGGCAGTCTGGAGGATCGGGTCGCCGGTCTGGACAGCGGCTGCGACGACTATCTGCCCAAACCCTTCTCCTTTGATGAACTTCTGGCGCGTTTGCGCGCCCTGCTGCGACGCTCCGGCGGACAGCGCACCAGCAAGCTGGAGTATGCCGGGGTGGTGGTAGACCCGGTGACCCGCACCGTCACCCGCGACAGCGCCCCCGTTGATTTAACCAACAAAGAGTATGCCCTGCTGGAGATGCTGATACGGCATCCCGAGCAGGTCTTCACCCGCACCACGCTGATGGAGGGCGTCTGGGGCTACGACTTCGACAACGCCTCCAATGTCCTGGAAGTCTATATGAACTTTCTGCGCAAGAAGATAGACCAGGGATTTGAGAAGAAACTGCTGCACACCGTGCGCGGAGTCGGATACGTCCTGCGAGAGGAGTAGTCATGAAACCTCGCAGTCTGCGTGCGCGTCTGGCTCTCTGGCACGCCGGACTGCTCGCGGTTACGCTTGCCGCGCTCGCCCTGCTGATCCTCTTTCTGCTCAAGCACTTCCTCAACTCGCGGGCGGACGCCGCCCTCTACGACTACGCCGACAAAACCGCCCGCATTATCGCCTCCAGCGAATATCAGACCTCTCTCGGCGGCAACCGCGAACGCGCTCGATTCCTCAACAAAGAGCTGCAGGAGTGGGGACGTCAGATTCAGGTCGTGGATGCCACCACCGGCAAGCCCATTGAGTGGTCCGATGGTCTCGCCAGCCAGAAACTTCCCATTAGCCTGACCGCCCGCGTGCGCGGTCAGCAGGGGCAGCCCACCTACGAGACGCGCATCGATCTGGGCGAGCGCCCCGTCCGCATCGTCACGGTTCCGGTGCAGATGGGGGAGCAGGTTCCCTATCTGGTGCAGACCGCCGCCTCGCTGGAGGGGATCGAGGATGCCTTAAGCCGCGCCTCGCTGGTGCTGCTGGTGTTGACGCCCTCGGTGCTGGTGCTGTCGCTGCTGGGAGGGTGGCTGCTGGTCGGGCGTTCACTGCGCACGGTGGACGCCGTGACCCGCGCCGCCCTCGCGATCAAGCCGGACAGCTTCCATCATACCATTGCCGCGCCCGGAACCGACGACGAAATTGCCCGCCTTGCCGACGCCTTCAATGAGATGTTGACGCGCCTGGAAGCCAGTTTCCGCCAGATTCAACGGTTCAGCGCCGATGCCTCCCACGAACTGAAAACCCCGCTGACCTCCATTCGCGGCGAAGCAGAGGTCGCGTTGATGGGTGAGAGGACGCCGGAGGAGTATCGAAAAACGCTCTCCAGCATCGTGGATGAGGTGGAGCGTATGACGGCGATTGTCGAAAACCTTCTGCTGCTGGCGCGCGCCGACGCCCGCCAGATCGAGATTAAACAGCGACGGGTCGCGCTGCACGAAGAGGTGATGCAGGCGTTCGAGCAGATGGAGGCATCGGCGCGCAAAAAGCACATTCTCCTCGACATCGGCGCGATGGAGGAGGCGGAGGTCTACGGAGACCCGCTCTGGATCGGTCTGGTGTTGACCAATCTGCTCAACAACGCCATCAAGTATACGCCGGAGGGCGGCAAGGTGACCCTCTCCCTGCAGACGACCGCGCCGGAGGAGGACGGCGGACACCCGGAGGCGCTCTTCTCCGTGACCGATACCGGTCCCGGCATCCCCCCGGAACATCAGGCGCTTATCTTCGACCGATTCTATCGGGTGGATTCAGGGCGCAGCCGCGATGCGGGCGGAGTCGGTCTGGGGCTGAATATCGCCCGCTGGGCGGTGGAGGCGCATCAGGGACGTATCGAGGTGCGCAGCGAGGTCGGTCAGGGCGCGACCTTCATGGTCTTTCTGCCGCTGGCCGCCGGGGAGCCTCCGCCGGAGACGGCGCGCCTGCGCGGAGAAGAGGCGAAACGGTAAAATTAAGAAGAAGGCAGGCGATCTCGCCTGCCTTCAAACGTGATGCCTCTCGGAGCTACGTCGGCTTCTGCTCTCCGGCGGAACTGTCCGGCGACGCCGACTCCATGCGCTCCAGTTCCAGCGGATGTTCGCGCTCCATCTCCTCGCGGGACAACTCACCGGTGATGAAGGCTTTGCTCATGGGGAAGTGGTCGGGGTTGAAATGGGCGTTGTACATATGCCAGGTGACAATGGCAAGAAAAGCGAGGATCGCCTCGTCACTGTGGGCGATATAAGCGAACGACAGCCCGATCTCCGGCAGCCGATTGCCGAAGTAGATCGGGAACCAGAGCACTAACCCGGAGAAGACCATAATCGGCATTCCCCAGTAGACGGCGAAGTAGTCGAACTTTTCGCGGAACTGGAAGCGGTCGAACTTCGGCTCCTCTTTTGCCAGCCCCAGATGGTACTTGATAGTTCCAAAGAAATCGGAGAAATCTTTGCGGTTGGGCCACATCGTCCAGGACTTCAGGGAGTAGCCCGCTTTGTGCCAGCGGTAGAAGAGATAGGCGGTGTGCCATATCCATGTCGCGATCATCACGACCGCCGCGACGCGATGCGCCAGCCGCGCCCCCTGCAGTCCGCCAAACAGGACATAGATATGACTCAGCCACTCGGTTTCGGCAAAGCGCAGGGGCATTCCGGTCACCACCAGCAGCGTAAAGCTGATCGCCAGCAGGATATGCTGGATGCGCTGCGCCACCGTGAAGCGAGAGTAACGTCTGCCATCCGCGCGGACCTCTTTCGGACGGCGCGGACGCAGGAAGTAGAACAGAAACGCCAGCCCCATCAGGGCGAAGGCCGCAATCGCGCTCCAGGGGGCGTTCCCGAACTTCAGATAGGCCATGCCAAGCGCCGACAACAGGAACAGGAAGCTGGTGGAGATCAGGAGGCCGACCAGCCGACCGGAGGCGGGTGCCGGTCCGCGTGAAAAGACCCTGCGACGCAGATCAAACGCCACGCCGCCCAGCAGGAAGAGGATCGTTCCCACCGTCAGCCAGTGGAAGAAAAACTCTTCCGCCTGTAGAATGATCGATTCTTTTACCTTCAGCCGCAGATGCCCCACGCCGGACATAGCGAAGTTCATCTGCGCACCGGGATGACATCCCTGCTGCGAACAGGTCTGCGCGGCGTTGATGCGGTGGACCGGCGAGGCGGGGTTGGATGAGGCGAGAACATCGTGGCTGCGGTGGCAGTCTATGCAGTTGGCGGCTTTATCCAGCCCGAACCGGAGCAGGGCTTTGCCGTGAAAACTCTCTTTGTAGGAGTGAACGGCGTCGGTATCCACATTGTACTTCTGCATACGCTCCGCCTGGCTGTGGCAGTCGCCGCAGATTTTCAGGGCGTCCCGGCGCGTCCAGGTTTTGGGAGAGAAGACCGAGTGCGGGTCAGCGCCTTTCGCATGGCAGTTTGTGCAGGTGGGATGGTCGCCGGGATTCTTATCCGGCCTGGCATGGGCGCTGAGAAGGTAGGCGTCCTGTTGCTCCGAGTGACAGGTGGCGCAGGACGCCTTCGTATTCATCATTTCCGCAGTGTGCGGGATGGAGTCTATCGTGGAGTGGCAGTCCTGGCACTTGAGGTCTTTGTGGGGAGAGGCGTTCAGCGCCGCCAGGTCCACACGGGCGGAAGTTCCGCCCGCCTGACGCTCCTGCGGGTCTGAATGACACCCCATGCAGGTATCTACGTCCTCTCGCGCGATCTTATTTTGCGATTCGTTGTCCTGCTGCCCGAACGCAACGGGGACAAGCAGTCCAAGTGTGCCCAGCAGAGCAGCCATCCAGCAGAGGAGTAACTTCGTTCGCGCTGTCATTGTTTTTTGCTGGAGAGCGAGGGATCAGATAGAATACATGGTCAGCTGAGGGCAGTTCTGCGGGTGTCGCTCTCTTTCCCCGTCTGAGGTGTCCCGCACAACCGGTATCGCTGATCCCTGGCTCTCTCGCTGCCTTTTCAATGGATTACCGGAAGCAGTACTTGTCAAACTGCACAGCTATTGTCCGGGGCGGCTATTCGATAGATCAAACGGTTTGAGATGATCGCCATCTCCCTGAAACGGAACAGGGGACGACCCCTGTCGTCCCCTGTCGTCTTACCTGGGCTTGCTCTTGGCATCGCCCGGGTTCGTGTCCGCCTTGATCTCATCCACATTCTTCACGCCGTCTTTATCGGAGTCCAGCGCCTCGACCGACTTCAAAATCTCCGGTGTCAGCTTCTTGGTCTTCGCGGCTTCCATCGCCTTCTTCAGATCAACGCCGTAGGGATCCAGTCTGGTAGTCTTCCCGATATGGCAGACGGCGCAGCCGAGTTTACTGAGGTTGGAGCCTTTCTTGATACCATAAGCGGTTTCAAAATCCTTGACCATAGGGGGGAGAGCTATCGCGAGGCTGGCAAGCGTGGTTAAACCGAGAGTTAGAGCGAGCTTAGTCACTCTCATCGTTATCCTCCTGAACGCTCCCGCAACCCTGATTCAAGGAGCGATCATAATTTAATATAGCGTACTAATCGGCGCATCTGTCGTCAACGGGAAAAAAGTCATATCCGTAGTACCAGAGTACTTAAGACGGCTCAAGTACTTATTCACGGCATGACAATTGCATCGCGTGGCTGTCCTGTCGAGCGCAGCGAGACATCTTAAGATTCTTCGCTTCGCTCAGAATGACAGCACAGTATGTGCTCAGAATGACAGCCATCCAAACTATCTTAACGACGTACTAGGCGAATCCTGCGGGTACAATATCCCCGTTCCGGCACGATCACTTGCGATAAGGAGGCAGATATGACGACAGTTCTGGGGGATAAATCTGCGCGGGAGGACACTCTGCTGGCTCCCATGCCCCTGCGCCCGCTGGGCAGGCTGGGGTGGAATGCGAGCCTGTTTACGATAGGAGGCGTAAAGTGGGATACGCAGCGCACAGACTCCGAGGCGGTGGAGCTTCTGCTGCGCGCTTATGAACTGGGCGTCAACACCTTTGATACCGCCCATGTCTATGGAAGGGGCGAGAGCGAGCGCAAGCTCGGACTGGCGCTGGAGGAGGGCGGCATTCGCTCGAAAGTCTGGGTGAACACCAAGGTGATTGATCGCACCTATGACGGCGCGAAACGCCAGATCGAGACCTCGCTGCAGCGGCTCCGAACCGACTATATTGATCTGATGTTTGTCCATTCCCTCGATACGGAGGAGCAGCGGCAGCAGATCATGGCTCCCGACAGCGTTCTGAAAGCCATCGAAGAGTATCGCGCCGCCGGACATATTCGCCATGTGGGAGTCTCCGGTCACTGGGTCAAGCATGTCATGCGGCGCATTCTGGGCGAGTACGACTTTGAGGCGGTTCTGTTCCCCATCGGGTTGTTCAATATCGCCTACGACTACAGCTTTGTGGAGGAGGTGCTGCCCTTTGCGCGTCAGAAGGGCATGGCGGTTCTGGGCATGAAGGTCTACGGCGCGGGGCGGGTGAAGGTCGCCCGCTCCATTGAGCCGTATCTGCGCTACAGCCTGAACCTGCCCGTTGATACGGCGGTGATCGGCGTGGATACCATCGCGCAGCTTGAGCAGAATCTGCGTCTGGTGAAAGGCGATCTGCCGCCGTTGACGGAAGCGGAGATCGCCGACCTGCTGCCGGAGGCGAGAGAGATCACGCAGTCGTGGGACGAAGGCGAGTTCGATTTCGTACAGCACTATCTTGAGGTCAAGGATTCAGGCTAAAGAACCTGTTTCCGCACACGTTTCGGGGCGTCTATAGGAGTGTAAGCACGCGGATGCAGCCGTCGAGGGAGCGAGAGAGCCTGTTAGCAGAAGGCGCTCCCCGGGGCCTGTAATTACCTGTTGGAGAACTCCTGTGGCCGCCCCATTTGTCTGTCCCTGGTGTAAGCATGACCTTCGCGTACAGACCGAGTACCAGGTTTGTGACGCCTGCCAGCGCCGTTTTCCGGTAAATGAAAATCTGCCCGACTTCTCGTCGCGCAGCCACTACTGGAACCAGATCACCGAAGAGCAGATGGAGGTGATTCTGGAGATCGCCCGCCTGCATGGCTACCGCTACGCCATCGAAAAGATTTTTTCCATTTTGACCGACCGCAGTCATGCGGGGTATGTTCTGAGCGAGAGCCGCGCCGATTTTCGCGCCATTCTGCCGATCACCCCGGAGAGCGACGTGCTTGATCTGGGCGGAGGATGGGGAGCCGTCGCCTGCACGCTCGCGCCCGGCTGCCGCTCCGTCACCACCGTTGACACCAATCCCCACACGCTCCGCTTCATTCAGATGCGCGCGCAGCAGTCGGGGCTGATCAACGTGCGCCCGGCGCGGATTGATCCGCTGGACGATGCGCGGCTGCCCTTTCCCGACGGCTCCTTTGATGTGGCGATTATGAACGGGGTGCTGGAGTGGGTGGGCGAGGCGACGGAGGGCGTCTCGCCCACCGAGGTACAACGACGCTGTCTGGAGGAGGTGCGCCGTGTGCTGAAGCCGGGCGGCGCGCTCTATGTGGGAATCGAGAATCGCTTCGCTTACGGCTATTTTCTCGGCGCGCGCGATCACAGCCATCTGCGCTACACCAGCCTGATGCCGCGCGCGCTGGCCAGTCTGGTGACCCATATACGCCAGGGAAAACCCTATCGTACCTACACCTACTCCTATCAGGGCTACAAGTCCCTGCTGGCTTCCGCCGGGTTCGGCTCCCCCGCGCTCTATCTGGCGATTCCGAGCTACCGCGACCCGGAGTATATTCTGCCCGCCGAAGATGACCGCGCCATCGCCTACTTTATGCGCCGACGCGCCGCGCACATCGTGGACACGATGCGTCGCCGCACCGTTCAGACTCTCTTCAACCGCCTTCCGCTCTCCGTCAGTTGCCTGCTGGTGCGCCAGTTGTTCTACTCCTATCTGATGGTGGCGGAGGCTCCACAATGACGCCCAGAGTCGCCGAGTTTCTGCAGCACAGCGGCGCCGTCGCCGACATCGGTCCCGCAACCCGGCTGTCCGCAATCAAGATGCGTAATAGCACATGGCAGGGCGGGTCGCTGGTGTCACTGCTGTTTCTGGAAGATCAGCCTGTTCCCCGCTACGTTCTGCGGGTTCCCCGCGCCCCGGCTCGCGATGAGCGAGTCGCCTCCAACTTCGCCGCGCTGCAGGCATTGAGCGAAATCGAACCCCTGCGCGGAACCGTTCCCGTTCCGGTCTTTTCCGGCTACGTCGAGGGCGTGCTGATTTCGCTGGAGACCTTTCTGGACGGGGCTTCCCTGGCGGTGGAGATCGGGCAGGCGGAGCGTCAGGGCGACAGCAAGTGCGTGGCGAACCTGCTGAAGCGCGCCTGCGACTGGCTCTGGAGGCTGCATCAGGAGACCTGGACAGAACCCTTGCCGGACTTCTCCGCGCAGTGTCTGGCGGATATCGCGCTGATTCAGGAGCGAAAGCTGCTGTCGGAGACCGAAATCGAGTCGCTTCTTCGGCATATTGCGCCGGTACGGGAGTGTCCCGGCATCTTTGCCCGCGCGCACGGCGACTTCAATCCCAATAACCTGCTTCTGCCCCCCGCCGACTATCCGCTCGGTGTGGTGGACTGGGAGCACTCAACGCCCGGCTGCGCCCTCTTTGATCTCTTTCAACTGATAACTATCGCGCTCCTCTTTCCGATCTCCGGGACGGAAGAGCGGGTCGCGCGGGCAGAGTCGCTCTGGGCAGGCCCTGATCTGGTCGGGGAGGTTTATCGCGCCGCGCTGGAGCGTTACGCCGACCACGCCCGGCTTCCGTCGAATTCGCTGCGCCCCCTCTTCGCCGTCTATCTCTCCCGCATGGCGGCCGACCTTCTGCGCCTCTTCGGAGATCGCCCCGAACCGATGCGCGCCTTCTGGCGCGACCTGATTCGCCACGAAATTCACGCCTGACCTCCCTGCGACGGGTACAATAGGGGATAGTGGAAGAGATCGCGCCGCGATCTCTCGGATTGTACTCAGATAAAAGGGAAAGGGAAGCGAGCAATGGGCAAGATACCGGTTGCGCTTCAGATGTATACCCTGCGGGACGACGCGGGGAAAGACTTTGTCGGAACGCTGAAGAGGATCGCCGCGCTCGGATATGCGGGCGTCGAGTTTGCCGGAACCTACGGTATGGCAGCAACCGAACTGAAGAAGGTGACGGATGACCTCGGCTTGAAGGTGGTCGGCAGCCACGTCGGGCTGGAGGCGCTGGAGAGCGATCTGGCGGCGGCGCTGGACTACAATGCGGCGCTGGGCAACCGTTACGTCGTCTGTCCCTACCTGTCGGAAGACCGCCGGAAAACCGGTGACGCCTACCGCAGGCTGGGCGAGACGTTCAATAAGGTCGGCGAGGCGTGCCAGGCGCGGGGAATGCAGTTCTGCTATCATCACCACGCCTTTGAGTTTGAAACATTCGACGGGCAGACGGGTTTCAACATTCTGTTTGGCGCGACCGACCCGAAGCTGGTTCAGGCGGAGCTGGATGTCTACTGGCTGGCGTACGGCGGCGCGGAGCCGCTGGAGATCATTCGCCGATTCAGCGGACGCGCCCCGCTGATCCATCTCAAGGACATGGCAGCCGATGAGAAGCGTTCGTTTGCCGAGGTCGGCGAGGGGACGCTGGACTTTGACGCTATCTGCGCGGCGGCGGCGGAAGGGGGCGCTGTCAGCTTTATCGTGGAGCAGGATGTCTGTGCGCGTCCTCCGCTGGAGAGCGTGGAGATCAGCCTGCGGAACCTGAAGGCGAAGGGGCTGGCGTAAGCGTTCGACCTCCGGGAGGACGCTCCTCCCGGAGGTCGGCTTTCAGACCTTGCGATAAGGCGTTTCGACCGCGTATGTCCCGTCGGGGAGCGCGACAATCCTGTAGTCGCCAAAGAGCAGATCGTCCGCCGCCGACAGACACAGGTAGAGATTGAACGCCAGCGCGCGAATCTCCGTTTCGGCGTGTTCATTGGCACGCATCTCGATCACATGCCGCCAGGCGCGCGCGTTACCGGTGACGACCATCGGCGCTTCCGTCTCGTTGGGCAGCAGCGCGCGCGCCGCCTGCTGTACCTTTTTGCGCAGGTCGGTGCGCGCCTCCGCCGAGAGAATCTCGACTCCCGCCTTCTGCCGCTCCATCAGCATCTCCGCCACCCGGTTATACTGCTCTGCCGCCAGATCAATCCGCTCCACGAACATCTGATGAAGCGGGGGATCGTTTTGAAACTCCGGACGTTCCACAAAGCGCAGCACCTTCCCGGACACATATCGCTGGGAGAGCTGTGAAAACCCCAGATGGCGATGCCGCACCAGTTCATGCGTGACGCTGCGGGAGATGCCGTAGATCAGGAAGGAGAAGCTGGCGTGTTCCAGCACGGAGCCGTGTCCGGACTCCTTGATATTCTGAAAGTAGCGCGCCGCGTCGCGGTTGTAGGTGCGTTTGGGACCGAAGGAGGCGTAGCAGACCTGACCGGCCAGTTTGCACAACTGCGCGGCTGGCGAAAGAGCGGTCGGGTCTTCTACGTACTGCCCGAACTGGAGCGCAGGGTCAAATCCCTCCAGAAACTCTCTGACGCTCTCCAGCGCCACCGCCGGACGCGCCAGCAGGTGTACGCCGGGCGAACGCAGATAGGGCGTGCCTTTATCAGTGGTCAGGGTGGGGGCGGGAATAAAGGGGTAGCCCGATTCGCAGCCCCTTACTGTCATTCTCAATTCATCGCTCATAGTGCGTCACTATTCGCGCTCCCCCGTCGTATTTCCTGCCTCCCGTCCGCTCCGGTTCTGCGTTACGGTTTCAGTTTCGGTTCGCCGGTCTGCGCGACATCGTGCCAGCGAAACAGCAGAAAGTTCTTGGGGCCGCTGTTCATGGCGACCAGCAGACCGTCGGGGAACTCCGCGCCGAGCGGTGTGGAGACGACCTCGATCCCGTCGGTCGAGTCGGCTCCGCCCTGCACCGCTTTCAGCATGCGGGAGTGATCGTGCGGTCTGTTCGGTTCGCCTTCGCGCCGGTAGATGCGATAGACGCTGCCGCCGTCAATCTGATCGGTGCAGACAAGGTAGCCGGTTCCGTCCGTGCGGGTGTAGAGGGCTATTCCCTCGCGCTGTCTGGAAAATCCCTGCTGCCCGAAAACCGCCAACTCCTGCTGTGCCTGGGGGTGATCGGGATCGGCGTGATACTTATGAATGCCGCTCTCCTCGTCGGCGTAGTAGACATATCCAAGCTGATCGTCCACCGCCACCGCCTCGATCTCGCCGGTGCCGCAGAACCGACCGAATGCCCGCACCTTCTCCGCCTTCACCTTGCCGCTGCCATCGTCCCGAAGCCGATACTGATGGAGGTAGCCCTCCTGCGGTCCCTCCTTACGGGAGACGATCGCAAAGATCGCGCCGTCGGAGGGGCGTTTGTAGAGCGCGATCCCCATCGGCGCTGCCTTCTCGCCCTGCTCGCCGACAAACACCTTCAATCCTTCCAGCGAGGAGATGTCGGTCAGTCCACTGCCGTCGGGCGCGATAGCGAAGACGCGCAGGCGGGTCTGCCGGCGCTCCGTGACGACCGCGATATCCACCGGCTTCCCGCCAACCGAAAGCCCGTACTCCACATCCACGTTATTGGGACGATCCAACCCGGCGATGGTCTGCCGCGTTTTGCCGTCAAGCCTGAAGACCACCAGCGCGCCGTCCGGCGCGGCGGTCTTGTTCGTGCCAAGGATCAGGCTGCGCGCCGGATCGGTCGGGTGCACCCAGACCGCCGGGTCATCCGGGTCGGTGGAAACCGCCTCCGTCGCCCGCAGCGGCGTAATCACGACGGGGGCGTCCGCGCGCCCCATTCCCACAAGCAGCAGCGGCAGCGCCGCCATCCAGCGAAGTCCTGATAGATGCATGCGATCCCCTCTTCCGACATCTATATTACTGTATGTGTCGGATTATGGAGAAGGAAGGGTTAAGCGGATGTTAAGAGAAGATTAAGTTTATGTTAATAAACAAACGTTATGCAGGGTTGTATCGGGTGACAACAGGAGTTTTTATTATCTTCTGTGGAACGTACATTCAGAAGAATACAGACGGACTCAGCGGGTTTCGCGCAGACCCCGTCGAACGGCGTCCGCCACCTCTTCCACCGTCACAGCAGCGAGGCAGCGGGGCGGAGGCGCGAGGCACTTCTGCTTGCTGTTGACGGGAGCGGTCTCATGGAAACGGCGGCAGGCAGGCGCGCACTGGTCGCGGTGGTGCAGCGCGAGATGCTCTTGTCCATAGGGGGCTAGACGCGCGGGGTTGCTGCGCCCGAAGATCGAGACGACAGGAGTCCCAAGCGCGGCGGCGATATGCGCGGAGCCGGTGTCGCCGCACAGATGCAGCTCGGCGCGGCGCAGGAGCGCGGCAAGCTGTTTCAGGTCGGTGCGCCCAATCAGGCTGACGGGCGGCTGCGCCATGCGGCGCATGATGTCGGCGGCGGCTTCCTGATCCGCTTTCGACCCGATCAGCACGACCGGCAGCCCCGGGTCGCGCGCCAGCATCTGCAGCGTGGCGGCGAACCGTTCTCCTCCCCAGCCTTTGTGTCCGCCGCCCCCCGCAGTCGGATTGACCGCCAGAAACGGCGCGCCCTCCCCGATCCCCGACTCCTGCAGCAGTGCGGCGACCTGTAAATTGGCTTCCGGCGGAATCGAGAGCGGAAATTTAACCTCGCTGACCGGCGCGCCCAGAAACCGCGCCACATCGAGGAACTGCTCCACCACATGTACGCTCTCCGGACGGCGCGGAACCCGCGTCTCCAGCAGCGGCGCCATCTCCCGCAGCCAGTCGTACCCGAATCGGTAGCGCGCCCCGGAGGCATGGGCGACCAGCGCGCTCTTGCTCAAGCCCTGAAGATCGAGCGCCATATCGAACTGTCTGCTTCGCAATTGGCGGCGCAGCCCCAGAAACCGGCGCAGCGAGGCTCCCGAAAATCGCTGTTTCCGCCACTCCGCCGGCAGGACGATCGCCTCTTTCAGGTAGGGATTGCCCTCCACCATCGGCGCGGACATCTGCTCGACGATCCAGGAGATCTCCAGATGCGGGAAGGCGTCTCCAAGCGCCGCGCTGACCGGCAGCGCGTGCACCACATCGCCGATGGAACTGAGTTTCACAATGAGGACGCGCCGGATGGCGCGCATATCCGGTGGCTTCAGGGACATGGTGATTGAGTTTCCGCCGTCGAGCGATCGGGGCGGTCGGAGCCAGTCATGCCGACTGGAGAGGATTTCCAGCGGTCATGGAACCAGAGCCACTGCTCCGGCTTTTCGCGGATCATCTCCTCCAACTGACGGTTAACCTCGGTCATGATGCGGATGACATCCGCCTGCTCATCATCTGTCGGTTCGGGCCAGTAGGTTCCCCGATACTCGATCACATAACGGCAGCGCGCCTCTCGACGGGTTACAAAAAAGATAATAGGAGTGTTGGTGCGCCGCGCCAGACGCGCCGGTCCATCCACCGTCCCTGTCGGATGCCCGAAGAAAGGCACAAAGACATCGGAAGCGTTCTGATCGCAGATGATCGCGACGAAGGCGTTGCGTTTGAGCGCCCCGAAGACGGCTTTGAGCGACTGCCGCAGCGTGATGACCTTGATCTTGCACCGTTCGCGCATCCGGGTCATCAGGGCGGTCGTTCCCGGATCGCGCGCCTCGCGCGCCAGCGCATACAGTTCGAAGTCGCGCCCGGTCAGCCAGCGTCCCGCCACCTCAAAGCCGCCGAAGTGTCCGCTGATCAGAAGCGCGCCGCGTCCCGCCTGCAGCGTCTCCTGCAGCGCCTCCGGATCCGTGACGCGGACGCGCCTCTCCACCTCCTCCTGAGACAGAAAGGCAAATTTGATCGTTTCGACCGCAAACATGCCAAACTGCCGGAAACTTTCGCGGGCAATGCGTTCGCGCTCCGTTTCGGTCAGCGAGTCCCCGTAGGCGATCTGCAGGTTTTTCAGTGCCACCCGATAGCGTTTTTTCGAGATCAGCCGCATCAGCGAGCCGATCCCGCGCCCGAATGCCAGAGCCGTCGGCAGGGGTAGTATCCGCAGCATCCCGACCAGTCCAAGCAGCAGCCACAGCCCCGCTCTCCGCATCAGCGTCTTTTTTCGACTATCTTTCGGTGTTTCCATCCTCGCCCATTATACCCGTCGTCGTCTACCGGGAGAAGAGGGGCATGAAAGAAGCGGGCGGACAGATTCCTCTGTCCGCCCGCCGTCCATCCGATTCGCTTATTGTCCGCGCCGCGCCGCCTCCCGGCAGGAGGAGGAGCAGTAACGCCCCGCGCCGTTGCCCAGCGGAAACTCCTCCCCGCAGCGGGCGCAGCGGCGGGTGATCGTCTCCCTGCGTATACGCCGGGGAGGGCGATAGATCGTATGGTAACTGAAACGCCGGAAGGAGAGCGGGGCAGCGTCGTAACATATTCTCAGGGCGGCGCGCAGACGCTGCGAGATGCGCTGCTGCGAGACCGCGCAGGCCTGGGCAATCTCCTTCTGCGTCCAGCCGTCTATCCAGAGGGTCAGGCAACCGCGCAGTTCCGCGCTCAGGCGGCTGACCGAGGCTAAAAAGCGAAGTTCATCGCGCAGCGACTGCGAGGGGGCTGCCGCCATCTCCGCCAGCGTATCCACCGGGATCATTCGCCTGCCCCGGCGCGCCAGTTGACGCTCCGTGTAGGCGGGGAGGCTGGAGTCTCGCGGATGCGCCAGAATCAGCGCATCCGCGGCAAGCTCCAGGCGCATCTCTTCCGGGGAGAGGATCACGAATACAGCCACAGAACACCTCCTGCATAGTGTACAGAATTCTGTATCCGGGATTATACCGTGAATACCAGACAGATGTCAAGTATAATTCAAAGGGAGAAGGCTTATTCTGTGAGTCCTCGCGGTCCTTCTGTTCTTGACAGATCGGAGATTGGGCTGTAACATCCATGCAGATCGCCGGATCAGATCGGAGACGATGCTGAAGAGGTCGGTCT
The DNA here is from genome assembly GCA_964429855.1 of uncultured Chthonomonadaceae bacterium. Classification (GTDB taxonomy): domain Bacteria; phylum Armatimonadota; class Chthonomonadetes; order Chthonomonadales; family CAJBBX01; genus CALLMM01. The sequence continues at coordinate 27,845 of CAYSDM010000009.1, forward strand.
GTCTAGACAACCCCTCGTAGAGGTTTTCAGACAGGTTGAGCGTTTGTTGTCTGGAGGTAGATGGATGAGACGTTTGCGGATGGATATTGCCGCCATGCTGCTTTTAAGCCTGACGCTGTCCCTGCCTGCCTTTGCGGAGGAGGAGATGCCGCGCGCGCTGGTCGCCGATTTCGTCTCCTCGGCGGGGAATCTGCCCGCGCTGGCGCTTCGCACGGCGACCGACGCGGTGGCGATGGAGCTTCAGGCGCGCAAGGTCTGCGAGGTGGTGACGCGCCCGGAGATGGAACGCGCAGCGCGGGCGCGCGGGCTTCAGCCTCCCTATCGAGACGAGGATCTGCGGATTCTGGCGCGCGATCTGGCGGCGGCGGTGGTGGTGACCGGGGAGATTCGCTCGGTGGAGGATCGTCGGGAGGGAGACCGCCCGGTAATAGAGGTCGGGCTGATCGTGCGAATCCGTCATGTGGCGCTGGATGAGATGATTAACGGGGCGGCGGAACGCGGCTCCGCCATCGAGCCGTCCAACGGCAGCAAAACCCGGAGCGCGCTGTTGATGGAGGCGGCGAACTCTGCCGGGGTGCGGGCCGTGGCGCGTATTGCCGACTACCGTCCCCTGACCGGGACGATCCTTAACAGCGAAGGGAGCGGTATTGTGGTGCTCAATCGCGGCTCTTCGCACGGCGTCAAAGGCAGGCAGGAGTTCGTCGTCTTCCGGGAGGGCGCGCGGGTCGGGCGGGTTCGGGTCTACAAACTATTTCCGCAGTTTACCGAGATGCGCGTCACGGAGAGCGCGGGCGGCATCCAGCCGCAGGATCGCGCCGTCGCCGTCTTCCCTGAACCCAAGTTTCCTCCCCGCCGATAGCCTGCCTTCAACCACGCAGAGCCCGCAGCGCCGCGCCGTAAGCCGGATCGTGACGCGGCTCCTGCAGCGTGACGGGACTCGCCTCGCGCGCGGAGAGAAGCCGGGCAAAGACTCTCTTCATGCCGGGATGGATATTCCATAAGCCGCCCAGCGGAAAGATCGGCGCGGCGTCTGCCGGAAGCGATAGACGATGAAGAACCCGGCGGGTGGATACGCAAAGCTGGTGCATCGCTTCGTTCAGAAGTCGGTCTGCGTTCGGGTTTCCCTCCTGCGCCGCGCTCCCGACCAGTCCGGCGAGTCCGGCGACTCGAATCGGCTGAAAATCGCGATAGACCCACTGAATCAGATCGTCGGCGTCCTGCGCCCCGATCTCCGACAGAACGCGCCGGGCCAGCATATCCAGGGGTGCGTCCGACTCCATCTGTTGCAGTGTATGTTGCAGCGCCCGCGTTCCCAGCCAGAATCCGCTGCCCCGATCCCCCAGCAGAAAGCCCCGTCCATCCTCCCGGCAGGTCTCTCCGGCAGCGTTGCGCCCGTAGATGACCGAGCCGGTTCCCGCCAGCGCAATCACGCCCGGCTCTCCTTCAGAGGCTCCCCAGTAGGCGATCACGAAGTCGGGTTCCAGACGATGACGCTCCGCAGGGACGATTCGGGGAAGCAGACGAGCGAACTCCTCGCGCCGCTGCCGGGCGGTATAGCCCGCAACGCCCGCGCAGACACCCGCGAAACGTGTCCCGGATGGCAGTCCCGCCTCCTGCACCGCTTCCTGGACAGCCTCCGCGATGGATCGGCGCAGGGTCGCCTCTTCCGCCGTCGCGATATTGCAGGACCCGCCTGCGCCGCGCCCGCATTCGCGCCCGTTCTCCTCCACAATCGCCGTCGCGGTTTTGGTTCCGCCGCCGTCTATTCCCAGATACAGCCTCATACTTCGCGCTCCTTTGCAGGAGAGATGGATGCAGGTTCCTCTCCTGCTTCGCGTAATCCTGCTGCCGCAATGTCTCTCATGATTTTCCTGAAAGACAGACATCTGTGTTATAATCTATAGACATGTCTGAGAAACCTGTTATCTCTGTACGGAATCTCCGTAAGGTCTACCGCGTCCATGAGCGCGAGGCGGGGGCGGCTGCCTCCATCAAAAGCCTGTTCAAGCGCAAGTTCCGGGAGGTGGAGGCGGTGAAGGGCATCTCCTTCTCCATCCAGCCGGGGGAGGTGGTCGGCTTTCTGGGACCCAACGGCGCGGGCAAGACCACTACGCTCAAGATGCTGGCGGGACTGCTGTTTCCCACCGATGGGGAGGCGGAGGTCGCCGGACATGTTCCCTGGCGGCGCGAAGCCGACTACCTGCGCAACATCAGCCTGGTGATGGGTAACCGCAATCAGTTGATGTGGGACATCCCGGCGATGGACTCGTATCTGGTAAATCAGGCGGTCTACCAGATTCCGGAAAAGCAGTTTCGCGAGACACTCGACGAACTGGTGTCGCTGCTCGATCTGGGCGGACTGCTGAAGAAACCGGTGCGCGGCTTGAGCCTGGGCGAGCGGATGAAGTGTGAGCTTGCCGCCTCGCTGCTGCATCGTCCTTCCGTGCTCTTCCTGGATGAGCCTACGCTGGGCGTGGACGTGACCATGCAGGGGCGCATCCGTCAGTTTGTCGCCGAACACAACCAGCGGCACGGCGCTACCATCATCCTGACCAGCCACTACATGGCGGATGTGACCGCGCTGTGCAGGCGGGTTATCGTCATTCATCATGGCAATCTGCTGTATGACGGCGCGCTCGATATGCTGGCGGACAGGATCGCCCCCTTCAAACTGGTGCGTCTGGATCTGGAAGACCCGCAGACGGCGGGCGCGGTGGAGCAGTATGGCGAGGTCGTTGAGCGTCAGGATGCGATGGTGAAGCTGCGTCTGCCGCGCGCGGAGACCTCTGCAGCGGTGGCGCGCCTCCTGTCGGAACTACCCATTATGGATCTGACGGTGGAAGACCCGCCGATCGAGGAGGTGATCGAGCAGGTCTTTGCGGAGGCAAAAGCGTGATCTCTCCCTACCGGCTTCTGTTTCTGGATCTGGACGGCACGCTGATTGTGCGGGGCGACGAGATCCCGGAGCCGAATCTGCGCGCCATCCATCGGGCGCAGGATGCCGGATGCGTGGTGGTGCTCTGTACGGGGCGCACCCGTTATCGGGCGCAGAAGGTAGCGGATCAGATCGGCGGCCACGAGTATGGAATCATCCTCAACGGCGGGGTCGTCTTCGACTGGCAGACCGGCGAACTGATCCATAAGGTCACGCTGCCGCCCGACACCGCCCGGCAGGTGGTCGAAAGCCTGCACTCTTTCCATATCGCCCCGCTCTGCTTCGCCGTAGAGGAGAACGATCGCTGGGTCTATACGGATCGCGTCATCCCCCTCGCGCCCGCCTACGCCGACTACTTTGCAGACCGGATTCGCCCGCAGGATAGGCTCGACTGGAGCCGTCTTTCGCCGCCGGTCAGCATCGAAGCCTACGCCACGACCTCACAGTCCGTCGAGATACTCGCTCTCTGGGAGCGGGCGTTCGGCGACACGGTGGTTGCCTATACATGGGATGCCTCCTACTACGGCGAGGGCGTGCGCGGGCTGCATATTCACTCGTCTAAGATCAATAAGGCGGTCGGGGCGCAGACGGTCGCGGCGCGTCTGGGCATTGCGCGGGAGCAGACTCTCGCCATTGGCGATGAGATCAACGACTACGAACTGATCCGCTGGGCAGGGATGGGGATCGCCATGGAGAACGGGCATCCCGACTGCCGCGCCATCGCGAATCACGTGACCGGATCCGTGCAGGAGCATGGCGTCGCGCAGGCGATTGAGCGGTTTATTCTTCAGAAGGAGGCTTCCCTGTCGGACTGACCGACGCCAGAACAGACGTTTCTACCTCCTTCCCGCTTTCATCCCCCGCCTCTTCTCAGGAACAGTGAACGCGACCATGCAGGGCGCGCCCGCGCCGCAGCGCCTCCTCTGCCGCCGGACGCTCCAGCCCCAGCAGATTGATTCCGCGATCTACGGTCTGCGAGAAGATTCGCTCCATATGGTTAAGATGGGGCTGCGTCAGGTTGATCGCATACAGACCGGGAAGCGCGCACAGGCTGCCGATAAAGTGATCGCCGCGCCCGCAGAAGTGAATCGCCCCGCCCCCGAACGACTCCAGCAGACGCCGGTCATAGGGCAGCGCGAACTCCTCCACCATCTTTCGGGAGAGATTCATGGCGGAGTCGAGGTGGATCATCAGGCTGCCCCGATGAAAAAATCCCCAGTGACAGTTTCCCGCTGTCGAAAACGGCGCGATTCGCTCCCAGCGGCGCATCAGAGCTTCGTAGGCGCGCGTGATCAGATCGAGCAGCGCGTGAACCGTGTCCGGCTGATCGTAGAGCGCGGTAAACAGGGAGCTTCCCCAGAGGACCTCGCAGACATCCAGCGGTCCCTGCAGATCGGGATGGACAGGATGAACATATCGCCCGATTTTCGGGTAGCGGCGCGCTATCTCGACGAATCGCTCCCCGACCTCCGTCACGCGCCCAGCATAGCCGCGTGTCAGATCGGGCAGCCCGGCGTCGAGAAGGCGGCGGATGGCGGCGGAATCGTTAAGGGGGCGAGAGGTGGGCAGCGTATCCATCTCCTCAGACATGACAAACGGCTCCACTCCGAACAGCAGCGGCAGAATGCTGGTTCCATAGTTGCTGCGCACGTGCAGCAGCAAGCCGCTTCCAGCGTTCAGCAGCGACGAACAGATACCGTACTGCTGCAAAAGCATGGCGGTCGGGTTCTCCAGCGCGGCGTTGACGCGCACCGTTTGCCACTCTGTCTGCGGGGGAATCGGTCTGTCGCGGCGGGGGGAAAAGATGTCGCCGGGAAAGCCTCCCGCGCTGAAGACACGCCACTCCTGCGCCAGCCGCTCCTCCTGCTCCGGGTCGAGGCGATTCTCCAGGTCCTCCAGACATCGTTCAAGCGTATCTTCCATGAAGCGCGTGTCGCTCATCGGTCTCTCTCCCGTCTCTAGCCGGGCGTCAGCGTCTCCAGAAAGGCGGATATCCGCTCAACGGGTCTTCCGAGAACCGCCCGATCCTCCGTCTCCAGAATGGGTCGCTGCACCAGATCGGGATACTGCGCCAGCAGACCTATCAACTCTTCGTCGCTGACCTCCCGCTGATCCAGCCCTAACTCCCGGTATATCTCTTCGCCGGTGCGGAGTATCTCCTGCGGTCGCGCTCCCATCTTATTCAGAAGCCGCGTCAGAGTCTCGCGATCCAGCGGCTGAACGTAGTAGTCTATGCGTTCAAGGTCTATGCCGCGCGCTTGCAGCTGGGCGACCGCTTCGCGGCACTTACTGCAGGTCGGCTTTTCGTAGAGGGTAATCTGCATAAATTGAACTCCTGTCAGAAGAGCAGCCTTCGCTGATAACTCCCGTCATATCGTCGTGATGCCATCTGTCATTGCGAGGGAGCGGCAGCGACCGAAGCAATCTCATCTCTAATATACGCCTTCCAGCGTAAATGTCCTGGCTTCGGGCGGAAGGAGGCGTTTTGCGGCAGCGCGAAAAAGAGAGAAAAGATCGGTCAAGGAGCGGCAATATGACGGCGGACAGACCTCTCTGCAAAATCGGACTGTTTAGCATCGGGCTGGCAGCCTACTGGCCCCAGTTTGACGGTCTGCGCGAACGTCTGGCGGGATACGGGCAGTTTGTCGGAGAGCGGATGCGCGCGCTCGGCGCAGAGGTGGCGGATGTGGGCATGGTGGATGACCAGCCGACAGCGGCGGCGGCAGGCGAGCATTTTATTCGCGAGAACGTGGATATGGTCGTCTGCTATGTAACGACCTACTCCACCTCCAGCCAGGTGCTTCCGGCGGTGCAGCGGGTGAAGCGTCCCGTGCTGATCCTCAATCTTCAGCCGACCGCGCGGCTCGATTACGGGCAGACGGGAACCGGCGAATGGCTGGCGAACTGTCAGGCGTGCTGCGTGCCGGAGATCGCCTGCGCCTTTGAACGCTGCGGCATCGCCTTTCATACGGTAACGGGACTGCTGGGGCTGGACAGACAGACTCCCGGAGCCGTCGCTAACGAGGTGACCGCCGATCACCCGGCGGCGATTCGCGCCTGGCGAGAGATCGCGGACTGGGTGCGCGCCGTCGTCGTACAGCGCGCGCTGACCCGCAGCCGGATCGGATTTCTGGGACACACCTATCCCGGCATGCTCGATATGTACAGCGACTATACGCAGGTCTCCGGGCAGTTTGGCGCGCACATCGAGGTGCTGGAGATGGACGATCTGGAGGCGCGTGTCGAGGCGGTGACCGAAGCGGAGATTGTTCGTAAACGGGACGAGGCGCTGGCGATGTTTACGGTGAGCGAGGACAACCCGCGCGATCCCATTGCGCGCAAGCCGAAGCCCGAGGAGATGGAGTGGGCGTGCCGGGTTGGAGCCGGACTGGACCGGCTGGCGGCGGATTTCGATCTGCACGGATTAGCCTACTATCATCGGGGCGTGGACGGCAATGCGTATGAGCGCATCGCCGCTGGAATGATTCTGGGCTGTTCCCTGCTGACCGGACGCGGAGTTCCCTGCAGCGGCGAGGGAGACCTGAAGAACTGCCTGGCGATGAAGGTGATGGACACTCTCGGCGCGGGCGGCAGCTATACCGAGCTCTATGCCATGGACTTTGACGACAGCATTCTGCTGATGGGACATGATGGGCCGTTTCATCCGGGAATCGCGCAGGGAAAGCCGGTTCTGCGCGGGCTGGGTCTCTATCATGGCAAGCGGGGCTACGGTGTCTCGGTCGAGGCGCAGGTTCGCAACGGCCCGGTGACAATCCTCGGACTGACGCAGACCCGCGAGGGGCGGCTGAAGTGGCTCTGCGCGGAGGGCTGGTCGCTGCCGGGAGAGATACTGCGAATCGGCAACACCAATTCGCGCCTTCGATTTTCCGCGCAACCGGACGATCCGTTCGATGTGGCGGACTGGATGAATCGCTGGGCGTCGCTGGGACCGACGCATCACGTGGCGCTGGGCGTGGGGCATCAGATCGGCGCGATTGAGCGGCTGGCGGCGATTCTGGGAATGGAATGCGTTAAAGTGTGAGGGGCGGCGGCACCGCCTCTTGCAGCCAATCGGTCAAGGTGGCGCGCGCGCCCTGCGTGTAGAGGGACTGCAGCGCCTGCTGTATCTGCGTCACGCAGACCTCTGAATCCGCCATCGCCCCGAACAGTTCCCGGATCGCGAGCGCAGGCTCCGGGCTATGAGACGGGTCCTGCGCAATGGCGCGCGCAGCCGATTGCAGGCGCGGGGCGACCTCCGCAGAGTCGATGATCGGGATCGGCTGTCCCTGTTCGTCTGTACCGGAGAGATAGCGCAGCCAGCCCGCCACCGCCAGACACATCAGGCGGGTTTTACCGCCTGTTTTCAGCCGTTCGATGAGCGCGGGCACGAGGAACTTCGGCATCCGGGAGCTTCCCTCCATGCAGATTCGCGCCGTCGTGTCGCCGATCTTCGGGTTGGCAAACCGCTCCAGCAGCCTCTTCCGATAGGCGGTAAACTCCATGCCGGGAACCGGAACCAGAGTCGGAACGATCTCCTCCATCAGTTCCCAGATATATCGCTGAAACAGCGGATCGCCCATGATCCGGTCAATCAGCCGGTAGCCGTCCAGATAGCCCGGATAGCCCATCGCGGCGTGGCTGGCGTTGAGCAGTCGAATCTTTGCCATCTCGTAAGGGTGCACATTGTCAGTCATCCGCACGCCGACCCGTTCCCAGTCCGGGCGTCCGTTGCAGAAGCGGTCTTCGACCACCCACTGCCGGAAATCCTCGCACCCGACGGGGCAGGCGTCCTCCAGACCGCACCGATCCCGCACCAACTGCCGAACCTCCTCCGTCGTCGCCGGAGTGATTCGATCCACCATCGAGCATGGGAAGGCGACTTCCGAAGCGATCCAGTCTGCCAGCGCGGGATCGCGCCGCTCCGCAATCGCCTGAACGATTCGGGCGGTGATATGTCCATTGCCCTGAAGGTTGTCGCAGGAGAGGATGGTGAAGGGAGCCGCGCCGTTCTGACGGCGGCGCGCCAGCGCCTCGACCAGCAAGCCAAACGCGCTGAAGGGGCGTTCAGGAGTCGCCCGGTCAGGAGCGAGATCGGGATGGTCGAGGTTCGGTTCGCCGGTTGCCGGGTGGTAGGGATAGCCGCCCTCCGTGATGGTCAACGTCACGATTCGCACGGAGGGATGCGCCATCTTTCGCAGGATCATGTCCGGGTCATCCCATCCCGCCAGATACTCCGGCATGATCCCGATCACGCGAAAACTCTCCGCCTCCGCGCTGCGTTCCACCACCGTATAGAGGTTATCCTGCGGAACGAGCGCCTCCAGCATCTCCCGATTCTCCCGGATTTCGACGCCGCATATCCCCCACTCGCCGCTTTGCGACTGTTCCTGCAGATCGTCGAGATAGACCGCCTGATGCGCCCGGTGGAAGTGGCCGACCCCGATATGCAGAATGTTGGTTCTCAGACGGCTGCGATCATAGACGGGACAGCGAACGGTCTGCGGAAGCCGGTTCCGCGTGCTCATTCTGAGGCGATCCATGCTTGCCCTTCCTTCGAGCCGATTCGTGCGACAGAACGCTGGAAGCCGTCGCCGGGGTTCCCAGGATTCCCCGCGCCGCCTCTTCTCCCAGCGTAATCCAGGGGCGGGGATAGATGCCGATCACCAGCGTTCCGAGAGTGCAGAGAGTCAGCGCCAGCCCGATAGGGCGGGAGACAGGCATCCTGCGGTCATCCTGCGGGTCGTTGATGTAGACCTGCCGCGCCACCATCAGATAGTAGTAGAGCGCGATCACGCTGGTCAGCGCGCCGATCAGCACCAGTATCTGCTGTCCTCCCTGCCAGCCGGCGGCGAAGAGGTAGAGCTTGCCGACGAATCCCGCCAGCGGCGGGATTCCGCCCAGCGAAAACAGCACAACCAGCGCGGCGAAAGCCAGCATTGGCGAGCGGCGGTGCAGCCCGCGCAGCGCGGCGATGCTGTCCGAGCCGGTTGCGTTGATGATGACCTGCGCCAGCAAAAAGCCGCCCACGTTGGTGAAGGCGTAGAGGAAGAGATAGAACAGCGTCGCGCTGACGCTCATGCTGCGACCGTCTCCGGTCGCGCCCGCCACCGCCACCAGCACATAGCCCGCCTGCGCGATCCCGGAATAGGCGAGCAGGCGTTTCAGGCTGGTCTGCACGAGAGCGACCAGGTTGCCGACCACCATTGAGAGCGCCGCCAGCGCGATAATCAGCATTCCCCAGGTCTCGCTCGATCCGCCCAGTCCCAGCAGCAGAAAGCGCAGCAGTCCGGCGAATCCCCCCGCTTTGGAGGCGGTCGAGAGGAAAGCGGTAACGGTCGCAGGCGCGCCCTCGTAGACATCGGGCGCCCACAGATGAAACGGCGTGGCGGCGATTTTGAAGGCGAATCCGCCGATCACAAACGCCAGCCCCAGCCAGAGCGCGACCCGGGTCTCCCCGGAGATCGCCGCCAGCTTCACCGACATCTGATCGAACTGTGTGCTGCCCAGAACGCCGTAGAGGATGCTGATTCCGTAGAGCAGCACGGCAGAGGTGACCGCGCTGAGAATCAGCATCTTGAGCGCGGCTTCCGCCGAACGCTTCTCCCGTTTGGCGAAGCCGACCAGCGCAAAGAGACAGAGCGTGGAGAGTTCCAGCCCGATGTAGAGAGCCAGCAGTCCGCCGGACGCGCCCATCAGCATCAGTCCGAGCGTGCTCAGGCATAGCAGCGCGTAGTACTCCCCGGAGAACCCCAGCCGCTTCTCCTCCGAAACGGAGCCGAAGCAGACCACCGCCAGCGTAACCAGAAAGACGGTGTTGAAGGCGCGGGAGTAGCTGTCAAACCGCAGAATGCCCTCCCAGGGAGCACTGTAAGGGGAGGTTGCGTCCAGCGTCAGCACGATCAACGCCGCCGTCGCTGTCAGCCAGCCCAGAATCGACGCGCGGCGGATAGCCGGTATGGTGTCCAGGATGGCAACGACCAGCGCGAAAACGACCAGCAGCATATAGGGGATCAGAGGTTGATAGGTATCAATATAGTTGGTCATAGCCTCTACTCGGCAAGGGATGACGGCATAGCGCTGCTCGGAACAGTCAGCGGCGAGGCATTGAATGGCGCGCCTTCCGCGCTAAAGTGGTTGGCGGCATGCGTCTGATGAATGCCGGGAATCGTGTGCAGACCGACATCAATCAGATCCACCAGCGGGCGTGGGTAGACGCCGACCGCAATCAGCGTGACCGCCAGCCCGGAGATCGCGACCCACTCGGTGGTGCGCGCATCGTTCAGGTGGGGATAGTCCTGTTCCCGGAACCCGCCCAGGAAGATCTTCTGCACCATCCGCAGCACATAGACCGCCGTCAGAACGATCCCGATCACCGACAGCAGCGCCAGCGCGGGATAGCGCAGCCACATTCCATAGAAGCAGAGAAACTCTGCGATGAAGCCGCTGGTCGCCGGCAGTCCGAAGGAGGCCAGTCCTCCGATGGTCATGCAGACGGCGATTCCCGGCATCCGTCGCGCGAAGCCGCCCATCGCGGCGATGATGCGCGTGTGCGCCCGCTCATAGACCAGCCCGACCACCGCAAAGAAGAGTCCGGTCATGACCCCGTGCGAGAACATCTGCATCACGGAGCCGTTGACGCCGATGGGATTGAGCGAAGCCAGCCCCAGCATGACGACGCCCATATGCGAGACGCTGGAGTAGGCGATGATATACTTCAGGTCGGTCTGTCCCATCGCCGAGAAAGCCCCGTAGAGGATGTTGATCGTCGCGATAACCGCCATCAGGAACGACCAGTCCATCGCTCCCTCCGGCAGCAGCCCCACCCCCAGCCGCAGCACGCCGTAAGCCCCCAGCTTCATCAGCACGCCCGCGTGCAGCATGGAGACGGCGGTCGGCGCGGAGGCGTGTCCGTCCGGCGACCAGGTATGCAGGGGCCAGATGCCCGCCAGGATCCCGAAACCGACGTAGATGCAGAAAAACACCCAGCGCTGAAACTCCGCGCCGTAGCTGTTTTTCGCCAGATCATCCAGATCGAAGGAGCGGGGCGACCCCTGAAAGTAGAACGCGAGGATCGCGACCAGAATAAACGCGCTCCCGCCGAGAAGCATCAGCGTCAGCTTCATCGCGGAGTACTCCTTCGACCGCTCGCGGGTGCTGGTTCCCCATACCCCGATCAGCAGGTACATCGGCAGGACGGCGATCTCATAAAACAGGAACAGAAAGAAGAGATCGCGCGCGGCAAAGACGCCGAAAACGCCGCTGACCAGCAGCAGCAGGAGCGCGAGAAACTCCTTGGTGCGGTCCTGACGAGTCCAGGAGGCAAACACCCCGCCGGTGATGATGAGCGCGGTCAGCAGGATCATTGCCAGGCTGATGCCGTCCGCCGCCACATGGTAGCGAATGCCCAGACTGGGAACCCAGGGGATGTCCTGCGCGAACTGAAATCCTCCGCGCGTTCGGTCATACGCCAGGCAGAGCCAGAGGGAGGGAGGCAGAGTCAGCCCCGCGCCGATCAGCGCGACCAGCCGGATCGCCAGCCCCTGTGAAGCGGGAAGGAGGAGCAGAACCGCCGCCGCAACCAGCGGAGAGAGAATGACAAAGGTTAGCAGGTAGTCGGTCATCGTTGTCCCGTGTCGAAGTGGGTTGTGTGCAAACGGGCGTCTGTTGTGTGATTGAAAGGCGCGCCTTCCGCGCTGATAACGGTGGAAGACGACGAGTAGGAGCGCGCCTCATTGGGAGTGCGGTTATGGAACAGGAGCAGCACCAGCGCAGCGATCACCAGCGCCAGCAGCGCGGCGGCGGTGTAGGTCTGCGCCTGCCCGTTAGAAGCGCGACGCAGTTCCCGACCGCCCAGATAGCAGACCCATCCGGTCAGGTTCACCGCGCCGTCTATCACGGTGCGGTCGAACCAGGCGACAAATTTCCCCAACGCCAGCATACTGCTTGCGACGCCCCGGCTCCAGAAGGCATCCATGTACCAGAGATTGGCAAAGAGGGCGTATCCGGGAATCCGCTCCACCGGGTCCGCCTGCGCGGAGGGAGCGCGGTAGAGGATATATCCCAGCCCGATTCCGCCGACCGCCGTCAGGATGGTTACGGCAACCAGCCACAGGTGCATCGGTTCTGCATGCGCCGGTGCGCCGTGCAGGAAGTGCGTGAAACGGTGTCCCATATGCAGCCAGGCTCCCAGCGCGATGGAGGGTATCGCCAGCGCGATGAGCGGAATGGTCATCACCGCCGGAGATTCGTGGGTGTGTTCGGCGTCGCCGGAGCGCGGGCTTCCGGCAAAAGCCAGCATCCACATCCGCGTGGAGTAGAAGGCGGTCAGCCCCGCCACCAGGATCCCGACCGCCAGCCCGAACAGCGCGACCGGACTGCCGTTATCCAGCGCCGCGCCCAGGATCGCATCCTTGCTCCAGAAGCCGGAAAGCCCTGGAAATCCCGCCAGCGCCAGCACGCCGATGCCGCATGTGACGGCGGTTATCCGCATCCTGCTCCCCAACCCGCCCATTATCCGCAGGTCGTTGGGATTGGCGGCGTGGTGCATGGCGTGGATCACGGAACCGGCGGCGAGGAAGAGCAGCGCCTTGAACATGGCGTGGGTGACCAGATGAAACATCCCGGCGTCCAGACTGCCCGCCCCCAATCCCAGCATCATATAGCCCAACTGGCTGATGGTGGAGTACGCCATCACCTTTTTGATGTCTGTCTGCACCAGCGCGATGGTCGCGGCAATCAGCGCGGTCACCGCGCCGGTCAGCAGAACGATCTCGGTGACGAAGGGGACGGCGGCGAAGACCGGCAGAAGACGCGCCACCATATAGACGCCCGCCGCGACCATCGTCGCGGCATGAATCAGGGCAGAGACCGGAGTCGGTCCCTCCATCGCGTCGGGCAGCCAGATGTGCAGGGGGAACTGCGCCGATTTGCCGACCGCCCCACAGAATAGCAGCAGCGGAGCCAGCCAGAGGAAGACCTGCGCGCCTACCAGCGGAACCGTCGTCAATTCGCCCGCCTGCACCCGCGCCACCGCCTGCATCGCCGTATCGAACTGAAACGATCCGGCGACCGCCGCCAGCAGCAGCACGCCGAGCAGAAAGCCCACATCGCCGAAACGGGTGACCACAAACGCCTTTTTCGCCGCGCTTGCCGCCGAGGGCTTCTGCCACCAGAACCCGATCAGCAGATAGGAGCAGATGCCGACCAGTTCCCAGCAGACGTAGAGTTGGAAAAGATTGTCGGCGACCACCAGGCCGAGCATGGAGGCGGTAAAGAGTCCCAGGTAGGCGAAGTAGCGCGCAAAGCCGTTCTCACCCTTCATATAGCCGACCGAGTATATCTGCACCAGCAGGCTGACCACGCAGACGACCGCCACCATCATCCACGCCAGCGGATCGAGGTATACGCCCAGGTTTATCTTAAAATTCGCGCCGATCTTCAGCCACTCAAACGAGAGGCGACCAACCTGCCCGCCTTCCTGCGGAATCCAGCCCAGCGCGGTGATGCCGCTGAGGGCGGTTGCGGCGATGGTCAGCAGAGGAGCGGCTTTCTCGGCGCGGCGCGTCAGCGCGAGAACTCCCGCCAGAAACGCAGCCAGAACAGGCGCAAGCGGAATAAGCCAGAGGGGAAGGCTGTTCATGGGGGCGGCGTCCTATCCTTTCAGGGTACTGATCCGCTCGACTTCAATCACGCCGAAGTTGCGATAGATATTCAGCACGATCGCCATGCCGACGGCGGTATCCGCCGCCGCAACGGTCAGACCGATCAGCACGAACACCTGCGGCTCTACGGAGGTCGGCTGCAGGAACCGCCAGAACGCGAGGAAGTTCAGGTTCGCCGCATTCAGCATCAGTTCCACGCCCATCAGAACCGCAATGGCGTTGCGGCGGGTCAGCACTCCGTAGGCTCCAATCGCAAAAAGCAGCGCGCTGACGACAAGGTAGTGTGTCAGGCTCATCTCTTCTACTCCACCCCGACAGGTTCTTTCGGCGATTCTTCCGGCTCTTCCAGCGTATCCGCCAGCGGCGGCGGTTCCGGCGCGGGAGCGCGTTCGACCTTTGCCAGCATGACCGCGCCGATCAGCGCGGAGAGCAGCAGCAGGGAGGCGACTTCAAAGGGAACCGCATAGAGACCAATGAGCGCCCGGCCCAGCGCCTCCGCCTGTTGGGTATGATCTAGCGGCTGCTGCTTGCTGTTGACGGGCCAGGACTGGCGCGCCAGCACCAGAACGGCGGCGGTTCCCAGTCCCGCGCTGATCAGGCCCGCCCATATTCCCAGATGGCTTTTCAGCGGAACATGCAGGCTCATGGCGTCGCGGGTCAGCATCAATGCAAACAGGATCAGCACAAGGATGGCTCCCGCGTAGATCAGAAGCTGCGCCACAAAGAAGAAGTGCGCCTGCAGAGTCGCAAACAGACCGGCGACCCCGACAAAGCAGGGCAGCAGCCAGAAACCGGCGTGAATGATGCTGCGCGCGCGCACCACATAGCCGGCGGAGATCAGCGTCAGCGCGGTCAAACTGTAGAACGCTATCAGTACGGGAAGGGTGTTCATGCCGGAGACTCCGGGGAGGCGGATGGCGCAGGCTCCGGCGCGGCAGGCTTTTCGACGGATCTCTTCTCGTCCGAAGCGGCTTTCGCTTCGGCTGCCGCTTTCGCTTTGGCAGCCTTTGCCTTCTCCTCTTCCGCCAGCGCCTGCGAGATGGTCTTGATATTGATCTCTACAGACGGCTTCCCGCCCTGCGCCAGATCCTGAATGCGGAAGACGCTGGCATCGCGATCATACGAAGCCAGCTCATACTCGGAACCCATGTAGATGGCGTCAAACGGGCAGGCTTCGATGCAGAGGTTGCAGAACATACACCGCCCCAGATCCATATTGAACTCGCTGACGCCTCCGTGCTTGCCCGCGCCCAGCTTGGTCATGGAGATGACTTTTGTCGGGCAAGCCTGCTCGCAGAGAGTGCATCCGGTGCAGTTCAGACGCTGCTCCTTCTCATTGAAGGGCAGGTAGAACAACCCCCGGTAGCGCGGGGAGACCTGCGGCTTCTCATAGGGATACTGCAGGGTGATCTTCTCGCGGGCGACCAGATTGGTCGCGGTTACCCACATCCCTTTCAGGAAGCTTCGCAAGCTGGTCAGGATATCCAGCAGCACATTCTGTTTACGATCTGTCACACTCATCCGAGAGGTATCCTCCATGCCGGGAGCGGCGGCTCATAGACCGGGAGCGGCGGCTTCGATATTCTGTAACGTCTGACTGCCTACCACACCACGCTCACCGCTGTCAGGCAGAAGAGGATGAGCGACGCCGGAACCAGCAGTTTCCAGCAGAAGCTCATCATCTGATCAATGCGCAGCCGGGGGAGTGTCCAGCGAACCCACATCATCAGAAAGATCAGCAGCAGCGTTTTGATGGAAAACCAGGCTACCGGCGGAAGAACCGGTCCCTTCCATCCTCCGAAAAAGAGGATGGTGGCGAAACCGGCGGTAAAGACGTTGTTGGCAAACTCCGCAATGTAGAAGATGGCGAAGCGCATCCCGGAATACTCGGTGTGGAAGCCGCTCACCAGTTCCGATTCCGCTTCCGGCAGATCGAACGGGGCGCGGTAGACCTCCGCCAGAGCGCAGGAGAAGAAGATCAACGCGCCGGGGATCATCAACAGCGGATGGGCGACGATATTCCACAGCCCCGCCTGCCGCTCCACAATCTGCGTCAGCGACATGGTATCTTCCAGCGTCACCACGCAAAGCACGATCAGAATCATCGGAATCTCATAGGAAAGAAGCTGCGCGACGGCGCGCATCCCTCCCAGAACCGAATACTTGTTGTTCGCCCCCCATCCTGCCGCCAGGATTCCGAGAGCGCCGGTGGTGGAGATGGAGAGGACGAACAGCGCGCCCATACTGAAGTCGAAGCCTACCAGATTAGGACTGAACGGCAGCACCATGAGCGTGAGCATGGCGGGCACAAAGACCAGATAGGGAGCGAGCCGGAAGAGGGGCTTATCCGCCAGCGTGGGAATGATATCCTCTTTCAGCAGCAGCTTGACGGCGTCGGCGAAGGTCTGCAGAACGCCCTTCCAGCCGACATGCATCGGTCCCAGACGCGCCTGCATCCAGCCTGCGAACTTTCGCTCCATCCAGATCAGAAAGAGGCACTGCACCGCCATGAAGGAGACAAGCAGAACCGCCTTCGCCAGATTGTTGAGCAGCGGTCGCTCGTAGAAAAACGCCCGGATCGGATCCAGTATATCCCATGGAAGCAGCGGCAGCGCGCTCAACGCCGCCAGCATCAGCGCGATGATGACCACGCCGATCATGATCTCTCGCGCCTGTGAAACCGGTCGTGGACTGGCGGTTGGCATACTCATCGGTCCACCTCTCCCAGAACCGTATCCAGGCTGCCGAGGATGGCGATCACGTCCGCGACCTTCACGCCCGGAAGCATCGCCGGAAGAAGACCGAGATGGAAGAAGGAGGGGGCGCGAAAGTGTACTCGTGTCGGATTCATGGAGCCGTCGCTTGCCATATAGCAGGAGAGTTCGCCGCGCGGCGATTCGGTGCGCGAGTAGGCTTCGCCAACCGGCGGCTTGAAGATTTTCGGAAGTTTTGCCATCGTCTCGCCCTCCGGCATCTCTCGAAGGCACTGCCGGATGATTCGCGCGCTCTGGCGCATCTCCTCCACGCGCACCCGATAGCGCGCCATGCAGTCGCCTTCCGTTAAGACCGGAACATCAAACTCCATGCGGTCATAGACATCGTAGGGGGCGACTTTGCGAATGTCATAGGCGATCCCGGAACCGCGCGCAACCGGACCGGAGGCGCCGTAGGAAATCGCCATTTCGCGGGTAATCACCCCGATTCCCTCGCAGCGCGCGCGAAAGATACGGTTGCCGGTCAGCAGGCGGTCGTATTCATCCAGCGCAGACTGAAACTCATCCAGAAAGGCGATGAGGCGTTCCCCGAAGCCGTCCGGCAGGTCTGTGGGGACGCCGCCTGCCCGAATCCAGTTGTAGGTCAGCCGCGCCCCGGTCATCGCCTCCAGCAGATCGAGAAGACGCTCCCGTTCGCGGAAACAGTAGAGGAAGACGGTGGTCGCGCCGAGATCGGTAGCGAACGTTCCGAGAAAGACGAGGTGACTGGCGAGGCGATTGATCTCGCACAACAGGACGCGAAGATACTGTCCCCGCTCTGGAACGGTTACATTGCCGATCCGCTCAATCGCCTGCGAGATCGCCAGATTGCAGTTGAGGGAGGCGAGATAGTCCAGGCGATCCGTGAAGGGAACGTTGTGCCGGTAGGGACGCGCCTCCATCATCTTCTCCAGCCCGCGGTGCAGGTAGCCGATCACGGGACGGCAGGTCTGGATGATCTCGCCGTCCAGTTCGACGACCAGTCGCAGAACGCCATGCGTGGAGGGATGCTGCGGACCCATGTTCAGGGTCATGCCGGGGCTGGTTATTTCTGTCGTGGTGAGAGTCATCGTCGCTTTCCGTAGGGCATTATTCTGAAGCGGGCGCCCGGGTTACGGGCAGCGCGCCCTGCCGGCTCTGGTGACCATAACGAGCACAGCCGCCGGCCAGTACGTCGTCAGGGTAGTCCGGATAGATTTTATTCTGAGCGCAGTATGGCATTCATTCCGCGCAGCATGAATGCCACTCCGAGCGCAGCACAATACTGTCATGTCTCGCTGCGCCTAACACGACAGCCCGGCGACGCCACCCTGCTGCCTTGAAGGAGAACTAGCCGCCGCTTCGGCCTAATTCGTCTCTTGCGGACCGTGCAGGGGATCGCCGCTGAAGACGGGCGTGTAGTCTTTGCGGAAGGGAAATCCTTCCCAGTCTTCCGGCAGCAGGATACGCATCCGGGCAGGGTCATCCTGATCGGGATGGCCGGCGAAGCGAATTCCGTAGAGATCGAAACACTCCCGCTCAAGCCAGTCCAGGCCGGACCAGAGGGCAGTCAGGCTGGAGACTTCGGGATGATCGCGTGGCAGGGCGACGGTCAGAATCAGGGTGCTCTGGCTGGACATCGAAATCAGGCGATACCAGAGAATAAACTGCTCGCCGGTATCGCGGACGGTGAGATCGGCGGGATAATCGAACGCCAGCGCGGGATCGCTGCGAAGATACTCGCAGAGCGGTTTCAGATGATCCGGGGAGACGGACAGGCGTATCTCCCCCTGTTGCGCCTCCGCCTGTACGAGCTTCTCGCCGAACCGCTGCTGAATCCGCGAAAGTACCGCGCTCACTTCGTCCAAGATGATCTCTCCTTGCATCCCGAAATGGCCTCTATCCTTCAATAACAATCGGTTCTCGCGCCGAAACCGGCTGCCCGCGCCGTGTCAGAGCGCGCTCCTGTTTGATCTTCTCCTGCAGCTTCAATATGCCGTTGATGAGATTCTCCGGTCGCGGCGGACAGCCATAGACATAGACATCCACCGGAATAAAGCGGTCCACGCCCTTGACGATGGTGATGCTGTCCCGGTACGGTCCGCCCGCCGACGCGCAGCCTCCCATCGCGATCACGTATTTGGGTTCTGGCATCTGATCGTAAAGCTGCTTGATGAAGGGAGCCATCTTCACGGAGACCCAGCCGGCGACGATCATCACGTCCGCCTGTCGCGGCGTGGCGCGAAAGAACATCCCGAAGCGATCCAGATCGTAGCGGGGAGCCGCCGTTGCCATCATCTCAATGGCGCAGCAGGAAAGCCCGAAAGTAAGAGACCAGAGTGAGTTTTTTCGCGCCCACTGCGCTAGCCGATCCAGCGGGGCGACCAATGCCGCGCCGCCGGGAACGGGAACGCGCCAGGAGTCTACCTCCTGCTGCGTGAGGGGCTTCTCGACTATTCCCATTGCAGCGCCTCCCGACGCCAGGCGAAGACCAGCCCGGCGATCAACAGCCCCACGAAGATCAGCATCTCGGCGACGGCATAGGCGCCTACCTGCCGGAAGGCGACTGCCCAGGGATAGAGAAAGACCGCCTCCACATCGAAGACCACAAACAGCAGCGCGAACAGGTAGTATCGTGGATTGAACTGCCGCCAGGCGTCTCCGACAGGCTGTACGCCGCACTCATAGGTGGAGAGCTTCTCTGGAGTAGGCGCAGAGGGACTTAACAGGCGCGCGATGAGCAGATTGAAGGCGATGAAAGCGATCCCGACGAAGGTGAAGACGACCACAGGAAGATAGCTGAAATCCGATGGTTGATCCGCAGGCATCGGCTGAAGCTCCTTTGATCCGAATGGAGGCGTGTCCGGCGTGGAACCGCCCGCTCAGGCGTGACGACATCAGGTAGAGTATATTTATTTTCAACAAACTCCGTCAATCACCTTCTCAAATTTACAGCAACTCAGCGGTGATTGATAAGGAACTCGCCCGCCTGTTTCAATCCGCGTAACCTGCAGTCTTTATATACAGTCATCGCTGATGCCTGTGTTCGATCCCCCCGCGGCTGCGTCACCCTCACCCCCCCGAAGCCTTCGGGAGAGAAGGAGGACGCTGCCGGAGCGGATACAGCGGAGGAGCGTGCCGGAAGTCTACCCGTCTGTGAACCGGCATATTTGACTGGCAAACAACATTCTGTTATAATTTGTTCTGTCTTACTCTGTCTACGGGCATTGCAGGAGGAGGTAAATGGTCAAAGTCCGCCGTGTCCCGACCGAGGAGAGACGCGCCATTCGCACGCAGGAGCCGCACAGCCGACGCTTTTATGACATGGTCGGTCTGGGGCTGTTCTTCATCGGGGTCGCGTGTCTGCTCTGGCTGGCGTGGCCGCAGGAGGCGCTGATCCCTCGCGTGGTGCATGATACGCTGCGCCTGCTGGCTGGCTCCGGCTCCTGGGCGATACCTCTTATTCTACTGTTTATCGGCTCGATGTTCCTCGTCGGCTATGAGCGCATGTCCCTGTCCCACTCCACCTATGGCTCCCTCCTGCTCTTTCTGACCTTTGTCACCTGGCGGCATCTCACGGTGATCGGCGCGCCGATGCCGATGAGTTCCGATGTCTCTGCGCTGAATCAGGTGATGCTGGCAGGGGGCTATGTGGGGGGACTGATGGGCACGCTCTCGCTGCTTCTGCTGGCGAAAATCGGCAGTTACATTCTGCTGGCGTTTATGACCTGCGCGGCGGTGGTGCTGATTGTGGATCGCCCCTTCATCGAGGTACTGCGTCAGGCGCGCAGACCGGCGATGGCGGGGATGACGGCGGCAAAGCACGGCGCGGCGGTTGTTCGCGAGCGGCGGGAGATAGCGCGAGAACTGCGCGCCGCGCAGGTGGCGGAAAAGGCGCTGACTTCCGCGACGGAGAATGTGGCGAATCTGCCTGCGCCCCCGACCAAACGGCGCGGGCTGCTCTCCCTTCGACGCGACACGCCGTCGGAGAGCGAGACTTCGGCAGATTCACCCACAGCAGAGAGGGGCATCCCGGAGAGCAACGGACAGGAGGCCTCGAAGAGAGAAGCGAATGCGGCTTTCGGAGACCGACGAACCCGGCGAACCGCTTCCGGTGAAACGGAGGATTCCCGTGTGAAAGATCCTGCCGCGGCTTCCGCCCCGGCAGAGAACGGAGCCTTTCAGCTTCCGCCGCTCTCCATCCTGAAGGAGGCTCCTCCGGCTTCCCCCCGAAAAGCCCAGCAGGAACTTGCCGAGAAGATCAAGGTGCTGGAGCAGACCCTGGATCAGTTCGGAATCGGCGCGAATGTGGTCGAGATCGCGCATGGTCCGACCGTCACCCGCTACGAGATTCAGCTTGCGCCCGGGATCAAGGTCAGCAAGATCGTCTCGCTGGCGGATAATCTGGCGATGGCGCTGGCGGCGATTGATGTGCGCGTCGAAGCTCCCATTCCCGGCAAGTCCGCCATCGGCGTGGAGGTTCCCAATTCACAGGCGTCCACCGTCACCCTGCGCGAATGTATCGAGGTCGCCGAATTTCGCGGCGCGCCCAGCAAGCTGACCTTTGCGCTGGGGAAAGATGTGGCGGGAACCACGCGCTACGCCGACCTGACCAGGATGCCGCACCTGCTGATCGGCGGCTCTACCAACTCCGGCAAATCCGTCTGCCTCAATGTGCTGATCGCCTCCATTGTCTACCGCGCCACCCCCGATGAAGTGAAGTTCATCATGATTGATCCCAAGCGCGTGGAGCTTTCGCTGTGGGACGGCATCCCGCACCTGATGCATCCGGTGGTCAAGGATGTGAAGCAGGCTCCCGGCATCTTTCGCGCCGCGCTCAAGGAGATGGATCGGCGTTATGAACTCTTTTCGCGTATGGGGACGCGCAATATTGATGGCTATAATCAGCGGGTGGGAGAAGGCGAGAAGCTGCCCTATATCGTGGTGGTCGTGGACGAACTGGCGGACCTGATGATGCAGGCGGCGGCAGAGGTGGAGACCTCCATCTGCCGTCTGGCCCAGCTTGCCCGCGCCACCGGAATCCATCTGGTGATTGCCACTCAGCGTCCCTCGGTGGATGTCATTACCGGCACGATCAAAGCGAACATCTCCTCCCGCATCGCCTTCGCCGTCTCCTCGCAGGTGGACAGCCGCACTATCCTCGATATGAATGGCGCGGAACGGCTGATCGGGCGCGGCGATATGCTCTTTCTGCCGATTGACGCCTCCAAGCCCATCCGCATCCAGGGCTGCTACATCACCGAAGCGGAGACGAATTCGCTGGTGGACTATCTCAAACAGCAGGCGAAGCCCAACTATACCATGCATCCGGTAGAGACCGGCGGCTCCGGTATCGGCGGAGCCGGCTCGGAGGAGAACGACGAGGATGAACTGTACGAGTCGGCGGTGAAGCTGGTGGTCACCAACGGGCACGCCTCGACCTCCATGCTGCAGCGTCGTTTCAAGATCGGCTACACCCGCGCGGCGCGCCTGCTGGACATGATGGAGGATCGCGGAATCGTCGGACCACTCGACGGCGCGAAACCGCGTGAAATTCTGGTCAGCCGGGATGAGATTGACCAGTTGTTCCGGGGAGAGTTCGACAACCTCTGAATCATAATGATTGACCTGACGCAGACGGTTCGGATATGCTCTGAGGCTGCCAGTGTACATGCATTCATGAGCAACCGGAAAGGCGCGCCTCCTGCGCTGAAAGCCGCTCTGACACCTGCCCCCGATACCCGGATCCCCTGCGTCATATCCGTTAATGACTACGTCCGGCACAGTCAGATAACAGGATAATAACGATGAACTCTTTCAGCCAGACCTCGCCCGACTGCATGATTCGTGTAGATTTTGTGGAGAGCGAACAGAGAGGGATCGAGACCGGAACCGCTTTATGGGTCTATACGCCTTCTGTTATCAACCTTCAAACAGGGGAGATACTGGTTGATCTAACCGGGGAGTCGCTCTGGGATGCGACCGCCGCCTTTGAGGGGCATGAGGTTGTGCTGACGCTTCGGAAGTTTCCGGGTAATAAACCCGCCTGTTCGGTTCGGATTGATCCAATTCGGAAGATATTCGTCTTTGCCGACATACCTGACCGACCGCAGCCGCTGTCGGAATTACAGGAGGCGCTGGATAGACGACAGCGCGCGAGCGACTACGGTCCGAAGGTGGGATTTCCCCGTCGCCGAAGTTAGTATTCGCATCTCAGGAGAGCAGCCTCGCCAGTACCATCTTCCCGCTTCCTGAGCCATCTCCCGGCGTTCTTTCCCTCTCGATCAAGCACACTCACATCTGCCCCAGTCGCCAGCAGCGGTTTTTACAGCGTACTCATCGCGTTAACATTGGCAAGAGAGGCGATCCGCATCCGCGCAATCGCCGGTTGACGCATGCGTGCCGCTTGCGCGCCGATACCGGCTACCTACAACCAGACCCTGGAGTCCTGGCGAATGTGAATGAGGCGGACACTTCCGTCATGATCGTGGAAAGCGGCGGAAACCTGATAGCCCTCAGGAGTCAGCGCGAGGGTGACCGGAAGATTCTGCTCCAGTTCAGAGAGGGTGACGGCGTAGCGATTTTCGAGCGCATGGAATTCGCGTTGCGCGTAGTAGACCTGATGCAGCAGGTTACGGGCTTCGGCGGAAGGATCGGGACGGAAGACGGCGGAACCGGGCGCGGCGGAAGTGAACTGCACATAGCCCCACCTCTCCGGGCGATGCATATCAATGACGCCCTGCGGCGACCAGACCCAGTTGTCTTCCGGTCGTCCCTCCACCTTTCGATACCGCCCCTCCTCGATAACGATCTCCCACTCCACACGCGAAAAGTTGATGCGCCATTGGTCTCCCTCCTTCGGCGGAGCGGGACAGCGCGCATACTCACCCAGCGCCGCCCAGGGACATGCCATCTCAATCGTCCATCCCCGATCCCGATCCTGCGGATCATTGAGCGTGCCGTGTACTTTCACCGCCGTCTGCAGACCGGGAATATCCCACTCGTTCAGAGCCGGACCGCCGTCGCGATAGGGCTTCGGCAGGCGCAGGTCCCACACCGTATTCAGCGCGTTGATCTCAATCTCGTAGTAGTCGTGGTTATCGCCGTCCGGGTCTATAAAGACCTCAAAATCGTTATCGTAGAAGATCACCGAGTCGCGCTCGGTCAGCGTCCCCCATACGTGCGGCTCCTCCAGTTCAGCCCCGATATAGAGAAAGCGGTCGTCCCAGAGCAGCCTGGCGCGGGTGCGAAAGCGTGGGGCGGGCATGGATTCGCCTTGAATGTCCACAAAGTCGTCCGTCCAGGCAGCCGCCTGCCAGACCGGTTTTTCCAGATCGCCGTCCAAAATGATCGGCTCCGGGGCGCGATAGCAGACATATCCCTTCGGCTGAGGCTGGCTCATCGGTTCGCTCCTGCACTTTCGCTCTTGAGATTCCAGACCCACTCTCCCGTCGGCACCCCCCAGTCCATTCCGAAGAATCCGACGGCGCGCACACCCTCTACTCCCTTCGTCAACGTCTCCGCGCCCAGTACCGTACAGTCGGGATAGGCGACTCCGCTGATAAAATAGGGAAGCCGGTCCGTCAGACGCATTCCGCGGATGCTGGAGCCGCAGACCACGCCGACGCTGGCGACATCGCTGCCCGGACGCGGTCGCACAAACAGGCACGCAAGATCGTCCCCGCGCTCCTCGCGCTCCCCGATCCGGACGCTGCCCCGACGCACCTGCACCGGACTGTCTGCCAGCAGCAGGCTCCAGGCGGCGTTGGTCTCCGCGTGGCCATAGAGAATGACGCTGCGGTCGCGCTCCTTACCCGGATCAAAGGCGGTATCGGGGATAATATCAATCGAGCCGTTCCCGCGATATCGGAAGGTTTCGGCGTCATACCGCGCTTTGGCGGCAGCCCAGGCGTTCTCTTCCGGCGTGCCCTTCGTCCCGTAGACAAAGAGCATACGATGCCGGAAGGCATCTTTGAACGGACCGTACCGATGAGGGCCCTTGTGCGCAGGCGCAGGAGGCGCCGCGACGCTCCAGGTCTCTCCCTGACGCTGAAGGTAGAGAATCGGGGCGGCGGGCGATTTACCGGACGCCACAGGCGCGGCGCGGCACTCCAGTTTCTGCCCGTCAATCTCCAGCAGAATCGGCGCATCGAGCCGGACATGATCCAGACGCAGGGCGAGCAGGGCAACGTTGCCGGTTGTGCCGGAAAATCGGCGCTTCCAGGGATCGTACCGCAGTTTCACCGAACTGATTCGAAAAGGCTGTTGCTGCTGAAGGATGCCTGCCCAGCGGCACCACGCGGAGACTCCAGGACTGGAAGTGAAGAACTCTAACTCACGCACGCTGTCGAGTGCGGGAAGGCGTCGGCGCGCAAACAGATCGAACATCGGCGACCAGTCCACGCACTCCGCGCCCGGTTCATCCGAGTTTTCCCACCAGTGTCCCGCGCCGGGCTGCTCATAGTAGGAGAGATCGCGATGAAACGGAGTCAGCGCGGCTTTCATCGCGCGCGCCTCCGTGACCGGAACGTTGTCGTCGGCATCGCCATGCAGAATGTAGACTCCGTGCAGGGCGTAGTTGCGCGCCAGCGCGAGCGTATCGCTGGGAAGCGTGGCGCGCTGAAGCATCGCCTGAAGGGGAGAGGGATTCTCTGCGCGGGAGGCTCCCGCGTAAGAGAAGAAACTGACCCAGCCCGCGCTGGGACCGATGGCGGCGAAGCGGTCAGGAAAGGTGACGCCGAGATGCCAGGTTCCATGTCCGCCCATCGAGTGTCCGGTCAGATAGACCCGATCCAGCGCCGTGCGAAGCTCCTTCTGCGCCAGGGAGAGAACCTCCAGCGCGTCCAGTCGTCCCCAGTCCTCCCAGTCGAAACCGTAGGGGCGGCGGTTGGTCGGCGCCACCAGATGCCCCCAGCTTTTGGAGGAGTAGGCGTCCGCCTGACCGATCGCCTCCACGCTCGCGCCGTGCAGCGTCAGGAAGAGCGCGGGAGCCGCGCCGTTTGTTTCCATTCCAGCTATGGGCTGCGCCGGATTGACGGCATAGTACTGTACGCTGCCGTCAATCTCGCTGACAAAGGTGCGCTTATACGTTTCGTTCGGGCGGCGGACGCGCAGGGAGATTTCCGTCGTATCCAGCACGCGCCTCTGACCCATCAGCCGGACCGTAATCTTCTCTTCTCCCGGAGCCTTCGGCGCGCCGCCTGCCAGCCTGAAACCGACTTTCCGCATCCCATACGCAGGAATGGCGGGAACCGGGGTGCGCGCCTCCTTCCCATCCGGGCGGACGGTGACCAGAAAGAGACCGGTCATCGGTTCGGCGGCGGCATTCAACACGATCAGCGCGCCCATTCCAGGACTCTTCTCGCCCATACGCAGGTCCGGCAGGGTCATATCGCCGGTGTCAAGCTGCGCCTCCGCTTTCGGGGCGGTCATCTGCACGCGCAGGCGTCCGCGCCCGCAGTGGAAAATCAGTTCATTGCGCCCGGCGCGCAGCCGGATCGGCAGCCTCATATAACCGTACTGATAGGGGTCTCCGGCGCGCGGCTCTCCGTTGACATAGACCATATTGTGACCTGCCGCCTCCAGAATCATCACCCGTTCGGAGTCGGAGGGCACAGCAAGATAGGCGTATCCGCCCTGCATTGCCGGATGCTGGAACCAGCCGTCCTCCCCCGCTTGCACCGCTTCCCAGACGCGCTCGTTTCCGTCTGGCAGCGTCCTCTTATCGCCTGCCTGCGGAGGAGACCAGCGACCGGCGACGATCTGCGCCTGCAGGGCGTCGGTCTGGATGGCGCTGCGTCCGTAGCGACCGACCGAACGGATCGCAAGGCACTCCCGCAGAACGATCTGCTCTGGAGCCGCCGCAGATAGAGCCGGGGTCAGGAGGATGGGAGCAGAGCCGATGGAGAGTAACAGGGGCGAAAGCGCAAACAGGCCAACAGGGCGTATTTTCATGGAATCGTGTACCGGGAAGGCAGACTGTTGGGCAGCGAAAACGAGGCGACAGGCGCAGCGGCGCGCGGGCTTTGTGGACCGTCCAGCCATACGGGAGCCGGGGGAGAGACATGTCCCGGAGGCAGAAGCGGCGTATCCGGCGGAAGCGGTTTGCCGTCACGCATGGGAATCGGCGGCATATAAAAGGAGTTGTCCGCGCCGGAGGAATCCGGCGATGCCGCTCGTGTCAGACTCGATGGCGTCATGCCGCGAAGCATCTCCTGACTCTGGATGGGAGCCAGCGACGCGGTCGGAAGGGAGGGCGGCGCGGGAGGCGGAGAGGCGACGCGCGGTCGGAACCGGGGAGACTGGATGATAAAGACAAGAAACAGAAGCAGGATCGCCACGCCGACCGCCGCCTGCTGATAGGGGCGGCGATCCTCCTGTAGACCGCCGCGCATCGCCGGAACGCGGTTGAGAGCCTGCGTGCGGTTCAGCCACTCCTGAGTCTTGTCCAGATCGTACATGCGCCTATTATACCGAAACCCTCTGCAAAGGGCAAGCGGCGCGCTTCATGGAGCAGGAGACAGCCTCGCGCGGACACTGCCAACGCTGCTTGGCTGAGGCGAACGCGCAAGGCTGTCCAAAACGGGCGAGCAGTTAGTTGAGGTCAAATAGCTCGTCGGTCGAGAAGTCGCCATCCTGGTCGAGGTTGCCGACCCGGTTCTGAACGAAGTCCCTCCAGTTCAGCCCAAAGCTGAAGGTTCCGGTGCCGAAAAGCGGTCGGCGGTTCTTGGCGTGACCGTCGAGCCACAGGACGTTGCCCATATCCGAATGGCGTCCATGGAACCCCGGGTAGCCGTAAGAGGGCGGATCGAGGTAGGTGTTGCCCTCCAGAGTCGGGGCGGAGTAGGCCCAGGTGTTGATACGCGCGGCATCCGCCATCCAGACGGTCTCCGCCGGCTGGCTGACCGCCGCCAGCGAGATCGGATTCGGCACCGCACAGCCGCCGGGATAGGTGAAGGGCGCCAGATAGGCGTAGTTGTACCCGTAACCGGTCAGACCGATGGGGGAGCGCAGCCGGTTGGAGAAGGAGGGGCACGCCTGAATCTGATGGTTCTTCATATAGGGGTAGATCAGCCCCTCCGCCTCGTTGAGCGCGACGCCGTTAAAGCTGCCCCACCAGTAGTAGGTCTTGGGCGTGGGACAGGAGAAGGCGTAGCAGGAGGTGCAGACGGGGACGACGCGCTCGTCGTAGTCCTGCGCGTACATCAGAGCGCCCAGCCCGATCTGCTTGACGTTGGAGAGGCAGCTGGTTGCGCGCGCCTTCTCACGCGCCTGTGCGAAGACGGGAAAAAGAATGGCTGCCAGAATCGCAATAATAGCGATAACTACCAGCAGTTCGATCAACGTAAATCCGATGCGTCTCACTCTCATCACTCCTTTCTATGCAGGCAGGAAAGCGCATACAGATCCGATACGACAGAGACAGTATAGTGAATCGTTGTTAATGGCATATTACGAAAATGCTAAGGTTTTATTAAATCGGCGCAGGAGGGAGGGCGCGCCTGCCCGGCGGGGTCAGGACTGGCGCGCCCTCGCCTTCCACCCGTAGCTGACATACTGCCACTGGAAGTTCTCGCCCTCCACGTCAAAGACGCTGAAGCCCTCCGGGTCCACTCCCATGCGCGGTCCGGTCCACCACTCGCCGCAGACCGCTCCCGCGGTGATATAGCGGGTTCCCGCGTACTCGCAATCCTCGCGGACATGGGTATGTCCCTGCAGCACCGCCTTCACGTTGTAGCCCTTGATGACTTCGTAGACCTGGCGGTTATTGTTGATGAGGAGATTGGCGGGAGTCGGCTCGACGCCCCCGATGGCGTACTGCGTGTAGATGGTGAAGAGCGGGATATGCGTGCAGATCAGGATCGGTCGCTGGCGTCCGGCGCGCTCCATCTCCCCTTTGAGCCACTGCAGCTGCTCGTCGTCAATCCAGCCGCGGTAGCTGCCCTCCGCCGGGGCGATGCTGTCCAGCAGGATGAACCGCCATTCACCCGCATCGAAAGCGCGATAGAGGGGCGCTTTGAGGAAGCGGTCCTGAAACATCTTCTTGCCGAAGTCCGGCTCTTTGCGCTGGGCTTCGTCTTTGGAGAACCAGGCGTAGACATCATGATTGCCGATGCAGTGGTGCACCGGCATCTCCAGAGGCTTGTACGCCTCCTCCAGCTTGCCGAACATCGCCAGGGCGTCGGCGCGGGAGAGACTCATGCCGTTGCTGATGTTGTCGCCCCCGGTGAGGATAAAGTCCGGGCGGGGTTGCAACGAGAGGATCTTGCGCACCGCCTGTCGGATCCCCTCTTCCGCGCCGAGAGTCGGCTGCATGTGCAGATCGGTGGCGTGGACAAACCGAAAGCGGCGAGCCTGCCCACTCGCTCTCAACGCGGGCAGTCCGGCGGTCAGTCCCAGCGCGGCGGCTCCAGCCAGCAGGTCACGGCGTGTCATTACGGGCATCGTTATCTCCTCCATGATCGGTGGTGTGCGCTTCGGCTTCTATTGTACAGCGGGAGGAGGCAGGGGAATGTTAAATTCCTGTAAAATTTGCCGGTATCTGGCGTTCCGACGCGCCCGGGTGTTTGCGTTCGCCGATGCGGTTGACGGCACAGGGGTTTTTCGTTTATACTTACACAAATCTCAAGCTCAAGGGAAAGTGAGAGACCCATGCGGGAGGTTCTCAAAATCCTGGAACAGGACGCGCGCACCAGTCCGGCGCAGATCGCGGCGATGACCGGACTGGCGGAGGACGAAGTGCGCCGCCTGATTGCGGAGTGGGAGCGCAGCGGAGTGATCCGCCGTTATAAGACCGTAGTAGACTGGGAGCGTTTCGGCGAAGAGAAGGTCTACGCCTATATAGATGTGTCGGTCGCGCCGGAACGCGGAGCCGGGTTCGATGATGTGGCATCCCGTATCTACCGCTACCCTGAAGTCCGCTCCGTGATGCTGGTCTCCGGCGGGCACGATCTGCGGGTGGTGGTGGAAGGAGCCGGGCTCAAGGAGGTCGCCAACTTCGTTGCGGAGAAGTTAGCTCCTCTGGATCGCGTCACGGCAACCAATACCCATTTCCTCCTCAAACGCTATAAAGATGACGGAGACA
Organism: uncultured Chthonomonadaceae bacterium; assembly: GCA_964429855.1. Lineage (GTDB taxonomy): Bacteria > Armatimonadota > Chthonomonadetes > Chthonomonadales > CAJBBX01 > CALLMM01. The sequence goes on from CAYSDM010000009.1 coordinate 57,257, forward strand.
TCTTTGTCGAAAGCGACTCCGATCATCGTCTGATGGTTGCTCCGTGAAACCGTTGAATCAGGTGGTGTCCGCAACGCCTCCCTCCGGTATCCGCCGTCTGTTCGATATCGCTAGCCAGATGCAGGATGTGATCTCTCTGGGCGTGGGCGAGCCGGACTTCGTGACGCCCTGGCGGATCCGGGAGGCGGCGATCTACGCGCTGGAGCGCGGCTATACCACCTATACCTCCAATGCCGGTCTCCTCGAACTGCGGGAAGCGGTTTGCAGCCTGCAACGCGCGCTCTACGGCGTAGAATATGACCCGCAGCAGGAGACGCTGATCACTGTCGGCGTCTCTGAAGGTCTCGATCTCGCCCTGCGCGCCATCCTCAATCCGGGCGATGAGGTCATCTTTCTCGAACCCTGCTATGTCTCCTATCAGCCGAATATCCTCTTTGCAGGCGGCACCCCTGTCCCCGTCGCATCCTGTGCCGAAGAGGGCTTTCGACTCCGCCCGGAGGCGGTTGAGGCTGCCATCACCCCGCGCACCAAAGCCATCATGCTCTGCTTTCCCAACAACCCGACCGGGGCGACGCAGAGCCGGGTAGACCTTCAGGCGGTGGTGGACCTGGCGGTCAAGCATGACCTCTACCTTATCAGCGACGAGATATACGACCGGCTGACCTATGTGGGACGACATACTTGCGTGGCGTCGCTGGAGGGAGCGCGTGACCGTACCGTTCTTCTCAACGGATTTTCGAAAGCGTATGCGATGACCGGCTGGCGCATCGCCTACGCCTGCGCCCCGCGCCCCATCGCCGCGCTGATGACCAAAATCCACCAGTACACCATGCTCTGCGCTCCGCATATCGCCCAGAGAGCCGCGCTCGAAGCGGTGGTGAACGGGGAGAACGATGTGCGCGAGATGATCGCCGACTATGATCGGCGGCGGCGGTTTTTTGTGCGCGGTCTCAACGCCATCGGGCTGGACTGCGTGGAGCCGACGGGCGCGTTCTATGCGTTTCCGTCCGTTCGCCGCACGGGGCTGACCTCCGAGCAGTTCGCGGAGAAGCTGCTGCAGGAGGAGCGTGTCGCCGTCGTGCCGGGCAACGCCTTCGGAGCCTCCGGAGAGGGCTGCATTCGCTGCTCCTACGCCACCGGCACTGCCCAGTTGGAGGAGTCGCTGGCAAGAATGCGCCGTTTTATGGAGCGGCATCGGGTCTCTGTCGTCGAGGAGATGAAGGCGACGGTAAGATAACCTGCGCCAATCTGCGAAAAAGAGCGGACGATGAGGAATAATAACCAGAAGGACAGACGAAGGGCAGCGACTTTGATCCCGCGAATCTCTGTGTGGCGAGTCGTCGGATGCCTGGTGGTCTGCCTGCTGGTTCTTGGCGGCGCGAGCGCGCAGGCGGATCGCAATGTGCTGTCTCCGCGCGGGCTGGTCGCCAGTCCCGGATTGCTGCGGCTGGAGTATCTGATACGGGAGTCGGACTCCCGATCGAGTCTGGGCTGGGCGACGTTCGGCTTGCCCATCGAGGATCTGGGGCTGGAGGTGGAGTTCGAGCGGCTCGATCTGAAACGCCGGAAGCGCGAAACCGTAAGTCTTCAGTATACGCTCACGGGAAACGCCTTCAGCGACATCGCCCCGGCGATCTCGGTCGGCGTGCGCGACACCTTTAATCGCGGTCGCGAAGGGCAGGCGTTTTTTCTGTCCATAACCAAAACTATCGGGCTGAGTCTCGCTCAGGATCGTATTCTGCGTGACCTGAAGGTGCATGCGGGATACGGCAGCCGTCGCCTGGGCGGTCTGTGGATCGGGGCGCAGGGCAAGTTTCGACCCGGATTCACCGTTCATGCCGAATATCTGGCGCATCGTCTGAACGCCTCGGTCACCTGGCCCGTGTCAGGTCCGCTGGAACTGCGCGCCTATTCGCTGGACGGCGATCTGTTTTACGGAGCGTCCCTGGTATTCATCAAGTAGAAGGAGCGGAGCGGTGAAAGAGTGCAGCGCGGTTCTTTCACCTCCACTGTAGAGAAGATGACTTCGTACGCGAATGCACAAATACCGACGGATGGACGCCGCGTGGCTTTGATCAAAAGCCTGACGACCAACAATCGCTTCTATACGCTGGTCACCATGGAATCGGGCATCCGCAACGCCGATACTGTGGAGCGGATTCCGGAGGATCTGCATCTTGGCATCGCCTATCCGTGTCTGGAAGACGGCTTAAACGACTTTGCCGTGATCCGCACCACCTATGAGACGCTGGATTTTTTCCCGGATGATGAGGAGATGCGCAACGAGTTGATGGAGATCATCAACGATGCGCGCTCCAAGCTGATCCGTCGCCTGGAGGAACTGCGAGAGCGCATTGCCGCCCGAAAAGCGCACTTTCTGGGAACCGATCTGGAGGAGTTCAAAGCCTATCTGCTGGACGTGGTGCATCGCGGCTATCCGCGCCGCAACCTCGACAGCATGATGAAGCTGAATGTCTTCATGTCGGTGGCGGAGACGGAGGGGAACTCAAACGGCATCGAACCGCTTTATCATTTTGAGTTCCGCCAAGGATCGGATGTGCCGCGTCTGGCGCAACTTCCGGCGCGCGAGTTTGTCGCCTCGCTGTTCGCCGATGTGCTGCAAAGCGTACTGGACGATGCCAACTACGTGAACCGCTACCTGTTCGACCGGAATGTCTTTCAAAAGTTTATCGCGCTGATGTTCGTCAACTATGCGACTACCGACCCGATCTTCTACGGGATCAACAAGGCGGACTACGGGGTCTCCGAAGATAGGGAGATGGATGCGACGCCGCTCTATCTGGCGGTCGGGCGGGAACTGCGCGGCATCGAGGCGCAGCTTGAACTGGAAGACCGGCTTGCCCGGGGCGAGTTTCCTCCGATGGAAGCTCCGACGGGGATGGAAGAGGCGGTGCAGCTTCCGCAGGAGGTGCTGCTGCCCGGCACGCTCATCAACGAGGATGTGCTGCTGGGACCGATCGCCTCGATCTGCGCTGCCGCCAAGCAGTTGAAAAAAAAGGAAGACCGCGAAACGACAGAGTTTGCGCGAATCATTCTCTCGGATGCCTCGCGGCTGGTGCAGGAGTTGAAGCGTCTGAACCTGCTGTCGCCGATGGCAAACGATCCGGGCGCTTAGGTGAGGAATTGAGCGGGCGGGGTTGACAAGAATTCTTAGCGTCGCTAAAATATTTGACACGAAAGCCTGAAAGTCTCCATGCGCCGCAGAAGCGCTTCCGGGAACGATTGACGCCGCTTTATGCGCCCTGAGAAAGGGCAAATCTCTCACGCATTCTGCATAGACTCACCTCCACATCACATGGAAAGGCTTTTTTTACCGTGCGTCTGAACGCATAAGGTCGCCGTTTGACCGGTAAAAGATCATGGGGCGACTGTGGATCGGAATCTGGATCAAGAACGACTGAACAGCACCTCCTACGCTGTTACACATACTCGCGGACTGCGCGAAACGGAAGGAAAGCTCCAGGAAGGGGCGGTCACCTCCCATGATGTGGAAGAGGCGATAGCCCGCGCGCGTAACTGGCTGCTGGATAATCAGCATGAGGATGGGCACTGGGTCGGCGAATTTGAGGGCGACACCATCCTTGAAACCGAATATGTGCTGCTGCTTCAGTTCCTGGGCGATCCCGACCGGGAGACGATGCGGAAGCTGTGCAACTATGTGGTGCGCCACTGGCAGAACGAAGACGGCGGCTTCCCGATCTTTCCCGGCGGCAAGTCCGATATCAGCGCCTCCGTCAAAGCCTATTTCGCCTGCAAACTGGCGGGACATCGCCCCGATGAGCCGTTCATGCAGCACATGCGGGAGTGCATTCTGAAACTCGGCGGCGTGACCCGCTGCAACACCTTCACCAAGCTCTACCTCTCCATCTTCGGGCAGTACGACTGGGAGGGCGTCCCGACCATCCCGCCGGAACTGTTCTTCGCGCCTAACTGGTTCTACCTGAATATCTATGAGATGTCCTCCTGGTCGCGCGCGATTCTGGTTCCGCTGGCGATCATCAACTCCTACCGTCCGTCGCGCCCGATCCCGCCGGAGTGCGGCATTGACGAACTGTTCGTCGGCGGACGCCACGGCAGACACCTGCGCCTGCCCTGGGATCGCCGCCCGCTGACGTGGAGAAATATCTTTCTGCTGGTGGATACCGCGCTCAAGCTGCACGATAAAAGCCCGGTGAAGCCTCTGCGCCGACGCGCTCTGCGGGCGGCGGAGCAGTGGATTCGGGAGCGTCAACGGGGCAGCGGCGGGCTGGGAGCCATCTTCCCGGCGATGACTCACGCCGTCATGGCGTATAAGTGCCTCGGATATCCCGACGATCATCCGGCGATTCAGCATGAGATGTGCGAGTTGAAGAAGTTTGAGATCGAAGAGGGCGACGAGATCCGGCTGCAGCCCTGCATGTCGCCGGTCTGGGATACGGCTATCGCGCTGAACGCCCTGCTAGACAGCGGCGTTCCTGCCGATCATCCCGCCGTTCAAAAAGGGGTGGAGTGGCTGCTCTCCCGGCAGACAGTCTCGAAAGGAGACTGGTCGGTGAAAGTGCCGAATGTGGAGCCGGGCGGATGGTATTTCGAATACGAGAACGAGTACTATCCCGATGTGGACGACACCGTGATGGTGCTGATGGCGCTCTATAAAGCGCACTGCCCTAACAATGAACACTGGACGAGCGCGCCGGAGCGCGTCCGACAGGCGATGGAGCGCGGCTTGAACTGGGTCTTCGCCATGCAGAACCGCGACGGCGGCTGGGCTTCGTTCGACAAGGACAACACCCGCATGGTGCTGCAGTATGTGCCGTTCGCCGACCATAACGCCATGCTCGATCCCGCCACCGGCGATATCACCGCCCGCACCCTGGAGTGTTTGAGCTTCTTCGATGTGCCGAAGACCGACCGGCGCGTGCGCCGGGCGCTGGCGTTCCTGCGCAAGGAGCAGGAGCCGGACGGCTCCTGGTTCGGGCGCTGGGGCGTCAACTATATCTATGGGACATGGCAGGCGCTGCGCGGACTGGCGCGAATCGGCGAGGATATGAAGCAGACGATGTATCAACGGGCGGTACAGTGGCTCAAAAGCGTTCAGAACCTCGACGGCGGATGGGGAGAGTCGTGCCTCTCTTACGACGATCCGCTCTGCTTCAAAGCCAAAGGACCGAGCACTCCCTCACAGACCGCCTGGGCGCTCATGGGGTTGATCAATGCGGATGGCGGCGCGAGCGTTGAGGTGAAGCGCGGAATCGAGTTTCTGCTTCAAACCCAGCGCGCCGACGGCTCCTGGGACGAAGATTTCTTCACCGGAACCGGTTTCCCGCGAGTCTTCTATATCAAGTATCATCTCTATCGGCACTACTTCCCGCTCTGGGCGCTGGGACAGTATGTGCAGGCGGTGAAGGGGCGGAAAGCCGCCTTCTCCCACCGAACGGACAGCCGTAAAATGTGATTGTGTTCATGAGACACACGCCGGGAAGGTGAGTCCGGGCGGTTTAAGACCCGGACTCTCGTTTTTCTGCTGGTAAAGGGAGGGACTAAGCTCGATGCGATTTCCGATAGGCTTCACGATGGCGCAGATGCGGCACCGCAATAAGATGACCAAACAGGGACAGAAACGGTATCCCACCGTTCTGATGCTGGAGCCGCTCTATACCTGCAATCTTGCCTGTCTGGGCTGCTCCGTGGAGCGTCATACCGGAAAATTAAAAGACCGGATGCCTCTGGAGAACTGTTTCCAAGCGGTGGACGACTGCGGCGCGCCCATCATCAACCTGTGCGGCGGGGAGCCTACCCTCTACCCCGAACTACCGCAGCTGGTGCAGGGGCTTGTCGAACGCGGGAAGTATGTCCTGTGCTGCACCAACGCCCTCCTGCTGGACAAGAAGGTCTTCGGCGTGATCCCTCCCCATCCGCAGTTCTTCCTGATGATCCATCTCGACGGGATGCGCCAGACGCACGACTATGTCTGCGGGCGCGAAGGAGTCTTCGAGAAAGCCATTGCCATGCTGAAAGAGGCGAAGCGTCTCGGTTACGTGGTGATGGTCAACACAACCGTGTTCAAGGAGACGGAGGTGGCGGAGGTCGAAGAGATGTGCAAGATGGCGGAGGAACTCAAAGCCGACGGCATTCTCCTCTCCCCCGGTTATGAGTATGAGAGCGTCGAGCGCGACATCTTCCTGACAAAAGAGCAGATTCACGAGAAGTTCAAAGCCATCCGCGAATTCAGCAGCAAGTACAAAATCAACGCGACCCCTTACTTCCTGGAGTTTGCGGCAGGGATGCGCGAACTGCCCTGCGCCCCCTGGTCTACCGTAAACTATACTCCGAGCGGCTGGAAGGCTCCCTGCTATCTGATCGGCGAGAAGTTTATCGAAAGCTGGGATGAGTTCTGGAACGACACCAACTGGGAGTACTGGGAGAGCCGTCTCAATCCCAAATGCCAGAACTGCAAAATGCACAGCGGCTTCGAACACAGCGCGGTGGAAGAAGCCATGAAGAGTTGGAAGGGCAAAATTCAACTGGCGGTCTGGTCTATCTCGAAATAGAGCGTTCGGTGAAGAGGAGCGCGGGCAGAGGCAGAGAAGGCGATTCGCCGGACTGCGCGCCTGCATCTTCCTGCCCGACGCCCCACACCAACCCCCTATGAAAGCGCTTGTGACCGGCGGAACCGGCTTTGTCGGCAGTCATGTGGTGCGCCAGCTTGTGGAGCGCGGCGACCACGTGCGCGCGCTGGTGCGCCGCCGCAGCCGGGTGGATAATCTGGAGAACATCAACTGCGAGCCGGTCTACGGAGACCTGCAGGATGTCGACTCGCTGCGGCAGGCGATGAAAGGCTGCGATACGCTCTTCCACGTCGCCGCCGACTATCGGCTCTGGGCGCGCGATCCCCGCGAACTCTACCGCAATAACGTCGAGGGAACGCTCAACATTCTGCGGGTGGCGCAGGAGGCAGGCGTTTCGAGGATCGTCTATACCAGCACGGTCGGCGCGCTGGGCATTCCCGCGCACGGAGCCTCCGGCACGGAGGAGACTCCGGTCACGCTGGAGGAGATGGTCGGTCACTACAAACGCAGCAAGTTCCTGGCGGAAGAAGAGGTACGGCGGATGCATCGGGAGGAGGGGCTGCCGGTCGTACTGGTGCATCCAAGCACGCCCGTCGGAGAGGGAGACATCAAGCCGACTCCCACCGGCAAGATCATTGTGGATTTTCTGAACCGCCGGATGCCCGCCTATATTCAGACCGGTCTGAATCTGGTGGATGTGCGCGATGTGGCGCAGGGGCATCTGCTGGCGGCGGAACGCGGGCTGCCGGGAGAGCGGTATATCTTAGGGAATCAAAATATCACGCTGCAGGGTATTCTGGACCTGCTGGCGGAGATCACCGGCTTGAAGGCTCCGCGCAGACAGATCCCCTACGGCGTGGCTTATGCGGCGGCGCTGGCGGACGACTTTCTGTTCGGCGTTGTGTTGCGCCGTCCCCCGCATATTCCGCTGGAGGGCGTGAAGATGGCGCGTAAATATATGTATTTTGATTCCTCGAAGGCGGTGCGCGAACTGGGCTTTCCGCAGTCGCCGGTTCGCGACGCGCTGGTTCGCGCCGTCGAATGGTTTGAGATGCACGGCTATGTCCGCAAAAACAAGAACCGTGCGCGCTCGGCGATTGGTTATTAGGCATGGACTTCGCTGACGGGATGAAGAGAGGCAAAGGAGAACGGTGGTGGAGAACGGGAAAACGCGGCGGAAAGTGACGCTTGCCAGAGAGGTCGGTTTCTGTTTTGGCGTCAAGCGCGCCATTAATATGACGCGCCAGTCTCTGGCGGAGCGCAACAGCGTCTTTATTCTCGGAGACCTCGTCCACAACAAGCGGGTGACGGATGAACTGGAGGCGCGCGGACTTCAGAAGGTGGCAGACATTGACGATCAGAAGTCCGGGACGATGATTATCCGGGCGCACGGCTTGCCCGAGGCGAAAATACAGGAGGCGCGCGCCAGAGGTCTGGAGATCGTGGACGCAACCTGCCCGATTGTCCTGCGGGCGCAGGAGGCGGCGAAGACGCTGGAGGAGCGCGGCTGCCAGGTCGTCATCATCGGCGACCGCAACCATGCGGAGATCAAGGGCGTTCTGGGCGCGCTGGAGCGTCCCGCGCTGGTCATTGACAGCCTGGAGGAGCTTCGCGAGGCGAAAGCGACCCATAAGTTGCTGCGTAAGGTCGGCGTGATCTTCCAGACAACGCATGCGCTGGAACTTTGCCGGGAGATTATCAATGAACTGGTCTTCATGTGCAAAGAGGTGCAGATCATCAATACGATCTGCCGTCCGGTGCAGAATCGTCAGGACGATGCGCTGGAACTGGCGGCGAAGGTGGATCTGATGCTTGTGGTCGGCAGCCGCACCAGCGCCAACACGGTCGAACTGGCGGCTCTCTGCCGTCACCATAACCCCTTTACCATGCATATTCAGAGCGCGGAGGAACTGCAGATCGAAGACTTCGCATGGGCGGAGCATGTCGGTATCGCTTCCGGTCTGTCCACGCCGGAAGATCTGGTGGAGGGCGTCAAGCGAAAGATTCTCAGCTATGAAGGTCCCGTTACGATGGGCCTTCGCCCCGATCCGGAGAGCTTTATTCCGGTGGGAGCCGCGCATCATTAGGCAGCGCCATCCGGCAGGCAGCGAGTGAAAGAGTATCACAGGCAGCTTCCCATCGGGATTCTTGTCGCCGTAGAAGAGGAGTTTCGGGCGGTCAGTCGTCGGCTGACCGCCCTGCCTTTTGACGAATATGCGCGCGCGAACGCCGATGCCGATATCGTGCTGGCAAAATCCGGGATAGGCGCGGGACGCGCCTGCGCCTGCGCCGAAACGTTGATTGCGAAGTGTCATCCCCGTCTGCTCCTGATTGCCGGGTTCTGCGCCGGGATCGAGGAGAGCGCGGCTCCCGGCGACCTGATTCTCGCCTCCGAAGTGATGGATCGGACATCCGGTCGGCGTCACCTCCCCGACCCCAGGCTGATAGAAGCCGCACAGCAGGCGCGCCTGCCGGGAATCCCTCTGCATACGGGACGGCTGTTGACCGTTTCGCGGATTGCGCGCGCGGCAGGCGAAAAACAGGCGATCCGATCCGAAATAGCGGGCGTGACGGCGCTGGATATGGAGACGGCAGGCGCGGTCGCCACCGCCGAAGCCGCTTCGATCCCCTGGCTGGCGGTTCGCTCCGTAACCGACGGTCTGCACGACAACCTGCCTTTCGACTTCTCCCCCTTCCTCTGCCGCACACGCGGAGAGATACTTCGCTCTCGCGTGGCGTTGGCGGCGCTGACACATCCCTGGAAGATACCCGCGCTGATCCGGCTCGGTTCGCGTTCGACGCAGGCAGCGCGCCATCTGGCGCAATATCTGGAAAGCGTTATCAACGCGCTTCCCGAATCATCCTGACGCCCGGAGCGTCTCTCCCTCCTCTCCTGCGGTCTCTCCCGGATGGACCGTTTTTTTAGAAAGGAGTTGACAGGGTGAAATCTATCAGATATAATTTTAACCTAACTCAAAAATTTTTATGAACAGGGTGAAATATGACATCATCGGCTCCGCGCCTCTTCAGTCAGGCGGTGGAAGACTACGTGAAAGCCATCTATAAACTTCAGAGCGAGGAGGAGACCGTCTCTACCACCCATCTGGCGCGGCGCACGAAGAAGACGCCCGCCGCCGTGACCAAGATGATCAAACAGCTTGCGGAGCATCGGCTGATCACTCACACCTCCTATCGGGGCGTGCGGCTGACCCCCGCAGGCGAGAAGGTCGCGCTGGAGGTGATCCGACATCATCGCCTTCTGGAACTCTATCTGCATCAGGCGCTCGGTTACGGCTGGGATGAGGTGGACGCCGAGGCAGAGCAGTTGGAACATCATATCTCGGAAGAGTTCGAGGAGCGGATTGACCGGATGCTGAACTATCCGCTCACTGATCCGCACGGCGACCCGATCCCCACGCGGGACGGCGTGATCGCCCCACATCGCGGGCAGCCGTTGGCGGAGGCGGAAACCGGCGCCGCGCTGGTGATTCTGCGGGTGCGTGACAGTGACCCGGAAGCGCTGCGCTACCTGAAACGTCTGGGCATGGAACTGGATGTTCAGATCGAAGTGGTAGAGAAACAGCCCTTCAACGGTCCGATCACCCTGCGGGTCGGGGAGGAGACCCACTCGGTCGGGCGTGAACTGGCGGGACACGTCTTTGTGGAGCGGATGATGGGGGAGACGGTATGAGGCGAGAAGAGATGACCCTGAACCTTCTGCCGCTGGATTCTTCGGCAACGGTGGCGCGGCTGACCTGCCAGGGCGCGGACAGACGCCGGCTGTTCGATCTGGGAATCCTGCCCGGCACGCGGATTCAGGCGGTGTCGCGCAGCCCGCTGGGCGACCCGACCGCCTATCGCGTGCGCGGTGCGGTGATCGCCCTGCGCCGCGAGCAGGCGGAGCAGATTTTCGTAATTCCTGAATACCCGCAGACCGCCGTCAGTCCGGTGATGAATGGAGCAGAGAGAGATGGCTAAAACGGAACAGACGATAGCCTCAACCGAAACGACTCCAGCTTGCAACTCTTGCACGCGATGCAACACGGGACAACTGACCCGGCTCGGCGTCCATATCGCCTCCTGGGACTTTGTGGTCGCCCTGGCAGGCAATCCCAACACCGGTAAAAGCACGCTCTTCAATGCATTGACCGGGCTGCGCCAGCACGTCGGCAACTGGCCCGGCAAGACGGTGGCGCGCGCGGAGGGAGGTCTTACCTTCAATGAGAAGCGGTACAAGCTGATTGACCTGCCCGGAACCTATTCTCTCCTCTCCACCAGCGTTGACGAGGAGGTTGCGCGCGACTTCATTCTGTTCGGGCGTCCCGATGTCACCATCGTTGTCACAGATGCCACCTGTCTGGAGCGCAATCTGGGTCTTGCGCTGCAGGTTCTGGAGATCACCGATCATGCCGTGATTGCGCTCAACCTGATGGATGAGGCGCGGCGACAGGGAATCGAGGTGGATTCGCGCAGCCTGACCCGCGATCTGGGCGTTCCGGTCATTCCGATGGCGGCGCGGCGGGGAGAAGGGATAAAAGAGCTTATGTCGGCGGTGGAGGAGGTGGCGCTGGGAATCTATCCTGTGAGAAGGCATCGTATTCGCCACACCGACCGCGCGCTGGAGTCCGCCCTCCACTCCCTTGGGACGCAGATTGAGACGCTCTTTCCGGGTATACCAAACGCGGAGTGGGTTGCGCTGCGCCTGCTGGAGGGCGATGAGAGTATTATCCGCGCCGTACAGGACGGCACGCTGGGGGAACTTACTCAGGACAAGAGGCTTCCCGGCGTTATCCCTATGGAGGCGAAGTGAGATGACAGCAGGCAGCGCGGACACCCTCTTACAGTCGGCGGCGAAGCTGCGCGCCGAGATCGGCACGCAACTGCACGATAAGCTCTCTGAGGCGATCTATACGGACGCCGCCCGGATAGCGGATCGCGCGGTTTTGCGCGAGGGAGAGGCGAAACGCTTCTCCTGGGATCGCTTCCTGGATCGTCTGCTGACCAGCCGCTCCTTCGGCTTTCCGGTGATGCTGCTTCTGCTGATGGCGACCTTCTGGATTACGATTGCCGGGGCGAACGTCCCCTCTGCCCTGCTGGGCGATCTGACGCAGGTGACGATCTATGGCTGGCTTCATCAGGCGGCGAACGCGATCCATGCTCCCTGGTGGCTCTCCGGCTTGTTGATTGACGGGGTCTATCTGGCGATGGCGTGGGTTTTCAGCGTGATGCTTCCGCCGATGGCGATCTTTTTCCCGCTTTTTACGCTGCTGGAGGATTTTGGCTATCTGCCGCGTGTTGCCTTCAATCTGGATCGGCTCTTCAAGAAAGCGGGGGCGCATGGCAAACAGTCGCTGACGATGATGATGGGCTGGGGATGCAACGCGGCGGGGGTTGTCTCCACCCGTATTATTGACAGTCCGCGCGAACGCCTGATCGCCATCATCACCAACAACTTTAGCATCTGCAACGGGCGGTGGCCCACGCTGATCCTGATGGGGACGATCTTCATCGGCGCGACCGCGACTCCCGCGCTTGCCAGCTTCTACGCCGCCGCCAGCGTCGTTACGATTGCGGTACTCGGGATCGTCTTTACCCTGCTGGTCTCCGCGTTTCTATCGCGCACCTGGCTCAAAGGCGAGGCGTCGTATTTCAGTCTGGAACTGCCGCCCTATCGTCCGCCCCGCATCCTGCAGACGCTCTACACCTCCCTCATAGACCGCACGCTGATCGTCCTCAAGCGCGCCATGATCATGGCAGCCCCGGCAGGCGCGGTCATCTGGCTTCTCAGCAATATCAGCTTTGGAGGAACGAGCATTGCCGCACATCTGGTCGCGCTTCTGAACCCGTTCGGTCTGCTGATCGGTCTCAACGGGGTGATCCTGCTCGCCTATATCGTCGCCATCCCCGCCAACGAGATCATCATTCCCACGATCCTGATGCTGACGCTCAACCTGGCCCGCTCCGCCATGGCGCAGCAGGGCGTCATGCTGGAACTGGAGGACGGGCAGGTCTATGAGGTGCTGACCCGTCATGGCGGCTGGACTCTGCTGACGGCGGTCAACCTGATGCTCTTCAGCCTGCTGCACAATCCCTGCAGCACCACCATCCTGACGATCTGGCAGGAGACGCGCAGCCGCAAATGGACCGCCATCGCCGCGCTGCTGCCTCTGGGGATCGGCTTCGGAGTGACCTTTCTCACCGCTACGATTGCGCGCCTGTTCGGATGGGGTTAAGCTGCGCCGTCAAAGACGAGATTGCCCTGCGAGGCTACGATTCCTCTCGGCGCGCATCATCTACAGGGGAGACGGAGAGGGGGCGTTTCGTCCTGTGTCATTTCTGCCTCCGTCGGACAGACGTCACTCCGGCGTCTCCGGTTCTGGCAGCCTCCTCATCCGCTCTTCGTGTATGGAGTTGATGATACCCTGTCTCGCTTTCCGGCTCCGATCATCGCGATTTCCAGAGGCATAACCAAAACTCTCCTGGTGAGTGGAATCTTCATCAGGAGAGTTCGGAAAGGAGGGAGAGGAGTCCTGCCTTCAGAGAGTTCCTTTGTGATGCGTGAGCGAGGTCATTTCGTTAATGGGTTAGGGTCCAGTATCGCCCATGCTCGCCCGGGACGCAACGGATGCCGCGAGTGAAGCAAGCATTCCGGTGTGAGGCGGGCAAGCGCGGGGGGCACCGCCCTGTTCGGTAAATCTCATTCTGGCGCAACACCCCTGATGAAGATCAGCCCCTGTGCCGCCGAAACGCTGCGGCAGTCGCTCATTATCGCGCCAGACGTTGGAACCGACTGTCTCCGGCGTACATCGCCCCGGTCTCAGCTCTTCAAACCTCATTGCGATGCATTTATCCGGGCTTCACCAGGCTATGAAGCTCCTGCACTGTACGCTTGGGTCTGATGCCAGGAGGCAGGCTGGGCGCAACATGCCTGGCAAAGAACTGATTCGCAGCCTCCCTGGACTCCCATAGCTCGATCACGCGCCATCCTCCTTCCATCGGATGAGCGGTGTGCAATATGAAACCCGGAGCCGCCTTGATGCTTTCGGCGAGAAGTTGAAGCATGCCCTCATAGCCCTGCCGGGTTTGCCCCGGCACTTCTGCCGTTACCAGCACTGCCATGGGTGAGTTCTCCCGTGAGGGGCGTACCCTGCGATCCGGCTCGCCATTGCCGCAGCCTTTTGCTTCGTCGCCAGACGCTGGCTACAGAGCCTTCGCATAGTCAATCATCCCCTGAAAATCTACAACAACCGCCGGCTCATCTCCCACGGTCCAGGCATCGTGACCCGAAGGAAGCAGAGACACATCGCCCGGTCGGCACTCAAGTTCAGTGCCATCGTCCATCAGGACTTTCAACACACCCGACACGTGATACTGAAAGTGGGGAGCTTCGCAGCTTTTCGTTTGAGCGAGGGGCTGCACCGACGTTGCCCATCGCCAGCCAGGCTCAAAGACTGCCCGCCCGATGGTAGCGCCGCCGATGTTGATCAGTTCCAGCCGCCCCTTCGGGAATTCACGAACCTCGTCCGGACTCCCAAAACTCTTTCGCTCTGCTTGCTTCTGCATCATGCTGCTCCTTTCTCTGAGTTGAATAGTCGCGGCTTGTATGTCCGCAAACTTATGGATCGGGCGACAGAGTGTCGCATGTCCGCTCATGACGCTGAAGAGACAGGATGTCTGCGGCGAGATACAACTATACTGCTGCAGTGGCTACCAATACCTGATGTATTTGTACGGATGAGGAATATATACCTTCTTTTGCATAAATAAATATTACTTCAAATTGCGCTGAAACCGATAGGAGGAATGCTGATCATCTGTCCTGCAGCCTTGAGCTAAGGCAGGCTGGATGCGGCAGAGGATAATCATATTAATTATTTTAAAGTATTTTTCCTATAATTAATGAGGCAGTCCGTCTGCAGGGGTCTGCCCGGACTGGCACTACCGTAGAGCGAACATGGGCGGGCGGGCGGTCATAACAAACCTGCTCCCGGGGAGATACGCGCCTTGGAACGGTCGCTGCGGCATTTCAACGCGACCGGCAGCCGCGAGTATGGTACTCGTTGCGCGCGGCTGGTCTTTATTTCGCGGCCTGGCGGGTGACAATCGGGACATAGCCGACCTCCAGGCCTTTCGGCGGAGTCACGAGGAGTGCCGGATCGAGGTGTGCGAGTGTGCCGACGGTTGGAGGCGGCAGATACTCGCGGTCCTTTGTCCATCGGCGATGCAGCATCTCCACACGCTTCTGCAATCTCTCCCGCTCGGCGTCCGTCAGGTCGGCATTGAGCAGCGCAGGCTGATCGGCGAAGCGATACCAGTAGTAGGTCACGACACTGCCATCCCCCAGTTTCGCTTGAAACGGACCCGCCGCCGGCCCCGGCCTCTTCCAACTGCTGTCGGCCTCGTCGGGGGTGAGATAAGGCTCCGGGTTGGCTTCGCGCCGATGCGGGAAAGTCACTTTCGCCAGGCCGGTTTCGGCGGGGACATTCGCAGGCTTCACCACAACCCACTGCTTCTTGTTCTTACCATCCGTCTCCAGACGGTAGTACTCAGGGAGAGTGACCAGCGACCCGCGCTTCGAGGCGGCTTTCGAGACCAGATCCTTATTCCACCGATAACCATACGTGACCGCATCCAGCGCGACGGGAGTGGCAAACGAACTCCAGGCCAGCGGCGGTTTCTGGCCGCGGGGCGTGTTGGGAGTATAAATCTCCCAGGTGGCTCCGCCATTCCCCTTGAAGGTGTGCACGCTGGCAGCCTCCATATTGATGGCGCCTGACACGGCAGGCCCGCCATTAAACCACGCCTCGACACCCTCCCACAGCGCGGCCTTGTTGTAGGCTGTGATGCGATGCAGCAATACGGAAGCGTCCCCTGGCTTTCCCGGGAACTGGGTCGGAGCGATACGGGCATACGTGTCGCCCTTCGCGTCTCTGGACAGGTAGGCGGGGATGTACTGCGTCTCCATCTGCACCGCCTTGTTCGGCTCCGAGGGCAGCGTGTCGAGGAACAGCCCGCTCAGTTTCGGGTTCTCGACAGAGGGGCGCGACCAGAAATAGGGGGTGAAGAAGGCTACCGGTCCCTTGAAGTTACCGGTGTTCAGGAACAGAGTCCAGCCGTGGTTCCCGGTCGGAACGTCCTTGCCGGCGGTCGTCTTCCTGGGTTCCGTGAGCGGGAGCGCCAGATAGCCGTAACCGAACAGTTCGCCGTTTGTGCCTTGCTTGAGATTGAGGCCATCCGGGGGCCAGAGCACCCACGGACTGAGTTGAGCGACGGCGTAGTGGCCCGCCGGATTCTTCCAGTCGCGGCCCTTGCCTGCGCCGGGACCGTTTGCCCATTCAATGAAGTTCAGCGCCACGCCGCCCATGATAAACTTGGGCGTCACGGTGGCAAACCGCGTGTCACGCCACCACCCGAGGCCCCCTTCGATGTCGGAGTAGTGATTTTTCGGAGCCTGGCCTTCATACTGAGCGAACATCCAGGTCCCAAACAGGCCGCTCTGGAAATCCGACCCCGGATAGTTCTTCAACAGCGGCCAGGCCGCCACATACATGGAAAACCCGGCGTTATAGGTTTCAGGAACTCTCTCGTGAGGGACGAGCAGGTAGCCCGCCATCTCCGCCTCCTGAACCGCCCCCTCCGCCGCCATCTTGCATAGCTTCGTCATAGCGTTGCCCATTGCTTCGCCGATGAGGTAGTAGGTCTCAGCGTTACTGTTCCAGTGGTATATCTGCTGGGACGGCGAAACCTCCACCTCCCGCCAGAACGCGCGCGTGCCGACAAAAGCGACGTTCCCCTTGAACTCCGGGTACTCCGCAACCGCCGCCTGCGCCTTCATCAAGTCGAGCGCATGAGGGTCTCTCTCCTTCGGACCGCCCATGCCGGTCTCGGCGATGACGAACGGCAGATTCGGCACGCCGAGATCCTTGCGGATGTCGCGGATGAAGTGGGCCAGGTTCTGCTCATACTCGGTGACGAAGGCCGGGTTCACGCGGTCGTTCCACCCCTGGTGCCACCCGAACCCGGCAAGGTCGTACCTATGCTCGGCAAACTCCGGGAACTGGTTTTTCAGGTCGCTCAGGATGGCTTTCGTCCGCTGAACGATCTCCCTGTAGTAGAACCCTACTTCACCGCCAGCGCCTGGTGGGCGAAAGTCCCGGGCAAGGCTTTTCCCGCCCCATGCCAGTTTGATGAGCAAAACTGGCTCCTTGTAAGCCTGCCCCATCACGTGACCAAATCCAAGTTCCGGTCCGATACAGTCCTCTCCTACCCCATACCCCACTGTCAGCTTGCCCTTGCGGTCAAGGTAGTGAATCCAGACATCCTCCCGAACCGCCCACGCACCGTTTTTTTCGAGAAGGTGGTGGAACTTGCCAGACGTGGCCGGGTCTTTCGTGACGTATTCGAGGCTGCCCTTCCCGCCATTGCGCGTCGAATCCGCCTTCACGAACCCATGCCCCTCCATGTTTGACTGTCCGGCGAGAATGAACACCTTCACGAGCTTGTCTGCTGCGGTCGCCGGGGCTGCCAGCAAGAAGAAACCGATGATGACAGTGGCGAATAGGTAGTAGCGCTTCATACTGGCTCCTTGTATAAAAGTTTCATGTGCGGTTGCAGTTCAGCGAAGGCTGTCGCCAAACGACTCATCTAGTCCCTGCTTTGGCAAATTATTCTGCCCCACAATGCGATCGCAGGAGTCAACAGCATTTTGCTTCTCGATGCTCTGGATAAGGAGACCATCCATAAAGCACGGTAGATCATGTGGCAGCGGCTCGATTTACGCGCCTATTTGCCTGGCGCGCGATAGGTCGGACTCTTCTTCACCGCCTCATCTATCTCTTCCGGGCTTAATAGAACCGTCGTCTTGCTCGTTACCAGTCCACTGGCGTTGAGGTTCAGGGCAAGCGCCGTCATGGTGGCGTGGTCGGGGACATCCGCGATCACATAGACATCGGTGTCGCCGAAGGCAAAGTAGAAGGATTCGATGTTCCCGCCAACCGATTTGACCGCCTGCTCCGCCGCGGCACGTCGGCTCGTGCCGCCCTCTTTGAGCAGTCCTGTAACTCCTTCGCCCACATAGTTCACCTGCAGCAGATACTTTGGCATCCGAGTCTCCTTTTACTCGTAATTCTCGGCCGCTCTTCGTAGAGTTGCGCGTATGTTAAAATACGGCAGTGAAATGGGAAAACCTCTCGGGAGTTTTCCACCAGTCTACCTTGTACGGCGTTTCAACACGACCAGCAGGCGCGGGATGTCGGAGCCGGGAAGGATGAGGCGAATGGTCTTCGCAAGGAATCCGCCGCTGCGACGGATGGCGGATTCCGCGTCGGCGATCTCCGCCTCCGCGCCTGCGCTCTTGAGGGCGATGGCGGACCCGTCCTGCTTTACGAACGGCAGCATCCACCCCGCCAGACGATCCAGACGCGCCACCGCTCGCGCCGTTACCAGATCGTAGGCGGCGCGGTGAGCAGGCGAAAGCGCCAGATCCTCGGCGCGGGCGTGTATCGTGCCGATCCCGGTCAGTCCCAGATCGGCAATCGCCTCGTCCAGAAAATCCAGTCGCTTGCGGGTGGAATCGAGCAGGGTGACCGTGAGAGAGGGGAAGGCGATCTTCAGGGGAACGCCGGGCAGTCCTGCACCCGTTCCCACATCCAGCAGCCGCCGCGCCGCGCCCACCTCCACCGCGCGGCAGACCGCCAGCGAGTCGAGCAGATGCAGCGTCGCCGCCTGCTCCGGAGGGACGCGGGTCAGGTTCATGCGCCGATTCGCATCGTAGAGAAGTTCCAGATACCGCACGCACTGCGCCGTCTGATCCGCGCTTAACGACAGTCCGTACGCATCCGCGCCTGCCTGAAGCTGCGACTCGATATCGGCGCGTAAAAGAGAAAAAGCCGAAGCCCACGCTTCGGCTGTAGACGACTCGGATTCTGGTTCCACCCCGCTGCTCCTCCAGCGCTTCGCTCAGTCAGCCGTGCCAGATTTCGAGGTTGGTTTCCGGAATCCTGCCTGGATCGCCTGCCGAAAGCAGGCGATCCGGAATATCGTCCCTCTATGAAAGATCAGGCTTTAATGTCAAGCCGTCCGCCCGGCGGCGGCAGCAGAGTCGCAACCATATCCTGGTCGGACTGCAGCGCCTTCTTCAGCAGTTTTGCCGTCTTCTCCGTATCCTGCTCCGCCGAACGCAGAAGCATCGCCTGCACCGCCTCCATGCCCGTATTCAGACTGACTCCATCCATGTTCTATCGCTCCTGTAAACAGACTGTTAGTTCGAGTTGACCCTGCTCCACGCAGATCGGAATGACAATCGCCGGGATCGTCAGGGTGGATATCTTCACATTGGAACCGCGCACAATCGTCGGCGGGGTGATATCGCAGATAAATCCCGCCTCCGATAGATGCGCCATCGCATTGCCGGTAATCATATTTCCCAGTTCGGCAATGGCGCTGGCTGCCAGTTGATCGAAAGTGCGGATCGGCTGACCGAGCATGGTCGAGGCGACCTTATCGGCGGTCATCAGACTCATGCCGTAGATCACCTGCCCCTCCACCTTGCCCGCCACCCCGGTGATGACGTTACATTGCTGAGAGGTGAAGACGTTGGGTCTCATAGATAGTTGTCCTTTCGTCGGCTTCTGCCCCAGCACCATCTCCAGGACGCTGAAGGAAGCCATCACGAAAGGATTGATGTACTCGACTTTCATACCTCTCTCCTGTGCGTCAGTCCAGCAGCTTATTAACGGCTTCCAGCACCTTCTCCGGCTGGAATGGCTTGACGATGAAATCGCGCGCGCCGGCGGTCACCGCCTCCATCACCATGTTTTTCTGCCCCATCGCCGTACACATGATGATCTTGGCATTGGGATCAAAGGAGCGAATCTCCTTCACCGCGCTGATCCCGTCCATCTCCGGCATGGTGATGTCCATCGTCACCAGGTCCGGCTTTGTCGTCTTGTACATCTCAACGGACTCGCGTCCGTTTGCGGCTTCGCCTGCTATCTCATATCCGTTTTTCGTCAGGATATTCTTCAGGGTTACCCGCATAAACAGCGCATCATCCGTGATCAGGATTCGCTTCGCCACGTGAACTCCTCCGTCCGTGTCTCTAGTGAATTCGCTCATAAAAGAATGGTATGCGTGATTCAAAACCGATTTCGCGATAGTTAAAAATACGCTCCGTCCCGCCGACGAACAGCACGCCCCCCGGCGCTAACGAGGCGCAAAAACGCGCAAACAGCTTCTCTTTCGCCTCTTCCGTGAAGTAGATCACCACGTTTCGGCAGACGATCAGATCAAAGTCCTTCTCAAATGAATCCGCAAGCAGGTTGTGCTTGCGGAAGGTCACCCGCTGCCGGAGTTCCGGTATCACCTCAAAATCGTTGCCCGTCGCCCGCAGATAACGCAACCGGTAGGATTCGGGGACGCTCCGGATATCGTTCTCGGTAAAGACGCCCTGCCGCGCCCGCTCCAGAATCTTCTGGTCAATATCGGTTGCCAGCAGATTGTGTCTGACTCCCGGTTTCAGATCGTCCAGAAGCATCGTCAGTGTATACGGCTCCGCCCCGATCGAGCAGCCCGCGCTCCATATCCGCAGCGGACGCCCCGCCTTCAACAGAGAGGGAAGCACCTTCATCCGCATCTCTTCCCACTTCTCCGGGTTGCGGAAAAGCTCCGAGACGTTGATTGTCATCCGATCCAGAAAGGTCGCCCACTCTCTCGGATCGCGGTTGATTAGCGCGAAATAGTCCGCAAAGGACTGGAGATTGGCGCGTTCCACCATGCCCCAGAGCCGACGATACATCTGCTGAGATTTATAGAGATGCAGATCAATGCCGCTTTTTTTATAGACCTGTTGAATGAAACACTCATAGTCCGCGCGCTGCGTACTGTTTAGTTCTGTCCACTCTTGCAACGGTGCACCCCTTCACCCGCAATCTTCCGCCGATTTTATAGCCGGTCGGCTACGGCTGCCTCGATGACGGAGGCAATCTCTCCCAGGGGAACCAGTCTCTCAACCGCGCCGGTTTCGTTCGCCATACGCGGCATTCCGAACACGACGCAGGTCTCCTCGTTCTGCGCGTAGCAGATTCCCCCGTTCTGGCGCACCGCTTTGACGCCGAGCGCGCCATCCCGTCCCATGCCGGTCAGCACCACTGCGACAACCCGCTTCCCGAACCTCTCGGCGGCGGAGTTGAGCGTTACGTCCGCCGCCGGTCGGACGCCCCAGAGCGGAGGATCTTCGTTCAGGACGATTCGTCCGCCGTTATTAAATGCCAGATGCTTTCCGGCGGGAGCGATCAGAACCTCGCCCCGTTTCATCACGTCGCCCTCTTCCGCCTCCCGCACCGTCAGCGCGGAGGAGAGATCAAAACGCATCGCCATCGGGCGGGAGAACCCGACCGGAAGGTGCTGCACCACCACCACCGCCGCCGACAGGTCACCACGCAGCTTCGGAAGCACCTGACTGAGCGCGGCAGGTCCGCCCGTGGAAGAGGCGATCACGACAACCGGCTCCGCGCTGCCAAGCAGCGGGCGCGCCGGCTTTACCGCTGGTTTGCCCGGAAACCCCAGTTCCGGCTTTGCGGCGGGAGCGGCCTCCGTCGCCGGTCGAGGCGCAGCGACCGTTCGGGCTGCGCCGGAGCCGACCGTCATGGCGGCACGCGTCTCCGTTGGTTTCGGGAGAGTAGCAGGAGCGGCAGTTCGCGCCAGAGAACGCAGACGTCTGCCGTCTACCTTCGCCGCCGCCTGGACTTTCGCGACGATCTCATGCCCGATCTTCTCGATATCCAGACTGATCGCCCCGGACGGCTTCTGCAGACAGTCCACCGCGCCCAGTTCCAGGCAGCGCAGGGTGATCTCCGCTCCGGCTTCGGTCAGACTAGAGAGCATCAGAACGGGAGTCGGGTTCTCGCGCATCAGCCGCGTGAGAAACTCCACCCCGTCCATCCTCGGCATCTCGACATCCAGGGTGATCACATCGGGACGCAGCGCCTGCGCCTTCTCCAGCCCCTCCTGTCCGTCGCGGGCGACAGCGACAACCTCCATCCCGTTATGGCACAGGATGGCGCTGATCATCTTCCGCATAAAGGCGGAGTCGTCCACCACCAGCACCCGAATAGCTCTCTCTTCCGTCACCTCTGTACCTCATCCGTCGGATTCTTCGCAGCCGACATCAGGCGGCTGCCGTCCTCTCGCCGGCAGTCTGTGTCAGGCGGCTGCCGTCATCTCAAACGCGCTCCGCGAACGTTCGATCTGCTCCACCATCTCGTTGATGATCTCTTCCAGATCGCTCTCTTCCAGCCCCAGACGCTGCATTGCGGTTGTATCGAGTGGCGTCTCCTGGCTGTCGCCCGAAAACCCGATCCCTTCCGAAAGACTGACGATATTGGCGACATGGACGACGGCGGTCAGATCCGGAGCCTCCTCGCCGCGCTCCAGCAGGTGATGCCCGGCGATGGCGGTGCAGAGCGCGACCGGCAGATTCCACTTTTCGCCGATCTTCGCTCCCACCTCCGCATGGTCAAAACCGAGCACCTGCTTCTCCGCCGCATGAAACGGTATCTGATCCAGTTCGACAATCGCCCAGATCGCCTGAAACTGCGGCTCGACATAGGAGTGGAGAATCACTTTCCCCACATCATGCAGAAGACCGGCGACGAACGCCTCCTCGCTGCGTACCGCCCGGGTACGTTTGGCGATGACCTGCGCCGCCATCGCGCACGAGAGCGAATGACGCCACAACTCGCCGGCAGGCAGGCTGTAGCCGCGAATCTCTTTCTTGAGGGTGTCATAGGCGGCGGCGGCGAGCGCCAGACTGCGAAGAGCCTTCATACCCAGCACCAGCACCGCCTCATTCACCGTGCTGACTCCCCGCGAAAGTCCGTAGTAAGCGGAGTTCGCGATCTTCAAGACGCGAGTCGTTAACGCAATGTCGGTTGAAATGAGTTCGCCAAGCGCACGCGCCGAGACGGAAGGATCGTCGGTCATCTTCATCATTTTGATCGCGACGTCCGGAAGCGCCGGAATCTCCTGTACATACTGAACCAGTTGTTCCAGAGTTAACTTGGACATTAAACACCACCCAGCGGGAAAGATCGGTCAGGCTGCGCGGCGGAGAGACAAAGCCTCCGCCTCTCCCAGCACAATGAGATCCTTCTCTCCCTTTCCTATGGTTTTCACGCGCACGCAGCCATCCTCGACAAAAAAGTATACGGTACGTCCGATGCTGCCGCCCAGATCCTGCGCCATGACGAGCAGTCCATACTCGCTCAGCGCCGTCAGAACTGCTAATTTGTTACGCTGCCCCACATCCAGGCGCGGTCCGGTTCCGTTAAAAGAGAATAGCTGCGCCCCGCCCGCGACCGCCACCTGCAGCCGGTGCAGAGCAGCTCCCTGCTGTTTCATCTGCTCAAGGAGGGCGGGAATAGCGGTGTTGGCAAACTTTCCGGGAGCGTCGTCTCCCTGGTGCAGCTTTGCAGGCAGCACCACATGCGCCATCCCCGCGATTTTCGCCTGCCGATCATAGATGCAAACCCCGATGCAGGAACCCAGCCCCAGCGCGACCAGAACATCCCCTGACTGCTTTGATACTTTTATCTCCGCCATCCCCACCATGATTGCCTGACCCATCTTACGATTCGATCCCCAGTGCTTGAAATAGTACTGCCAGCGAATCCGGCTCCGGGATAAACACAAAGACTCCCTCTACCGGGTACTCCGTATCCGCCAGCCGCGTCATGATCGTCAGCGCGTGGTCGCCAATATTCGGCGAAATCGTAAGAATGCTGGCTAAGATCGCCCCCGTCATATCTATGGCGATGCCGGGAGGCGAGGAAGGCAGGCTCAGAGCGGTCAGGTCGCTGATCGCATTCAGGAAAGAGGAGATGAGAACATTACCGACCTCCATCAGAGCGGAGCACTCCAGCTCCTCCAGAACGGTTGTCGTTCCATGCTCACGTCCCAGCAGCAGGTCCGTCAACTGACAGGCGCTGTCATAGGGAAAGAGAAAGGCTACGTGACCGCAGACATCTCCCTCGACAGGCATATAGACGGAGGCGGCCAGCGCCTCCAGATCGCCCAGAATGCTTTCGAACTCGTTCATGACCATCATGCCGAAAGCCGGCACGGACATGGAAAAGGATTCCCCTGTCATGGTTGTCAGGGAGGTCACAGCATGTCCGGTGCCGATGTTGGCGACTTCGCGCAGCACATCCACCTGCATCTCATTCAATTGTCTGGCTGTTGAGGGCATAGAGAATGCCTTTCCTTCGGTACTTAACCATTATCGGTTCCGCTCTGCTCGAATCGCAGAGCAGGACAACCGACTCCGCTTCACGAAACTGAAGTCTATCATCCTGTATCCCGTATTCCACACAGGACCATCAGGGATACTATAAGAAATTGAAACGCGAAGATTTATATCAGGACTCGCTGCTGACGGAGACCCAGAAGGCGCGCCTGCTCGCCTGGGGCGCATGGTGGGAAGAGGGGGAGGAGCGTTTCGCGCACTGGGAGACTCGCGAAGAGGATGAGGCGACCGCGGAGGCGTTTGCGGAACTCCTGCGCCAGAGCGATTTTGCCGGGGGCGGCGATCTGTCCGTCGGGCAACTGGATGGGCTGTGCAGGCTGGCGCGGCGGTTCAGCGAGCATCGCAATCTGAACCGCCGCCTTTATGCCGACCCTGGGCGCCGTTCGGCGTTCAATGAATCGTTGAGAAACCTTCTGTTCGGCGCGGACGCGCTGCCGACGCGCCTCTCCGCGTTTCTGCAGCAGCGTGGCGTGGGAGCGCAGACCGCTTCGCTGTTTCTCTGCGCCGCCTTCCCAACCCGCTTTCCCCTGATCGTTCCGGGAAGTCTTGCTCCGCTGGAACTGACGCCGGAGCAGTATCAACGCGCCCTGGAGATCGCGGCGGAGCGTTATGTCCTGGCAGAGATGCATCCAGGCAATCCCCTCCATTCGCTGCTGCGCGACATGGTGCTCTATCAGGCGGCGCGGGAGACGCTGGGGGTTCCGACCTACACGGAGCTTCACCGCCTGCTGTGCGCGGCTCCGCGAGAGGTGAATGCGGCGACCGTGCCGACGCGGGTGCAGGAGCCGCGCGCTGTCTACGCGACCTTGCCTTTGCCGGATACGGGAGAGCGGCGCGCCTCTCTGTCGGAGAACGACCTGCTAACGACGCTGGAGAGCGCGATACGCGAACAGGGCTTCTCCTTTCCTCCCCTGATGCTGCGCAACTACTATATCGCGCTGAAAACCAGACCATTCGTTCTGCTCTGCGGAATCTCCGGCATGGGGAAGACGCGCCTGACACAGCTTTTCGCGGACACAATCACCGGCGATTCCGCCGCACAGTATCTTCTTCTGCCCGTGCGTCCCGATTGGACGGATCCGACACCGCTCCTGGGCTACCTTAACCTGCTGTCATCCCCGGAGGGGCGTTATGTCTCAACGCGCTTTCTGAAGTTTCTGCAGCGGGCGGCGCGTCCCGAAAACGCCGGAAGAGCCTTCTTTATCTGTCTGGATGAGATGAATCTGGCGCGGGTGGAGCACTACTTCGCCGACCTGCTCTCCGCGATGGAGACGCCGGAAAAGACGATCTATCTGGAGGACGGAACCGCCGTTCGCATTCCGCCGAACCTGTTTATCACCGGTTCGGTGAATGTGGATGAGTCTACATTCGCCTTCAGCCGCAAGGTGCTGGATCGCGCCAACACCATCGAATTCACCGACGCCGATTTCTCCGCGCTGCTGCGCCGCGAACCCTCTGCGCCCACGCATCGCGGGAAGCCGCCGCCCGCTCCGTCGCAGGAGAGGTTTATTGCGCAGCAGGCTCTCTTTCTGGGAAGCCGCATGCCGGATGTCTTTGCGGCGCAGCGACGCTTGCAGGCATTGCGCGCTGATCTGCTGCCGCGCACCTTACAGATTCTTACCGACCTGAATAAGGCGCTGGCAGTTGGACAGATTTCGTTCGGGTATCGAATCCGGGATGAGGCGTTGATCTACCTTGCCAACAGCTTTGATGGACGGGGACATGGACTGCTGGATGCGAATCTGGAGCGAAACTGGCAGACCGCGCTCGATTTTCAGATTCTGCAGAAGGCGCTGCCGCGACTCTCCGGCGCGCAGGAGCAGATTGAAGCCTCTCTGCGCGCGACACTGCTCTATCTGCTGCCGGAGAGCGAAACGCTGCTGACGAATGCGGCGGGGAACCTGCGTCTGCTGGAGGAGCGCGCCGCGCAGGCGGCTTTCCCGCGCTCTGCGCGAAAACTGTGCCGGCTGTATGCGCGGATTCAACGTGACGGGTATGTGATGTTCTACGATTCGTGAGCGGGCGGGGAGGCGGTTGTTCCGCCAGTACGTCGTCAAGGTCGTTTGGATGGCTGTCATTCTGAACGAAGCGCAACCCCGCTGTCATTCTGAGCGAAGCGAAGAATCTGAAGATGTCTCGCTGCGCTCGACAGGACAGGGTTTCGCGACGCTGCGCTCGACAGGACAGCCATGCTATGCAGCCCTTCTTCCTTGAAGGAGAACTAGGAGCTTCTTCGAATGAGACGGTTCCCTGCTCGGCGCAAGAAGAGTTTCATCTTTTTACGAGCCGTGAGCAGGGACCTTGCCCGCCTGCGGGAGCGTTCGATCAGCCTCCGCACGGCGCTGGCGGTCTGTGAATCCAGTTCTCCCTCCAGGTAACTCCGATAGGCGTCTATCATGTCCGGGTTGGCGATGTGGGACAGAGAGTCAACCCGATCCGCCAGTGACGTTTCGCGGTCAAATGCCGCAAAGCGATCCAGCATGCCGCATGCCGCCAACCCAAGCTGCGTTCGCAGGCACTTCTCGCAGCGCGAGCAGTTTTTGCCCGAGTTCAGGTACTGCCAGCAGACGCGAAGATGCTCCTGAACAAGCGGTTCACCGGCAATAATCCGCAGTTTTTCGGAGCGCCATAGCTCCGCGCCGAAATGGACGATCTCCAGACGCGCAGAACTCCAGAGCGGGTCCAGGCGATAGTGCGACCCCCAGGGGTGATCGGTGTCGTAGGGATAGGAGGAAGAGATCAGCAGTCGCTCCAGATGGTCGGTGAGGAGATGCCCGGCAGCCACCAACCCGCCCCCGTGCGCGCGCTCGAAGGGAACGCCGGAAAAGGTGGCGTTCTGGCGCAGGTTGGCGCGAAGAAAGATCGCTTTCGCCCCGACCTCCGCCGCGACCTGCCGGACGCTGGTTTCTATATCCACCTGTCGCGGCCGATCCTCCAGAGAAACATCGTATCCGTGAATATAGAGCAGGTATTGAATGCGCTGACGATAGCGCAGGAGCGTATAGAACGAATCGACCCCGCTGGAGAAGCACAGCCCTGTTGAGGCGACGCTGCGACGGGCTGTCGGCGCGCCGAGGGGAACGGTCGGCAGAGCGGTCGGGTAGTTCCACCACTGCCGCAGAATGTCAGCAAGGTGCGGCAGGCAGCCATACCACTCCGGGCAGACCTCTCCCTCCAGAGACAGCGTCATCTGCTGCGCCAGACAGGGAATCCACAGGGCGCTTCCATATGCCTCCGTTGCCGGAACAAGAGTCGTATCGGCGGATTCAAACCAGATCGCGCCGTCGCTTGCCTGCGCGCAGACCCGGTATCCTCCCTGCGCGCGCGATGCCTCCGGGCGACTTATTCTATATTCTCTGGATCGCCTCTGCGGCTTCATCGCCCTCACTCGCCGTAGTGCATGGACCTTCACTGCCTGTGACTGTCCGACTGCCGGATTGACCTACATTCACCCGGGCTGTTACATTATCCTCGTTTGTCGCCCGTTTCTTTACCGTTTTTGAAAAGGACAGTATCTGTTTCAAGCGACAATGCATCTGGAGGGATAGCGCGCCGGTTCTGAATCGTAGAAGGTAGTATGCGACGACATGACAGGTAGGGGAGAAGCGGGTATGGAGGAGTTTTCGCCGCTGCAGCATATTCGGCTGGATCAACTGAATGAGGAGTACCGGGCGCGTTATGGCGCGGCGATCGCCCTTCTGAAAGAGGAGGTGGGCGAGGGGGATCTCTATGAGAACGTCGTGGCGCGCGCCATGATTACCCCCAACGGAGCCTGGTATGAGTGCGCTGATCTGGCGGCGGAGTTTTCCGGAATCTCCGGCGGACCGGTCTCCTACCGGTTCTTAGAGGAGCGAGAGGCGCTGACGCTGCTGCAGAATCTCGACAGCCTGTCACGCGCAATAGACCACCACAACGCCCGGCACTTCGATCTGCTGGCGCTCTATACGCGCGCCGGGATCGTGGACGGGCGCGGCGTCTACCTCTATCGTCATCTGCCGTCGCCGGAAGCCTCGGTGCGTCCGCCGCGCGCCCTCGGTAAGTTTCGCCCGGATCATTTACCGCTCTTCTATCGCTGCCGCCTGGACACGACTCTGACGGTGGAGGGAGTACATCTGCATCGCGGGGTCGTCTTCGGGCTGGCGCTGCCGGGCGATAAGAACCTCTATGTCGAGATGGCTTACGAAGGGGAGAACCTGCAGAACCTCGGCGCGATGCCGCTCGCTCCGCTGGAGCAATAAAAAAACCTCGGAGAGAGCTTCCAGAGCTCTCTCCGGGTTGATCTCCATGATTACAGGCTGTGGAGAAGCTCCTCCAGCGTCTGCGCCACCCGATCACAGTCGGCTTCGGTGATGATGAGCGGGGGAACGAACCGCAGGATCGTGTCGCCGATGGCATTGATCACGATTCCCCGCGCCAGCATCTCTTTTTGCACGCGCTTCGCCTCCGGCACGCTCAACTCCAGCCCGACCATCAGCCCCACGCCCCGCGCCTCCTGAATCTTCTCCGGCATCGCCTGCTGAAGACGATGCAGACCCGCCAGGAAGTAGTCTCCAACGCGCGCGGCACGATTCATCAGGTCTTCCTCTTCCAGCACATCCAGCACCGCGAGCGCCGCCGCGCAGGCAAGCGGCTGCCCGCCAAAGGTAGAGCCGTGATCGCCGGGAACCAGCGTGCGCGCCGCCTCGCCCCGCGCCAGACAGACTCCCATCGGCACGCCGTCGGCAATCGCCTTCGCCAGCGTCACGATGTCAGGAGCGATGCGGGAGTGCGCGCCTGCCAGAAACTTGCCGGTGCGCCCCATCCCGCTCTGAATCTCGTCGCAGATCATCAGGATGCCCGACTCATCGCACAGCGCCCGGATCGCCGACATAAACTCCTTCGGGACGATGTGGATGCCGGTCTCGCCCTGAATCGGCTCGATCATTACCGCGCAGGTGCGCTCATTGATCGCCTCATCCAGCGCATGAAGGTCACCGACCGGCAGATACTTGAAACCGGGAGGCAGCGGTTTGAAAGGCTCCTGATATTTCGGCTGCGCGGTCGCGGTGACGGTCGCCAGCGTGCGTCCGTGAAAAGACTTCTCAAAGGTGATGATCTCGCAGCAGTCCGGTCCCTTATGCTGTTTCGCCCATTTACGCGCTATTTTAATCGCGCACTCATTGGCTTCCGCGCCGGAGTTGCAGAAGAAGGCGCGCTCCATGCAGGTCAGTTCGCACAGGCGGCGGGCAAGAGCGGGCTGAAGCGGGTTGTAGTAGAGATTGCTCAGGTGCATCAGCGTCGCCGCCTGTTCGCCGATAGCGCGGGCGACGCGCGGATGGCAGTGCCCGACGGCGCACACGGCGATTCCCGCCAGGAAGTCCAGATACTCCTTCCCCTCCGAATCCCATAGACGCGCGCCCTCTCCACGCACGAACATGACCGGCTGACGGGCGTAGGTTCCCATCACGTACTCGCTGTCCCATGCCATCAACTGCGCGGCGTTCACACTCTCCTGCGTCGTTGCGCTCATGCGTTCACCTCATCTACTGGTTTTTCCCGTACAGACCGGGATTTTTGTAGTGTACCACATCCGCCGTATCGTCAACGCAACAACTCGTCTGGACGCACATCGCCGACCGTATAGAACGATCCGGTGATCAGCACCAGATCATCGGTCGAGGCTTCACGCAGGGCAGCGCGCGCCGCCTCCAGCGGCGGCGTCAGGGTCTCCACCTGTATGCACCAGCGGCGCGCCGTCTCTGCGACCATCCCGGCATCCACCCCCTTGATCCAGAGCGGCTGAGTCGCGTAGACGCGGTCTGCCAGAGACGCCAGTGGCTCCAGTATCCCCTCCGGTGCGTGTCCGGTGGTAATGCCGACGACCAGCAGCAGGCGGCGATAGCTTCTTATGCGAATCTCCTGCGCCAGCGCCTGCGCGGAGATATCGTTGTGCGCCCCGTCCATAATCACCAGCGGACGGCGATTTATCACCTCCAGACGCCCCGGCAGATAGGCGCGTCGCAGTCCTTCCTGCACCGCCTCCAGCGAGACAGAAAAACCGCGCGCCTGCGCCATCTTTTCGACCGCCCCGATGGCGCAAGCGGCGTTGATTCGCTGATACGCTCCCTGAAGGCGCAGCCGCAGATCGGGATAGGCGCGTTCGGAAGTCCAGACTTGGAAGGTGCTGCAGGTGTCGTTTTCGTAGTGTATCCGGTCGGAGGAGGGCAGACCGGCGGGGCGGATCGGCACAATGCGCGTGAGGGGCGCGTTTCGCTCCTGCGCCGTCCGGCAGATCACCTCCAGCGCGCTCGGCTCTTCCGTGGCGGTCAGAACCGGTATGCCCGGCTTGATAATCCCGGCTTTTTCGGCGGCGATCTTCGCATGGGTGTCGCCCAGAATCTGGACATGATCCAGCCCGATATTGGTGATGACGCTGACCAGCGGCATGACGACGTTGGTCGCGTCCAGCCGCCCGCCGATCCCCACCTCTATCGCGGCATAGTCCGCCGCGCGCGCAGCGAAGTGGCAGAACCCGACCGCCGTCTTCAGTTCAAATTCGGTGATGGAGCCGAGGAGAGTCTCCTCCAACGCAGCGATGTGCGGAGCGATCTGAGTGACGAGACGCGCAAAATCTTCCGGCGGGATCATCTCGCCATCAACCTGCACCCGCTCGCGCACGTCATATACATAAGGGGAGTAGTAGCCGCCGGTACGAAAGCCGTGCGCGGTCAGAATGGCGGCGATCATGGCGGTGGTGGAGCCTTTGCCTTTAGTTCCGGCGATGTGGGCGATCCCGTACCGTCGGTGCGGCTGTTCCAGACGATCCAACAGCGCCTCAAACCGTTCGTTTCCCAGTTTGATTCCGAAGCGGTGCCGCCCCTGCATGTAAGCGAGCGCCTCTTCAAAATTCATGCCGCCCTCTCCTCCCGCAAGATGGCGCTAGAGTACCTGAGCCGCTGCCGGGTTGTCAACGCGCCGAAGGAAACCGGCTCACGCGCGGCGAACAGAGGACGGAATCCCTGAAAACATTTCCTCTTCCCGGTCGTAGAGGATAGAGGTAACGAATCAAGCCGTGTCAGGCGGAGCGGATCATCCGCAGGATACCCTACGAAAGGCACACCCTGAATGCAGAAAGTGCGATTAGGAATACTGGGCGTAAGCTGGTGGACAAATGTCATCTGGCCCGGATTCTCCTCCGCGGAGAACGCCGAAGTCACCTGGATTGCCGCGCGCACCGGCGAGAAAGCCGAACGATTTGCCCGCGAACATGGTATTCCCAACTGGACCGATAACTACGCGGATCTTCTCTCGGCAACGGATGTAGATGCGGTATATGTGGGCGTCCCCAATTTCCTGCACGAGGAGATGGCGGTGGCGGCGCTTGCCAACGGCAAACATGTCCTGCAGGAAAAGCCGATGGCGCTGACAGTGGACAAAGCCATCGCGCAGGCGGAGATCGCCTTCTCGCGCGGGTTGGTGCTGATGATTAACCAGGAGCTTCGACTGGTGGACACGATCCGCGATCTGCCAGAAGTGACGCGAACGCGGCTGGGCGCGCTCCGAAAGGTGATCCTGGGGGTGACGAAATCCCCGGAGAACTGGGGCGGCTGGCGCGGCGATAAGACGCGCTCCGGCGGCACGCTGTTTGAGATGGCAATCCATCAGTTGGATCTGGCGCGCTGGCTCTACGGGCGCAACCCTCTGCGGGTCTGGGCGCAGGGGGAGGACAGTTCCGGACATGATATGACGGTGGTGTTCGATTATGGCGAAGGCGATACAGCGCTCATAGACTACTGCTGGCGCAGCATCGGGTTCCGTCTACGGATGGAGCTATACGGTGAGCGCGGCTATCTGGTGCAGGAAGGCGATCTCAACACCGGGCGCGGAAGCCGCAGGATCGTGACGGAGAGCGGCTCCGAGCGCATGGATATGGATCTGGAGGTCTACGGGGTCAGCACCTTCCGCTATGTGCTGGAGAGCTTTGCAGACGCGATCCTGACCGGAAGCGAGCCGCCCATCCCGCCCGCAGACGGCATATGGGCGGTGCGTATGGCGGAATCGGCGCGCGAGGCGATGCGGACAGGGCGAATCATCGAGTTTTAGTGTCGTCCAGCCGGAGAGGAGGGGCCGTCAACGCCCCTCCTCTTTTGTCTGCCTGCTCCATAGAATCTCCTGTTCAGACGCCCCTGTGATGCAGACGCTTTGAAACGGAAATCCCCAGGCGGTGAAGGAGAGGGAGGGCTGCGGCGCGCCGTTGACCTGTATCGTCGCCTCTTCCATTGCCAGCCAGCAGAGAGTGGCGTCGGGAAGCGGCTCCGGCATCCGCAGGCGCGCGGAGGCTCCTTCGGGCGTCGCCCGATAGTCCCGCCACTCCGCCTTTCGCCGCGCTCGTTCCCACTGATTGATCTGCGCCGCCGTCCAGCACTCCATGCCGCGCGCTTTTGCCTGCGCCGCCGCGCGTTTGAGAGAGTCGGCGACGTTCGGCTTGCGGATGTGCGCGGGATGGAACAGCAGGTGCAGAATGCCGTGATGACGCAGCGCCGCCTCCTGCAGCGGCGCCAGCAGGGCTTCCGGCGCAAAGATGTGCAGGTCCTGCGTGGGAGTCGCCAGTTCCAGCACGTCCAGCAGCGTGCCATCCGGAGCGACAGGGCGATAGAGATGGCAGGTTCCGAAGTTATAGCCCGCCTCCCCGGTCTTGGATGCGCCTTTCGACTGATCTAACTGAATCCCCCGCTCCGTACACCACGTATAGAACTCCGTATCGCCCTCCCAGCGCAGGTAGTGGTTCTTGTTGGTAACGGGTCTCTCGCCCGAAAACAGCGCGGTCAACTCCCTCCACTGCCGGTCAAACTCCGCTTCGCCCCATGCCAGCCCCTCCGTCATGGCATCGTAGTGCATCGCCAGTTCATGCCCCGACTCGCGAATAGCGCGCATCAGGTCCGGCGGATAGCCGGGCAGGATCACGCACCAGGTGGTTCGAACTTCGGCTTCCCGCAGCGTCTCCAGCAGCTGCCATCCGTCGGCGGGGTCGTTCTCGTCGGTGTCGTGCGAGATGTGCAGCAGTGCCGGCAGGCGGCGCGGGTAGAGCCACAGCAGAGGCAGCGCGACCCCCTGCGTAGAAGCCAGATGAAAGAGCGCGCGCAGCAACAGTTCCCGCCAGCAGTCGGCTATCGGGTGCAGAAAACCGGACAACCCCGGCGCGCCCTCCACCGGTTGGCGATCAAAAATCCAGTCCAGCGCCGCTCCATCGTCGCTTTTAAGCACTCCATCGCAGACCGGCGCGGTTCCGTCCGACGCGGCGACCCCGTCGCGGGTGATCGCGGTTCCCTGCTGTATTCGCACGACCGTCCCGGTCAGGTCCGGCGCAATCAGCAGGCAGCGTCCGTCTCCGCAGTTCGCCTCGGTCAGCACAGCGCGTCCGGTCGGCTGTTGATGGGCATTCAGTCCCTCCGCAAGCGTTCCGGCATCTATCGCCCGCACCGGCAGCCCATTGAAGTAGTGAAGCGGCAGCGGCAGCCCTTTCAAAACGGGATGATCGGCGGCGCGGGGCAGAAGGTAGCCCTCCCCCAGATTGCTGACGCCGCCTCCCCAACTGGAGTAGGCGGGCTTCTCGACCTCCACGCCGAGGAGCCTCTCCAGTCCACAGACGCCCCCGACGCTCACCCATCCCCCGCCCGTCTGCAGCCAGTTCGTCAGCGTGGTCTTCAGAGATTCCGACAGAGAGGTCTCCCCAATGGTCAGCAGCAGGCGCAGGGAGGGCAGACGCGCCTCCAGCCGCTCGCTGGATACCGGCTCAAAACAGATCCCCGCATGGCGCAGTATCTCATAGATATAGTCGCCATGCCGGACGGAGCGCGAAGCGTTGCGCGCAGGCTCCGAAAAGACGCAGACCCCCAGCGGCAGTCCGTCTGTATCTGTCATAGCGTTGGCTCTCCCGACGTGTTTATCGCAGAAAGGCTTCTCGCAGACCGCCGTCAATCGGCAGAACAGCCCCGGTCGTCTTCGCGCTGCGATCCGAGGCGAAGAAGAGCGCGGCTTCCGCCACATCCTGCGCCGTGACCTTCGCCTTCAACAGATTACTCTGCCGGATCGTCTCCTCGAAGGTATCCGGCGGGATGCCTTTGGCGCGCGCCCGCTCCGCTTTCAGTTCCGGCGTCCACAGCCCCGCCTCAAAGACAGCGTCTGGATTCAACATATTTACCCGAATCCCGTACTGCCCGTTCTCGATGGCAAGCACACGCGCCAACTGCGCCTCCGCCGCCTTCGCGCAGCTATAGGCGCCGAAGTCCGCGCCGGGAGCCGGGACGTTTTTCGTGACATTGAACACGATGCTTCCCCCCAGACCCTGCGCGCGAAACATCCTTACGGCTTCGCGGGCGACCAGAAAATGCCCGGTCGCATTGACCGCCAGACTGCGCTCCCAGGTCTCCCGCGAGAGATCTTCGATGCGCCCGGTCGAGGCGATCCCCGCATTGGAGACCAGAATATCCAGACCGCCATAGGCGCGCGCGACCTCTGCAAAGCCGCGTCGAATGTCGGTTTCGCTGGTGACATCCATGGCGATGCCGACGGCGCGCCCCTCTCCATGCTTGCGGTTAATCTCTTCCGCCGCCGCCTGACAACTCTCCTCCTGCAGGTCACAGATGACCAGATGCGCGCCTTCCCCGGCAAACCGCTCCGCAATGGCGCGCCCGATTCCGCCCGCCGCCCCTGTTACCAGCGCGATCCGTCTGGCAAGCTCTTTCTCCGGAGGAGCCAGCGTCAATTTATACAGTTCCAGCCCCCAGTACTCCGCAGAGAAGGCATCAGCTTCCTCCAGCGTTCTGTAAGCGGAGACCCCTTCGGCATCGCCGATAATCTGGATCGTATGGCGATAGATGTCGGCGGGAACCTGCGCCGTTAGAAGATCCTTTCCACTCGTCCACATTCCCAGACCGGGTATCAGCACAATTCGCGGCGTCGGGTCGAGCATCTTCTGATCCGTGCGATGACGCTCGTAATAAGCGGCGTAGTCCTCGCGCCATGTCTCCGCCGCCTCGCGGATACAGGCGATGACATGCGCGGGATCTTCGGGATGGGTAACCGGGACAAAGAGGGGCAGCACTTTGGTGCTGAGAATATGGTCGGGCGTCGCCGCGCCGATCTGCGAGACTCGCGCCGCCGCCTCCGAACCGACGAACTCCAGCACCGGAGCAGAATCCTCATAGCGCAACACCATCCGCTTCGGAACGCTGATCGCGCCGCGCAGCGCCGGGGCGATCTCCGCGGCGACCTGCCTTCGGCGCTCCTCCGGCAGCGTCTGAACCCGGATGCCGCCAAAAACCGCCTTCCCGCGCCGCTTCTCCGCCAGATACGCCTCCGCCTGCGTGGCCAGCGCGATATGGGCGTCGTAGGCTTCCCGACACGTTTCGCCCCAGGTAATCAGACCGTGATTCATCAGCACAAGCCCGGACGCATCGGGGTTCGTTCGCACCGCCTCCCCGACCTGTCTGGAGAGCAGAAAGCCGGGACGAATATAGGGAATCTGGATGACTCGCTCTCCCAGCGCTTGCCGCACCGCCGATTCTCCCACCGTATTATTGCTGAGGGCAACGATGGCGTCTGCGTGGCTGTGGGCGACGGCTTTTGCCGGCAGGAAAGCATGAAGCAGAGTCTCTATCGAGCCGCGAGGGTCGGCGGGCGACATCTGGCACAGCGCGAGATAGGCGACCATCTCTTCGTCGCTCATCTCCTCGCGGGACTCGACCGCCAGCGCATCCTCCATGCGGATGCCGGTAAAGTGCCTGCGCTCAATGGTTTTGAGATCGGAACCGCTCCCCTTGACGCGCAGCACGTAGGTATCGCGTTGCCGGTAGTCCTTTTCCTGGACTTTGAGCGAGGTGTTCCCGCCGCCCCAGACGACCAGTCCGGTCTCCGCGCCGATCTGACGCGACATGTAGACCAGTTGGTCAATCGGTTCGAGATCGCGGACTTCGCTGTCGTTCCAGCGATTAATCATGTGGCATTCCCCTGTTATCTGCGAGTGGACGACGAAAGAGAAAACAGCGCGAGGCTGCCGCTCCGGACCGGTTCCGTATCTGAAACAGAGCCGGAATCGGCTCGGAGTGACAACCTCTCTCGATATTGTGTCCTATGCGGCGCGATTCTACCGTGGACTCGACGCGGAAGGCATCCGTGTTCAGCGGCTGCGTCTGACCGCTGGCAGAGCGCGTAAGAGACTACCTGGTTTTCTCGACTTTGAGGACTTTATAGCCGACCTTTTTGACCGCCTCCGTCAAAACTTCGGATTTCGGGGGCGCTCCGGCAAAGGATACCACCGCAATCTGCGTTTTGGGATTGACGTTGACGGCGCGCACGCCTGTGACCGTCATCAAACTATCTTTCACTGTCTGTGCGCATCCTTCGCAGTGCAGACCGGAGAGGCGCATGGTCAGGGAGTTCTTGTCTGCCGTTCGGACGCTCTTCTTTCCAGAACGCGCGGTCTGCGCTGCCTTCTGACAGGCGGCGCAGGTTCCCTTCACATGACCGCAGGCGCACATCTCTTTTTTGACACCGGTCTTTTTTTCTACATTCTGCGCAGACATCGGCGCGCAGAGCATACCGGTCAGCGCAATCAGGGCGGCGCCGGCCGCCAGTCTATGTAACCATCTTCGGTGCAGCATGATGTGAATTTCCTTTCTGATCTCTATGTTCGTTCCTGCCGGACAGAATCAGGACCTGCCCGACAGGATCAGGAGCCGGGAGCGGTTTCGACGCGATAGATGGCGCAGCCGTAAGCCGGAACATCGGCGCGCATCGGGGCTTTCCCCGCCAGCAGGAGATCCAGCGCATTGCGCAGATCGTGCTTCTGAACCATCTTCGGGTCGCGGCTGTCGTCTATCCGCCCATGATAGCGCAGGATGCCCTGCGAATCCAGCACAAACGCCTCCGGGGTCACCTCCGCCTCGATCCGGTCGGCGATCTTATTGCCCGCATCTTTCAGCACCGGGAAGGGGAAACCGGCTTTACGGGCGTGTTCGGCAACCTTTTCAGACGGTTCGTTGGCGCTGGCGTTAAGGGCGAGGAAACGCACGCCCTTCCCGCTGTAACGGCGCGCCATCTCCACAATGCGCGTATCGTTTTTCTGCGAGCAGGGACACTCCGCCGATAGAATAAACAGCACCGTTAGCCGCTGCTTACGGTCGCCGAACAGACTCTCCATCCTCCCGTCCGAAACGCGCGGAAGCTGGAAGTCTTCAATCGGTTTTCCGATCAGGCGCGAAGGCTTCTGCGGCGTCTCATCCAGACAGCACTCCGTCAGCTCTACTAGCTGCCGCCCGTGATCCGCCGCATGCACGGTGGTGATCGGAAGCATCACCCGCCCGTCGCCTCCCACCACGTAGGAGAGCCGCGCCTCCTCTCCATCGCCTGGAAGCGCGCCATATTTGCGGGCAACCCTCCTGCCCGGATCGAGCAGAATCGGAAAATCGAGCTTCTCGGCCTCATGCACGCGCTTTGCTGTCGGCGCGTCCGTCGGGATCAAGGCAAAGACCTTCACGCCGAGCGTGTCGAACTGCCGTGAGACTTTTTCGATGGAACGCAGTTGTATCACAGACGTTTCGCCCAGATCGGGCAGAAACGCCAGCGCCAGCGGACGGGCGCGATAGTCCTCCAGCTTATGCATCCGTCCGTCCTGATCGCTCAGTTGAAACGGAGGTGCGATCTCGCCGGGGTTGATAATACGAACCAGATTCCGGTTGGCAAACCAGACGCTTCCCAGCAGCATCAAGCCGCCAAACAGCCAGACCGCACCTATGAACATAAGAACCTTCGTCAAGGTTCTACGGGGATACCAGGTTTTTGCAGCCACAGAAACAGCTCCTGAGAAGTCATGGTGTGAGCGGATCGTACCAGTCTACATGCGGCGGCTGACCGGACGACTGCTGAAAGGTCGCCTCAAAACGGTGCCATTTGGCGTGTCCGTCGGTGAAGACGTAGTTCGAGCCGCCCTGATGACGGCGGATCGCCAGGGTTTTGGGTTCGCGCCGGACACGATCCCACTGCCGCATGTTCATCATCGGATCCGACACGCGGGGCGGATCGCCCCAGTACATCGGCATGAAGTGATCGCCTTTGATCGGCATGGAGGGATCCCCTCCGACGTACTCCGCCAGTTCTGCCGCGAAGACGCACTCGGCTGGGCGGTTGATCCCTGCCAGACTGAAACTGCGGGGCGCCCTGTGATCTCCATACGGGGGATGCAGGGGATCGAAGTAGGCGTTAAACCCGTAAGAAGCCATACGCGGCTGCGGATCGTTCCAGGTCGGCGCGTTGTCGGAAGGACAGCGCTGCAGCAGCAGGGTGCGAACATACGGCTGCACGAGATTGAGCCAACTCTC
The DNA here is from genome assembly GCA_964429855.1 of uncultured Chthonomonadaceae bacterium. GTDB lineage: Bacteria > Armatimonadota > Chthonomonadetes > Chthonomonadales > CAJBBX01 > CALLMM01. The sequence goes on from CAYSDM010000009.1 coordinate 95,485, forward strand.
CGCCGGAGCCATGCCCGGAAACGGCATGCGGACTGTCGGAAGCGACTCGTCGTAGTCCTGCGAATACATGAAGACCGCCATGCCCATCTGCTTGCAGTTGGACAGGCAGGAAACCGCGTGCGCCTTCTCCCGCGCCTGCGAGAAGACCGGAAACAGGATGGCGGCAAGAATCGCGATAATCGTGATGACAACAAGCAGCTCGATGAGGGTAAAACCTCGTCGTCTCATATCACAACTCTCCTTTTTGAAAACTCAAGTTCCAGCAGCGGTCTGATCGCCCGGAGACGCCTGTATGGACTGTGTCTCCGGCATCCCACAGACCTCTACTTTCATGAAGCTCAGGAGAGTCGAGGAGGAGGCTCATCCGGCAAAGACGACGGCGACGAGAGGGAAGAGAGATACGCAGGGAGTTCCGTCGCCGCCACGGACAGGAAGAGGGCAGTAGAGCGAACTGCCGGCATCACGCAAGCCGATCGCGACCGCCATAGCAGCGCCTCATCGCCCAGATCGCACAGTGCGCGCATAGCGGCAGCATTCGCCGGACTCTGAGCGGGTTTGCAGCAGCAGACCGACTCGCCGGGACAGCGCCGACAGTGGCAGTAGTCCGCATGAGGTTTCGTTCCCCTGCCGACGCGCGCCGGCAGGCTCAGAGAGGCAAAGGCAGGGAAGAGCGTATTCGTCGGCAGATACAGCGTGACGAACAGCAGCGCCAGAAAAGGCTGCCAGAACAGTTTGTAGGCTCTTCCCGAAAACATCTCGTTCTTTAGTTTGTATAATTTTTCACAGTATAACGTCTTTTCGGGAGAGAGTCAAGACCAGTAGATCAACCAGATCGTTTGGATGGCTGTCATTCTGAGCGAAGCCCGATTGTCATTGTGAGCGAAGCGAAGAATCTTAAGATGTCTCGCTGCGCTCGACAGGACAGTGTTTCCCTAACAGTGTGTCGCTGCGCTCGACAGGACAGCCAGGCGATGCAACCCTGCTACCTTGAAGGAGAACTGGACTGCGCAGGCCTATTCAAATGAAAAGGGATTCTGGAAGCGACGATGACAGGAGATCCGCCCTGTTCTCGCGAGCGTACCGGTCTGGAATGAGGAGCGGCTTCACGCCGAAGCCGCCTCCTTCAGCCGACGGCCCTCTCTCTCTTCCACAATCGCCCGTACGGACGTCTCCTTCCCCAGAACCCGGCGCAGATAACGTCCCGTGTGGCTGGCTTCGCATGCGGCAATCTCTTCCGGCGTTCCCACCGCGACCACCTGCCCGCCCCCGTCGCCGCCCTCCGGTCCCAGATCAATCACCCAGTCGGCGGTCTTGATGACATCCAGGTTATGCTCGATCACCAGCACGGTGTTGCCGGCGTCCACCAGACGCCCCAGCACCCCCAGCAGCTTCTCGATGTCGGCGAAGTGCAGTCCGGTGGTCGGCTCATCGAGGATATAGAGCGTGCGTCCCGTGCCGCGCCGCGACAATTCTGCCGCCAGCTTGACGCGCTGCGCCTCGCCGCCGGAGAGCGTCGTTGCGGGCTGTCCCATGCGGATGTAATCCAGCCCCACGTCCCGCAGCGTCGCCAGCTTGCGCGCAATGCGCGGAACCGCGCTGAAGAACTCGCACGCCTCCGCCACCGTCATCGCCAGCACGTCCGCAATGCTCTTCCCTTTGTACTTTACCTCCAGCGTCTCGCGGTCGTAGCGTTTGCCCTTGCAGACCTCGCACGGCACATAGACATCGGGCAGGAAGTGCATCTCTATCTTGATAATCCCGTCGCCCCGGCAGGCTTCACAGCGACCGCCCTTCACATTGAAGGAGAAACGTCCTGGCTGATAGCCGCGTACCCGCGCATCCTGAGTCGCCGCAAACAGGTCGCGAATCAGATCGAAGACGCCCGTATAGGTCGCCGGGTTGGAGCGGGGCGTCCGACCAATGGGCGACTGGTCAATGTCAATCACCTTGTCAATCCGCTCATGCCCGATCAGCGCATCATGTTCGCCCCATACCGTCCGCGTGCCGTTCAGATGAAACATCAACCGGGGATAGAGCGTCTCCTGAATCAGCGTGGACTTGCCGGAACCGGAGACTCCCGTCACGCAGACCAGCCCGCCCAGGGGAATCTGCACATCAATATTCTTCAGGTTGAACGCGCGCGCTCCCCGCAGCTGAAGGCATCGGCTGTCCGATGTGTCCAGCGTGGAGAGCGCGACCGGTCGGCGGATCGGCGGAACCGGAATCTGCCTCGTGCCGGAGAGATACTGCCCGGTGATCGAATCGGGGTTATGCAGGATGTCGGAGTAGGTTCCCTGCGCCACCACATAGCCGCCGTGTTCGCCCGCGCCCGGTCCGATGTCTATCAGCCAGTCCGCCGCCTCCATCGTCTCCTGATCGTGCTCCACGACCAGAATCGTATTGCCCAGATCGCGCAGGCGCAGCAGCGTCTCGATCAGCTTCGTGTTGTCCCGCTGATGCAGACCGATGCTCGGCTCGTCCAGAATATAGAGCACGCCCATCAGCCCGGAGCCGATCTGTGTCGCCAGCCGGATACGCTGCGCTTCGCCGCCTGCCAGCGTCGCCGCCGCGCGATCCAGCGTCAGGTACTCCAGCCCCACATTCAACAGGAAACTCAGCCGTGTGCGAATCTCTTTGATGATCTGCCGGGCGATGGTCTCTTCGCGGGGCGTCAGCGGCAGACTGCTGAAATGCGCATATGCCTGCCCGATGGACATCGCGCAGACCTGCGCGATGTTGAGGTCATGGATGGTCACCGCCAGCGACTCGGGACGCAGGCGTCTGCCCTGACAGGCGGGACAGGGACGTGTGGACTGGTACTGCGACATCTCCTCCCGGATATAGTCGCTGGAGGTGTCCTGCAGACGCCGCTCCAGATGCGCCACGATTCCCGCAAACTCCGTATCGAATCGTCGAACCCGTCCCCATTTATTGCGAAACTGCGCCGTCACATTGCCCTGAATGCCATACATCAGCGCGTTCCACTGCTTTTCGTTCAACTGACTCATCGGGGTGTCGTTGGTAAAGCCCATGCGCTCGCCGACGCCCGCCAGTATCGCCTTCCACCAGTCGTGAATCGCGCCGGTGGACTTCATCACCAGCGGCTTGATCGCCCCCTGATTGATGGTCTGGCTTCGGTCCGGCACAATGCGGTCCGGGTCGAACTCTGTTCTGGTTCCCAGTCCATGACAGTCGGGACAGGCCCCGTAGGGACTGTTGAACGAGAAGGAGCGAGGCGCGACCTCCTCCAGATTGATGCCGCAGACCGTGCAGGCGAAATGCTCGGAGAAGACGATCTCCTCTTCCTGTACGGAGGCATCGCCTTCGCGAGGCAGCAAATGCGCGATGGCGTTTCCCTCCGCCTTCTTCAAGGCGGTCTCCAGCGAATCGGCGAGACGGCGCGAGATTTCCGGCTTGACCACCAGGCGGTCAATCACCACCTCGATCCAGTGCTGTTTGTAGCGATCCAGATCGGGCAGATCGTCGCTGGAGAGATCGTAGACCTGCCGGTCCACGCGCACCCGCGTAAAGCCCTCTTTTCGCAGGTCTTCAAGCTCTTTTCGATATTCGCCCTTGCGTCCGCGCACGACGGGAGCCAGCAGTTGAATTCGCGTTCCTTCCGGGAGACTCAGGACGCGATCCACCATCTGTTGAACGGTCTGCTGCGCGATCTCGCGCCCGCACTGCGGGCAGTGCGGTATGCCGATCCGCGCATACAGGAGGCGCAGGTAGTCGTATATCTCGGTAACCGTTCCGACGGTCGAGCGCGGGTTGCGGCTGGTGGACTTCTGATCTATGGAGACCGCAGGGGAGAGACCTTCGATATAGTCTACGTCGGGCTTGTCCATCTGCCCCAGAAACTGCCGGGCATAGGCGGAGAGGCTCTCCACATAGCGACGCTGCCCTTCGGCATAGAGGGTATCGAACGCCAGCGAAGACTTTCCAGAGCCGGAGAGTCCGGTGATCACAACCAGTTTATCGCGAGGAATCTCGATATCTATGTTCTTGAGGTTGTTCTGCCGCGCGCCGCGAATGATGATCCGATCGTGTTGAGCCATACGTTCACCCTCCCCCTGAAAAACCCCGAACTAACCGACAGGATTCTATCAGAATGGCTCCCGCAGATTCTAGTAGACACGGGAAAGATTTCGGGAGAAACTGCTCTGCAGGGCGATCTATGAGGCGGAGGGAGGGGAACTGCTCGCGCCGGGCGCTGCGGCGCGGTGACGCAGCCACATTCCCGCGCCAAATCCCGCCGCCGTCAGCAAGCCGCCCAGCGCCATCCCCGCAGCGAGATTCACCCACTGAAGCGGAATGGCGAAC
>CAYSDM010000010.1:0-93914 GCA_964429855.1 uncultured Chthonomonadaceae bacterium
TGGAAGGGATGATCCAGCGTATCGTGGAGCGTACGCCCGCCGAGATCAGAGCCTCCGATACCCACCAGAATGAAGACCGAAAACTCGCGGCGAATCTTTTCCGCCAATTGCAGCGTATCTTCGATCTCTTCGGTTCGAAGGTGGCTGTGCGTCCAGGCGCGCCAGCGCGGTTCAAGAACGGCGTAACCGGAATCCTGCTCTGCGGCGAACTCCGCCTGAATGGCGGCGACCTGGCTGCAAAGCTCCTCGCGGTGTTTTTCGTTAATGCCCGCATTGAGTATAGAAAATGACTGCTCCGCATCAAGCTGCAGAGCAGGGGAAGGGGAATCGCTCATGGGTGTTTTCTCCTGTAACAGTTGAGACACATAGCGTGCGCAGGGGTACTCCCCTGCGCTGCTCAGCCATGCATCCTGTGAGGCGCGGATTATCCACAGGGTTATGCGCGGATGGCGGCTGCCTGCCGGTTCGTCTCCTGCAACGGCAGGTTCACATGGGCGCAGATCGCCAGCGCGGTCTCCAGATCGGTAATCAGTTCGTTGACGGCGCGCATTCGGATGGCGGTAGTGAGTATCGGGGCTTTCCACGCTCCGACTGCCAGCACGATGACGCCGAGACCGTCAGAAGAGCCGCGACGCACGCGCTCCGCCACGCGGATGAAGTCCTGGGGCGTGGCTCCGACGATCAGATTATTTACATGCGCCACCAGTTCGCGCTCCGATGCGGGGCGAGCCTGATCCGGCGCATCCGGGTCGTCGGAGGCGACCACCAGATGCAGCGCCAGATCGCCGACGACTCCGGCGCGCTGCAGCACGGGCAGATCTTCCGGCGTAATCAGGTTCGGGCGATAGATCGGAAGCGTCTGAACATCCAGCGAGGTCAGCCCGGTTACCAGCGTATCCACGCACTCGATCAAGCCACTCTGCCGGGATCCGCTCTCATCCGATCCGCCGAAAATCCTCCGGTAAGAGACATCGTTTTCGATGAAGTCGCGGATGGCGCGCAGATGCGCCGAGTCCTGATGAAAACGCCGTGGAATGTAGGCAGGCGTATTGAGTCGGGGGGCGCGCGGCGCATCGAAGGCGGAGGCGGCAAGCTGCGCCAGCCGATTGCTGGAGCATTCGATGGCCTCCTCGAAATGGGGGTCTGTCTCATCCAGACTCAGGTTACCGACAATGGGCAGGAATCGCAGGTGCGGGTTGGAGCGCGGCGGGCGCAGGTTCACCACACACTGACGCACCGACCAACCCCAGTTTATGCCGACAACATGCTCGCCTTCACATAGCTCTTCAGAGAGGCGTTTGGCGGCAAAGAGTCCGACTCGCTCCACGCTCTCAAGCTGCGCCTGCCGGTTTTCGGCGTAATCCGCGCCGACGATGGAGGGCAGAACGGTGACCTGCTGCAGCAGATCCCGTCCGAAATAGTCCTGCAGCGACGATTCGATGTCAGAACAGGTCATGCGGCTCTTCAACTCCTCCCAGATTTCAGGAGGAGGGATAAATTCGGGGCGGTCTCGCAGCCAGCCCGCCTGCCTCACCTCATCCAGCCGGCGGGTGACCGTCGCAGGACTTTTTCCCAGCAGTTCCGCAATGTTCTTCAAAGGCATCTGCAGAACGCAGTGGTAGTAGGCAACTTGCAGGGCTTCGATCAGATGTGGGCTGTCGGAGAGACCGTCGGGCTTCTGTCTTCGGCGGGTTCGCACAGGGGATGCTCCTGAAACGCCATTCAGCGTCTCTTTTTAGAAAGATTTCGTTTTCTTTCACGGGATTGAAAGGGGTTACACACTCTATTCTAGCGAGAACGCGCCCAACCGTCAAGTAGAATTCCCCGGCATCGCGCCTTTCGGAACTATCTTGCCGTCCATCCGCCGTCTATCGTCATCACCGCGCCGGTGACAAACGAGGAATCGTCGCACGCCAGATAGACCGCCATCGAGGCGATATCCTGCGGCGTGCCCATGCGACCGATAGGCTGGCGGGCATGAAGACGCGCCTTCGTCTCCTCCAGTTCGTGGGAATGGAAACGCTGCAGGTAGGAGTCCACAAACGGCGTATAGACGGTTCCGGGAGCGATACAGTTGACGCGGATGCCGCGAGTCGCGTAGTCTATGGCAAGCTGGCGGGTCATGGCGATCACCGCGCCTTTGGTGGCACAGTAGGCGAAACGCCGCTCGATGCCGATCAGTCCCGCGACCGAACCGATGTTGATGATGTTTCCCTTGCCCTGTGTAAGCATGATGGGGATGGCGTGCTTGCAGCCATAGTAGACGCCGTTCACATTGACGCCCAATAGACGCTCGAAGTCTTCGTCGTTCGTCTCTTCGACGCTCCCGACCAGCCCGACCCCGGCGTTATTCACCAGAACGTCCAGCGATCCGTAGCGTTCCGCCGTCTGCTCCAGCGCCACCTGCACCGCCAGCGAATCGGTGACATCCAGCCTATGGTAGCGAGAGAGCGTGCCGATGTCGTCCGCGACTCGTCTTCCGGCGGCTTCATCTATATCGGCGACAACCACCGTCGCGCCCTGCGCAACAAATGCGCGGGCAATCTCCTCTCCGATACCCGAACCGGCTCCGGTGATGAATGCGACCTTCCCATTGAGTTGAAACATAGCCGTCCTCCTGTGGTGTATTGCGGGGATGGAGGCCGCGGCGCGGATAGCATCGCCCGATTTGCGCGGAGTCGAACGGCTGTCCGAACCTGTCATCACCCGATACACTATATTCCGACAGGCGGCTCGGTATTTCCTTGAGAAGCGGGGCGTAAAAGAAGCTGCGGGTCGGCACAGGCGGCTCCCGGCGCGGGACGCAGCAGAGAGTCCGCAAAGTTATTCGGGGATTCGGCGGGACGCAGCAGCGTGCCTGCCTGTCGCGCCTTCTCCACGCGCTCCTGTAAAAAGGGCAGGCAGGCTTGCGCCGCTTCCCGGACTCGTTGCCCGGCTTCGCTGTTGTTTTTCAATTGACCGAGCCGCTCAACATGGGGCAGCGCCTTCTCATCGCCGACCTGTTGCCATGCCTGAAGGATGGCAAGGATAAACTCTGTATCCTGTTTCAGGCTCGCCTTTTTGAGCGTCTGATTCAGATTATCGCGCTGTTCCGGCGAGAGGAGACCGCCGTCGCTTGCCTGCAGGCGCGGCAGAAGTCGGGTCAACGTCTCTCGGCAGACCGCGCGAATATCGCCGTCTTCGATCTCCAGCGCCTCCGCCAGCGGACCGACCGCCCGGATATCGTCATGCTTCGCCAGCAGACAGGCGGCGTTCTTATGAAGCTGCGAAGCGGCGGCTGCCCCGCCAAACAGCGTGATGAAAAAGAAGAAACTGCCGAAGCTCTCGAAATCCCAGTCGGAGGTCAGAACGCCGCGTACCACAAAGGCGGTCAGAATCACCGCATAGATGCCGAGAACCGCTTGCAGGAAGAGGCGCTGCATCCGTTTCTGTTTACGGCGTTTCTCCGCCTCGCTCTGAACCACCGCCAGAAGCTTCTCGATACCCTCTTCGCCCATCTCCTCGATAGCCGTTTCCGCCTGCTGCCGTTCTATTTCGTCCAGGCTGCCGAGTCTCTCCAGGAACTCCTTCTGCTGCGGCTCCGGTCTCTCTTCGTGAAAATGGTGTCTCATGTTCTATTCCGGCTGGCTGGGGCGCAGTAGTTTCTCTGGATCGCCAGGAGCGGCTCCGTGCACGGGGCGCAGCAGCACCTCGGCAGGATTGTCGGGGGCGGCGGCAGGGCGAAGCAGTGTCTGGGCGCGACGCTGCTTCTCCACGCGCTCCGTCAGTGCAGGCAGACACTCCAGCGCCGCCGCTTTTACGGATCGCTCCATGCCGTTGCGCGGTTCGATTTTCGACAGATTCTCCACCATCGGCAGCGCCTTCTCATCGCCGATCTGTTCCAGAGCCTTGAGGATCGCTACCATCAACAGCGTGTCCTGCTTGAAACGGGCGCGTTTGAGAACATTATAGAGCTTGCTGCGCTGTTCGGCATTCATCAGGTGGTCGTCGCTTGCCTGAAGCTGTGGGAGGATATCCTGCAACGCAGAGGAAGCCAGCATTCTCATGTTCTTATCGCCATACTCCAGCGCGTCCGCAAGCTGTCCGACGGCGCGTTTCGGGCGAAGTTTCGCCAGTTCGGTGGCGGCGTTCTTCTGCTGCTGCGAGACGGCATAGAAACTGGCAAACGCGCCGAACATGCCGGTGAAGCTGCCGATTTGATCAGCGTATCCGGTCGCCGCCATCAGTATCATAAATCCCACCCAGACGCTGATGATAACGGTGTAAATCTTCACTCTTTTCTTGCGCTTTTGCGCCTCCCGATCAATCGCCTGCATCAGGCGGTCAGCAGCGGCATCGCCCATCTCCTCGATGGCTTGCTGCGCCTTCTCCCGCTCCTCCAGTTTCTTGCTGCTTAACTTCGTCAGCAGTTCGGAGGGAATCTCATCCGTCTGTGGTGTCTGATTCAGTTTCATGGCTGTCTATTCCGTCTCATCTTTCGCGCTTGCGCGCAGTAACACCTGCGGGTCCGCAGGCGCGGCTCCCTGCGCCGGTCTGAGCAGTGTCTCAGCAGGGTTGTCGGGCGATCCGGCAGGACGCAGGAGACTCATACCCTGCCTCTCCTGTTCGATACGGGCAGCCAGCGCCTCCTGCGACCCCTGCGCCTTCTGTCGAATACGGCGGATGTTCTCGGAGTCGCCAGGCGCGTTGACCAGCCGCTCCAGATGCGGCAGTGCGCTAGAACCGCCGACTTTGCCGATCGCATCGAGGCAGGTGATCACCAGGTCGGTCTCCTTTTCTAGATGAGATCTGCGCAGGCAGTTATAGAGACCATCAAGCTGTCTGTCCGTCAGCAGCTCCCTGTCGCCGACCTGCAGTCTCGGCATCAGGTTCATCAGCGCGGTCGCTAATGAGTAACGAGTATTGAAATCTATCATGCGGGAGGAGATCAACTCCAGCAGGGGACCGACCACGCGCACATCGTTCAGCTTTGCCAGACTGCGAGTCGCCAGTTGCAGCAGGGGCGTGGGAGCCAGCAGAAAGGAGAAGCCTCCGAGAACTCCTCCGCCGACCGTGCCTCCCAGCGTTCCGATCAGGCTGCCGAACACTGCGGCACGATTGTCGTCTCCCACCGCGAGAGAGTAGATCATCATCACGAGCGCGAAGAGCAGAAAAGGTATGCCGATGGTCATGAAGACCGTCGCCAGTATGCGATAGGCGCGTCTTCGCCGATGAGTTCTGTCTGCTTCGCGGCGAACGATCTCCAGCAGAACCTCCACCTCTTCCGTTCCGAACTGCTCGAAAGCCCGTTCTGCCTCCTGCCGTTCGCCCACATAACGGCTGTTCATCGCCTGCAGCAGCGCAACGATCTCCAGTTCACGATTCTCAGTTCCAGTCATTGTATCTCCTCAATAGATTAACGAAAATCGCGGTATCCGGGTTTCAACGGCAGGCTCTGAAGGCATCGGAAAAGCGGTTGCAGGAGGGAGGAGCATCTGTTATACTGATTCCAATCTTTGGAGGAATGGATCGGGAGAGCATGAACCCGGGACGAGAGTTTGAACTGCTGCTAACGCGAAGACAGCTATTCGGGAGAGCGGCGACGGGAATCGGGATTGCGGCGCTGGCTTCGCTGCTGAGCGAAGAGGGCTTCGGGATGGAGTCCGGCAAGCCGAAGAGCTTTGGCGCGCTGCCGCAGTTTCACTTCGCGCCGAAGGCGAAGCGGGTCATCTACCTGTTCCAGTCAGGCGCGCCCTCGCATATTGATCTGTTCGACTATAAGCCGCAGCTTCAAAAGCACTACGGCATCGAACTGCCTGCCTCCGTTCGTATGGGGCAGCGCTTAACCGGGATGACCTCCGGGCAGTCCTCTTTCCCCGTCGCTCCGACCCTTTTTAAGTTTCAGCAGTATGGCAAAAACGGAACCTGGCTCAGCGAACTGCTGCCGCATACCGGTTCGATGATAGACGATATCTGCCTGATTCGCTCCATGCATACCGAGGCAATCAACCACGATCCCGCCGTGACCTTCATTCAGACGGGGCATCAGCAGCCGGGGCGTCCGAGCTTCGGCGCATGGATATCCTACGGGATCGGCAGCGAGAATCGCGATCTGCCCGCCTACATCGTTCTGATCTCGCAGGGAACCGGAAACCCCAACGATCAGCCGCTCTTCGGGCGTCTCTGGGGAACCGGGTTTCTTCCGAGCGTGCATCAGGGCGTGAAGCTGCGCTCTGTCGGCGACCCGGTGCTCTACCTGAATAATCCTCCCGGAATTGATAAGGCGACCCGGCGGCGTATGCTGGACGGCGTGGAGCAGTTGAACCGGATGGCGTTAAACTCCTTCGGTGATCCGGAGATCAACACGCGCATCGCGCAGTATGAGATGGCTTACCGGATGCAGGCATCGGTTCCTGACCTGATGGATCTGTCAAAAGAGCCGTCGTCGGTCTTTGAGATGTATGGACCGGAGGCGCGCAAACCCGGAACCTTCGCCGCCAACGCGCTGCTGGCGCGTCGTCTGGTGGAGCGGGGAGTCCGCTTTGTGCAGCTTTTTCATCGGGGGTGGGATCAGCATGGAAACCTTCCGTCCCAGATTCGCGGTCAGTGCCGCGACACTGACCAGCCCTCCGCCGCGCTTCTGAAAGACCTGAAGCAGAGAGGAATGCTGGACGATACGCTGGTGATCTGGGGCGGCGAGTTCGGGCGCACCGTCTACAGCCAGGGAACGCTCACGAAAGATAACTACGGGCGCGATCATCATCCCCGTTGCTTCTCTCTCTGGTTGGCGGGAGGCGGAGTGAGGGGCGGTGTGGTCCTTGGCGAGACGGACGACTTCTGCTACAACATCACGCGCGACCCGGTGCATATCCACGATCTGAATGCGACCATGCTCTATCTGATGGGGATAGACCATGAACGGCTGACCTACCGCTATCAGGGGCGTGATTTCCGCCTGACGGATGTAAGCGGGAAGCTGGTAAAGCCGATGATCGCCTGATAATCCGCCGAATGGCGGATGTATAACGGATTGTTACGTTCTACAATGGGATGTAGACGTGCCATTGTGCGCCTCACAGGAGGAGAACCGCTATGGCAGATTACGATCCCAGAGTGACTCCCTGGCAGGTATCCGAGCGCGATTTTCCGCATACAGGCAGCGAGGTCGAGCAGATGAAGTTTCTCCTGCGCTATGCGATTCTCGCTCCCTCCACCCGCAACACGCAGCCCTGGAAGTTTGCGGCCGACCGGATGGCGATCCGAATCTATGCGGACAAAGCCTGCTGGCAGCCGATTGCCGACGCCGATCAGCGCGAACTGCATATCAGCCTTGGCTGCGCGCTGGAGAACCTGCTGGTTGCTGCCGAACATTTCGGCTTTGCCTATCATGTCGAGTATCTCCCCAGCCCGTTAAATGCGGATCTGGTTGCGGAGGTCACCTTCCGGACTCCGGGCGACCCCTCTCCGTTCCGTCTACCTGAACTGTTTGATGCGATCCCTCGTCGTCACACCGTGCACACGGAGTATCAGCCGTTCCCGATTCCGCGGGAAGCAGTCAAGCGTATCGAGGACTGCTGTGTCAACGAGGGAATCATGCTCCATATCACGGATGATCTGGATATTCGTCGCATGGTGGACGAATTGACCTCCCGCGCCGACGCGCTGGAGTTTGCGAATCCGGCATTTCGGGAGGAGCTTGGGCAAACCATCGGACGGGGGGTGTTCGGAACGCACTGGTTGATGTCGGTGATCGGGCAGCTTGCCATGTCTTATCTTAACCTCGGCAGAGCGACCGCGAAGAAAGATCATGAAGTGCTGATGAGCGCGCCGCTGCTGGGTATTTTGAGCGCGTCGGAAAACAGCCACACGGCGCAGGTAAAGGCTGGACAGGTGTTCGAACGAATATGCCTGACCGCCTCAACCTTCGGAATCAACATCCACCCGATGAGCCAGACGTTACAGGTGGCGCAGACGAAAGCGGAGATTGCCAGGCTGATTCCAATTCCCGACATGGTTCCCATGCAGCCGTTCCGCATCGGCTATGCAGTCGGCGCAGAGCATCATACGCCGCGCCGCGCTCTGGAGGATGTGCTTATTTAGGAGAAATGCATGGAATTGATGGACGCTCTGTATAAGCGCCGCTCGGTGCGTGCCTATACTTTTCAAAAAGTGGATAAAGCCACCATCGAGACGCTCCTCTCTGCGGCGGTGCAGGCTCCCAGCGCGATGAACACGCAGCCCTGGGTCTTCGGGGTGGTGCAGGATCGGGATCTGCTTCAGCAGTGGTCTGACCGCGCCAAGAAGTTCGAACTGGATCGCATGACACCGGAGTCGCCGCTCTATGAGCATCGGAGCGGATTGGAAGACCCCAACTATAAGATCTTCTATGACGCCTCCACGCTCATTATTCTGTATGCGCGTCCGGTGACGGCATGGGCGGCGGAGGACTGCTGTCTGGCGGGGCAGAACCTGATGCTTGCTGCCTGTCATCTGGGGCTGGGGACATGCGTCATCGGGCTGGCGCGAGCCTGGTTGAATCAACCGGAGATGAAGCAGGAGCTTGGCGTTCCGGCGGAATATGAGGCGGTCTTCCCGGTGATCCTTGGCTATCCCCGCGAGGTGACAAAGCCGGTTCCTCGCTCTGCGCCGGAGGTTCTTTTCTGGAGATAATACCTGTCCTGCCGTCTGTCTGTTATGACAGGGAGAGGCTGGAAAGTCTCTCGCCGCTCATGCGATCCACGAAGGCCAGCGCAATCCGACCTGCGGGAACAGCCAGCCCGCAGGTCTCTTCTTGCGCCGGAATGTCGCTGTCGGTTTCGTTAACCATCAGGTAGAGAAGGGAGTCTGCGAAGACGATCGGACGCGCCAGCAGACTACTCTGCGCGCGCGGTCGCTCTGGCGGATTCATTCCGGCGATCTGCGCGGCGCGATGATAGAGCGGAAAGACTGTCTGCGTTTCGCTCTCGCTGCACTCTACCGGAATCGGGCAGTAGAGCAGCGCTCCTTTGCCATGCGGAATCAGCGCGGCATCCAGTCTATCACCTCTGGCAGAGACCGCTCGTTCGATCTTCTCGCTCTTGTTCTTCTCGAAAACCGCCCGAATCGGCTCGCTTCCATTCAGAGCAGCGCTCTCTTCACGATGGACCCCTGCGGCGCGCGTTTCGATCCCAAACCGCTTCAGTCGTGGTATCGGGCGCCAGTACTCATCCGACTCGATAAAGCCGGTGATCAGCAGCGTCGCGCCTTCCGCCGTCTTCTCCAGAAGCGTCTGCCAGCAGTCTTCCGTTAAGACGCGCGCCGAGGGCAGAACGATCAACGCGGGATCGCCCATCTCGCGAACGCGATATTCGCTGACGGCGCGGCAGGGAATGCCGAGAGAATACTCCAGGGAGCGCACCGCGCGCCGCGTTGCCGCATCCGCCTGTCCGCGAACGCTGAAGAGGCTGCTGTAGGGGATGACGATGCAAGCCTGTTCCGGTTCGCGTCCGATCATTCTGTGCGCGTTCTCCGCAAAAAAACGGCAAATGCGCCGGAATGACTCCATTTCCGGCTTCTCGCTGCCGTCCGCTCTCAGCATACCGATCCCCGCCTCATTATCCGAGTCCAGGTAGACGTTGGTATTCCACAACCACTGAATAAACCCCGCTCCTCCGCAGGCAAACGCCAGCGCGAGCTTTCTCTCCAGCAGATTACGCGCCTCTTCGGGAGTTCGCAGAGGGCTTCCGTCCACCCTCTCCCCGAACATGATGCCGGTCTCTTCAATCAGATTGGGCTTATCCGGCGTCTTCGTAATCACGCTGTCCCAGAGCAGGTCATCATTTTGCCACCAGGAGTGGTTGCAGGTGAAGTCCACCGCCGCGCCGTAAAAGTGCGGTGCAGGACGCTCCTCCGTTCCTCCTTCGTCCTGTCCAACCGTCACAAGCTGCGACGGATTGCCGTTCTCCCGGATCACCTGCGCCAGATGCGCTGCCCAGTCCCGGAACTTCTCCTGGGAAAAACGCCGATAGTCCAGGCAGCGAATCGGATGCTTATCCTGAAGGGTGAAGCCGTCATGGAAATCTTCGAGAGCGGGAAGATCGAGAGGCGCATTGGGAGTCAGTCGCCATCGCTCTCGCCACTCCTCCTCAGAGACTCCCTGCGCCTCCAGCCATTGCGCCCAGGCAGCCCTCTCGTGCGGATCGTAGTGAGGACGCGCTCGCCAGATATGCGCGGGAGAGCAGAAGGAGGGTTCGTTGATAAAATCCCAGATCAGGTCGGGAACCATGGAGAAGCGTCGCGCAAATGCCGCAACAAAAGCCGACTGCGCCGCGACCGATTGCGGATCGAGGTAGGGGTTTTTTCCGCCCCATGTCTCTGGAAAAAAAGAGAAGAAGGTGAAGATGACCGGAATATCGTAGCGGCGCGCCGTCAGAAGGTAGGCGGCGAAAGCGCGCAGCACTCCCTCATCCACCGACCCCGGATCGAGCATGGCGCAGCGCCAGCCTGTCCAGAGACCGGTTCGCACCAGGTTCACCCCCGCGGCCTTCATGGCGGCGAAATCGGCATCCCATATCGCCGGGTTTGGCTCGAAGAGAAATTTGCGATGCCTGTCGCCGGACATATAGGTTGTTCCGGTGATCGGGTAGGGCTTTCCATCCCGATAGAAGTAGTCGCGATTCAGAGTCAGCGGTTTTCCCGAAGAGATCAGGTCACGGTCATAGACCCAGAACGCGCTCTCTGCAGAGCCGATCGGTTTGCTGTGAGAACCATCCTCGACGGTGGCGCGAACATCATACAGACCCGGATCGGGAACCGGGAAGGGGGAGGTCTGGACGATGGCGGGGCCTGTTCCGCATCTCAGTCGGTAGATGTGGGCGTATATCTCGCGTTGATTCTCTTTGGAGAAGACGCGCAGGTTGAGCTTTATCTCTCCGGAAAAAGAGGTGTGTACATTGACATTCAGGCTTGCCATCTCGCCGGGATAGTAGCAGGCGTAGGAGGGGCGCACATCCAGATGCGCGCGGGGACGCACGGCATATTCGCACAACCTCGCAATGAGATCGCCCGGCAGCGGGCGCGCTCCCTGACAGGCAGCCAGTATCCAACGTCCACCCGCAAACTCTCCGATTAGCCGATCTATGGCGATAATGGGGGCGGCAAGCGTTCTCCCGTCCATCTCCGCCAGTGTCAGGGGATGCAGCACCGCTTCTCGCGGACCGGGCGAGCCGATCTCGTCCGGGAAATCTTTTCCGGTGGTGAAACGCACCTGCAGCGACCAGACACGGGAGGGATGAAACCGGTGAAAATGGGTCTCAAGATCAATATCGAGTGGGGGGCAGCGCAGAGTCGCGCGTTCCGGCATATCTATCGGATATGTCTGATTGATGCGAAGCTCCTTTCCGTACTGAGTCTGGGCACACTCGATCTGCCACGGATCGCTTCTGCGGTGGACGGGATCGCGCCTGCGAACGGGAATGGTTAACGGCGCGCCACCCAGATTTACCCAGTTGCCTCCGCCTCTCAGATAGGCGGTGAACGCCGTCCACATGGATTTGGGAAAAGCGGAACCGTAGGGAAGGATGAAAAGGTCCGGGGAGGAGAGCAGCGCGGCGGGCAGATCACTGGCAGTTACAAACTGTATCGAAAAGTGGTCAAGAAGGGCATGTCTCAGAACGTTTTGCGTCAGGGGGTGGGTGTCTATGAAGGGAAACCCCTCTTCCCAGAAGATCACGGCTCGCGGTAGAGTTTCCGGCATATTCTCCTGCTCCTGCCTGCTGACATGCTCTACTATTCGACATGGATTATTCCGCTCTCCTCCCCGAATCACGCCGGAAAACGATGCGACCTTTGTCCTCAGGATTGACAAATCGAGCCATTCGGAGATACAATAACTTAAGTGAAGACAGATATTTACGAATGGATAGCTCCGGCTATCCATTCTTATTTTTTCGGGAGAGCGAGCAATGGCGAATATCGTTGTCGTCGGAGCGCAGTGGGGCGATGAAGCCAAGGGCAAGATGGTGGACTACCTGTCGAATCGTGCCGGAATGGTGGTTCGCTATGGCGGTGGCAACAACGCCGGGCATACGGTTGTGGTTGACGGGGAGACCTACAAGTTCCATCTGGTTCCCTGCGGCATTCTCTATCCAGAGGTTGTCTGTGTCATCGCAGACGGCGTGGTAATTGATCCGGCGGTGCTGATCTCCGAGATCGAAAAACTGGCGGCGAGAGGGCACTCTGTCGCTAATCTGAAGGTCTCTCAGAACGCCCATCTCATCATGCCTTATCATCGGCGGATGGATCAACTGGAGGAGCAACGGCGCGGAACGGGCGCGCTCGGAACCACCGGAAGAGGCATCGGTCCCGCCTATGCCGACAAAGCGACCCGTAACGGTATTCGTATGCATGAACTGCTGGATCGAACGCGATTTGAGGAGCGGCTGCGCGAACAGGTGGCGGAGAAGAACCTGCTCTTCACCCGAATCTACGAGTCTGAGCCACTGGATGCGGATGCGATACTTGCGGAATATCTGGAGTATGTGGAGAAGCTGCAGCCTTTTGTCTGCGATACGGTCTCTCTGGTAGGCGAGGCGATTCGGGAGGATATTGGCGTGGTTTTTGAAGGCGCGCAGGGAACGCTGCTCGACCTCGACCTGGGGACCTATCCCTATGTGACCTCCTCGCATCCGGTCGCTGGCGGAGCCTGCCTGGGAACTGGCGTCGGACCGACGGCGATAGATGCCGTCGTCGGCGTGGCGAAGTCCTATACCACGCGGGTTGGCGCGGGAGTCTTTCCGACCGAACTGACCGACGAGGTAGGCGACTATATTCGCGAGCGAGGGCATGAATACGGAACAACCACCGGACGCCCGCGACGCTGCGGCTGGCTGGATGCGGTTATTTTACGCTACTCTGTTCAGGTGAACGGACTTAGCTGCCTCTCCCTGGGACTGCTGGATGTGTTGACAGGACTGGATTCGGTAAAAATCTGCGTGGGCTATCAACTGGAGGGCGCGTTCACGCAAAAGATGCCCTGCGACCTGCCCAATCGCACCGACCTGACGGCGGTCTATGAGACGCTGCCGGGATGGTCGGAGAATATCTCTGATGCGCGCTGCATGGACGATCTACCGGAAGCCTGCCAACTCTACATTCGACGGGTGGAGGAACTGGTTGGCGTGCCGATTGTCAGCCTCTCGGTCGGTCCGGCGCGAAACCAGACGATCATCCTGCCGAATGTCTGGTCTTTTCTGGAAACTTAAACGAACTTTAACGCGCCCTTAATCAGGTCTTAATCAACACCGGGTAGAGTATAGTCACAGTTCAATCAGGGTGATTGCCGCCGGTCAAGCCTGTTTTGAGGCGCAGCGCATGATCTTCAGGTATGGCAAGTAGCGGCTCGCGAAGCCTCTCCTCCCGGAGGCTTCGCGTTCTTTTTTCGGGAGATGCATGCGAGAGCAGCACATGATACCAAATAATCTGGAACTACATCCCATATACGGCGCGATTCCGAGTGAGGGCGAGTTTGTAGACAAGGGAGAGATAATCGGTCTCTCCGTCAACGAAAAGGAGATCGTGCGCGCGCCGAAAGCCGGTCGCGTCCGTATGCTCTTCCTGTCCGATCCGCATACACCTCGATTGATGGTACAGATCGTTTCGGAGGCGGCATAGTCGCCTTTTCATTCCCGTATCCTCTTGCTATCCGTCCGGGTTTATGGCACAATCGTGATCGAAAATAGCAGGAGGTTAACTGATGTCGGTTTCGTTGCTGCTGGCAGCCTTGGGAGTCTTTCATACCGTCGTCTCTGCGCCGCAAAATGCTCCAACCCTTGCGGAGCGTCTCGGTTATAAGCCCTCCGACCGGATTCTCATCGTCAACTGTGATGATGTAGGAATGTGTCACTCCGCCAACCGCGCCGTGATCGAGGGCATGGAACGCGGTCTGATCACCTCCGCGACGATCATGGTTCCCTGTCCCTGGTTTACAGAGATCGCGCGATACGCCGCCGGTCAGGGATCGAAGCGCGATTTCGGGATTCATCTGACTCATACCAGCGAGTGGCAGGTCTATCGCTGGGGACCCGTGGCAGACAGGTCCGAAGTTCCCGGTCTGGTTGGACCCGACGGCTATCTGTGGCGTTCGGTGCAGGAGGTCTATAAGAACGCGACGCCGGAGCAGGCAGAGGTTGAGGCGCGGGCGCAGATCAAGAAGGCTCTGGCGGCAGGCGTGGACATCACGCACATCGATTCCCATATGGGAACCATGCAGCTTGATCCGCGCTACCATGCGCTCTACATCAAGCTGGCGAAAGAGTTTAATGTTCCTCTACGGATGGCTTCCCAGGCCACCTATGAGCGTTTTGGCGTTCCCGGACTGCGCGCTCAGGCGGCGGCTCTGGGACTGGTGTTCCCTGACTATCTGATCTATGACGAGCAGCCCAAGCCGGGAGAGACCACGAAAGACTACTGGATTCGGATTCTCAAAAATCTCAAGCCGGGCGTCACGGAACTCTACATCCATGCCGCGCTTCCGACCGAGGAGCTTCAGGCGATCACCGGCTCCTGGAAAACTCGCGGAGAAGAGGCGGCTCTGTTCACCAGCGATGAGGATGTGCGCAGGCTGATCAAGGAGCAGGGGATTATTCTGATCGGCTATCGCGCTCTGCGCGATCTTCAGCGGAAATCCGCGCCCTCCCGCCCCGCTTCTGCGCGATGATCGTGGCAAAAGAGAGATAGCCGTTGACGTGGGGGCGCCAGAGAATATCCTCGCCATAGTAGAGCAGACGCCAGGCGCGGTAGTAGTGTTTAAGTTCGTACTGATCGAAGCAGTAGACATCCGCGCGATTACGCAGGGCGTCGGCTTCGCGGGTAAAGACTCGAATGGCGTTCAGTCCTCCCGGCGGCGTGATCCGTTGGATTTTCCGCAGATAGGGGACGCATTGAAGATTTAAGCCCTGAAGCGCGTTGTTAGAAAAGAGGATATCGTAGTCGGGGGTAAGGGGGAATTCGCGGATATCCATCTGGTGGATAGCGTGCAGCGAAACCCCGCAATCACGCGCCAGCCGTTCCGTTTTGCGGATTCCGGAGGCAGTCAGGTCTACCGCGGTTACCCGAAAACCCTTTGCGGCGAAGAAAACGGAATCCCGTCCTTCGCCGCATCCCAGATCCAGCGTCCGCGCCAGGCGAGGCGCAAACAGGTTTTGCCACAGATTAAAAGTGGTTCGCGCCATGTCACTTGGCTCGCGTCCGAAGAACCACTCCTCCTCATTCTCCCCGAAACGCTGCTCCCATGTCGCCGCAAAGGAGTTCTCAGATTGCATACGGTTATCCGTTACCCGTCTTCCTGGCGAGGATGAGAGGATTGCTTCTCGGCGTACCCGCCGGAGTATTCCATTCATGCCGCCTCGGCCGGATCGCTTCGCAGAAAGTCCCGGCAGAGAGCCGCCAGTTTATGGATGGCGCTTGCGCGCATGGCATCGTCATCCATTCGCGTACAGAGACACATATCCAGCAACGCCATAGCTTCGTCCTGCGTTAAATGCAGCGACTTGCTCGATTCCGAGTTGTACGATACGCTCATCATGGAACTACACTCCTCGTCGAAATTCCTAGCAGTTCAATAGACCATCAGTTTGCTTTTCTCTATTCTATGATGTTTGGACGTAGATAGCATAGCGGAGGTTCACAGATTTTACTGTGAAGTATGCCTGAAAACGGATGTGAAATAGATCACTTCCCGCAAAAAAACAGGATCGCTCCTCTGTAGACCGATCCTGTTCCAGACTCAGAGATTTCAGGGCATCACATTCGGCGTAAAACCACGGCTACCGGATTTGTCGTTCCCGTTTCGATGGTAAGGTTGCCTTTTCCTCTTACCTGGAAAGTCTTTACATTCTCATCTATGCGACTGAGGTTCAGAACGGAGACAGACCAGGTTCTGCTGTGATTCTCGACCGACACGGTGATTTTTGTTTCCCGTTTATAGGCAGGCACATAGAAGGCATAGTCCACGCCGAATTTACCGCCAACTCCCTGCGCGGAACCGCGCGAAGCACGATCATAGGGTTCGAAGTCTACGGTATTCAGTTTCGCATACATCTGAGTGAATCGCTGTAATGCCAGCATCGCGTGATCGTAACGGCGCAGATACTCTTCCAGCGAAAGCCCCATAGATGCGGCGGCGCTGGGAGGAAAGGCCGAATCTCTATGATGCGCGCGCATCAGACTGCCGATAGTAGGAAAGGCGAGACCTGCCACAAAGTTACGATGCGTGTTGCGAATCCCCAGTCGGAAGTCATCAGAAAACTCATAAAAATACTCTTCAAACCAGATCGGCTTGCGAAATTGGCGCAGAGCACGTGCCGTTTTCCACTGATCTTCCGAACGGTTGATCTGTACCTCCAGGTAGTCTAAATAAGCGATTGAAGCAGTCTGGGTCTCTTTGCCGGGCGTATGATGACAACCGATGGGATGATCATAGGGATCTTCCGTGCGAACAAGCGCCGCCTTATAAGACACTTCCTCTGTCCAGGTTGTTTTCCAGGGAGTTTTGTTGCCTTCATCCACTTCGCCATACAGGATCCAGCGCACATTATACGCTGAATATCGGGCGACAATGTACGCAAACCATCTGTCATCATCCTCGCGTGTGGTAAATAGTCGGTTCCACCACTGCGAGTTGCCAGGGAAACCTCCGATCATCATTCCGAAGATCAGGCCTTTGCTGTTGGCATACTCCACCAGACGATCAAGTCGCTGGAAAAATCTGGGATTCATGTCTCCATTTTTCGGCGCTCCTTGAAAAGGATGGATTCCAGTTCGGTTGTACTCCGTGATGCCAAGCCATGCGCACCCTTGAATGGAGTTGAAACCTCGCTCCGCCAGCACATTCACCCACTGTTTGAATTCCCTATTAAGGATTTCATCAGACAGCGAATATTGAAGATCGCCGACCAGAAGAAAAGGTGAACCATCGCTTAACCGCCACGTACTCCCGTTTGCTTTCAGGAATCCGCGTCGAAGAGGGTTCTCGTTAATCTCCTGCAGGGTAGGAGAATAGGCGATAACGGTTCCCTGAAAACCGTTCAGCCCGCTGTCGCGAGAGCGTGTGCGATAGTCATAGGTTCCAGGCTGAGTCGCCGAAAACCGTATCCGAAAAACATTGCCGCCATCCCAGAAACCTTTTATGGTAACCCGTCTTCCTCCTTCCCGGCGTGTAAAGGTTGCGGTAATCTCTGGTCCGGACAGATAGGGCTTCTTCCCCGGATTACGCGCACCAAGTCTCAGTTCAAACACCTGAAACGTCCTAATCTCCGTTGCAGGCGGATCCAGCAAGCCTGTCTGTGCCTTGACTATCGGGCAGAACCAGCCAAGCAATACCATCGCGATAAACAGTACTTGAGCGCCTGCGTTACGTCGTGTGTTCTCAGCAGTCATTCTCCTCCTCCTGTGAGACAGTATTTGTTTACAGTCGTCACAACTGATGGAAGAGACGATGAGGGGACGAAAATCTTACGGGGATGGCAGTCAAAGAATCTTGCAGGAGGTTCATCAGAGATCAGATGAGAAGGCGCATGATCGCTTCGGAGAGGAGTGTGGCGTCGTGGCGAACGACATCGGTCTGACTGATGAAATTACCGGCGATGGGACGATAGCCCATCGCGCGAATCCGGTCGGTGTCCGCCTCTACCAGAATAGAGCCGGTTTGCCGGTACTTGTTCAGAAGTTCCAGGGTCGGGATACCGGTGTTGACGATCACATAGTTGAAAATGGGGCGCGGGACATGCGCCTCAATCGCTTTGATGTGATCGGATGCGCCGAAACCGTCCGTTTCGCCCGGCTGAGTCATCACGTTGCAGATATAGACTTTCCGGGCGCGTGAGCGGTAGAGCGCGTCGGCAATGCCACTCACCAGCAGATTGGGAATCACGCTGGTATAGACGCTGCCCGGGCCGATCACGATCACATCCGCCAGCAGAATGGATTCTATTGCCTCCTCCAGCGCCTCCGCGCCTCCCGCGCTCAAACTGATACGCTTGATCTTCAGCGGAGAGTTTGCGATGGAGGTTTCGCCCTCGATAACCGAACCGTCCTCCATCTCGGCGCGCAGCCGCACATGCTCCAGCGTGGAGGGAAGCACCCGCCCGCGAATATTCAGTACCTTGCTGGTCTGCAGCACTGCCTCTTCAAAGTCGCCGTTGCTGATTTCGCACATGGCGGCAATCAGCAGGTTGCCGAAGGCATGATCACGCAGACCCTCGCCCGCTCCATCACCTCGAAAACGGTACTGGAACAGATCGGTCATCGTGTTCTCGGAGTCCGCCAGCGCGACGAGACAGTTGCGGATATCGCCAGGGGGAAGGATGTTTAGCTGCCGGGTCAGTCGCCCGGAGGAGCCGCCGTCATCGGTCACGGTGACGATGGCGACGATATTGCTGGTGTACTGCTTGATGCCGCGCAGCATGGTCGAAAGACCGGTTCCCCCGCCGATCACTACGACGCGAGGCCCCTGCGCCAGATACCGACGCCGATAGACCACATCCACCAGATTCCCGACCGCGCTCGGATTAACCGCCGTCGTCAGCGACTGTGAGAAGCGCGCAATGGCAAAGACGATAATGCTGATGCCTGCCAGCAGCAACAGCGTTCCGACCCCTCTGGAGACTCCGGGACTCAGCAGGGGAAGACCGAGGGTTTCGGCAAGCCAGTAAACCAGCCGGTTGGCGTAGGTCAGGGCATCCACCGGACGGGCGCGGTTCAGAATCGCGATGCCGACCAGGGATAGACAGAGACCGGCAATCGCCAGCGATATCCACCGCTTGACGCGCATTCCCGGATAGAACCATTTTATGAGGGCGATCAGACGCTGCATAACGGAGTCTGTCGTGTCAGAAAGAGAGAGCCTTCCTTCAGAACACTAGTTATCTTTCTTTTTTTCATCTATCAGGAAATGATTGAGGATGCCGCTGACGATACCCATCAGGATCGGACCTAACAGCGCGCCCCAGGGCAGCGAGACGGTAAAGTCTTCGACAATAAAATGGACTGCCAAGAAGAGAAAGGCGTTGAGGATCAGGCCGAACAGCCCGAAAGTCATACAGTTGAGCGGAGCCGTGAGGAACCCCAGAATGGGACGGATAAATGAGTTGATCAGCCCGATCACCAGCGTAACCTTGATGAGCACCACCGGGTCGTGATTATAGGAGATGCCCAGTCCGGGGATGTTGGCCACGATTGCCAGCGCAATCCCGCTGATAATCCAGCGAAGAATCCAGTTTACCATCCTTCCCTCCTGTGATAGTCTACCCTGTATTACGACTGAAGGGAAAGGCTGGTTCTGTTTTACTGCCTACCGACGGCGGCGGTTTGAAGAGAGGATCTTCTGGGCGTCTCGATACTTCACCACGGTGCGCCGGGCGACCTCATAACCTCGCTCGCGCAGTAGTTCGACGATCTGCTGATCAGAGAGCGGGTTGGAGGGGTCTTCGCTGGAGATGATCTCTTCGATGGCGGTTTTGATCGCCAGCGACTGATCGAAGAAGAGATCGAACGGGACTACCTCCTGGTTGGGAAGCTGGACATATTTCTGGGCTGTGGCGCGACTGACGGTGCTCTCATGCATTCCCAGAATTTCGGCGACACGGGTGCGCGTGAGCGGGAGCAGGTAGGCGCGCGAACCGGTCTCCACAAATCCCTGCTGGCAGTCAATGATGCACTGCGTTATCATCCGCAGCGTGCGGCGACGCTGATTGATGTTCTTGATGAACAGTTCTGCCCGCTCGACATACTCGATAGTATGCTTGATCTCATCCGGCTGCAGGTTTGCGCTGCCGTTCTTGATATTATTGTAGAGTTCGCGATAGCTGGGGCTGACGCCCAGTACAAACGGCTCCGTACCGACGATCTCCACCTCATAGCCGACTTCCGTGCGCCGAAGAATCACGTCCGGGCGAATACTGGACTTATGGTTTGCCGGTTTATAGGCCCAGGGAGGGCGAAACTGGTTGGCGGGATAGGGATTTAATTGATTTTTCATGAATTCAATAGTTTTTTTAGCGCTGTCCAACGAGATATTGAAGATACGCGCCAGTCGGGCGTATCGGCGGTTGACGACTTCCGGGAAGTAGTGGCGAACCATGCGTTCGGCGATGGGATTGCCCTTTCCCTCATCCTGTAGGAACTGCAGTTGAATCAGCATGCACTCCTGCAAATTGCGCGCGCCGATGCCGGGTGGGTCGAACGTCTGAAGGATGCTCAGAACACGAAAGACCTCCTCCGTCTCTATATTACACTCACAGGCGATCTCCTCCACCTTACTGTCCAGCCACCCGTTTTCATCCAGGGAGTTGATCAGGTAATCGCCCAGAGCGAAGTCCTCCTCAGAGACGGCGGAGCGAAGCTGTGCGCGAAGATGATCCTGCAGAGTCATCTCCGCGGGCATATTGCCGACGGGATCATACTCATCATCCGAATCGAAGAAGCTGACAGGGTGATATTCGACCTCGGAGAGATGCGAATCCAGAGGCGAGTAGTCGGTCTGCGGGCGAGCGAGACGAGTCGCGCAGTAGGGGCAGGCGGCAGGATTGGCGCAGTTGCCCATGCAGACCGGCTCGCGCTCGATCACGTCCAACGCCGGATTATCCAGCAGTTCCGCCTCGATCTGCTGTACCAGTTCGAGCGAACTCTGCTGAAGGATGGCGTTCGCCATAATCAGCTTCGGGTCTATGCGCTGAGACAGAACTTGATGTTGATCCTGTCGGAGCACCACCAGTATTTTCCCCCCGTCTGCGATTCGCGGTCTACCAGAACCGGAAGCGAAGCATCTACGTGAATCTTCAGACTGTGTAAGACCAACGGTTGATGGCTCTGAAAGCGGATTGAGCCTGATTTTCGAAAGAGACAGGCGACTTTCAGAGAAATAAAACAGTGAATTGAGTTCTGAGGTTACACTGGCAAATTATAGGTTTAAAAAAAGTTGCCTGTCAAGTTATTTTTGGCACAATTCTTGCAATAGCGCACAGGCTTTGCACGATTTTCGGTCAATCGCGAAAAAACCGGTAAATATGCTATACTCTGCTGCCAATAATAGAGATGTCGAATACAAGGCTCCACCATGTCCACCGCCGATGTCGGCGGCCTCCGGGGGAAAGCGACCATGGCAGACCAGGCTCAGGGCCTGCGTGCGCTCGCGAAACAGGCGCATCTGGAAGATCATCTCGGAAACTCCGCTCTTGTCACTCCATATCCCGCCGCCAGAACTATCGCTGTTACCAGTGGCAAGGGAGGAGTCGGAAAGACGAATTTCACCACCAACCTGGCGCTTCTGCTGGCGCAGGCGCGTCGGCGCGTCATCGTGGTAGATGCCGATCTGGGGTTGGCGAATATTCATGTGGTGATGGGGATCTCCCCGGCTTACCATCTAGAGCATGTTCTTCGCGGCGAGAAGACGCTGCAGGAGATCATGATCTCGACGCCGGGAGGAGTGCAGATCATCGCAGGCGGCTCCGGGATCACGGAACTGGCGAATCTGGACCATGAGCAGCGATCCCGGTTTATCGAAAGCCTTTCCGAACTGGATCATCTGGCGGATACCATTCTGGTAGATACCGGCGCGGGGCTTTCGCAGAACGTAATGGCGTTCGTCCTGGCGGCAGATGAGGTGATCGTTATTACCACCCCCGAACCGACATCGCTGGCGGACGCTTATGCCACCATCAAGGTGGTATCTCAGGAGAACCCCGGCACACACCTGCATCTGGTGGTCAATATGGCGACCAGCGAGGCGGAAGCTTCCGCTGTCTATGAACGGCTGAGTCTGGTCGCGAAACAGTTTTTGCATATCGAACTGGACTATCTGGGCTATCTCCCGCAGGATGCGACCGTGTCGCGCGCCGTGCGCGCGCAGCAGCCCTTCACACAGTTCAGTCCCGGCGCTCCTGTCGCCCGCGCGCTGGAGCAGATCGTGGACAGGCTCGGGTATAGCCCGGCGCGTCCTGCCGGGGTGGGTGGATTTCTGAATCGTATCAGCAAGTTTTTCGGCGGACGAAAATAGTCCCCGAATTCTAAGGTTCGCCGATGTAAAAGGAGAAAGCTGTGGCTTCCAGGAGGCTAAAAATACTGTTCGTTTCGGTCGAGGTAGCTCCTCTTGCCAAGGTCGGCGGTCTTGCCGATGTCGCGGGGGCGCTTCCAAAGGCTCTCAAGGCGATGGGGCACGATGTGAGAATCATCATGCCGTCGTATCGGATGATTGAAGACAACCCGGATTATACGGTGGAACAGAGCGTTCCGGAGTTCTCCGTACCCATTCATGAGGGTTTTTCACTCCCCGCAACGCTGAAAACAACCGCCATCGGCGATATTCCGGTCTATCTGGTCGCCAGCGACCGCTACTTTACAGAGGCGACTGAGAGCAAGATGGTCTATACGCTGGAGGCGGAACCTTACGTCTTCTTTGATCGGGCTGTGGTGGAGGCGATTCCGCGCCTGACGCCGACATGGACGCCGGACGTGATCCACTGTCACGACTGGCAGACCGGTCTGATCGCTGTCTATCTGGACACCTTCTATCACGAGAATCCTGTCTGGGAGAACGTCGCCCGCGTCTTCACCATTCATAATCTTGCCTATCAGGGCGACTATCCCTACGAGGTTCTGCGCTACGCGGGACTGCCCGACGATCTGTTTACCTGGGATCGTCTGGAATACTACGGGCGCATGAGTTTTATGAAGGGCGGTCTGATCTATTCGGATGTCTCCAATACGGTCAGCCCGACCTATGCGCGTGAGACTCAGACCGACGACTATGGCTGCGGTCTGCAGGGGCTATTGCAGTATCTCGCAGGGCAGAAGCGTTATACCGGCATCCTCAATGGGATAGATATGGATGTCTATAATCCGCAGACTGACCGGAACCTGGCAGCCAACTACAGCGCGGAGAAACCGGCGGGCAAAGCGAAGTGTAAAACCGCGCTTCAGGCGGAGTGCGGGCTGCCGAAGAGCAGGAAGTCGGCGGTCATCGGGATCGTCTCGCGGCTTGCTGACCAGAAAGGTTTTGACCTGATCCGAGCGGCTGCGGACGATCTGCTGCGCCTGCCGGTACAGCTTGTGCTGCTGGGAACGGGCGATCCCGCCTATGAAGCCTATTTCAGGGAACTGGAGGAGCGGCATCCGAAAAAAGTCAAAGCCTTCCTTGGCTATGACGCAGAACTGGCGCAGCGAATCTACTCCGGAAGCGACATCTTCCTGATGCCTTCTCGCTTTGAGCCGTGTGGGCTGGGACAGCTAATGAGCCTGCGCTATGGAACGATTCCCGTCGTTCGCGCGACCGGCGGTCTGGCGGACACCATCAGCGACTTTACGGCTCGCAGCGGAAAGGGCAACGGTTTCGTCTTTGAGGAGTACGATGCCTCCGCCATGCTGGATGCGGTGAAGCGCGCAGTGGAGACTTTCCAGGATGGCGACGCCTGGGAAAAACTGGTTGTACGCGCATTGACCAGCGACTTTTCCTGGAACAATTCCGCGCGAAAGTATGTCGAACTCTACCGGCAAGCCCTGGCGAAAATTCGCCTGGTAGCCGCAGCCTAGTAGATGCTCTGCGATGGAAATGTATGCGCCCCGGCTGCCGGCGGTGCTGGGATCATTTGCCGCATTGATAGTGGCTTTCGTCAGCTTTCTGGCGCAGGTCTCTCCGGTGACATGCGTGATGAGGGCGGTAGCGGCTTTTATAGTCTTTGCCGCCTTCGGCATCATCATCCGTTATCTTCTGGGAGACGCCATGGAGAAGGCGAATGAGGCAGCAGTGAGACAACCGGAGCCTCTGGAAGAAGCGCATTCGGGGAACGGGCTGGAGCATATTCCGCCTGGAACGCCCCTCGCGCAGCTTCTGGAGCAGCAGGAAGCATATGCGGACGAGAGGGACGATCCATAGGAAATACGACGGCTCTGCATCTCAGTGGAGGAATATTAACTGACCGGGAGAGACCTTCTGGAGATTGCAGGGAGGGATATATCTGAGATGAGCGCAGCAATGAATGGCACGGAGTTAGCGGACGCCTGGCGAAGATATAAGATGATGGGCGATGCGACTGCGCGCACCAAAATCATCAATCAGTACGCCTATCTGGTAAAGATCACCGCGGGCCGTGTCGTCAGCAATCTGCCTCCCAGCCTGGAGCGTGATGATCTGGTCAGTGCAGGGGTGATGGGATTGATCAAGGCAGTGGATCAGTTCGACACCAATCGGCAGGTTAAATTCGAGACCTATGCCATCGCTCTGATACGCGGCGCGATTCTGGAGATGCTCCGGGAAGAGGACTGGGTTCCGCGGTCGGTGCGCGAGCGTGTGAAGATGCTGGAGCGCACCTATCTGAAGGTGGAGTCGGAGTTGGGGCGTCCTCCCTCTGAGCAGGAGGTCGCCTCCGAACTGCGGATGAACCTGGAGGATTTCAATAAGCTCCTCGCTGACACGGGGCGAACCTCTCTGCTTTCTCTGGACGATATCCTGATCGGCAGCGATGGCAGCGAAAAGCTGCACCTCTCCGATGTTATTCGGGACGACAGCGCAAGCCCTTTCTCCGAAGTGGAACTGCGCGAGCGCAAACGCGCGCTGGGAGTCGCCATTGACCGCCTGCCGGAGCGCGAGCGTCTGGTTATCGGTCTCTACTATTATGAGGGTATGACCTTCAAAGAGATCGGTAAAATCCTGACCATCTCCGAGTCGAGAGTCTATCAACTCCATACACAAGCTGTGATTCGCCTGCGCGGTTATCTTCAGCGCGATAACGCTCTCTTCAACTAACACCCGTCCGGTTGGCTTGCCGACTGCCGCGCGACTTCCCGCAGAGCCTACTCAGGCTTTTTCAGCGAAAGTCGTAGATCATCCAGATAGAAGACGGAATCGCTTCTTCCGTTCGCGACAAAGCCAAACCACTGAAGCATTCGAAATTCCGGGCTGCAGCTCAGGTCTCTAAATCGCATCGGGGCGGTTCGTCGCGGAAGCTGCACCGATAGATCAAACCTCCCCTTCGCCTCTTTTCCGATGTCGCAGACAATCTGGAAAACGATCCATTGACTGAGCGGCAGCATCATCAGCCGTTTATTCCCGACCACCAGCGCGCCGTCTCTCTCAATCCAAAATGATGGTCCCACCCGATAGGGGCTGGAGTTATCGCGCCACTCGTGATACATCAGCGCGCCCGGCTCGATCCGCAGGGCAAAGCGGCACGCAACGGTTCCCTGCGTGTAGAGCGGCGTATAGAACAGGTGCGGATTGTACTCATGCTGCTGGTCGGAAGAGTCTATGAACTTCAGGCTGCGCCTTCCGGTGGCGGCTGTCTCCTCCGTGACGCGAATGGTAGCTCGCTCATTCTCCTCATAGGTGATCGCCTGCGGAGCCTTTTCGCCGATGGGAACCTGCTCGAAGTCCTGATAGATCGGCTGCGGTGGAGGTGGGGAGGAGAAGGCAGGCGGTCTGCGGGTCGGCTTGCTGCGATCCTGCCTCCCAGCTTTCAGAATATCAATCGGCTCAAACCCGATCTTATTCGCCGGGGATCCGGGCTGAAGGCGAAAGTCACCCTTTTCCGGCGCGACAAACAATGGATCGGCGATCACGGAGTTTACATCCTGACCCTTTGCCTGCCACTCCTGAAGGCTCATTCCAGCGAAGTTGAAGGGACGCCCCTGAACCTGCCAGTAGAGATTTCGGTTCAGGCGGTAGTTGTTTTCGCTCCAGTTGCTTCCCAGCAGCGGCCCCTCATCCCAGAAGACGATATTTCTCTCCAGCGTGAAGGAGAGATGCTCTTCGGCGCGGGTACGCATGATCTGCGCCTCGCGACCGAAGGCGAAGATATTGTTGCGGATCAGGTTGTTCTTGCCGTAGTGCTGATGGAATCCCGCGCTCTTGGTGCGGTAAACGACATTGTTCTCGATCAGCAGATCGGTGCTGCCCTCATCGGGATAGATACCCCAGCCGCCGTAGGAGAAGGATTGAATATCGTGGATATGGTTTCCGCGCACGACCGTGCCGGAAGCCAGACCCAGCAGATAGATGCCGCCCATATCCGAGAGGACGCCCTGCCCGATCTGATAGATATGGTTATCCGCGATGGTATTGTGATGCGAACCGCTCGGACCGTAACCCCAGGACCAGCCGACCGAGATGCCTGTGTAGTAGAAGTCATAGATGTCGTTGCCGGCAATGGTATTATAGGGAGTATGTCCCAGCCAGACGCCGATGGCGGCGGGATGCAGCCTGCCTCCATGCGCGATGGTGTTCTGGACGATGCGATGGTGACTCGTCTCCTCCTCTTCCGGTTCGCGCCGTCCCTGCTCGCCGATCTTGATCCCGCCCGCTCCCAGATCAATCAGCGTGCATCGCTCCACCACATTGCGCTTGCATGCCGCGCCGAAATCCATTGCGTAGGAGCCGACGAGAGTCACCGTGCAGTCGGTGAACTGGCAGTCTCGCGCTCCCAGCGCGAAGATCGCCCCGCTCTGGTTGGCTTCCGCCTGCGGAAAAGCGTTGCCTTCAAGAGGCGTGACCCAATTGCTATGGGCAAATGTCAGACCGGAGAAAGATACATGCTGTACCCATTGACGCTCTGCAATGCGCCCCCGCAGTTCGAGCAGATGTCCCAGACGCGGCGCGATAACGGGCGTCCGGGCAGGATCTTCTCCGGGCTTCGGGATATAGGTCAGCAGTCCGCTCCTGCGATCCAGATACCACTCTCCCGGATCGGTCAGGGCTTCCCGGACGTTCTCAAGCAGATAGCGGTTTCCCGTCGAGAAGGCGGTGTACCAGGTCGCCCCGCTGGTCGCGCCGGTGAAGTTCACAGTGCGAGTTGCCTCCTCCACCGATTTGATCCGCATTCTTGCCATCGTCCATGTCTGGAAACAGAGCGCCTCCACATCCTGCGGGTTGTGCCAGTCGGCGCGAATATCGCCGGGTTTGTAGCGGAAGCGGTCATAGCCCCGGTTGTCCGCCTCTGGCGAAGGGGGAAGGTCCTGCCCGACAAAGAGATAGCCTGCCTTTGGAATTCTGGGACGGTTGCGCCGTTCCCCGTTGACAAATAGCTGGATGAAATTCCACTCTCCCGCCAGAACCTGCGGCAGCGTAAGCTCCCAGTGACCTTTCTCATTCACTTTCCAACCGGTGAGTGGAACGCCTCCGCTGAGAGTCACCGCCTCTTTCTGATAGGCGCGAAAGGTAACCGGAGCCTCTGCGGAGCCGGAGTCTTCCGGCGTGAACACAAGCGACTCGGTCAGATAGTAGGTTCCCCGGCGCAGCATCACCGTGACCGGGGTCTTCGGCTGTGCGTGTCGCATCTCGCGCACCGCTTTCTGAGCGCGAGGCAGGGAGGCGAAAGGTCCGTCGGTTTTCGACCGATTGGGGACTGCCAGCCGCCCCGACCAGGAGTCATTGCCGTTGGGAGCGACATAGAAAAGAGCCGTCTGAAGCATGGAGGAGTTCCTTGCAGGGCCCGCCTGCGCCGAAAGACACAGACAGACAATGAGTGTCAACGCGATAATATTGACTCGCATGAGGTTATCCTTATGTGGTCGCGGGAAATGGCATGTCGTAAAGGGATGTCACCTCTCTATTTCGGGCTGCTTGCAGAATCTCCCGCCAGTTCTCGCTGTAAATTCTGAAGTTCTCTTTCATCGGGAAAACGGCGGATGGCTTCTTGGAGTATATGCTCCGCCTCTTCTCTCTGTCCCAACTGTCGGAGGGTATAGATCAGCGGCAGGTAGCTCTCCTTTTTCGTCGGGTCGGAATTCACCGCGAGTCGGAAACGCCGTACTGCCTCCCGGTAGTCTCTATCGTTGTAGGCGTAGTGTCCCAGCCAGAGATTCACCTCCGGGTCGTTCGGGTTCATCCGCTCTCCGATCTCCAGGGCAATCCTGCCCCCGGAAATATCTCCGTAATAGAGGCGGGCGTAGCCAAGTTGCGCGTAGAGTTTCGCCAGGAATTCGCCGGGTGGACGCCGACTGCCCTGGTTCTGTATCACCCGAACCTGTACCTGCCGGTCGTTTTGCAGTGCATGCCATGCGCTCTCCTTCGAACGCCAGGCGGGAGACTGAAACATCCGTTCCAGACAGGACTCCAGCAGGTCGCGCGTCTCCTGCGGGCGGTTGATCCTGAGCAGACGATCCGCCAGCAGATAACGGGCGACAATGCCATCGGGGTCGTGATGGACGAACGCCTGAAAGAGACGTACCTCCGAGCGCCACTGCTGCACGCCCCAGATCGTCAATCCTCCCCACCAGACTACGATGAAAGCGGCGAGCATCTGTCCGGAGAACCTGAAACGGGAGGACAGCCGCGTATGAATCGCAACGATTCCCTGCGCGGTCAATACCGCCACGCCAATCCCGGCGACTGCTGCGCGATAGGGGGCAACCAGCAGGAACGGCATCGGGATCAGGTTGCTGACCGGCAGAAGGGAGAGGACACCCAGCGCCAGAAACCAGACAGAGCCAGGCGCGGTTTTTCGCCAGCGCAAGATGAGCAGAGCCGCCATCGTCAGGATTCCGTAACCGGCTCCAACCGCCCAGAACCCGGTACGCTCCAGCGCGCCGAGGCTCAGGGTATGCATCCACTGCAGAGCGGGAGCCGCTAGGAGGAGCGCATAGTAGGTGACGGTTATTCCGGTCATTCTCAGAATCTCGGACAGGCTGTAGAGCGATTTGCCGGGAACCGGTAGACCGAGAAAGACGCCAACCAGGAGATAGAGGAGGGTAAGAACAGTAAAAGGTATTGTCGCGCGCAGCCCGGCGCGCAGGCGAACCGCGGCGTGTGTTTCAAACTCATCTGTTACAGAGGAGGAACCGTTCGGAAAGAGCAGGTGAGCCAGAGGAACGAGGAGAAGTAAGGTGATCATCTGCTCTTTGGTGAGGAGCGCCGCCGTAAACGCCAGAAGAGAGCCGACCATGTAAAACCGCTTTTTTTGTGCTTCCCCTTTTACCGTTGCCGCCAGCATCCAGCCCAGGAGAACCACCCAGAGCGAGCAGAGCGCGTCGGTACGCCCTCCCACCCAGGCCACGGCTCCTGCCTGCGCCGGATGGATCGCAAACAGAAGACCGCTTAAGAGCGCAATATCTTCGCGTTGAAATAGAGAGCGAACAAAACCGATCAACGCAGCCGTCGTCAGGATGTGCAGCAGGATGTTGAACGCATGGTAACCGAGCGGATCCTGCCCCCAGAGAAAACGCTCCACGAAGAAGACAAGGGAGACCAGCGGACGAAAGTAGTGGTCGAGGAAGGGGCGCGTAAAACACTCGCGGAAGGTGAGACCGACCGTGGCATTAGGGCCGATGAGCGCATGGTCATCCCATATCAGGGCACGGTTCATGGCTCCGATATAGATCAGGCCCGATACCGCGGATATCAGTGCGAACAGAAGCCGCCAGACAGGACGCTGCCGTGAGGGTGTCATGTCCTGCGATTCGCGCTTAAGAGCGCAATCTCCTGTAGGAAGCGAACAGGCGTTACAGGGAGGCGGAACTGGCGCGCAGGTCTTTGAGCATCTCCCGAACCGTCTGGTGAGAGGGAGCATTGCTCTGTGCGGTCTCCAGCGTTACGATCGCTCCCTGACGATCTCCAAGTTTCATCTGCGCCTTCGCCATCTCTATGTAGGCGTTGTTCGACCAGGGTAGACGGCGGGTGAGGATGTAGAACTGGTCGCGCGACTCCTTCCAGCGACCCATCTCCGCATACGTCTTGCCCAGCATACTGCGCGCCCGATCCGAAGTCGGATCTTCTGCGACTGTCAGTCTCAGCCATCGCGCCGCCTCGTCCATCTGCCCCTGTTTGAAGGCGCACTCTCCCAGCCCCGCATAATTTTCGGCAGGGCGATCGGAAAGCCTCGAGCCGACCTGAAAGGCGGTACGCGCTCTGGAAATATCCCCGGTCTCCAGGCAGGCATACCCCAGACGCGCATAGAGGTCGCTGAACCACTGCCCGGTGTCTATGTTCGTGCCCTGCATCTCATGCACCCGCGCGCGAAGACGATGATCCGTCTGGATCGTATGAACGACATTATGGCTGTCTCTCCATGCATCAGACCCGAAAAGACGGTTCAGCAACGTCTCCATGTGGAGAATCGCCTCATGGTGCTTGCGGGAGTTGAGGAGCGCGGAGGTCAGGTTATATCGCGCCCAGATGCTGTCGGGATCGTAGCGCACAAAGACTCGCGCCGCTATCTCCTCATTTTTCCACAGACCGACTCCCCACAGGGTCAGCCCGCCCCACCAGAGAACCAGACCGACGACGGCCGCGACTCGGATGACAGACCGACGACGAAGCAAAATGGAGGACGATTCGGATGGCATTTCCGATTCATTCGACGGCTCTTTTTGTTTTAGCGTCTGACTTCCCAGTCTGAAAAGTCCCCAGGCTAGCAGCGCGGCAGCCCCCAGACCTGCCACGCCTGCGCGATAGGGAGTGACCAGCATGGAGGGAACCGGGTAGAGGTTGCTGACCAGCAGCAGGGTTGTAAGAATGAATGCCACGAACCAGGCAGCAGCCGGTTCCTGGCGCAGCCACCGCAGCAGTAACCAGACGGTGAGAAGCGCGATGACGGCTCCTGAGGCGACGGGCAGAACTCCGGCGCGCACGAAACCTCCCAGACTCATGGTATGCATCCACTGCGGAGTAGGCGCGAAGAGCAGCAGGGTGTAGTAAACGATAGTACGCAGTGTCTGCGCCAGAATGTAGAGCAGGCTGTCTTCGATCTCCGACGGGGGACGGGGAACAATCTTCAGCCACAATACAACAAACAGAAATGACGCCAGCGCAAAGGGAATTGTGTTCAGGATCGCGACCCGCTGCCATCCCGGCTCACGTTTGCCCCAGCACCAGAAAGCCATCGGAACCAGGAGGATCGCCGGAAGCATCTGTTCTTTGGTGAAGACGGCCGCGGTAAACGCCAGGAGCGAACACCCGATCAGAACCTTCTGTGTTCTGCCCTCAGACTGTGCGCCGCACACCAGCGCCCATGCGAAGAGAGCCATCCAGAGGGCGCAGAGTGAGTCGGTTCGTCCTCCGATCCATGCAACCGCGCTGACCTGAACCGGTTGCAGCGCAAACAGCAGCCCGCCCAGCAGCGCAACAGATTTTCGTCGGAAAGCGGCGGACAGCAGTCCCATCAGCGCGGCGGTGGTGAAGACATGCAGCAGAATATTGCTCTGATGGTAGAGCAGAGGCGTCTGCCCATAGAAGGGACGCTCGATATAAAAGGAGGCAGAGACCAACGGACGATAGTAGTTATGCAGGAAAGGGCGCGTGAAACATTCGGTGAAACGCCTGCCTCCGCCAATGGCAGAACCACTCATGATCTCATGGTCGTCCCAGATGAAGACTCCATCCAGCGAACGCGCGTATACAAGCCCTGAAACCAACAGCACGATCCAGAAACCGATCTTCCAGGGCGACCATCGTCTATGCAGTGTGAAATGCATTCCTATACGCTCCCTCCGTGATTCTACCAGTTCTCCTTCAAGGTAAACGGCGGTATCGTCTAACTGTCCGGCTACGCTCACAATGACATCCATCCAGACTATCTTGACGACGCTCTAGATTATTGGCATTTCTCGCAGGAAATTACTGCTTATGACAGAGATGCGTCCAGGAGATATTTTGTATGAATAAAAATATCCATCTCATGCTCTTGACAGTATCCAGAGAGTGTACTATACTATCAATGCATTAGGACGTAGTGGTACTACCTACTCTGTATCGTCTGGATGAGCATTTCTGTATGAGCAATCGCGACAAGATACTTCAGGCTGCCTGTGAGCTTTTTTATCGTAACGGATATCGCGCAACCAGCATAGATGATATCATCGCCGCGGTGCATGTCAGCAAGAGCAATTTTTACTATCATTTTAAGACCAAGGAAGACCTGGGTATAGCCGTTGTCACCATGCGGAAAGAGGAGTTTCTGAGCGTTCTGGCGGGAACCCTGTGTAAGACCGAAGCCTCCCCGATGGAGCGGTTGCAACTCTTTTTCACCTGGATGCAGGAGTGCCAGAGCGCTCATCTGCGCAAACACGGCTGCCCGTTTGGCAATCTGGTGATCGAGATCGCCGATCACAGCGAACGGCTGCGCTGCAAGCTCAGCGAGATTTTCTTCTCCTTTACGGCTCGCTTCGCGGAATTGATCGCCGACGGTCAGGATCGCGGAGAGTTCCGTCGGGATATTGATCCCGTAGCGGCGGCGGGATTGGTGGTACAGACCATTCAGGGGATGTATCTGATGAGCAAGTGTCACCAGTCCGCAGAGGCGATTGAGAACAGCATCCGGCTGCTGCTGCGTCTGCTGGAAAAGACGCCGGAATCTCCTGCAAGAGTCTGAAGCGTTGTACTTTTTTCTTAACGTGATGAAACCTTTCGGTATTTAGCATCGTCAAATAGGTAGAAACAGTCAGTCCTAGTCGCACTTGCAGAGAGAACTATTTTCAGCAACAGGACAAGCAAATGACCTCCGAAAATACTTTGCCTGATGACAGAAGCAGCATTCGCTCAGAGTTTGAGACGCTCGTTGCCCGGACGAAACGACAGGCTTATAATATGGCATATCGTATGACCGGAAATCGCGAGGATGCCGAGGACCTGACACAGGAAGCCTACCTGCGCGCTTTTCGCTCGTTTGAAAAGTACAATCGTTCCCTGCCGTTTGAAAACTGGTTCTTCCGCATTCTATCGAACCTGTTTGTGGATGGACTTCGGCGAAAGCCGAAACAGACTCCGCTCTCCCTGAACCAGCCGGTGAATGCAAACATGGGAGAAGACGAGTATATGCTGGAGATCGCGGACGAAGAGAGCAATCCGGAGGATCAGCTTCTAAAGCAGGTGATGGATGAGCGGCTTCAGCGCGCTCTCGCGTCGCTCCCCGCCGAATTTCGCACCGCGGTGCTGTTGTGTGACGTGGAAGAGATGAGCTATCAACAGATTGCTGAGAGGATGCAGACGAGCATCGGAACCGTCCGCTCCCGCATCCATCGCGGACGATTGATGCTGCGTAAATATATGCTGCAGGACACCGCTCCGCCCCGTCGCGCTCCTGCGCTTAAGCCGCTGGCTATTTAATTGCAGACGCTTTGACAGCCGCTCGCACGGTAGAGAGTGCGGGCGGCTTTTGTTTTATACGACAGGGTTTCACCCTGCCGATGTCGAAACTGGGAGTATGTCAGATTGCCTGCCCATCAACCAGGTGTTACAGGGTGACTGCATCGAGTTAATGAACGCGCTGCCGCCTCGCTGCGTGGACCTCGTCTTTGCAGACCCGCCTTACAACCTTCAGTTGAACGGCGAGTTATGGCGCCCCAACATGACAAAGGTGGACGCAGCGGATGACGACTGGGATCAATTTAGTTCTTTTGAGGAGTACGACGCCTTCACGCAGTCGTGGCTGACGGCGGCGCGGCGAATCCTCAAAGATACCGGCACGATCTGGGTCATCGGCTCCTACCACAACATCTATCGCGTGGGAAAGATCATGATGGATCTGGGATACTGGATACTCAACGATGTGGTCTGGATCAAGAGCAATCCGACGCCTCAGATGAAGGGAGTGCGCTTCTGTAACGCCCATGAGACGCTGCTCTGGGCAAAGAAGTCGAAGGAGCAGGCGAAGTATACGTTTCACTACCGGGCGATGAAGGCCGGCAACGAAGATAGGCAGATGCGCTCGGACTGGTATATTCCGATCTGTTCCGGGCGAGAACGCCTGACGGTGAACGGAGCTAAAGCCCACACTACCCAGAAACCGGAGGCGCTGCTGCGACGAGTCATCCTCTCCACGTCCAACCCGGGAGACCTGATTTTCGATCCGTTCTGCGGAACCGGAACGACGGCCGCAGTGGCCAAACAGTTAGGGCGCAGGTACTTAACTGTGGATCTGGATGCGACGTATGTTCGTGTCGCTTGTGAGCGCATAGCAAACACACAACCATCTATGGTGTTTCCTGACAATTGCGATTGGGTAGATGCTCCCCGCTCGCGCATTCCCTTCCTCTATTTTGTAGAGAGCGGGCAGCTTCCGGCGGGAGAGACGCTCTGGCTGAAGGGCAGCGAGATCACCGCAACCGTTCAGGCAGAT
This sequence comes from uncultured Chthonomonadaceae bacterium, assembly GCA_964429855.1. GTDB lineage: Bacteria > Armatimonadota > Chthonomonadetes > Chthonomonadales > CAJBBX01 > CALLMM01. The sequence continues at coordinate 34,056 of CAYSDM010000010.1, forward strand.
GGCAGCATTGTAGCCAACGGAGTTCGCGGCTCCATACACAAAGTCGGGGCGCGCTGCCTGAATCTACCCGCCTGCAACGGCTGGACACACTGGCACTATCGGGATCCGGAAACCGGTGCGCTTCGACCGCTGGATGATCTGCGCGGTAAATCCAACGGGAGCGAACCGGCCCCGGATCGAGAGGAGTAGACCCATGCATATCGGCATTGTCACCTATAATGTCGCCAGAGACTGGGACCTGGAGACCCTTCTCAAAATCTGCCGGGAGTCCGGGATGGAGGGCGTTGAGTTTCGCACCACGCACGCGCACGGCGTCGAACCCTCTCTGACGGCGGAGCAGCGAAAAGAGGTACGGCAAAAGTGCGCGGATGCCGGTCTGAAGCAGACCAGTCTGGGGTCGGTCTGCGAGTTTCATTCGCCCGATCCCGCGGTGGTAAAGCAGAATATTGAGACCTGCCGTCAGTTTGTGCGGCTGGCGCACGACATTGGCGCGCGCGGGGTTAAGGTGAGACCGAACGGACTGCCGAAGGAGGTTCCACAAGAGAAGACGCTGGAGCAGATCGGAAGAGCATTGATCGAGTGCGGGCAGTTTGCGCGGGAGCATGGCGTCGAGATATGGATGGAGGTGCATGGCGGGGGCACACAGATCCCGGCAAATTGTCGCAAAATCATGGACGCCTGCGGTCATCCGAGCGTGGGGATCACCTGGAACTCCAACGCGACGGATGTGGCGAACGGCTCAGTCCGCGAGGCTTTCGATCTGCTGAAACCCTATATTCTCTGTTGTCATATCACCGAACTCTGGAACGACTATCCCTATCGAGAGCTTTTCCGGCTTCTGAAAGTGGAGAATTATGACCGGTTCACTCTCTGCGAGATAGGCGCATCCATCAAAGCGGAGGATGGAATTCCCTTCCTGCGTTGTTATCGCGGTCTCTGGCGCGCTCTGCAGGGGTAAGCGCAGAGTCGTTCGGGAAAAGGCGGAGCCATTTGTCCGCCTCTATGCTTCGCATGTGCGCTCATACCCTCTTCTTAAGCATGAGTCCATGGATAACCCTCTTTCCCGCTCTTCCTCCCCTTCAGTTCTTACCCCATTCCGGCAATAATTAGGTTGCTGAGAGTTCAGGATCAGCGAAGGTGCCTGTTTCTCGGCTCCAAAAATAGCGGATTCGGCGGCGAATGGTGGGCACGAACGCCGTCTCCGGAAGAGCCATGACTATAGGAAATAGCCGTCGTATGACGGATGAAGAGATAAATGTCCTGCTGGGTGAGTACAAGCTTTCTCGCAGTCAGGAGATAAGAGATCGTATTATCATGCAGTTTGCGAATCTGGTCGAAAGCGTCGCAAGACGCTTCACTGGAGTCGCTGATTCGGTTGAAGATCTGACTCAAGAAGGCTATATCGGGCTGATAACGGCGGTAGAGGGGTATAAGGCGGAGAAGGGCGTAAAATTCAGCACCTATGCGACGCACTTCGTCATCGGGCAGATCAAACATCATCTGCGTGATCGCGGGAAGATCATCAAGGAACCGGCATGGCTTCAGGAGTTGAACCAGCGCGTGACTCGCGTAATCGAGTCGCTGGCGCAGGATCTGGGACGGATTCCGACTCATGCGGAGATCGCGCAGACGATGGGCATGGCGGAGGAGGATATCGCCGAACTACTTACCACGCGAGAGGTTTTCAAAGTCGCCTCCCTGGATGGAGGGGGGGAAGAGGGGGAGGATGCGAACTCCTCTTATGACATGGACCGCGTTCGCGCGGATCGGCGGGTCGAGCTTGATCTTCCAGTGGAAGAGAAGCTGGTGCTGAAAACCGCTCTGGAGAAGTTGAAAGACCTGGAACAGACAGTTCTCGGCGAATTCTACTTCAAAGAGCGCAACCAGACGGAGATCGCTAGAAGTCTGGGCATCTCCTGCAACTATGTGTCTCATATACTGCGAAACTCAACGAAGAAACTGAAGAAAATTCTGGTCAGTGATGAGTTGAAGGAGGCGCAGATTGAACTGGCTCTGATGCGTCGGCGACTGGAGGAGCAGACCCAGTTCATTGAAGAGAACACCGTCATTGACCCGATGACGCACCTCTATAACCGGAGCTACTTTGACAGCCGCCTGGAAGAAGAGATCAATCGCGCCAATCGTCATCAGTACCCGGTGTCAGCGCTGCTGCTGGCGCTGGACGGATACGAGCGTGTCAGCCGCGCCTACGGCACGCTTCGCGCAGAAGACATCCTGCGTCACTCCGCGCAGTTAATCCGGGGAACGGTGCGTCGGGTGGATATTATCACCCGATTTGATGCTCACACCTTTGGACTGATCCTGCCGCATACCGGCGGTACGGTGTCGGTAGTTGCAGAGCGTCTGGCGCGGACTCTGGGGGAGTGGATTCTGGCGGAGAAGCTGCATACGGGACGGGCTCCGCTGAACCTGATGATCGGGTTTTCGCACTACCCGGAGAAGGCGGCGTGCGCCGCCAGTCTGGTGCAGGAAGCCATAGAGTGCCTGTCTCCCGTGTTTATTAACGAGGATGCCTCGATGGCGGCATAGTCTGTTCCGCGAAATCTTCCGTATCTATCCTGATGCACTGGCAGACCTCAGGTCTGCCTCTTTTTTTATCTCTACAGGAGACCAGTTTTTCTATCTCCCCTTTCCTCCCTCCGCCTGTTTCGGTATAATATCTGCGGATGAAGACGGCGTTGTATGCCGCCGCAACCTGCAGAAAGGAGCTAACTTCGTGCCAATCGTCATCAATCGCGCCGATAGCGGTGGAACCGGGAGCAAAAAGCCGGATAAGGGAACGTCGAAAGCAGCCGCCAGTAAGAAGAGCCAGAAAGTCGGAACCGGCGATCTCTCGGCATCACAACAGAAGTTACTCCTGATTGGACTGTGTGTCGTAATCGTTGCAGCCGTTGCCTTTATTGGATGGTGGTCTTTCCTGCGCTCTACGCCGGATCAGATCGAGACCCGGACGACCACCCGATTCCAGTCGGAAGGCTTACAGAACACGCGAATACCTGCGCCGGAAGCCGGTCCGGGAGTGGGACCGGGAACCCCGGGAGGGACGATGCAGCCCGGACAAACGGGAGGGACACCGGGTACATTCGGAGGGCTTCAGGGGAACAACGGCGCGCCGCCTCCAGGCTCGGATGAAGGCGACGCGGATGAAAGGGATTGAGGTCACAAATCCCGCCCAACTCAAAACCGGGAGGACAACGGTGTCCTCCCGGTTTCATGTTATTTCAGCAGGGGCGCCCCGATCAACGTTTGCCATTCAGGTAGTCAGCAAAACGATTGGCATCCTCCTTCACCCAGATCGGTTCGATGCTCAAGGAGCGGGTAAACGTCCACAGGTAGAGCGGAGGGGGATTATCCATTTTGGTGCAGGTGATGATATCCCCTTTCAGGGCAAATACCAGCCGCTCTCCCTGATGTTGACTGGAGTACTGCCAGAAGCGGGAATGCCCTTCGTCGTTGAGGCTGATATGTACCGCGTAGTACTCTCCGCGAAACGGGTCATCGCGAGTCTCCACCCATGCGCCGGTGAAATGCGCCTCGGTGAGTACGACCGGAGACTCCTTCATCACGATCTCCAGCGGGACGATCTGTCCTTTGACAGCGCGCCCCTGACCGGCAGGAGCCTGTCCCCGGTCGCGCTGCTCCTCGCTGACTTCGGGCGGATCGGCTTCTGAAGGCTCCTCCTCTTCCAGATCATCCGGACGGCGTATCTGCCAGGCGGTATTCGATTCGATGGCGACAAATCGGCGCTTCTTCCCCGGCCGATCCTGATCGTGCAGACCGATCACGGTTAAACCGTTGGGAATAGGCTGAAGGGCGGTCCACTGTGTGGCGTTCACCCGATAGGTATGAAACTGCCTGTAGAGCAGAAAGACCACTCCCAGGGCAAGAAAGGCTAGAACGATCTTCGTCGTCCCTCGCTCCCGGATAATACGCCCGTAGACGTTGCCGGAGGTCGGGGGAGGTGTTGCGGGATTATTATCCACTGCCATGTACTATTCCTGAATCGGGTAGAGTGAGACCGACTACGCGAGGATAGCTTTTAGCGCCGCCAGCAGCAGCGAGACGTTCCGTATGGAAGCCGATTCTCCCATCGTCCCGATACGCCAGACTTTTCCCTTGAGCGCGCCCAGTCCACCGCCAATTTCGATCCCAAATTCGGTTAGCAGTCGCCTGCGAACTGTTACATCCTCTGCACCGGAAGGAAGATGGAGAGAATTCAGCGTCGGCAGGCGATAGCCTTCCTGTGCAAACGGCTGCATTCCCATCTGCGCCACGCCTTCCATCAGCAGGCGGCTGACATGTTGATGACGGACAAATCGCGCTTCCAGACCCTCTTCCCGAATGGCGCGCAGCGACTCCCGGAAGGCGATCAGAAGCGACACCGGAACCGTATGATGGTACAGATGATCTTTGCCCCAGTAGTTCGCGAGCAGCTTCCAGTCATAGTACCAGGAGACCACACGGCTTGTTCGGGCAGCCACTCTCTCCAGAGCGCGCTCCGAGACCGTCAGAGGAGCAAGACCCGGCGGACATCCCATGCATTTCTGCGTGGCGGAGTAACAGGCATCTATTCCTATCCTATCTATCTCTACGGGCAATCCCCCCAGAGACGTTACCGCATCTACCAGAAACAGGGCGTCATGGCGACGCGCGATTTCGGCGATGGGTTCGAGCGGCTGGCGAACACCGGTCGAAGTCTCCGCATGAACGCAGGCGACCAGCTTGAGTTTACCGGCGCGGGAAGCCGCCTCTTCGATCTGAGCCGGGTATAGAGGGGTTCCCCAGGGAGCGTCAACCCTCACAATCTGCGCGCCGTATCGTCCGGCGATCTCGACCATGCGCTCGCCAAAGAAACCGTGCACCCCGATCAGAACCGTGTCGCCCGGTTCCACCAGATTGGCGAAACAGGACTCCATTCCCGCCATGCCGGTTCCGGTCATCGCGAGCGTGAAGGGGTTGGAAGTGCCGAAGACGGTTCGTAGTTCTAGCTGGATCTCTTCCAGAGCCTCGAATAGCTCCGGGTCGAGATAGCCGACGGGCGCGCGCGCCATCGCCTCTAGCACGCGGGGCGAGACGGAAGAGGGACCGGGACCGAGGAGAATACGCGGATCTGGCAGCCGTTGAGCGGACATCTGTTACACTCCTGTAAATGGGATAGACGTGACTATTGTACCGTCATCCCTGTCACGTTCGCAGATACGGGACAGAAGAACGATCGGGTGTTATGCCGTCATCTTCTCGATGATGGCCTCGCAGATGTCGGTCGTGGAGGAGGAGCCGCCCAGATCGCGAGTGCGAACTCTCCCCTCCGCCAGCATCGCCATGACGCCCCGTTCGATCCGGTCGGCAGCTTCCTGTTCGCCCATATGCCGCAGCATCAGTACGGCGGAGAGAATCAGGGCGATGGGGTTGGCTCTGTTCTGACCGGCGATGTCGGGAGCGGTTCCATGCACCGCTTCGAACATGGCGACATCTCCTTCGCCGATATTCGCGCTGGCGGTCAGTCCCAGTCCGCCGATCAAGCCCGCGCACAGGTCAGAGACGATGTCGCCATATAGATTCTCCATCACCATCACATCGAATTGCTCCGGGCGGGTGACAAGCTGCATACAGGTGTTGTCTACGATCAGTTCCTGATACTCGATCTCGGTATAGTCGCGGGCGATGCGGCGCAGGCACTCGAGAAACAGCCCGTCCGCCAGCTTCATGATGTTGGCTTTATGCACCGCCGTCACCTTTTTGCGCCTGTTCTTTCGCGCATACTCGAAGGCGAACTTGCCGATCCGCAGGCAGGCGGTTTCGGTGATGATCTTGAGACTCTCCACCACGCCCGGCACGACGATATGCTCCAGCCCGCTGTAGAGGTCTTCGCTGTTTTCGCGAATGACGACCAGGTCCACATTCTCAAAGCGCGTTTTGACGCCTGGAATCGTCTTCGCCGGGCGCATATTGGCGTAGAGATTCAAGCGTTTGCGCAGCGTCACATTCGCGCTGGAAAAACCCGTGCCGATCGGGGTCGCCAGCGGTCCCTTCAGCGCGATCCGGTTTTTGATGATGGTATTGATCACCTCGTCAGGGACAGGCGTGCCGTACTTGTGCATCACTTCCGCCCCGGCTTCGACGCGCTCCCACTGGATCGCGATCCCGGTCGCCTCCACCACTCTGACCACCGCGTTCGAGACCTCCGGACCGATTCCATCTCCCGGAATCAGGGTGACTGTATGCATTCTCTATCCTTTCGAGAGCCGTTAACACCACTCTATACGACACCGACCGGGGGCAATCCTGTCGGACCTGACAACCTTACAGAGAAAGCAAAACGCCTCTCTTCCCGAAGGAGTTGAGAGGCGTTTTGATCCTCGAAGCGTTCGCGGGGGAGATCAGTTTCCTCGCTTCATGTAGTCCAGCATACGTTGAGCCATCTGCTTCATCTGAGCAGGCGCATTCGGCATGGCGAGTATGGCATTCAAATCCGGCACCGCCTCCTGCATGCGACGCTGACTGAAGAGGCAGACCGCGACGCTGATCCGGCTGTAGGCGATGTCATAAGGCGTTCTGGAGACCTGCAGTCCTTTGCGGAAGAAAGGGATCGCCTTTTCAAACTGCTGATTCTCCTGATATAGATCGCCGACGGCGTTATAGGCTTTCGCCAGACTTCCGCCCCGGTTCTGCGGGTCGGCGGCGGCGGCGACTCTCAGCGTCTTCTCCGCCTGCTGCGCGCGTCCTCGGCTGGCGTAGATGATCGTCAGTTTCGCCGCCGAGTTTCCATCTTTCGGATTGGCTTTCACGCGCTCAACCAGCGTTGGAAACTCCCGGTGGGCGGTCGCTATCCGGCTCATCTCCGCAGCAAAGGGTTCGGCGGGACGATAGCCGTTGATCTTCCCGGCGACCTCTCCGCTCCCGGTCAGAAAGAGGATGGTGGGAAAGCCGTTGACGCCATAGCGCTGCGCTGCGCTCCTTCCCTCTCTCTCCGCGTTCACCTTAACCGATACGAACTGCGCGGAGAGCTGCACCACGCGGTCATTGGTGTAGGTGTCCCTATCCAACCGCTTGCACCAGGTGCACCAGTCCGTATAGAAGTCCACCATCACCAGCTTATTGGAGCGTTTCGCCTGCTGCATTGCCTGATCCAGAGACTTCGCCCACCGAATATCTCCCGCTCCGGCGGTGGTCGCCATCCAGAGCATAACAAGCAGCGCGCTGCCGCCTGTCAGCTGCTTTCGAACCATCCGTGCCTCCTTTCCGATGGGTGTCGGAAGAAATTTTGCGTATTTAAAGATTCTATGCGGGTATTCTGGAACCCTGCCTGAAAATTGAGGGGTACTCTCAAGTATATTGTTCGACATATTGATGTACGCAAGGAGCAGGTGAAAATGCGTCGAATTCGCAAGTTCATGTTTGTAAATCTCTTCATTGCGGCGGGAGCGTTCCTGGTCTGGTTTGCTGCCGGGCTAGGCGCGAAACCGTTGGAGGTGGGTAAGCCTGCGCCAGACTTTGCGCTGCCCGATCAGAACGGCACGGTTCATAAGCTGTCTGATCTGCGCGGGAAGACGGTGGTGCTGGCGTTCTACCCGATGGACATGACGCCTGGCTGCACGCTGGAGAACCGGTCTCTGAGCGCTTCGCTGGAGGATTTCAAAAAGCGAAACGTGGCGGTCTTCGGGATCAGTTCGCAGGACAGCAAATCGAAGCAGGCTTTCTGCGAGAAAGAGGGTTTGAAGCACTCTCTGCTGGCGGATGAGGGCGGAAAGGTGGCGGAGAAGTACGGCATTCGCCTGCCAAACGGCTTTGCGTCCCGTGTCACTTTCATTGTGAACCCGCAGGGCGAGATCGCCGCCGTGCTGGACAGCGTGAATACCCGCGAGCACGGCAAGCAGGTGCTGGAGGCGATCGAGGCGATCGAGGAGACAGTGGAGCCTGGCAAGCGGGTCAAGGATTTCTCGCTGCCCAACGCGCGCGACGGCAAGAGCGTCAATCTGCTTGGCGACGGCAAGCAGAAGGCGACGGTGGTGATGTTCATCTCCACGCGCTGCCCGGTCTCTCTTGCCTACGATGCGCGGATGCGTTCGATTGCGGCGGAGTTTGAAACGAAGGGCGTCCGATTCGTCGCCATCAACTCTAACGTCGCCGAGATGCCGCAGGAGATCAAGGAGCACGCCGCGAAAGCCGGTTTCTCCTTCGCCGTTCTCAAGGACGAGGGCAACGTCATCGCGGATCGGTTCAAAGCGCTGGTAACGCCTGAAATCTTCTTGCTCGACTCACAGGCGGTCGTCCGCTATCACGGCAGGATTGACGACAATCAAGATCCCAATGCGGTAAAGTCCAACGATCTTCGCGAGGCATTGAAGGCGGTGCTGGCAGGAAATGCGCCCGCCAATCCGAAGACCCGCGCCGTCGGCTGCACCATTAAACGCGCCGGGAAGTAAATATCGGCATTCGTTTCGCAAGGAAGGGAACCAATTGCACGCGCCCCCGCATAGATATGTAGAGCGGGGGCGTTTTATCGGGAGAAGACTGGATGCGGGCAGCCCCCGTATCTTCCAATGGAATCTTCGGGAGTGAAATGCGATGAGCAGGTTGGCAAAAGTGGTTGCGCTGCTGGCGATAGGCGGCTTTCTTGTGACCGGGATGATGCCGCCAGTCGAGGCGCAGCGACAGAATCGAGCCTCCGGGCAGAGCCTGCGCGATCTGGACGGAGCCGGACTGAAGCAGTTCGTGAACAGCCGGAAGGGGCGCGTGGTAGTGGTCAATCTCTGGGCGACCTGGTGCGCGCCGTGCAAGGCGGAGTTTCCCTATCTGGTGCGGCTGCACAACGCCTATCGCGCGCGGGGCGTGGAGGTGGCGACGATCTCCATTGATAACCCGGACAAGAAGGCGGAGGCGCAGGCGTTTTTGCGCCAGCAGAAGGCGCGCACCACCAACTTCATTGTGAAGGCGGAGGGGCTGGAGGCGATGGCGAACGCGCTTGATCCGCAGTGGCCCGGCGCGGTTCCCTACACGGTGATCTATGACCGCAAGGGGCGCGTCTCGGATAAGCTGCTCGGGGCGCACAGCTACGCGCAGTTTGAAGCCGCCGTGAAAAAAGCGATCGCGCGCTGAGAGAAGCAGGTCTCTTCGTTGCTCTTCAGAAACGCCTCCTTCCCGATTTCGGGAAGGAGGCGTTTTTTTTATACACCTGTAATATTTCCTGCACTTCGACGTCCTTTATAAAATGCGGGCAATTTGGGTGAGATAGCTACGAAAAGGAGACGGATGTGATCTACACACAAGGTCGAAAACTCATAGATGTATTGCATGCTCAAAGCATGATGATGGCCTGTTTACTGCTTCACCTCGCTTTGATTCCGGGGGCAGGTTTTGCCCAGACAGAGCCTTCGCGCATACTCTCCTCTTCAGAGATTGCATCCCGTACCAAACCGGGCACTGTTTTACTCTACTGTGAATTTACGGCAAAACTCACTGCGCCTTCTATAACACTCAATGAACAGCGAATAAAACAGAAGGCTGAAGAGCTAGGAGGGCTGATCCGGCAATATATCGAACGGTTGGGTCCGGAAGAACGCGAGCGATTACTAAATGAACTTAATGCCATGAGCGAGGAACAGCGGGCTGAGTTCTGGCAGGAGATAGCGCAAAAGTATCTTGAGAGGCTGATACAGGATATTTTGAATAGCCCATCAGACTTCTTCCTGCCAGATGCCAACAAGGTTTACAGTCAGGATGTCCGACTGATCTCCACAGGTTCAGGGTTTATAGTTACTCCAGAGGGGCATATTGTTACGAACGCCCATGTTGTTTCACCGGATCAGAAAGAACTGCGAGTTAATTTCATGAAGAAGGTTCTGAAAGATTGGTGCGTGAAAGAGTTAACGGATCTGCTCAGGACATTTAACTCCCTGCGTGAAGCCGGTTATCAAATCACGCTGGACGAGGCTCAGCAGGAGAAATTAATAGACGCAGTAATACAGTTCTATGTAGAGAACGCCGAACTGAGGGATCAGAAACGCTCGGTGCGCGCCGTGATGGGTATTCTGGATAGCGCTGATATTGAGAAGCGGGGAAGGCTCTGTGATGTGATAAAAGTCGGCGAAACCATCCCCGGAAAAGATATTGCCGTGCTGAAGATGGCGGGGGGGAGTAATCATCTGCCGACGCTGCCTCTGCAAGATGGACGGGTAAAACATGGAGATCGTCTTTTTGTACTGGGATATCCGGGATCTGTTACCTTCCATCCCACATTCGCTCCGGAAAGCCATCTTGAGCCAAGTCTATCGCAGGGAGTTGTGAGTTCAATTCGGACGATGGGGGACGGTTGGGAAGTGATCCATACCGATGCCAGCGTTTTACCCGGTAACAGTGGTGGACCGGTATTTGATGAGACAGGGAAGGTTGTTGGGATCGTCACGTTCCAGATTAGCGATGATGAGTCGGGAGGGGATGCTGCAGCATTTATCATCCCTTCATCTGTAGTGTGTCAGTTGCTGGCAGATGCAGAGGTGAAACCCAATCGAAGCCTATTCACAATAAAGTACAATGAGGCGTTGGAGGAGGCACACAAACACTACTACCGTAGCGCAGTTGAGCTTTTTCAGGATGCAGATCGGCTTGTTCCCGGGCTGCCCTATGTACAGCAGTCAATCTCCGATTGCGAATCGGCGATTGCTGCAGGAAAAGACCGTACCTGGATGAAGCGAATGCCGTTAATGATTGGAATAGGAACAGGGGCGTTCATTCTCTTATCGCTCTTTCTGGCGTTGCTTATCTTCCTGCTGAACCGCCGTCGTCAGCCACGGTTGTCGCTCCCTAATCCAAGCGGATAACCTTCTCAAAGGTTCGTCCGTAATCGTCTAGCCGTTCCCGATCTGATTTATTTACGGGGACGGTTTTCTTTCTCTCCTGTGCTTCTATTCCTCTGCAGGATGCTTGTTCATATCTTTCATGACCGGGTGACAGTTGGGAGCAAAGAGGGTTTCGCCCCGGGCGCGTCTAATGGTAGAGCAGTCTTCGGGAGGAGGAGGGATCGGCGATGAATCCGGTTCTATTGACGGAGGAGCAGCGCGCCGCCTTTGAGCGCGACGGCTTCCTGATGGTTCGGAACGCGATTCCCGTGGAGATGGTGGAGCGGCTGAACTCGACGGCGGATCGGCTCTATGCGGAAGGGGTGGTGAGAGACGGGCTTTCCAGCCGCAACCACTGGCAGATGCGAAACTGCATTGTCGAAGATGAACTTTTTCTGCAACTACTGGACTATCCGACCACCTTTCCGCTGGTGGTCGGCATTCTGGGGTGGGACGTTCACCTGATCACCTCGCACCTGATTGTCCGACCGCCCAGCCCCCCCGAAACCAGCGCGCATTTCAAGGGCGAAGGTTGGCATCGTGACGGCGGACAGTCTTACTGGCAGATGCAGGAGCCGCACCCGCGTCTCTTCCTGAAGGTTGCCTACTTACTTTCGGACCAGTCGGAGCCAGGGCGCGGCAATACGCAGGTGGTTCCCGGCAGCAATCGCCTGACCGGGCCGCCGGCGCAGGCAGAAGGCGCGCCCCATCCCTACGGAGCCATCGAGATCTGCGGCAACCCTGGCGACGCCTTTCTGTTTGAACAGCGCACCTGGCACGCCGTCGGTCCCAACTACTCCGACATCACCCGCAAGACGCTTTTCTTTGGCTATGGCTATCGCTGGGTGCGGGCGATGGACTACCAGACGCCTCCGGAGAGTCTGTTGTCGCTCTGCAGCCCGATCAGGCGTCAGCTTCTGGGCGAGGTGAAGACGCAGATGGGGGTCTATCTGCCGACCGAAGAGGATGTGCCGCTGCGCGAGTGGTGGAACGCGCACTATCAGACCCGCCGATAGAACCGGGAGGAGCAAAGATGCTGACAACAGCGCAACGTGAACAGTGGGAGAGAGATGGCTGCGTGATGCTGGGACAGGTCGCCGACGATTCGCAGTTGGCGGCGCTTCAGGAGCGCATAGACGCCCTGATGCTGGGGAAGGCTCCCAACGAACAGATCTGGTTTCAACTGGACAGCGACACCGGCAGCTACGGCGATCTGAAGTTCGGGTCGGGTAAGTGGGAGGTCGCCACCCTGAACTATCGGAAGATCGAGAAGCTGGAGCGCGATCCCGTTTTCCTGAGCTATATTCAGCACCCGCTTTTTCGCGCCATTTCCCGCGAACTGATCGGAGAGAACGTTTCCATCTATCGCGCCATGTTTATGAACAAACCGGCGCAGCGCGGTACGCATCTGCCCTATCATCAGGATGCTGGAACGCAGTGGAGCCTCGACCGCGACCCCTATGTTACGATCTGGACGGCTCTGGACGACGCCACAATCGCCAATGGCTGCGTCCAGATCATTCCCGGCAGCCATCGTCTGGGGCTTTTGTCGGAGCGCGGTCATACCATCACGCCGGAGCAGGAGGCGCAGTACTGCCGGGAGGAGAACAGCCGCTATCTGGAGATGAAAGCCGGGGAGGTCGTTCTGCTGCACAATCTGGTGCTGCACCGCTCCGGGATCAATACCACGAATCAGCCCCGCCGCGCCTTCAGCGTGGTCTACATGGATGCCGCTACGCGCGACATCAGCGGGCGCGACATCTCCTATCCGATCGTATTCGGCAAAGGCGCGCTGTCTCTCGCGGAGGGAGGCTAAGGGGATGATTTTCGGTTTGATCTTCGGGGTCGCAGCGCTGCCTGTCATGAATGTCTCCGCCGATTCCTCTCTCATGCTCTGGTATGAAAAGCCGACGACGGAGTATATGAGCGGTTTGCCGCTCGGTAACGGACGCATCGGCGCAATGATTCTGGGAGAGCCATCCCGCGAGCGGATCGCGCTGAACCATCAATTTCTCTGGCGCGGAAAGACGCGGGATCGCAAAAACCCGGTCACCGCGCAAAACCTGGCGGAGATTCGCCGTCTCTTCTTCGAAGGCAAGATCGTGGAAGCCAGCCATCGCGCTAATCGCGAACTGGGCGCGCGCCATGAGGTCGGCGTAGACCCCTACCAGCCCGCTGGCGATCTCTGGCTGGAGTTTCCGGGCTGCCGGGAGTTCTCCGACTATCGCCGCGGACTCGATCTCTCGACCGGCGCAGCGCATACCCGTTTTCGGTCCGGGAACGTGCGTTATGAGCGCGAGATATTTATATCTCGCGCCGACAACCTGCTGGTATTGCGTTTGACGAGCGATACCCCTGGCGCAATCTCTGGTGATCTCGTTCTCAACCGTCGCGACGATTCCGAATGCGCGCTTCAGTTCTCCCCGGAAGAGAGAACGATGCAGGGACGTTTCCCGGAGGGAATCGGCTTCTGTGCGGCGGTTCGGACGCTGTATGACGGCGGAACGGTCGAACCCGTGAAACCCGCTTCCGGCGAACTACGAATACGCATCTCCGGCGCGAACTCCGTCACCCTGCTGCTGGCGATGGACACCTCTTTCGATTTCGGCAGGCAGAAGGAGCAGAATCCGGCTGCCGCCGCAAAAGAGAGGCTCCGTCAGGTGATCCAACGCACCGCCGGGAATGTCGAAACGCTGCGCCACAGGCATCTTCAGGCGCACAGGAAGCTGTTCGATCGGGTGAAACTGCGGCTTGGCGGCTCCGACTCGGCGCATCTTCCAACGGATCAACGGCTGGCGGCGATGAGAGCCGGAAATCCCGATCTCTCCCTGCAGGCGCTCTATTTTCATTACGGACGTTACCTGTTGATGTCTTCGAGCGCGCCGGGAGGACTTCCGGCGAACCTGCAGGGAATCTGGAACGAAGACCTGCGCCCGCCCTGGGATGCCGATTTCCATCACGACATCAATATCCAGATGAACTACTGGCACGCCGAGGTTACGAATCTGTCGGAGTGCCATGATCCGCTCTTCGACCATGTAGAGCGTCTGGCGAAGAACGGGAGGCAGGCGGCGAAAGACTTTTACGGATGCCGGGGCGTCTACATCGGGATCGTCTCCGATCCCTGGGCGCTGGTGAATAAGACGCAGGGCGGATGGAGCGAGTGGACGGGCGCGGCGGCATGGCTGGCGCAGCACTTCTGGCGGCGGTGGGAGTACTCCGGGGACCGGGAGTTCCTATCGAAACGCGCCTATCCTTACATGAAGGAGGTCGCCGCCTTCTATGAGGACTACCTGATCCCTGATCCGCGCCCGCAGAGCCGATGGAAGGGGTGGCTGGTAACCGTGCCATCGCAGTCGCCGGAGAACCGTTTTGTGGGCGGGATTGATCCCGTCTCCCTCACCATCGGCGCAACCATGGATTTCCAGCTAATTCATGAACTGCTGACGAACTGCATCTCCGCGTCGAAACTGCTGGGAGTGGATGCCGAAAAACGCGTCGAATGGGAGCGCATTCTCCGGCAGATTCCTCCGCTGCTGATCGGGAAGCATGGTCAGCTTCAGGAGTGGCTGGAGGACTATGATGAGGTGGAGCCGGGACACCGGCATATGTCGCATCTGTATGCTCTCTTCCCGGGCGAACAGATCACGCGGGAGAAGACGCCGGAGTTTGCATCGGCAGCGCGCAAGAGCATCGAACGGCGGTTAGCGCATGAGGGCGGACATACGGGATGGAGCCGTTCCTGGCTGGTCGGACTGTTTGCGCGGCTGGGCGACGGCGATTCCGCCGAATATCATCTGCGCCACCTTATCACCGACTTTGCCACCATCACCCTGCTCGATCTGCATCCGCCGCGCATCTTCCAGATTGACGGCAACTTCGGCGGAACGGCGGGGGTGGCGGAACTGCTCCTGCAGAGTCATGGCGGCGTGATCCGCCTGCTTCCCGCGCTTCCAAAAGCCTGGTCGGAGGGCGAGGTTTCGGGACTGGCGGCGCGGGGAGGCGTGGAGGTCGGGATCGTCTGGAGAGAGGGGCGCGCGGTAGAAGTTACTCTCAAGAGCCGTCGCGGCGGTCACTGTCGAATTCAGCCGCCGCCCGGTCAGAAGATCGGGCGCGTCCTGCTTGGTAATCGGAAACTCACGCTCACCGCCGAAAACGGGATGATCCTGCTGGATCTCCCGGCAGGCAAGACCGCGCGCCTGACGCTGGAGTAGAAACCGCGATACATGGCTCCTCGTATCGGCTTGACGCTTGGAAAATACGCTCCCCTGCATCGCGGGCACCAACTGGTGATCGAAACGGCGCTGGCGGAGATGGATCGAGTGATCGTCCTGATCTACGACTGCCCCGAAACCACGCCGGTTCCGCTGACGGTACGCGCCCGATGGATACGCGCGCTCTACCCTTCGGCGGAGGTGATCGAGGCGTGGGACGGACCGACGGAGGTGGGGAATACGCCGGAGATCAAGCGTCGGCATGAGGACTATCTGCTGCAAATACTCGGGAAACGGGGCGTTACACACTTCTACTCCAGCGAATTCTACGGCGAGCACGTCAGTCAGGCATTCGGAGCAGTCAATCGGCTCGTGGACTGCAAGCGAGACTCTTTCCCGATCTCCGGGACGGCTATTCGCGATCATCCCTTCGCCTTTCGGGATCATATTCCTCCGCTGGTCTATCGTGATCTGATTACGCACGTCGTCTTCCTGGGGGCGCCTTCCACCGGGAAGACGACGCTGACGGAGCGGATGGCGCGGGAGTTTCAGACAGTCTGGATGCCGGAGTATGGTCGCGAATACTGGGAGAGGCATCAGTCCAACCGACGCCTGACTCGCAGGCAGTTGGCGGAGATCGCCCTCAGACACCAGGAGCAGGAGGAGGCGCGGCTGCTTGAGGCGAACAGCTTCCTTTTTACCGATACCAACGCCCTGACCACCTATCGCTTCTCCCTCTACTATCACGGGAGCGCGGACAGGCGGCTGGAGGAGATGGCGAATCGGTGCGCTTCCCGGTATGATCTCGTCATTCTTTGCGGGGACGATATTCCCTATGATGACACCTGGGATCGTTCAGGGGAGGAGAACCGGCAGGTTTTCCAGAAACAGATTATCGCCGATCTGATCGAGCGGAAAATCCCCTTTTTTACGATAAAGGGCGACCTGGAGACGCGAGTCGCGCAGGTGAAAGCGATTCTTCAGCGTCATCCGAAATACTCAAACCCGCTTGCTCCGTATACCGGAACCTGAACCTGCGAGACCGAGCGCGAATGCAAACCCTTCTGGAGTTCTTCAGCGTCAATAAGATTGCCTTTACCGTGATCGGGTATCCTATGAGCTATGTGGAGCTTCTGGGAACGATTTTCAATCTCTGGTCGGTCTGGCTGATCGCAAAGAACAAAATACTCACCTGGCCCACCGGAATCGTGGGAGTGCTGCTCTTCCTGACGCTCTTCTATCAGATACGCCTCTATTCGGATGCTTTCGAGCAGGTCTACTATCTGATCGCCTGTATCTATGGATGGTGGCGATGGTCTGTCGCCGCGCGCGGAAACGACCGCCCTCTACCGATACGCTTTAGCCCGCTTTCTACGACCCTCTGGTGCGTCTTCGTCTCGCTGGCGATCTCTGTCGGCGCGGGATGGGTGGTGAGCCATCTGCATATCTGGTCGCCCTCGCTCTTCCCGGAGGCAGCATCCTATCCCTACATTGATGCTGCCACAACGATTATGAGCTTCACGGCAATGATCCTGATGGCGCAGCGAAGAACGGAAAGCTGGATATACTGGGTGGTGATTGATGTGATCGGGGTCTGGCTCTACTACGTGAAGGATGTGAAGCTGGTGTCGCTGCTCTTTCTGATCTATCTGGGGCTGGCGCTCAACGGTCTGCTTTCGTGGCGTCGGCTGGAGCGGCTGGAGGCGAAAGTCGCGACGGAGACTTGAGCCTGAGCCGATTCTCAGCGCGTTCGATACCCCTGAAAAATACGCTCTTCGGAAGTCCGGTCATAGCAGACCAGTATCCATAGTGAGAACCAGAGGCGTCATTCGTCTCCACGCTTATCCATCGGCTGCCTGCATCCAGGGAGTGCGTGACTCCCACTGTTGCAGACGCTGAGTCAACTCCTGCCCGATCCCGTCTGTGTTATCCTCCGCCCGATTCTGTTGTTGGAACGGATCGGTTTGCAGATCAAAAAGCTGTGTCGGATGCTCCAGCAGCGTACGCGTGGATTCCCGATATGGAAAGAAGGCGGAGTGTGTCGGGGTTCGGATGGCTGCTCCGTGTCCCATCTCGATGACAGCGTAGTTGTCCGCAAGCTCCTCGCAGTCGCCTCGCACTAAGGGAGCAAGATTGCGCCCGTGAAGATTCGATGCAGGCGAAATGCCTGCCAGTGAAAGGAGCGTCGGAGCCATGTCCACCAGACCGGCGACCTGTCTACGGATGATGGTC
Source organism: uncultured Chthonomonadaceae bacterium (assembly GCA_964429855.1). GTDB lineage: Bacteria > Armatimonadota > Chthonomonadetes > Chthonomonadales > CAJBBX01 > CALLMM01. The sequence continues at coordinate 51,361 of CAYSDM010000010.1, forward strand.
CCTGGGCGACTGGATTGCGGCGCGCGAATCACCAGCGGGACGCGGATCGACTCCTCGTTCGGAGTGCCCTTCTGCACCAGTCCATGACTGCCCAGATTGTCTCCGTGATCGGAGGTAAAGACGACGATGGTATCCTCGGCCAGTCCCGCCGCCTCCAGCGCAGACAGCATGCGTCCGAGCGCGTTGTCCATCCAGGTGGTCAGTCCATAGTACTCGGCGATCAGGTGTCGCAGGGAGTAGCCTTCCGGCAGGCGATCCGTATACGGCAGATGCAGGTCGTAGTAGCGGAAATCGTAACGATATACCTTGAACCAGTAGTCTTGATCCTTCAGCGAAGTGTCCGGATTGACATTGTGCCGAAGCGGTATCTGTTCCGGGCGATACATCGTCAGATACTCTTCCGGCGCGTCCGCCAGCGGACAGTGCGGCGGGGATATGTTGTAGTAGAGAAAGAATGGGGTCTCCGTTCGGCTCTGATTCAAGAGAAACTGCTCCACGCGCTCCGCCTCAAACTCCACGCTCCACCCCGACGGAGAGAACTCCGGCTTGCCGTTCTCCGTATAGGACTGCCCGGAGTGGCAGTGATGCACCCGGGGGATCAGGTAGTGGTCAAACCCGATATCGTGGGGCCAGGAGTGGATGTGCCACTTCCCGATGGCGGCGGTACGGTAGCCATGCTCCCTTAGGATTTCGGGGAGCGTCGGCGCTTTCAGATGCGGGCGTCCTGCATAGGGATACTCCGGCATGGCGAAACTGCCGGGACGGGTCTGATAGGAGACATTGCTGATCCCTCCGGTACAGGAACGATTGTACATTCCGGAGAGGAGCACAGAGCGCGACGCCATACAGACCGGATAGTTTGTCACCGCCAATTCAAAACGGACTCCCTGTGAAGCGAGCCGGTCTATATTCGGTGTTCGGATCGCCGGATTGCCGTAGCAGCCGACTTCAAAGGCGCGAAGCTGATCGCACATGCATAGGACAATATTGGGCAGGCAGCTCATGGCAGGTTCTCTCCATAACAGTCCGGAAGCAGGAGAATAGGCGATGCCCGGAGGCGCGCCTCTGGCTTCCTCCGGGCAGGAATCGCCCGATTAGCTCATCGAGGGAATGTAGTCGCCATGCGCCGCGATCAGGTCATCCACGAGCGACCATATTTCGTCCAGCGTTAGCTCTGCAGCGGTGTGCGGATCAAGCATCGCAGCGTGATAAACATGCTCGCGCTTGCCCGTCAGCGCCGCCTCCACCGTCAGCGATTGAACGTTCACATTGGTCATGATAATCCCTGCAAGCTGCTTCGGCAGCGCGCCGACGGGGGTGGGCTGGATCCCATTCTTATCCACCAGACAGGGAACCTCCACACAGCACTCCTCCGGCAGATTGGAAATCAGGTGACCGTTACGCACATTGCCATAGATGACACGCGGTATGTCCGTCTCCATCGAGTGGATAATCAGCGAGCCATATTCGTGGCTGCGATGCACTTCGATGGGTTCTTCGCTCTCAAAGTGCGCCTTCATCTTGTGCCAGCCCTCGATCTGTCCGATGCAGCGACGAATATACTCATCCAGCGGGACGTTAAACCGCTCAATCAGATCAGGACGATCCCGGCGGATGAAGTAGGGGCAGTATTCGGAAAAGTGTTCGCTGGACTCGGTGACGAAGTATCCCAATCGGGTCAACATCTCATAACGCACGCGATTCCAGTCAGGGACCCGCCCCTCTTGCACCACCTTTCGGATCAGGGGATAGAGGTCTTCTCCATTGCGTTCAAAGCGCAGATAGAACGCCATATGATTGATGCCTGCGCAGAAGTAGTTGATCTCTTCCAGCGGTATCCCGATGTCTCCGGCAAGCTGCCAGGCGGTTCCCTGAACGCTGTGGCACAGACCGACGGTTTTGATCCTCGTCCCGGAGTTCATCGCCCAGCAGAGCATCGCCATTGGATTGGTGTAGTTGATAAAGAGGGTGTTCGGGCAGACCGCTTCCATATCGCGCGCCATATCGAGCATGACGGGAACGGTGCGCAAGGCGCGCATAATGCCGCCGATTCCGAGCGTATCGGCAATGGTCTGACGCAGCCCGTACTTTTTGGGTATCTCGAAGTCAATCTCCGTGCCGGGTTTATATCCTCCGACCTGGATCATATTGATCACATAGTCCGCGCCCTCCATCGCGGCGCGACGGTCGGTGTGCGCGGTGATGGTCGGGGACGCGCCGACCGCGGCGCCGACCTTGTTCGCCACGATTTCAGAGGTGCGCAGCCGTTCAGAATCGATGTCCATGAGGGCGATATGGGAGTCTTTGAGTTCCGGAAAGGAGAGAATGTCGCCGAGGAGGTTTTTGGCGAAGACGGTGCTGCCTGCGCCAATCATCGCTATTTTAGGCATGAGTCGTTCCTTTCAATGTGGTCCGGTGAACTGTCGGGAAAGGTTTCGTCAGTTGAAACGGGAGTTCCTGCAAGGGGAAAAGGAGGATCGTTCGGCGCGTAGTTTCACCTTTCGTAACGACGGCGAAGCCGATGGTAGCGGCAGGAGGATAATTTTGGATACAATACTAATGGCAGAGGCCCGCGCAGGCGAGTCTATCGCATGAACTGCCGGCGCATTCATTCGCACGAGCAACTAAAGGATGGCAGTATATCGCCCCCTTGCGTAACGTGAATGAAATTACAGAGGAGCGACAGAATGGAATACCGTTCACTGGGACGTACCGGCGTACAGGTGAGTGCGCTGTGCCTCGGATGTATGAATTTCGGGTGGGGCACGGAGGAGGAGGATTCAATTAAGATCATTCACCGGGCGATGGAAGCCGGAATTAACTTTCTGGATACCGCCAACGTCTACGGGCGCGGCGCAAGCGAGACGATCACCGGCAAAGCGCTGGCGATGGACGGCCGGCGCGACCGCGTCTTTCTGGCGACCAAAGCGCACGGGAAAATGGACGACAACGATCCAAACGCCTGGGGCAATCATCGTTATAACCTGATCAGAGCGTGCGAGGACTCGCTGCGAAGGCTGCAGACCGATCACATTGACCTCTATCAGATACATCGTCCGCAGTCTTCTGTGCCGATTGACGAGACACTGCGGGCATTGGATGACCTGATTCGCGCCGGAAAGGTGCGCTATATCGGAACCAGCACCTTCGCGGCATGGCAGTTGGTCGAATCGCTGTGGGTGGCGAAGGAGCTTGGTCTGAATCGATTCGTCTGTGAACAGCCTCCCTACAATCTGCTGGATCGGCGCATCGAGCGCGAACTGCTGCCCTTCTGCCGTACCTACGGGTTCGGGGTGATCCCCTGGTCGCCGCTTGCCGGAGGGCTGCTGACCGGCAAGTATCGCAAAGGCGAGGCGCGTCCACAGGGAGCGCGATATGAGAAGGAGAACAGCGCGCCTTTCCAGCGCGATCATGCCCCGGCGTTCGACGTGATCGAATCGGTGATATCGCTGGCGGAGACGAAAGGCGTCGCTCCTTCACAGTTTGCGCTGGCATGGGTTATGGGGCAGCCTGGCGTTACCAGTCCCATTATTGGACCGCGCACAATGGAGCAGATGGAGGATAATCTGGCGGCGCTGGAGGTTAAGATCACCGATGAAGACCGCGTCGCGATAGATAAGATCATGGAGCCGGGAAGCAATATCAGCGTCTACTATCAGGCAGATTTCGGTCCGAATGCGCGCTGGCAGTAGGGCTTTGCAGCATTGAGCGCGAACAGGGTAAGAAACGCCATCGCAACAAGGGAAGAGGAGGACAATGCTGCAACTGCCGATCTATCTCGATAATCACGCCACCACGCGCACCGATCCCCGTGTGGTTGAGGCGATGCTGCCCTACTTCACGGAGTTCTATGGCAATGCCGCCAGCGCCAGCCATGTCTTCGGGAGGAGCGCGCGAAAGGCGGTGGAGAGCGCGCGCAGTTCACTCGCGCAGAGCATTGGAGCCGGGGGACCGCAGGAGATCATCTTCACCTCCGGGGCGACCGAGGCGGACAATCTGGCGGTCAAAGGGATCGCGGAGGCGCTTTCGAATCGCGGAAATCATCTGGTCACTGTCCAGACGGAACACCCCGCGATTCTAAACGCCTGCCGACATCTGGAGAAGACGGGGTTTCAGACCACCTTTCTCTCGGTGGATCAGGATGGGCATCTCGATCTGGAGGAGTTGAAGGCGGCGATCACCGACCGGACGATTCTTGTCTCCGTGATGGCTGCCAACAGCGAGATCGGCACGGTTCACGATATTGCGGCGGTGGGAGCTATCTGCCGGGAAAGGGGGACGCTTTTCCATACGGACGCAACCCAGGCAGTCGGTAAAATCCCCTTTGATGTGCGGGAGATGCAGGTGGATTTAGCCTCCTTCACGGCACACAAGATGTACGGATCCAAAGGGGTGGGCGCGCTGTATATCCGTCAAAACGTCTCTCGTCTGCCTCTGATCCCGCAGATGGACGGCGGTGGACAGGAGCAGGGCTTTCGTTCCGGGACGCTCAATGTTCCCGGCATCGTCGGTTTCGCAAAGGCGTTGGAGATATGCCTGCAGGAGCGGGAGGCGGAGGGACGGAGGATCGGGGCGCTGAGGGACCGGCTCTACACCGGTCTGAAAGAAGCGCTGGATGGCGTAACGCTCAACGGTTGCGCCGTCCAGCGCCTGCCGGGAAATCTCAATGTCTCGTTTGACCATATTAAAAACGACACGCTCCTGATGAATCTGCGAGACCTTGCGGTGTCGGGCGGCTCCGCCTGCGCGACCGGCTCGCAGACGCCGTCTTATGTTCTGAAGGCCATCGGAGCCAGCGATGACCGCGCCTTTTCGGCGGTGCGTTTTGGCGTGGGGAGGTTCAATACGGCGGAAGAGATCGAATTTGCGATTCAGAAGGTCAGCGAAACCGTGACTCGGCTTCGCTCAGCGCAGATGCAGAGGGCATAGGAGCAGTCCGATGAGCCTGCCGGTTGTCTCTCCCGTCGATCTGGGACTGGATTCCCGACGCCTGGCCGTTGCGGACGCGCATATTCAGGCCGGCATAGAGGATCATACCTATCCCGGCGCGGTTTTTCTGGTGGCGCGTTACGGAAAAATCGGTCATCAAAAGGCGTTCGGGCATATGCAGCCCGGCGGCAGCGCAACCCGCATAGATACGATCTTCGACCTAGCTTCCGTGACCAAACCAGTCAATGCCGTCGCGCTGCTGACGCTGGTGGAAGACGGGAAGGTATCGCTTCTACAGAAGCTGGAGGAGCTTCTGCCCGAGACAAAAGGCTCCGCGATTGCGCCTGTAACGGTGCGACAGCTTGCGACGCACACCTCCGGGTTGCCCGCCTGGAAGCCGCTCTATAAGATCCACGGCGGAAAGAAGCCGATTCTGGCAGATATCTTGCGAACGCCCCTGCATCATTCCCCCGGATCACACTATACCTACAGCGACCTGGGCTATCTGTTGATGGGCGAGATCATCGAGCGCGTTAGCGGGATGTCGCTGGATCAGTATATTCATGCGCGCGCGCTTGCTCCGCTGGGAATGAAGGATACCGGTTATCTCCCGGCGGCGACGCGAAAACCCCGGATTGCCGCCACTGCAAACTGCCCGATGCGTCCCGGTCAGACTCTGATCGGTGAAGTCCACGACTCCAATGCGCACGCCTTCGGAGGCGTTGCCGGGCACGCGGGTCTGTTCGGGACCGCTCCCGATCTGGCGCTTCTCGGCTCTGCGCTGGCGCGGCAGGGAGAAGCGAAAGGACACCGCCTTCTAGGTGTGCCGACCCTGCGTCTGGCGCGAACCAACCAGATCCCGGCGGAGGTTGGAGGACATTCCATCGGCTGGTTCACGCCTCCCAACGGAATGCTGCCGCGTGGAGATCTGCTGGGGGAGACTGTTTTCGGGCATACCGGCTTCACCGGAACGATGCTGGTTTGCGATCCGGAATATGAACTGGTGATCGTGCTGCTGACAAATCGGGTGATGAATCCGTCGGATAATGGCGGAATCCTCCGGGTTCGCCGTCGGGTGATGAATGCGGCGGCTTCCGCCATCACGGAATAATCGGCGAAAGCAGGGGAAGATATAAAACGGGAGGGCGGCCTTCTGCGCTCTCTCGTTTTTCGCTTATCGAGTCGGATCCGGCGATTTCAAAGCCGGTTCTCGCTGAGCAGGCGTCTCCTCCTGTTTCGCCGGTTGGAACCGCTGCCGGAGCGCGCGCAGAATGATGGAGGGATGGAAGAGCGCAGAAGGAGGCTTTATCAGGTGAAAAACCTCCAGCAGACTCTTGCGTACATCCGGGTACTCGGTGGATAGCGATACGACTCGGTTAACATATCCGTGCATGAATCGCGTCATTCGCCTGGTCTGAACGCCCTTCGTTCCGCGATATCGGCAGTCCTCTCCGGTCGCCAGCAGCCAGGGAACCTCGTTTATTTTCGCCAGCCTGCGCTGAAAGCGTCGGGCTAAGCCGCGCAGGCTCCGGTCTCGATTCTCCCGCAGGCACTGATCGAGCAGCATGGCGCCTCTGGCAGCGGTGGTCATTCCCTGCCCATAGACCGGATTGAAGGCACAGGCAGCGTCTCCCATCACCAGAAAACGATCGGGTTGATCAGCCATTCGATCATAGTGACGCATTCGATTCTCGGTGGCGCGGTGACCATAGATTGGCGAGATCGGCTCTGCATTCTGAATGGTCTCATAGACAAGCGGAGAGGCGAGACTCCGGGCAAACTCCATGAATCCCGGCTCATCGGTCGGCGGATAGTCGCTGTCTCCTCCTCCCAGGGTTACCAGGATGCGGTCATCTTCCAGCGGAATAATCAGCCCGGCGCGGGTGCGATCCGGGGGAGCCGCCTGAACATAGAGACCTTTCCAGTCTGCGCCATATCCCTGCGGGCGACGATAGAGCCGACTGGCATAGCCAAGATGAGCATTCACAACGGTTTCATGCGGCGGAGCGTATCCGAGCGCTTCCAGCCATTGCGGAGCGCGTGAACTGCGCCCCCCGGCGTCAACCACCAGGTCTGCCATGAAGACATCTTCGCGGGCAGTCTCTCCACGCTGCCGTATCTTCACTCCCGTCACCACCCGGCGGTCTGCGTCTGTGAGCAGCCCGGTTACATCGCACTCCTGAAGAATGTGAATATTCTCGATCTCCTTGAGACGGCGGCGAACCTGCCAGTCTATCAGATCCCGGCTGCAAGTCATATAGTTCAAACCGGACTTGAACCGAACGCTCCAACCTGCCGGGGTGAGCCATTTAATATCGGCGGCGGCGTCGGTCGGATGCGCTCCTGCCTCCAGCAACTCAATCCCTGTGCCCGGAAATAGTTTCTCGATGATCTCCAGCCCGCGCACCAGCAGGACATGCGTATGCCTGGCCTGCGGAACGCCCTTTCGCGGTGTGGCGGTGTCCGGATAGCGGTCACGCTCGATCAGTGTCACGCACTCAAAGTGATCGGAAAGGATGCGCGCTGCCAGCATTCCCGCCATGCTGCCTCCTATCACAACCGCATGATGACCGCTCTTTCGAAGCGAAATGCCATTCATAGAGTGTTCCATCCGCTGTCTCCCGAAGTAGTTTTCCGTTTATACTCTACGCCCAGGAGATTACAGGAAGGTAACATCCAGGTTACGAGAGGATGAAAAATGATATCATGCTGCGCCCTGTATCTTCTTCTGCTGTCAGATAGAGGCGATTGCGGGGAAATCGCGATGGTTTCCTGCCTGCGAATAGTGAGGGGGAGACACGGACGAAAGTGAGTGTTTCGCCTGGCATTTCTTTGAAGGCAGAAGGCAACTGGAAGCAAAAATGACTTTACGGACGCTCGTAATGACAGACCGGCGCGTTCGCAATGACAGGAAGTCGCGCAGGGAGGCAGGTGGACGCGCCGGTTTCATCTTATCGGGAGAGTGTCGCTAATCGCCCGCCGACTTTTCAGCGCTTACATGGGGAACGGACGCGGTCTTCTCTTCGGAGGCGAAACGCTGCTTCTTCTCCCGGCGGGATTTCAGCATCTCCGTTCCAATGGGAATGAGAGAGAGAAAGATCACCAACAGGGTAACCAGCGAGAAGTTTTTCTGCACCAGCGGAATGTTCCCGAACAGGTAGCCGCCAAAAACGCAGACCCCGACCCATAGGATGCCCCCCGTAATGTTGTAGAAGAGAAACTTGCTGTAGGTCATGCTGCCCACGCCTGCGACGAAGGGGGCAAGTGTGCGGACGATGGGAGTGAAACGCGCGATGACGATGGTTTTCCCGCCGTACTTCTCAAAGAAGGCGTGTGTCTTCTCCAGATGATCGCGCTTGAGAAAACGGGCTTTCTCGCTGCGAAAGATGCGCGGTCCGAAAAACTTGCCAATCCAGTAGTTGACAGTGTCTCCCAGAATGGCTGCGATTGTCAGCAGCACGAAGAGCCAGACGACATTGATCGGGGAAGTGGGACGGGAGGCGAGCATTCCTGCAGCAAAGAGCAGCGAATCTCCCGGCAGAAAGGGAGTAATGACCAGACCTGTTTCGGCGAAGATGATAAGAAACAGAATGATATAGGTAAAGACGCCATAGTTTTGAATGATGCTGTCGAGATGCTTGTCCAGATGCAAAAACAGGTCTACGGCGGAATGCAAAAACTCCATGATCTCCTCATTTGCGGGTGTCGGGTTGGATTGCGCCCGTTATTGTCGGCTGTTTGAGTCGGCTTTTTCACGCTGCCGGGTCTCGATGGCGTGTTGATAGACGTAGATGACGCGGTCTGTCATCGCGGAGGGGGTATATCGGCAGGCGTTTCGCAGACAGGCTTCCATCATCTTTCGGCGTCGGAAACTGTCGCTAAGCAGGGTGTGTATCGCTTCAGAAAAAGCCTCGACATTCGACTCCACCACCAGCCCGTCCTCTCCATCCTGTACCGTCTCCCCGGCTCCTCCCTCATTGACCACCACGCAGGGAGTCCCCGCTGCGCGCGCCTCCGCGATCACCAAACCCTGTGTCTCGGTAGATGATCCGAAGACAAAGAGGTCTGCGGCGGCGTAGACCGGGTCCAGTTCATGTCGGGGAACCATCCCGGCAAAGATAACCCGGTCTCCACAGGGCAGCGACTCGGCATAAGCGCGGCAGGCGTCCTCATGCGGTCCACTGCCGATAACCAGAAGGCGCGCCTCCGGAAACTGCGGCGCGACACGCGCAAAGGAGTCGAGCGTAAGTTCGATATTCTTCTCCCGCGCCAGCCGCCCGACATAGAGCAGCATCGGCGAGTCGGGGGGAATATCCCATCGCTGTCTGGCGCGAAGCCGTGCCTCCTCCTCCAGGTGCTCCGCAGGCGGAATGGGCACGCCCGTAGGAATAATGGTGATCGGGACCGTGACCCCGTAATGGCGCAGGGAGTCCTCGGCGACTTGGGAAGGAACGATCACATCCACACAGCGATTATAGTACTCTGGAATCCACCAATCCAGCAAGTTTTCGATAGAGGGCGGAGGCAAAAAGAAGAGATAGTGACCGTAGTGGTTGTAGAGCGTATGGTAGGTGGAGACAAGAGGAATGTCGTCCCGGCGGGAGAGTCGCGCCGCCAGCAGTCCGAGGAAAAAGGGCGTGTGAGAGTGCAGCACATCGGGAGCCAGTCGCTTGAACTCCCGTCGGAGCCGGGGGAACCAGGGAAAGGGAAGCGCGTAGGAGGGATTGAGCGGCGTCAGCATGGAAGGGACGCGCAGGACAAACGGGATCGAGTCGGTGTGATCCGGGTAGTGGGGAGCCACGATATAGACGCGATGCCGCCTGCCGCGCAGTTCATCCGCCAGTGTTCGCACGGAGATGGCGACACCGTTCTGTACCGGTTCATAGGATTCTGAAAAAAGACCGACCCGCATGGACTCTCCGCTGCCTTATGGCTGTTTGCTGCGCGCCTGACTCTGAGCTTCCAGAAACGCCAGCACATCGGAGAGTTTGAAACTGCGCCGATCTCTGCCCTGTCTCTGATGGGTAAGAAGCCCTTTGTTGGTATAGCGCCGCACCGTTGTCGGGCAGACATTCAGCAGGCGCGCCGTGTCTGCCAGGGAGAGAGTCGGATCAAGAAGCCGCTGGATCATATCCAGTCGGGTCTCTTTGAACTGACGCTTGTAGGAGTTCTGCGCCACCTCCGTCTGCGCGCCGATGGCGATCAGGGTCTGTATGTGGCGCGGAACCAGTCCCCATAGACTCTCTGCGCTAATCTCTTCTACTACCTCTGCGGGCTTTACATTTCGCGCATGACGAGAACGACGGCGGGAGATGCCGTAGCGACGGTTTTCCGGCTTTGGCGCAGGCTTTTTCCCCGATTCCGGAGCCGCAGGCCTGGTCTGAGCGGGCGCGGGCGGAGGTTTCTCCACCGTCTCAACCGGCTTCCATTCCACCGAAACCGCGATGACCGGCTCCGATGCATCGGACACGGGCTCCTCCACAGCCCTGATCGGCTCTGGCGCTTCTTCCGCCGGAGTCTCTTGCGGCTGCGGCTCCTCCGCGACGATCTCCACCTGAATCGGCTCCTGAACAGGTTGCGGCTCTTCAGAAGACGCTTCGGAGACCGCAGGCGTTACGAATTCAGGCGTGGGAGTCTCCTCCGTCTCTTCCGTTATCTCTCCGGAAGCCTCTGACGGGGTCTCTTCCGGCTGACGACCGAAGAGGAACGGAAGATAGCGTTCTATGGAGGGGACTTCGATCTCCTCTGGCATATCGCTGCGGCTGTCGGAAATCTCCTGCGACTCATGGCGCGGAGTCTCCGTAACAGGCGCGGGAGCCGTCGGGGAGGTCGGCTCAGACATGAGAGGAACGGCGGCTTCCGGAGGGCGCGCATTATCGGGAGGCGCGGACGGCTGTTCGATGGCCGCCTGAGCGGTCATCTCCATGTCCGACTTTGCAGGCTCTTCCGTGACATCGAAGAGAAGCGTCTCCTGCGCCGCGCGAGACGGCTCTTTCGCTTTCTCCTCCTCTTCAACAAACTGCGAATCAAGCCATTTATGCCAGTCTTCGAGTCGCATGTCTCTTCCTCAAGTTGCGATGGATAGTCTATATCATGAGCATGGCATCGCCGAAGCTGTAGAAGCGAAAACGCGCTTCCACCGCCTGCCGATAGGCATCTAGAATCTGCTCACGGGTGGCGAGCGCGGATACCATCATCATCAGCGTGGACTTCGGCAGGTGGAAATTAGTCAACAGCGCCTCCACGACCTGAAACGAATAGCCGGGAAGGATGAAAAGCCGGGTTACTCCCGCCGTCGGCTTCACCCGACGCGGAGAGATCGCTGCGCTCTCCAGAGCGCGCGCCGTCGTCGTGCCGACCACCACAATCCTGCCCCGGGTTGTATTGATCCGTTCTGCGGCTGCCGGCGAGATAGAATACCATTCGCCGTGCATCTCATGCTCTTCCGGCTTTTCTTCGCGCACGGGGCGGAAAGTGTCCACACCCACATGCAGGGTCAGCCGCGCTATCCCGATCCCGCGCTGTTCAATCGCTTCCAGCATCTCGGTCGTGAAGTGAAGACCGGCAGTCGGAGCGGCGGCGGAGCCTCCGGGACCGGAATAGACTGTTTGATAACGCTCTTCATCCTGGAGACGCTGATGAATGTAGGGGGGAAGCGGAGCCTCACCCTCCTGCGATAATCGGTCTCGCGTTGCCTGATCCACAAAGCGCAGCCGTCTTCCGCCTTCCGGAGTGGTCGCCGTCACTTCCGTGATGACTGGCGTCTGATTCGCCGTCAGAAGCGTAAACTGAGAGCCGATACGCAGGGGACGCGACGGTTTCAGCAGCGCCTCCCATTCGCGCTCCCCAATGGGACGCAGAAGCAGGGCTTCTATCGGCTTGCCGTTCTCTCGAAACCCGAAAATCCGGCGCGCGGTGACCCGCGTGTTATTGACGATCAGCGTATCGCCAGGATGCAGATACTCCAGAATGTCGGGAAACTGACGCAGTTCGACCCGGTTTTCCCGGCGATGCAAAACCAGCAGTCGCGACTGCCCGCGCGGAAGCGGTGTCTGCGCGATAAGCTCGTCCGGAAGATGGTAATCGAAATCGTCTGTACGAAAAATCACGGATTATTGTAGCGGGGAGCGAGAGGCATTGTCAACCTTTAGGGGGATAAACCTGTACTATTCAATCTTCCCACTGACCGATAAAAATATCTTCGCCCTCGATCTTCACCTCCAGCGTGCGGAGCCAGTAGCCCCCGGCGTTGGTGCAGTCTCCGTTCTGAAGATTGAAGCGAAGATGATGTCGGCGGCAGACCACCTCGATGCCTTCCAGACGACCGCGATCCAGCGGCTCGTTCTGATGCGGGCAGAGGAGGGTGGAGGCGTAGTATCGCCCCTCTTCGGTGTAGTAGAGCACGCAGTCGGCATCGTTGCCGACGCTGACCTGCTTCCCGGTTCCCGGTGGAATCTCGCCGACTTTCCCGACGAGGTAGTATACTTTCTTCATGCGAAATCATCCGCCGATCTGGCTCATATTCCTTCCGGACGGGGCGAGTCCGTCTTCCAGTCGGTGTTCGCGTGGTTTATGCCGGACGGTCAGCAGATAGAGCCTGCGAATCTCCTCATCGGTCGCGCCGGAGCGCATCGGCGTTCGCATATCCACCTCGCCATCCGCCATCAGACAGGGACGCAGGAATCCGTCGGCAGTGAGACGCATACGGTTGCATCGTTCGCAGATGTCATTGGTGATCTGGCTGATGAAGCTGATTGTGCCGACGGCCCCGGGAAGGCGGTAGCTGGCGGCAGGACCGTTGGTGACCACCTCCGCTGGTTCCATCGTTCCGCAGGCGTCTTCGATCCGACTCCGAATCTCCGCCGCAGAGATGAACATGTGGCGCATCTGCCCGGCATTGAGCATCCCGCGCTGCTCTCCGGATGCGGGCTGCTGGAAAAGCTGTTTGAAGGAGGAGAGGGAGGCGTTGGCGTAGAGCGTAACATTTCCGGCGGGTTTTGCGCCATTGGTGGCGGGTTTTGCGCCATTGGTGGCGGAGAGCGCGAAGAAATCGCTCATACCCTCATCTCCGGAAGACCAGTTTATCGGCATCAGTTCGATAAAGCGAATATCCAGCCTGCTCTCCAGCGAAAGACGGGCGAAAGCGACCACTTCATCGTCATTTACGCCTCGCATGACGACCATATTGATCTTGATGGGAGTGAGTCCGGCTTCCTGCGCCGCGTTTATGCCAGCCAGAACATCCTCCAGATTGCCGCGCCGCGCTATCGCCTGAAAGCGTTCCGGCCGAAGGGTATCGAGACTGATATTCACGCGATGAAGTCCGGCTTCCGCCAGTTCACGGGCGTATCGGGAGAGAAGGAAGCCGTTGGTGGTCAGCGAGAGGTCTTCAATGCCGGGAATGGCAGCGATCTTCTGCGCCAGTGAAACGATGTCTCGGCGCACCAGCGGTTCGCCTCCGGTCAGGCGAACCTTGCGAACGCCCAGTTCCGCCCCGATCCGCAGCAGTCGAACGATCTCCTCATAGGTGAGAATCTCTTCTTTAGGCGCAACAGGCGCGCCCTCTTCCGGCATACAGTAGACGCACCGGAAATTACAACGATCCGTCACGCTGACCCGCAGATAGTCTATTACGCGACCAAAGGAATCGATCATCGGCATGGAGATTAACTCTTCATCGGCGCGCAGGACACGCCGGGCAAATTGTTAGAGCGAATACTAATACGTCGTCAAGGTAGTTTGGATGGATGTCATTCTGAGCGCAACCCCGTTGTCATTCTGAGCGAAGCGAAGAATCTTAAGATGTCTCGCTGCGCTCGACATGACAGCGTTTGTCGCTGCGCTCGACATGACAGCCAGACTGTGCAACCGTTCTACCTTGCATGAGAACCATTTTTTTAACGAAACTTTCCGCAATTATAGTTCGGGGAGAGAGTAAGTGTCAACGATCAGGCGCGTATAATATCCGGGAAGGAGTGAATACACATGGATGTCGCGGAGGAGTTTCTGAGAGAAGGCGACCACACTGCGCTCGAACAGGCGGCTGCTCAGAACCATCAGGAGCGGTTTGTACTGATGGCGCAGGCATCGGGAGGAGAGGCGCATTCGCTTCCCGGCATAACCTGGACATGGAGCGAGGGAGAACAGGGCGGCATGATTCTCTTTCCCCGCCTCTCAGGGAGCGAGGCGGGCGCGACTCTGGACGCCATTGTTCAGTTCTACCGGGATAGAAAACCGAAGCAGATGGTCGGCTGCTGGTCTCTCGATCCGACCGAACCGGACGATCTGGATATTCGTCTGTTGGCGCGGGGCTTTCAGAGCGGATGGCAGCCGTGCTGGATGGCTCTCGATATGGAGCCTGCGATTGCCGATTTTCCGCTGCCAGAAGGAGTGGAGATACGACTATTCGAGGGCGGCGAAGCGCCGGAAGCGGCTAATCTGCCCTACTACAGCCAGGAGATGGCGCATTTGCACCATACGGCGGCGCGCCTGTCTCCCCGGCGCGTCTGGCACTGGGGCGCGTTTCAGAAGGGAAAACTGATCGGGCACAGCGTTCTGTATCTCAGTCGCGGTTCGCAGGGCGCAGCGGGAATCTACAGTGTGGGAGTGCTGCCAGAGGCGCGAAATCGGGGGATCGGGAAAGCCGTTACCCGCGCTGCCTGTATGCATGGACGCGCAGCGGGATGCCGATATGCGTTGTTGAACGCCACCGGAGAGCGGATGTATCGTCAGTTGGGGTTTGAGCGTATCGGCTACGGTAAGACCTGGTGGCTGAATGTCTCCGCGCTCAATGCGCAGCCGCTTTCGCCTGAACGGACGGCGCTGGCGGAGGCGGTCGGACGCGCCGACCTTCCCGCGCTCCAATCCATGTCGCTGACGGAACCGGATATGCCGCTGCCGAACGGCATGACGCTCCTGCAGGTAGCTGTACACTGTCAGGCGCATGATTCGGCGGTGTGGCTGCTGTCGCAGGGAGCGACGCTGGATATTCTCTCCGCCTGGGATCTGGGCTGGAAGGAACGGATTCCCGCACTTGTCGCCAACCCTGATCTGTTGAACCGGCGGTATGGCGAGTTGCAGATAACCCCGCTCCATATCGCGGTAGAGCGAAATGACCTGGAGTTAGCGCAATCCCTGTTGGCGGGAAATCCCGATCTAACGGCGACAGATGCCGTCTATCACTCGACACCGCTCGGATGGGCAAGACACTTCGGCAGAACCGGGATCGCGGCCATGATCGAGGCGCGCGCTGGTCGCTAACATTTCCCGATCAACGCGGCTGTTGCGCGGCTTCGAGAAGCGCCAGTTCGTTGCGCCAGTTGTATGCGGGTTTCCATCCCAGAAGATTGTGCGCCCGCGAGCAGTCCAGAAGGCTGCGATGCGGATTGTTTGCCAGGTACTCCTCTCGGGACTGACCAACCCAGGGAATGTCCGGGTAGTAGCGGTCCACAAGCTCATTGGTCGGGATCGGCAGCGAGGTGTCCGCCGCGCTCAACAGAAAGACATCGTGCCTGACATCCTGCGCTTTCAGCGCGTAGAGCGTCGCCGAACAGACATCCCGCACATCCACATATGCCCAGTACTCCCGCTTTCCGCGTTCCATCCGGTCTTCGACCCGAAATCGCTTATAAAAGGCGTAGATATCCGGGTGTGTCACCCCGACCGGACGCAGGCAGAGTGTCGCAAACCCGTACTTCGCCGAGAAGGAGCGGCATGCCTCTTCCGCCAGATGCTTGGAGAGTTGATAGGGGGAGAGCGGAAGATTGGGATAGTTATCGTCAATGGGAAAATAGGAGGTGACGCTATGACCGCCGACGATACCGAGCGCGTTGATGCTGGAGAAGTAGACAACGCGCTCCACGCCTGTCTCCGCCGCCGCGAAAAGCACATTCCAGGTTCCCTGCACGTTCACGGACAGAACGTCGTCGCCCGCTCCCTGATGGTCACTGGGGATTGCGCCAAGGTGGGCGATTGCGTCCATGCCCTCCGCCGCTCTGCGCACGGCATGAATATCGCGCAGGTCGCCCGGAAAATGCTCCCAATCGTTCTTTTTATGCTGCGCTGTCCGGTCAAAAGTACGAATCTCATATCCCGATTCGCGCAGCATGCTGACCAGAGTCCTGCCGATGCGTCCCGCGCTGCCTGTCACCAGTACCCGCATTTTCGCCTCCCGTTCCGTTACCTTTATGTTCAGATTTTATGTTGAGGTAAGATACTCCTGTGGATTTTCCGAAACATCTGGGCGGGTTATGGTCGGCGTATAGTATAATGGCATCATATGGGGAAACTCCCCGCTTTTTTCCTCTGACCGAGGATAGAGAGGCGATCTGCTGTGAGTACGCACTCGCATTCTCATGATCATGAAGAGCATTCCCACACGCATGGAGGAGTTGATCCGTCCATCGCATCCACCCATCGCGGAATCTGGGCGGTGAAGTGGTCGTTTGCGGGACTGATGATAACGGCGTTGCTGCAGGTGGTGGTGGTGGCGTTTACGGGCAGCGTTGCGCTGCTTGCCGACACCATCCATAACTTCGCCGATGCCTCGACCTCCATACCCCTCTGGATTGCGTTTGCGCTGGGCTTGCGAAAACCTTCCAGACGATTCACCTACGGATTGGGAAGGGTGGAAGACCTGGCGGGCATGGCGATTGTATTCATCATTCTGTTCAGTGCGGTCGTTGCCGCCTATCAGGCGGTGAACCGTCTGCTGCACCCGGAACCCATCTCCTATATCGGTTGGGTCGCCTGCGCCTCGCTGGTCGGTTTTCTGGGCAATGAGGCGGTGGCGCATTTTCGCATTCGTGTCGGACGGAGTATCGGCAGCGCGGCGCTGGTGGCGGATGGGAATCATGCGCGTGTGGACGGGCTGACAAGTCTGGCGGTGCTGGCGGGAGCGATAGGCGTCTGGGCAGGCTATCCGATGGCGGATCCGATCATCGGTCTGCTGATCAGTCTGGCGATCTTTCGGATTGTCTGGGATTCGGCGAAGGCGGTCTTTCACCGGGTTCTGGATGGAATCGAGCCTCACTATCTGGATGAGATTCGTCATACGGCGCAGCATGTAGAGGGCGTGCATGAGGTGTCAGATATCCGGGCGCGCTGGATCGGTCACCGTCTACATGCTGAGATCAACATCACGGTAGACCCGTATATCACGGTTGCGGAAGGACATGAGATCGCTCTGCGGGTGCAGCGCGAACTGACCCTGCATCTGATGTTTCTCTCCAGCGTCATCATTCACGTAGACCCGGTGGGGACATCCGGGGAGAGCCATCATAGTCTCCTGGAGTCGGAACGCGACGGTTCGCCGGTTCCTGCCCATCCATCCGGCCCCATTTGAAACGGCTCCCGTCCTGTTTGGGTAAAATAGGAAATGAAATGAGAAAGGAGGGAACGACGATGTTCTCAAAGATACTGCTGGCTTCCGACGGCTCGGACTGCGCGATGAAGGCGGCTCAGGCGGCAGCGGCGCTGGCGAAGCAGTTTCAGGCGTCCCTGACCGTGATCTATGTCTATACGGTTCCCGTGCTGCCGTCGCCGGTGATCGGGATGCCCGGCGGCGGCATTGACAGCACCGCCTTCAGCCAGTATGCCGATGAGGTGCAGAATGCGGTGGCGCGTCGCACCGGGCGCGTGCTGGAGGAGGCGGGCGTCGAGTATACGATCCGCCATGAGGTGGGGCATCCGGCGGAGGTGATCGTCCGGGTGGCGGAGGAGGACGGGTACGATCTGATAGTCATGGGCAGCCGCGGCTTGAGCGAGATAAAATCGTTCTTCATGGGAAGCGTCTCTGATAGGGTCTGCCATCATGCCCACTGCCCGGTGTTGATCGTCAAGTAGAAGCGGAATGAGATCCGGGAGCGCGCAAAAAAGCGCGCTCCCGGATTCGTTACGGCAGAGAATCGTCTCAGGCGGTCAAGGGCAGGTTCTGCGTCTGACCCGTGTCCGCAGCGCGTTTTCCGGCTTCGAGAATCTCCTGCGCATCCCGGCTGACCTCCATCGAACAGAAGCCCTCAACAGGCTTGTCGTTCTCCAGGCAGTAGATCAGGTATTCCGGTCCGCTGCGATACGGATAGACCGTTGCAGGCGCGTCTATCGTCTCCGCCTCTTTCCCCGGCTTCTGCAGAATGACCTTATTGCCGGTAATCGCCAGACTCCCCCCGGTTCCATAGGCGACCGGGTTACTGGTGGCGTAGTGAACGGTCTGTGTCCAGCATGCCTCCGCCACGCCAAACGCGTTGGCATACTTCATCAGGATGATCGCGTTATCATCCGGTAACGGATAGTCTTTGACGAAGACCCCGCGAAAACCGGTAACCTGTTTCGGCAAGCCGAGGAACCGCGCGCACATATCTGCGCTATAACAGCAGTAGTCCATCAAGGCTCCCGCGCCGTTTTTCTCTTCGTCGTAGAGCCACTGCCAGAAGTGAGGATCGCAGCCGATCTCTTTAGGTCCGTTGTGCGCGCTGCGCTGCTTGAAATAGAACAGCTTCCCGATATCGCCGTTGAGGATGCGCCGCTCCATCTCCTGTACGGCGGGCGACCAGGCGGTGGGCCAGTTGATCATCAGTTTTGTGCCGGCATTTTTCGATGCAGCAACCATCCGATTCGCCTGCGCCAGCGTCGCGCTCATCGGCTTCTCGCTGATGACATGGATTCCCTTCGCCGCACAAGCCTCCACGATGTCGGCAGCGACGCTGTTTTCGGATGCCGCCTGAACGATGTCCAGAGACTCCTTCTCGACCATCTCCTGCCAGGAATCGTAGATGCCGGGAACGTTGTATTGCGCTTTTATCTTCTCGCGCAGATCGGCATTAATGTCTCCCGCCGCCACCAGTTCGACGTTCTCCAGCGCGCTCCAGTGTTTCAGTTCGCCCCATACATGGTCGTGAACCATCGCAGCGACGCCAACCCTGTATTTTTTAGCCATGAGAAAACCTCCCGTGTTTCGTGATGTTGGAAACCGCGCAGTCTGCGCGTGCAAAATACTAATGAATCGGTTCGCTGATGACTGCGCTTCTCCCTGCCGTTCTACTGGAAACTCCCTCAATCATGATAGAGTGAACCCACCTCGACGGGCATTTTCGTCTGCGCCGACTCCTGCATCTTCAAAATCAGGCGCGTCACCGCCAGCCCGTCCAGTCCGTCTACGATCGGCGCGCTCCCTTCCAGAACGCAGTTGACGAAGTGTCGGATGCTCTCCGCCGCGAACCCGGACGGTCTTCCGTGAATCGTCTGCGCAACGTAGGTATCGGGATAGGAGAGCGTCTGCGTGTATCTCTGCGCGGCTCCATGATGCGAGCCGTCAATCAGAAACGCTCCCTTCGAACCGATATACTGACATTTGAGATCGAAAATCGAAGGCGAACTGTCCGGCAGAATCCAGGCGTTTTCCAGAATGGTGGTCAGACCGGATCGCCACTCCAGAGTCGTCAGGTAGTAGTCAGGGGTATCCACACCGAACTGCTGCGCCAGCAGACCCATGCGAGAAACGCAGTAGAGACGCTCCACAGCGTCTGCGCCTTCCCGCGCTCTCTGCAGCCACAGCAGCGTATCCAGGCAGTGACTTGCCAGAAACCAGGCGACGCTGGAACGTGCAGACCAGGAGAGCATCTTCGTCGGCACAAAGAGCGTGTCGTTCAGCCGGTAGGTAATCATCTGCGCCGCGCCCAGTTCTCCCGAATCCGACGCCTGTTTGAGCGACTGAAAGAGCGGACTCCACCGATTATGAAAATCCACCATGAGCGTGATATTCGCCTCTCTGGCGGTGGCAAGGATCGCCCGCGCATCCTCTTCGGTCGTTGCTAGGGGCTTTTCGAGCAGGATATGCTTTCCCCGACCGGCTGCGGCGACAGCCGCCTCCCGATGCAGGAAATCGGGCAGCACAATCGAAACCGCCTGAATGCGGTCATCTGCAAGCAGATCGTGATAGTCGGTATAGACCGGCGCATCTCCCAGGGACCTGCTGACCTGCTGCGCCCTCTCCTGATTGATGTCACAGACTCCTGCCAGACAGGCGCCGGGCGTGTTTGCGTAGACCCGTGCATGCAGTTCGCCCCAGGTTCCCGCTCCGATAACTCCAAAACCGACTCCGTTCACAATCTCTCTCCTCGTAAACAGGCTTGAGTTCTCGTTCTGTTTCCAGTGCGTTAACTCCTGCCGCAGGCAGCGCAGGGAGCGAATGGGGAGATTCTGTCAGGAGGAAACTGCCATATGGATCCCTAAAAGGCGTTAGCGTGTAGCGACACTCTGCGCGGAGAGAGGTCTCTTCACCGGGGGAAAGCGATATGGGACTGGAATACCCGTTCATGCAGCGAGCGTTGATGGCAGGGATCGTAATCGGGGCGTTGTGTCCCCTTCTGGGGGTGTTTGTCGTCATCCGTCGTATGGCGTTTTTCGCAGACGCCATCGCGCATTCCGCATTTACCGGGATCGCTCTGGGCATTCTGCTCGGTCTGGATCCTGTACTGGGAGCCATCGGATTCGCGGCGACGATCGCCCTGGGAATGGGAATGCTCCAGGCGCGCTCGCGTCTGCCTTCCGACACCATCATCGGAGTCTTCTTCTCCGGCGTCGCCGCGCTGGGCATTCTGTTGATCGGACTGATGCAGGGATATCGCTCCAATCTCTTCGGATACCTGTTTGGCGACATTCTCACGATTGCCTGGAGCAATCTTGCGGGGGTGACGCTGACGCTTGCCGGAACCGGAACGGTTATGCTGGCGCTTAGGAAACCGATGCTGCAGATCGCCCTTAACCGCGATATGGCGATGGTGCAGGGGGTGCGTGTCAATGCGCTGGAGTGTGTCCTGATGGTGCTTCTCGCAGTTACGGTGGCGGTCAGTATCAAACTGGTCGGCATCATTCTGGTAACCGCGCTGCTGATCGTGCCTGCCGCCGCAGCGCGCAATGTCTCCCGCAGTATCCGCCAGATGTTTCTGTTCGCGCTTGCATTCGGCGTCTTCGCCTGCGTAGTGGGACTGTTTGGCTCCTATACGCTGAATACCGCTTCAGGACCGACCATCGTCCTTGTCTGTATCGCAATATTTATCGCCTCACTGATAAAGACCGGGTAACCTGGCCTGTCGTCTATGAGTATAGGGTGTATAGGATACATCGAGGTTTTTTTACGAGGTGCAGATATGGGCAGCTTTGTAACGCTTCTCCTCTTTCTTCTGTGTATTTCTCGATACGCCTCCGCGAACCCGAAGATCACGGTGAACATCGAGGCGGAGGCAGTCCTGAGCGATATTGTGGAGGTGAAAGCGGAGGCGAACAGCGACGCGGGCATCACGCGAGTCGAGTTCAGCGTCAACGATCAGCTTCGCGCCACGGTAACCAAACCGCCCTACCAGTATCGCTGGGACACGATTGAGGAGGAGGAGGGAACCCATACGCTGATCGTCTCGGCGTATGACGGAAGCGGGAAAGCCGCCAGTAAACGTATCAAGGTGGAGGTGGATAATAATCTCTCGTTGGGGATCAAAGCCCATGCGGAGAAGGCGCATACTCTCTTCCGGCGGGGAGACTTCGACGGCGCAGCGCTGTCGGGGCGAAAAGCCTATCGGATCAACCGCAACGATATTGACGCCATCCGCGCAATGGCGGCAGCCGTCGGCGGGCAGGGAGACTATAACCGCGCGCTTGATCTGCTGGAAAAGCCCCCGATGGAGAACAATCAGGTCATCGGCGATCCGACCCGGTTTCCGCTCGCGGATCGCGCGGCCATGGAGCTTCGCGGGCTTTTTCGGCTGCGACGCGCCGCGACGCAGACGACCGCGACTGCGATGGTTGCCGATCTGGCGGTCGCCTACGATCTGGGGAAGCGACTCATCGAAAAGATGACTGCCGATATTCGGGCGCGGCATCCCGAATCGGATCGCAGTCCCGCCAATCTGATGGCGCTGGGGGATGCGCTGGTTCTGAATGGCAAGTTCGAGCAGGCGCATGCGCTCTACCGTCAGATTCCCGTCGCTGGCGAATCGGGCGTCGCCGCCCGGCATCGGATCGCATATTCGTTGGCGAATCTCGGACGGGTGCGCGAGGCGGAGATGCTGCTGCTGGGGATGGTCAACGGCAGCGAGGGCAATAACGCCACCCGCGCCATGCTGGGATGGATATATCTGCTTCAACGACGATTTGCGGCCGCGCGCGAAATTTCCGAGCGTCCTGCACAGCAGAACTCTCTTACCGGACTGATCGTCTATGGCTATGCCAGTCTGGCTCAGCGCGATTTTCGGCGTGCCGCTGACGCGCTTCGCAGGGCTGCGGAACGCTCCGACCTGCCCGAAGTCAGCTATCTAGCTGCCTGCTACTTCACCGATACCGGAGACCTGAAACGCGCCACCGACTTCCTGCTGCTCACTATCGGTTACTTCACCACGAATTTTGATCTCTATGCGCTGCGCGGGTTTCAGATCGCCGCGCTGAATCCAAAAGACGGTTTCAGCCAGGCGCAAGTCTTTTTCGACTTTGTGATTCAGCGCGATCCGCAGAATCTGGCGGCGCGGCTGGGCAAGGGGATCACCCTGATACAGCAGAAGCAGTTCAAAGCGGCGGATCCTCTGCTGCTCAATCTCTCCCGCGATGACAGGAACTCGGCGGATGTCTGGATGGCGCTGGCGGCAGCCTATACCGGTAACCGTAACGAACAACGGTACGCCAATGAAGCGATGGATATGGCGAAGCGACTCGATCCTGAGCGATTCGGCGACCGGATGATCCCGAAAATGCCGGAGTTTGTCTGGAAGGTCATTCCTTACCGAAGAACGCCGCTCCTTACTCCTGCTCTGCTGACGGCGGAGGAATCGGGCAGGTAGAGAGAGAAATAGTGCGTCTCTAGTACGTGGTCAAGGTAGTTTGGAGGGATGTCATTCTGACACAGCATAGCTGTCATTCTGAGCGAAGCGAAGAATCTTAAGATGTCTCGCTGCGCTCGACATGACAGGGTTCGCTGCGCTCGACAGGACACTTAACAAGACAGGGTTCGCTGCGCTCAACAGGACATCCATACAAACTACCTTGACGATCTTCTAGGATCGGATGCAGCAGGAAGGATGTATCTCTCCTTCCGCTACTTTGGGGGGGAGAATAGTGATGCCGGTTTTCTGTCATCGCTGTGGAACGCAAGGGGACGATACCGCCCGTTTCTGTAAGCAGTGCGGCACCGCGTTGGTTCGAGAGAGCGCGGCTGTTGCTGCCGCAGAGCCAGCCGCTGCCGACGTTCCCTCGGAGATGACTGCGCCCGCTTTCACCAAACTGACCACTGAGCGCACTCCCGTCAGTAAGGAGACGATACCCGCGCAGCCTGCGCATTCAACGCCTGCCTCTCCCATACGGCAGGCTCCCTCCGCGCCTGCATCAGTCCCTCCCGATCAAAAACCTGCGTCTCCGCCGGTTCCCATCTACCCCAATCTCCAGCGCCCTCCGGCATCCTCCGCGCCGCCATCTTACGAAACGCCGTCTGCGCTTCCGGGCATCCCGGCGCAGGGATCATCTTCCCGTAACGGGATCAAGTATGCGCTGATGGGAGGCGGATTCGGTCTGGTATGGGGCGTGTTTTCTATCATCATTAACTATCTGATTGAGAGCTTACCGCTCGACTCTGTAGTGAAGTTCGCACATCCTGGACTGATGCCTCAGTTGTTTGAGTGTGTAGTTCTAATGGTAATCTGTTCGGTGGCGGGAGCCTGCGCCGGAAAAGTTGAGCGCGCGGGGATGACTGTGTTCCTTACCTCGCTGGCGGGTATTGCAGTCAGCACCGTATATCTATGGATTTCGCTTCTCTTCGCTCTCTTTACGCGAGATCAGCTGCCTGAGGAGTGGTGGACAATTCTGATGGTGAATACCCTGCGCTCCGGTCTCTTCAGCGTGCCGGTGTTGATTGTTGTCTCGTTTCTTGCGCTCGCTATTCATCGAAAGCTGACATTCCGAGTACAATAGAATGATCAACCACCATAAAGGATATCTGCATGCTAACTCAGGAACAGATACAGTTTTTTCATGAAAACGGGTTTGTAAAGGGCCCGAAAGTCTACACCGATGAGCAGATACGGGAGCTTCGCAGGCGACTAGATGACGTGATGGAAGGGCGAGCCAGCGCGAAGCCGGAAGCCAAACGCAACCTGCTTGGGGATGGCTCGGAACTGGTCGTGATCCAGATCGTGAACATCTGGGAGGCGGACGAACTCTTCCGGGAGCATCTCTATCACCCGGATATCTGCCGTATGGTCAGTCAGTTGATGGGGACGGAGGTGGTGCGGGTATGGCACGATCAGGTGCAGTATAAGCCGCCGATTGTCGGGGGACCCACAAGCTGGCATCAGGATCACCCTTACTGGCCCATCATCCAACCCGCCGATCTGATCAGCGCGTGGCTGGCGATTGAGGACGCGACGGTAGAGAACGGGTGTATGTGGATGGTTCCGCGCAGTCATAAATGGGGACCGCATAAGGGGGGAACCATTGGCACGAACCCGGACGATTTTTCGACGATGCATGACCCGAACCTGATTCCTGCGGGCGAGGTGATAGAGCGCGTTCCCTGTGAGGTGAAGGCGGGCGAGGTGATGTTCCATCACTGCCTGACATGGCATGGCAGCCCGCGCAATCGCTCGGAGAGAGGGCGTCCGGCAATTGCCGTACACTATATGCCCGGATACACCCGCTATGAGCCGACGGCAGGGCATCTGGTGGAGCATCGTGTCACCGTCAAGCCGGGAGAGGCGCTCCAGGGAGAGTTCTTTCCGACGGTCTGGGATAGCGGACCGGTATCGCACTGAAGGAGTAGACAGAATGATTATATCTGGTTGGAAAAGCGTAGCGACGCTGGCTCTGATCCTGGTCGCTTCTGTGGCAATGACGCAGACGCCGGGCGGTGGAGTCCAACTGGAAGGCGATGCTGCGCGCCGTTCTCAACTGGATGTCATTCAGGGGAAAAAGGCTCCCGCGATTGCGGCGTCTCGCTGGATCAACAGCCGACCGATGAATCTTTCTGCGTTACGCGGGAAGGTCGTGCTGCTGGACTTCTGGGGAACCTGGTGCGGTCCCTGTCGCGCCTCCATCCCGCATATGATTGACCTGCATCGGAATTATGGCAGACAGGGGCTGGTCATCATCGGCGTTCACACCACCGAAGGCGCTGAAAATCTGGAAGCATTTATCAAAGAGAATAGAATCCCCTATGCCGTCGCGCTTGATAAAGCCGACAGGACAGTAAAAGCCTATCGCGTGGACAGCTACCCGGACTACTACTTTATTGACCGTAAAGGGATTCTGCGTTATGCCGACTGCGCCAACGGTTCGGTGGATGCGGCAATAGAGCAGTTGCTTGCTGAAAAGTAGACCGATGGAACCGGGGACCGCGCACAGACTATGAATGCTGTTGAACTGGCGGATATCTCGGTGCAGTTTCGCAGGGGCGGCGGACTGAACGGCATCTCGTTCACCGTCGCCCCCGGCGAGTGGATATCGGTTTTCGGGGATTCCGGGAGCGGAAAGACAACACTGCTGCGCGTGCTGGCGGGGCGGCTGCCTCCCGATTCCGGCTCCGTGTGGGTCTATGGCAGGTCTCCCCGCAGCGCCCTGCGCCGTATGGGCTACGCGCCCCAGGATTCGCCGGTAAACTCCCTTTTCTCGCCCAATCAGTACCTCAGTCAGTGTCTTGCGCGTCACGATATTAGCGGCGCGCAGCGCGCGGCGCGTATGGCGGAGATCCTGGACCTTTGCGGGTTGTATGCGGATCGCGACCGTCCGGCGCGTGAACTGAGTCGGGGTCAACAGACTACGCTCGCTCTGGCAGCCGCGCTTGCCCACCACCCCGCCATTCTTCTGCTGGACAGCATCACTGCCTCGCTCCCTATGCCGATATTAGAGCGGATACGGGAGTACCTGAATAATCTGCGCGCTTCCCGCGATCTCTGCGTGATTCAGTCCACCGTTCGCAGCGAGGAAGCGGAGCGGGCAGATCGCGTGCTGATGCTTGACCGGGGATGTCTGCTTGCCTGCGCTTCGCCGAAAGAGCTGCAGAGTCAGTACTCCTCGGAGCGGATCGTGGTCGAGGCGGCTGATCCTCGCGCCGTTCAGAAGACCCTGCGCGGAATCTACGATCTGGAGATCACGGAAACGCGCGATGGGCTGCGCATCTCCGCCGCAGATGGGCTGGCGACTGCCGCGCATCTGTTTCGCCATCCCACCGGCGGCGTAAGGACGGTCTATATCCACCGTCCGACCCTCTGGGAGGTTATGGAGGCGCTGCGCGGACAAATGGCACATTAACGATCACTAATTGCTCGTTCATTTCCGTCGTGTTCGGTTGCATCGCCGGAACAAACCTGCTACAATGTATCACCCTGACGGGAGCTAATGCGTAATTTCTACCGATCAAGGAGAGACCGCCATTATCGCCAGAACGAGAAACCGAACCTGCGTCCCTATCGTTCTTGTCGCTGTAATGTTATGCGCTTTCCAGGCTTTGCATCCGGATACTGCAACGGCGCAGCAGGTTCCTGATTCTTCCGGGACGCCAACCCTTCCCACTCCGCCGCGTCTTAAGGCAGCGTCCGCCATACTGGTGGATGCGGTCAGCGGGCAGGTGCTCTACGAAAAAAACGCCGATGTAAAACGCCCTCCGGCCAGCACCACGAAGATCATGACGGCGATTCTTCTTCTGGAGCATACACTGCCGGGAGAGGTTATTGCCGCCAGTCCGAAAGCGGTTCAGACGGGCGGAAGCTCTCTGAACCTCAAAGTCGGGGAGAAGATCACCTCTCATGATATGCTCTATGCCATGATGCTTCGCTCCGCCAACGATGGTTGCATGGCGGTCGCAGAGCATATCGCCGGAGATACGAAGAGGTTCATCGAGATGATGAACCTGAAGGCGCGAGAGATCGGCGCGCTGAACACGACGTTTCATGATCCGCACGGTCTGGATAAACCGACCAATCTGACGACGGCGCGCGATCTTTCGATTATGGCGCGTTATGCGCTGCGTTATCCGGCGTTCAATGAGGCGATCCGCACAAAGTATCAGGTGATTGCGCGCGCTCCAGATAATAAGGATGTGCGCCTGAAAAACCATTCCAAATTTCTCTGGCAGTTTCCCTGGGCAGACGGCATTAAGACGGGATTCACCAATCCTGCCGGTCCCTGCTTTGTCGGCAGCGCGACGAAAGACGGCTGGCGGCTGATTTCGGTGGTGTTGAATAGCTCGAATCGCTTCGAGGAATCCGCCGCGCTGATGAAGTACGGATTCAATAACTTTGAGCCGCATCCCGTGATCCAATCGGGACAGGTCTACGCGACCGCGTCCGTTTCGAACGGCAAGCTGGACACGATCTCTGCGGTGGCGCAGGATACGGTTCGATATATAGCGCCTAAGAATGCGCCGCTGCTGGTCTCGCTTCAGCCGAAGCTGGAGCCGATCCACGCTCCGATTGCGCAGGGGGCGCGAATAGGCGTGCTGGAAGCCTGGGTGGAAGGGAAGCTGGTGGGCAGTACGCCGCTTGTGGCGGCTTGCGCCGTCGAGTCTGCCGTGCCTCCGGTGCAGAAGGTTGGGATGACCGGGGGGCTGCTGCTGGGCGCGTTAATCTCCCTGCTGGCGCTACGCTATGGAACAACGTTTACAAAAACTGCTCGCTTCCGCCGGAGTAGCCTCAAGACGCTCCTGCGAGGAGATCATCGCCGGGGGTAGGGTCACGGTCAACGGCGTGCGCGTCACGCAGATGGGCGCGAAAGCCGACCCGGAAAGAGATGATATTCGTCTGGATGGAAAACCTCTATCGTTTCAGACTCGCCGCGTCTATATCGCCCTGAACAAGCCGGAAGGCTACGTGACTACCGTTCGCGATCCTCATGCGGTTCATACGGTCATGGAACTGGTACGGGGCGTTCCCGAACGCATCTATCCTGTCGGACGGCTGGATGCCGATTCCGCCGGTCTTCTGCTTCTCACCAACGACGGCGACTTCGCGGAACGCATGACCCATCCCAGTCATCAGATCGAGAAGACCTATCGCGCCGTAGTTCGGGGAGAGGTCTCTGAATTCGCCGCTACCGACCTGCGAATAGGCATTGTTCTGGAAGACGGCATGACGGCTCCAGCGAAGGTCGAGTGGGTGGACTACGACCCGGATCAAAATGTAACGGTGGTGGACATCACGATCCATGAGGGGCGAAACCGTCAGGTGCGGCGTATGTTTGACGCGGTAGGCTATCCGGTGGTGGCTCTCACCCGGCTGCGAATCGGTCCCGTTGAACTGTCGGGGCTGGCTCCCGGAACCTGGCGCAAGCTGCATGGCTGGGAGGTGGAAGCGCTGCTTGCGGCAGCGGATTCCGCTCCGCCCTCGCTGCCACAGAATCCGGTGGAGGCGGAGGAGAGCCTTGCTTCGCCTCCCACTCCGCCGCGTCCCGCAAAACGACCGGATAAGCGCGCTGTCCACCCGCCTGCTGCCGGGAAGAAGCCGGAAAAAGGCGTTCCGCCACCGAAAGAGGAGAAGAGGAAGCCGGAAAAAGGGAACGCCGGAAAACCTGCGGGCAAAAAAAAGTTCACCCCTCCCAGAATGGGGAGTTCGGAGATTCGAGCGCAGGCGCAAGACATCACGGAGCGTCTGCGCCGCCCCGATCAGAACCCCTCTGAGACTCGAAAGCCGGATAGAAAAGAGAGACGCGCAGACCATGACCCCTCTGCCAGACCGAAAAAGAGACCTGAAAAGCGACAGGATTCATAGCCTCAGAGGATGCTCGCTCTTGAGGATCATTCTGACCGTCTCTCTTTTAACAGCTTCGGCATCGGTTTTGTTGGCGCAGTCGGTCTCTGCGGTGGATGTGCGGGGCAAGCGGTTGACGCTTCCCGCGCCGCCGCGCCGCATTGTGTCGCTGACACCCGGCAATACAGAGATACTCTTTGCGCTGGGACTGAAGGGGAGGATCGTCGCCGTGACTGAATACTGCGACTATCCCGCCGAAGCCCGTCAGCTTCCAAAAGTCGGGGACGTGAATATCTCGCTGGAGAAGGTTATCGCCCTTAAGCCCGATCTGATCGTCGCCAGCGCATCGGGCAATCGCATGGCGTTGGAGCGGTTGGAGAAGATGCGCGGGCGTCCGCTGCCTCTCTTTGTGGTAGACCCCCAGAACCTGACGGAACTCTTCTCCGCCATTCGCGTCATCGGTCAGATCACCGGACAGGGGCGCAATGCGGAACAGCTTGTTCGTTCCTTGCAGACACGAGTTCAGCGCGTACAACAGAGGGTGGCACAGGCGCAGGCGAAGCCGCGCGTTCTGTTTGTCATTCAGGAACAGCCTCTCTGGGTGATCGGCTCCGGCAACTTTATGGATGACATCGTCACGCTTGCCGGAGGGCAGAACGTGGCTCGCGATGCCGGAAAGGGGTTCTTCGCCTACTCGCTGGAAAAGGTGGTGGTGCGCCGCCCGGAAGTGATAATCGCCGGCAGAGAGACGGGACTATCCATTCGAGACAAAGCGATCTGGCGGCAGATGCCTGCGGTGCGTAACAATGCCATCTATACTCTTGGACCGGAATCCGCGCGACCGGGACCTCGTCTTGTCAATGTGCTGGAACAACTGGCGTCTCTGCTGCATCCCCGCCTCTTCGGGAAATAGCCGTACAGACCTCCGCAAATGAAGCCCTCCGTCACCCACGACTCGCCGCTACAGGGATCGAACCTCTACACCGCTTCACGCTCGCGCCGCTGGCTCGCTTCCCTGACAGCTGTGATAGCCCTTCTGCTGGCAATGGTCTGCAGCGTGGCGATGGGACCGGAGGGGGTGAATGTGCGGGTCTCCGCCGTTCCCGGCATTATTGCCGGACAGATTCCCGGACTGAAGGCGCTGGTTCGAGATAACGCTTCGGAGGAGGATCGCGCCATCGTCTGGGAGCTTCGGCTGCCCCGCGCACTGGCGGCGGCGCTAATCGGCGCGCTGCTGGGATTTGCAGGCGTCGCGCTTCAGGGGCTTCTGATGAATCCGCTGGCGGACCCCTACACGGTCGGCGTCTCGGCAGGAGCCGCCGTGGGTATGGCGTTTGCGGAGGTGAGTCATCTCGCGCTATTGTGGGCGGGAATGGGCGGCGTGAGTATCGCCTTCATTGCCGCGCTGGGTGCGGTCGCGCTGGTCTATGCGCTGGCGAGAGTGGGCGGGAGAGTCTCCGCGCAGACCTTTCTGCTGGCGGGAGTCGTTGTCAGCACCATGCTCTGGTCTATGATCCCCCTTCTGATGGCGCTGGCTCGCCGCACGAACGATCTGGAGCGAATCTTCTTCTATCTGATCGGGAATCTGCAGCAGACAGACTGGCAGAAGGTCTGGCTGCTGGCTCCCTTTGCGCTGCTGTCCGCGTTCTTTCTGCGGCTCTGGGCGCGCGAGCTCAACCTGATGACCCTGGGAGAGGAGAGTGCGGCGCATCTGGGGGTGGAGATCGAATCGTTCAAGCGCAAGGTGCTGCTGCTCGGCGCGCTGGCGACTGCGGCGGCTGTCTCTGTCAGCGGCATCATTGGCTTTGTCGGGCTGGTTGTTCCGCATCTGGCGCGCCGAATCGTCGGGCCGGATCATCGCGCCCTGCTGCCTCTCGCGGCTCTCCTGGGAGCCGTCCTTCTGGTCGTTTCAGATATGATTGTGCGAGTCTATCTGAACGATCTGCCGGTAGGCGTCATAACCGCCATCATTGGAGCGCCTTTCTTCTGCATCCTTTTACGGCGACGCCGCGCCGTTGCATGGTAGAATAGGCTCATGCCTGACGAAAAAAACGCTAAACAGGATTCCTTTATCTCACCGGAGATAGATCGCGAGTTAAACCGCGCCATGATCCGCTCCGGAGCGCGTGTTCTGGTTATCTGGGCTTGCGTGATGCTGGGAGTCTGGACTCTCTATCGCTCAGTTCCCCGCGCTATGGAGTACAGCGCAGCGGTCAATGGCGTCGCGGCGGCGTTGTTCATGGGACCGGCGATCCTGACATGGCGCGGCTTTATCCTGCGCCTGAAGGAGATCGGTAAACGGCTGATGGAGCAGGGGAAGTATGCGCAGGCGGCGCGCGCGCTGGAGCCTTTCACCCGTTTCGGCAATCGCAGCTTCGATCTCGATGGCGAAGCGCACTATCGGCTGGCATTAGCCTATCTACGTCTCGGCGAACGTGAGAAAGCCGGTCAGATCGTCGCCTATCTCAATCGTTATCGCCGTGGAAGCCGCTGGCAACAGGAGGCAGAGACCGCCTGGAACGCCGGAAAATAGCCCGCAGAGTAGACTCCTCCCATGAATAACGCTTCTCGTATGCCGAATACCCGTCATCTTACGCCTATCTGGACTCTGCTGTTTCTGTTTATGTTCGCGCCCTTACGCGCGGATCGAGAGGCGGTTAGCGCCTTTCTGAAAAAGGTGGAGACGGCGGTCAATCGCCGGGATGAGCCGTTGATGCGCGCCCTCACTGCGCCGCAGGTCTCCAATAACTGGAGATGGCTGACTACCGCCTCCGATCTTGTGGAGCAGCAAAAGTCCTGGAAGGCGGGACTGCTGGAACTGCCTGAGAGGAGAGGGAACAGTACGGCGTATGTCACCATCAGCAAGTACCATCCTCCTCAGACCGAGTCCGACAGACTCTTTCCGCTTGTTCAGACTGCAGACGCCTATTACCTTGGGGAGGAGATTCCCGTTGCCGGAACGGGAGGCTATCGCGTTCGAGATCATCGTTTGCAGGTACGGCTCAATATTCGCACGCGGCGCGCCTCCATTCGGAACAGGATCATGGTGGAGAAACAGGTGAACCCGCTGCCTGCCGCTATCTTTCGCATCAACGCCATCTATCAGGTGACCGCCGCCAAACGAAACGGTCAGACGGTGCCGTTTCGGCAGTCCGGCGGGTTTCTCGCGCTTCCCGCGCCGGAGGGCGACCGCGCCTTTTATGATCTGGCGTATCATGCGAAGTTAACCGGTCAGAAGGAGGACTTCATTCTGCCGAATGAGGCGGTGATGACGGGCTACTGGTATCCTCATACAGGGCGCCTTCCAGCAACGCATCAGGTTCAGATCACCGTTCCACGCGGCTGGACGGCAATCGGGCAGGGGGAACGAATCGAAAAGCGCGTGACCGGGCGAGAGACGGCTTTCACCTATCGGAACCGAATGCCGGTCTGCTTCTTCACGATCGCCGCAGGACGCTACCGCCTCTACTCTATGCAGAGCGACGGACGAAGATACGCCGCCTATCTGCTGAGAAACGACTCCGCGCGCGCAAAACAGGCGATGACAATTGCCGCGCGCGCCGTAGAATGGTTCTCCCGAAACTTCAGCCCCTATCCCTACTCCGGGTATACCATTGTCGAATCCGCTCTCTTTCCGCCCGCGCTGGAGTGTTACTCCTTTACTGTAGCCAATCGCGATCTCATCCCCATTGCCATCGTGCATGAGGTGGCGCATACCTGGTGGGGAGGCATTGTTCCCAACACCTACCTGAACTCGCTCTGGAATGAGTCGCTGACAGAGTTTTCGGATGGCCTGCACGTTCGGAAAACCGGCAATACAGGCATGCATGACTGGACGCCCGAAATGCTGGTGACCGCGCTGGGGCAGTTTATCAAGTCCGATACCGTGATGAATGCCAGCAACGCCATGAACAGCGCACACTCGATCGTCGGCTATGGAAAGGCAAGTCTGGTGCTGGATCAACTGGAGCGCATGATCGGGACGGATAAGATGCTTTCCATCCTGAGAAGGTTCATTCGTCGTCATCCGGCGGGAGAGACGGCGGAGTGGACGGACTTCTTCTCGGCAGTGGAAGAGGTGGTGGGAAAGGAGTGGCGCGGCTACTTTACGGCATGGTTTACGCGAACGGATCTGCCGGAACTGCGTTTTCAGAATGTCGCTTACCGAAAAGAGGGCGAACAATATCTGGTGA
This sequence comes from uncultured Chthonomonadaceae bacterium, assembly GCA_964429855.1. Lineage (GTDB taxonomy): Bacteria > Armatimonadota > Chthonomonadetes > Chthonomonadales > CAJBBX01 > CALLMM01. The sequence continues at coordinate 84,194 of CAYSDM010000010.1, forward strand.
CGGGGGAGATTACGCAGGTTAAACCGGGATTCTGGCTGCCACTCCCTTTGACAATCAAGACCAAATCCGGCGAGAAGCGGGTAGAATTGACCATTCGACAGGATATAACACCTTTTCTGTTCACAGTTGACTCTGAGCCGGAACAGATTGCCATAGACCCGCTCTGGACGGTGCTTCGCGCTTCCGGCAAGCGCGGACTGCCTGTCACATTGGCTTCGCTCCGGGCAGCAAATGGACCCTTTATCATCGTCTATGCGACGGGAGGAAATCCGGAACAGAACGCCTCTGATAAAGCTGCTGCCGAGACGGTGACACAGTCTCTTTTCGCGTTCGCAGAAGTGCGAATTGAGCCTGACAGCCGTGTTACCCCGGCGATGCTGGAGACCAGTCATGTGCTGTTGATCGGTCTTCCTGAGAACCTGAAGCTGCCGGATGTCTGGAAGAGAGACATTCCGCTTAAGTATGAGGCTAATACCGTCGTTCGAAATGCAAAACGCCTGACCGGAGACAGTCTCTGGGGGTTGTCCATCATGGCGCATCCGTTTCGGGAGGATCGCCTGCGGGGACATGCCGCCGGAGCGAGACCGAAGGCGATACGTAATTTCCGGTTCCAGGGGGATCTGGAGGGAACGCAGAATCTTTTTGTGGTTCGCGGAAACGGCATGCCTGTTTTGTCCGAACGGATTCGCGAACCGGACTCAACCGTCCACTATTTCAAGCCATGAACGAAGAACGCTGGATACGCGCCGGACTGAACGCAACCACGCCGCTCTGGGGGCTGCGAAACGGGATACAGGTTGGAATCTGGCCCGCCTCCATCGAGTCCGATCCCGGCGGCGGGCCGAGAGGTTTGCTGCGAATCGGCTATCCGATCCGGGAGGACGGAAGGCTGCCGGGGCTGGTTAATTTCATCGCGGTAGAGCCAATTGTCCGGGGGCAGAGAGGATACAGCGAACTGGAGCGAAGCGACCGCGACGGGCAGCCCGGGCGACTCTTCTGGAGCGGGACGCCCGATCATCCGCATGAGGGAATGGATCGGGGAAAACTGCTGCGAGAAGGAAGTGTCGAACGACTCCAGTGGACGCTCTATATGGAGAAGTTTGCCAACGGAGCGCATCCGCAGATCGAACTGGAGATACGCAGCGACCGACCGGGAGAGGTTCGGCTTCGCGTAGGCGCGGCTCCCGGCAGCGCGCCCATGCAGCAGTGCATTTTGACCGCGACGATGGGCAACTATATGCGGCTGCGTCGTCTGCATCTCCGGGATGGGATAGTGCATGTGAGGGCGGTCTGGCGCGATTTTCAGGGGGAGGAGTTCACGCCGGACGCTCTCTTCCCCCTCGAAAGGCTTCCTCGCGCTGCGAACGGCGACCTTCTGATCTGTGCGACTACCGATGAGATGAATCCCGGCTCCGTTGCGGCAGACCCGCGCGCTCCCTGGTGGCGTTATCGCGGCAGCTTCCCCGTCACGCAGTACTGGCGCAAGCCTCGCAGCACATGGCATAAAGACCTGCGCCTGCGTGTGAATGCGCGGCGCGTCTACTGGGCGAGTCATAACCCGATTCCGGGCGGTCTCTCCTTTGAGAACTTCGATCTGATGGAGCCGTTCACATCCGGACAGGCCTTCGTTTTCGGGCTATCGCGGGAGACGCCGGAGAAGCTGCTCGGAAGGGATACCGTCGGCTACAGCCCCACTCTGGAATAGAACTCCGGCAGCCCTCTAATCCCCAGGTTCAGGTGGAAGAGCGATCCTGCCAGTGCGCCATCCGTCTCCTTCTTGTCGCCTCCCGCCGTTGTAACATAGATGTCGGTATAGTCTGGACCGCCAAAGATCAGGCTGGAGACTTTGGGTACCGGGAAGAGGACACGAGACATCTCCTGTCCCTCCGGCGAGAACCGAACGAGACAGTGTCCGTCCCAGCGCGCTGACCAGACGCAGCCCTCGGCATCCACCGTCATACCATCGGGGTAGCCGTCGCTGCTTGCGCTCTGAACGAAGACACGCCGGTTGGACAGCGCGCCGGTCGCCTGATCGTAGTCGAACAGGTAGATTTCAAACGCCATGGAATCGGTGTAGTACATCCCCTTCCGATCCAGCGTGAACCCCATTCCGTTCGAGCAGCCGATGCCCTCCAGCACCTTCGTCAGCGTTCCATCCGTATCCAGACGATAGAGATTGCCGGGGCTGTCTCCGCTTGCCATCGTTCCACAGAAGACGCGCCCGACCGGGTCGGCGATGACATCATTGAAGCGGGATTCCCGCTCTTCCGGTATCTCTTCCACAATGGTAGTCATATGGCCGTCGCGCCAGAGTTTAATGGCTCCCTTCGCCATAAAGAGCAGCAGCGCGCCGTCCGCCTGAATGGTGAATCCGCCCACGACATCGCCCTGATAGAACATCTCATGGGTGTCGGCAGCGGGGGCGTAGCGAAACATCCGCCCGGTATCAATGTCCGTCCAGTATATGCATTGCTCCTGCTCGTGCCAGAGCGGACCTTCGCCAACCACGCAAGCATAGTCGGCAATCAGGCGCGGTGTCGTAATCATTCTGTGACCTCCCCCGTTTCGTTTTCGCCGGGAGTCTCTTTCGTTTTCGGTTTACGCGGGCGTCGCTGTCGTTTGCGCGTGACATCGGAGATGGCGTCAACCATTTCATTGCCGGATGGCGGCGGGGACGGCGGTTCCGGAGGAGAGGATTTCCGGCTGCGCGAATGGACAACCGCCTCTACATCCAGGACAGGAGCCGGGACCTCCGACACGATCTTCGGAACAGACGCCAGTTCCTGAGAGATCGGCTCTTTCACCGCCAGAGGATGCTCTTCCGCGTTCGGCTCCTCCTTCTGCGCGGTTGGTTTCTCTGCGACAACCGGCTCTTTCTGCATCGGCGTTTCTGCCGGGGCAGAATCTGCCTTAACCTGCGCTGCGGGAGAAGGCGAGGCTGCCGGTTTAGGCTCTGGTTTTGGGGTGGGGCGTTTAATCTCAAAATTCGTTCCGCACTTGCGGCAGCGCGCTGTACGTCCGATATAGATCTCATCCACTTCAGTGATGGTACGGCAATTCGATTTCGGGCACTGCACGCGAATCATTGCCATCGGTGTCTCTCCTGATGTGAGAAGTGAAATGTCTGGTTCATTCCGTCAGCGATTTCAACGCCTGTGAGCAGGCTTCCACAGTGATCTCCAAACATCCGGCAGCGAAGGGCGACTGCCAGACCTGATAGAGGTCTTGATTGTAGATACTCTCCGGCGGCAGGTAGCCGCAGTAGGGACCGTTGGTAACATTCAGAACGGCTACCGGACGATCCGAAAACCTCTGACGCAGAGTCGTCTGAAGAGAAGAGTAGGCTTCATTGGGCTGGGCAATCAGCAGAGTATCTCCTATTCGCCATGCCCAGCAGGGCATCTTCGCCTTATCCCCCTCGCCAAGCGCCTGCCGGATGCGTCGTTTGCGAACCAGCCGCTCTTTCAGGACACGGTCCGAACATAGCAGCACTTCGGCTTCCAGAGTTTGCAGTGACGGCATCTCTTTGAGCGGAATCTCCACATCAAAGCGCGTTGCTTCTAGCTGTTGACTGACCTCGCGGGGACGACTTCGCCAGACCGCCAGCGGCGCGCCGGATTCCATCGCGCAGGTGTAGTTCAATCCAGTTGCCGGAGGCAGCATTCCTTCCAGCGCGGCAAGAACCGCATAGCCCAGCTGCCTGCCGTTAGAGTCCGCAATGCCCGTATCGTCGGTATACTCTTCGCGAGGAGCCAGTTCGCCGGAGGCTCCCTGCAGGAAGAGGCAGGGAGCCTGTTGTGTACCCGTCTCGACAATCTCCCGCATCGCCCCGATGTAGTCGGGGGAGATCAGGCGATTCTCCCAGGCGAGAGTAACGGGGTGACATGCGTAGTTTACCAGTGTCGCCAGCGTTCTCCCGTCGGCATCTGCAATGCGCCCAACCAGCAGCGTATCGTCTGCCGGAACGCCAGGATGAAATCCGCAGAGAACGCGCTCCTCCTCCGGGTCTGGCAGATCACGATGCTTCGCCAGAGCGCATCTTCCGTAGTTCCAGGTTAAAACGGCTGTCTGCGCGGAGGAGAGCGCGGCTCTGGCGGCGTTGACTGCCGACATAAGAACGCTGTCGAGATAAGGCGCAATCAAGTCGCCTCCCGGTTTATCAGAGTCTTCACGGCAGAGCGACGGTCCCGAATGGGTGTGAGAAAGCGCGATTAGCAGCCGCGTCGGGGAGAGGTTCAGCGCATCCAGCAATCCTTGCCGCAGAAGCCGCTCATCTTCGACTGTGCGCCACCAACCGAGGTCCGCGGAAATCAACAGCAGACCGTCAGCCTCGTCTTCTGACTGCAGACTGAGAGCGGTCAGGGTTAACGGGCGATGAACGCCCTCCGCTGTATCGTGCATCGCCGCGCCCCAGTTACGGGCATAGATGCCGACCGGAGGCGTGATCTCTTCACGGGCAACGCCGATCCTCCCCCGAAACTCCGGCTGTGCAAAGCTATACATGTCGCTGCTCCTCCTGCGGGCTTGCATCGGAGAGAAGCGACAGCCCGCCGTCCATGAGCAGAACGCTGCCCGTCATCTGCCGGTTATCCGGATGGCAGAGATGCGCCACCTGCAGGGCAACCTCCGCCGATTCGATCATACGGCGTACCGGTATCATCTGCAGGTGATTCGTCTTCAGTTCGGGCTGCTGCGCGAATATCTGCGCGCTCAGACCGGCATCCACATTGCCGGGAGCCACCTCATTCACGAGAATCCCCTTCGAAGCCAGAGACAGCGCGAACTGCTTGCAGAGCATCCTCAACCCTGCTTTGGAGACGCAGTAGGCGGGGATATGCGGGCGCGGCGCATAGGCGACCCAGCTTCCGATGAAGACGATCCGGCCGCTCATATTTCGTTCCACCAGACGTTTCGCGCCGAACTGCGCCATGTAGAATGCGCCGTCCAGATTCACCGCCATTTCGCGCTTCCACTGCGCGGCGGTGATGCTGAGAATATCCGTCAGCGTGACGATAGCGGCATTGACAATGATCAGGTCGGCAGTTCCGAGATCGCTTTCGACCGCCCGATACCAGGATTCAACGGCATCCGGGTCGGATACATCCGCGACATCGTATCGCGCCCTGACACCCTGCTCCTCTAACTGTGACAGAAGCGAATCCGCCTTCGCCGGATCATGAATATCACCCAGAGCGATATACGCGCCCTGTTTCGCCAGTTCCAGCGCGATGGCGCGCCCGATGTCTCCCAGTCCCCCGCTGATGATCGCGGTTCGTCCCGATAGATAACCCATTGGCATCGCTACCAGTCTCCGACGCTGCCGTCGGCGTAGTAAGTGCGCTGTGGAAGCTCCTGCTGGAAGGGATGCTTCTTGACCTCATCAACATTGATCTCGATCCCCAGTCCCGGACGATTGCCCGGTCGCACGATGCGTCCGTTCTTTTCCACGGTGAAGCCTTCCTGAACGATATCCTGCCGCCAGGGAACATCGAGATGCACCGCCTCGCAGATGATGTAGGAGGGCGTTGAAAAGCCAAACTCCAGTGAAGCGGCGGTGCTGACGGGACCCTGCGGATTGTGAGGAGCCATCGCCACGCGATAGGCTTCGCACATAGCGGCGATACGTCGCGCCTCACTCAGTCCGCCGCAATGCGTGATGTCGGTCTGCATGACGCTGCAAGCGCGCTTCTCCAGGTATTCGCGCACCGAATACTGGGATACCAGTCGTTCGCCGGTCGCAATGGGGGTCGCAACGGCACGTTGAATGAGGGCAATATCCTCCACCGTTTCGGGCCAGCACGGCTCTTCAAACCAGTAGAGACCATACGGCTCCAGCGCTTTCGCAAAGAGAAGCCCCATGCGAGGCGAGGGACGCGCATGGCAGTCCACCATGATGTCAATGCTGTCGCCGACCGCCTCCCGCATCGCCGCAACGCACTTCTCTGCATACCGGATGGGGCGCAGCCCCTCCAGAGGCATCGTCTCCGGAACCGCCATCGTCTTGAAAGCCGTGAAGCCGTCGTCCACCGCCTTTTGCGCCAGCTCCGCGAATCGTTTCGCATCGGCGGGAGAGGTCTCGTAAAAATCCTCCATCTTGCCTCCGCCGAGATGACAGTAGAGCCGCACATAGTCCCGCACCGGACCGCCCCAGAGTTTATGCACGGGAACGCCATGCAGTTTTCCCAGTATGTCCCAGAGCGCGATATCAATGCCGGAGATTGCGGTTCCGCGCACAATGCCGTTGCCGTGCCAGAAGTGCTGACGGTACATCATCTGCCACAGGTATTCGATACGGGTCGGGTCTTCGCCGATAAGAAGCTGTGAGAGGTCTTCAATGGCGCCCAGCACCGAGCGGGTATGCCACTCCAGGGTCGCCTCGCCCCATCCCCACAGTCCCGGTTCATCCGTAACGACTTTGACGAAAATCCAGTTGCGCATACGCGCATTACAGACATGAGTCTCGATGCGGGTGATCTTCATGACGGCTCCTCCAATCCTGGCTTCACCTGCCAATGTTCTCTCTTCCGAAGGAAAAACCCTTTGCAGATCGGGGGACAATTGAAGCGAATTCCATCGTAAGGAACGCTGGAATGCCGTCCGTCGTATTTACGTCTGTTCTAGATGCTTCTGCGGGAGGAGGCGCGGGCAATCGGTTGATCTTCGACGCGAGTCGCGAATACGCGCAAAAGCTGGACACGGAGGACCCGCTGTTCGGGTTCCGAAGCCGGTTTTATATTCCGGAAGGGATGATCTATCTGGACGGCAACTCGCTGGGGCTGCTCTCCAGAGAGGCGGAAACGTCGGTTCTGCACATTCTCGATTCGTGGAAGAGACTCGCGGTGGAGGGATGGCTTCAGGCGGAACCTTGCTGGTTTACGCTGGCAGAGGAGCTTGGAAAGGGAATAGCTTCGATGCTCGGGGCGGAGCCGGAGGAGGTGATTGCGGTTAACTCCACCACCGTCAACCTGCATCAACTGCTGGCGACGCTCTACCGACCGGAGCCGGAGCGATTTCACATCCTGTGCGATGAACTGATTTTTCCTTCTGACCTCTATGCTATCGAGAGCCATCTACGCCTGAAAGGACTCGACCCGAAGACCGTTATCATTCAAGTGCACAGTCGGGATGGGTATACTCTGGAGGAAGCAGATATCGAATCCGCCATGACGGAGACCGTTGCGCTGGCAGTTCTTCCGGGCGTGCTCTATAAAAGCGGTCAGCTTCTGGATATGGGACGGCTGACAGCGTCGGCCCATGCCAGTAATATTTTGATCGGGTTCGACTGTTCCCACTCCATCGGCGCGGTCCCGCATCGTCTGAGCGAATGGAATGCCGATTTCGCCTTCTGGTGCAGCTATAAGTATCTGAACAGCGGACCCGGGGCCGTCGGCGGACTGTATCTGAACCGCAGGCATTTTCACCATCTGCCGGGGCTTGCAGGCTGGTTTGGAAACGATAAAGCCAGACAGTTCGACCTTGAGCCGCAGATGATACCGGCGTATGGAGCCGGCGCGCTGCAGATCGGTACACCGCATCTTTTAAGCATGGCTCCGCTCTACGGATCGCTGCAGATTTTTCACGCGGCAGGAATCGAGGCAGTTCGAGATAAATCAGTGCGTCTGACAGACTATCTGATGACGCTGGTGGAGCGGGAGCTTGCTCCGTTCGATATTCGTATCGCCACCCCGCATGAACCGAACCGGAGAGGCGGTCATGTTGCGCTTCTGCATTCGGAGGCGTCGCGAATCTGTATGGCGCTCCGGCAAGATTGCGTCATACCTGATCATCGTCCCCCGGACATCATTCGTCTGGCTCCTGCCGCGCTCTATGTCTCGTTTGAAGAGGTCTGGGAGACGGTTCAACGGCTGAAACGCATCCTGTCGGAAGAGAGTTATAGAAGCTTTCCGCTTGAGCGAGAGATGATAACCTGAAACGAGGGAATCTCCGGGTGAAACTGTTCGATATAACGCTGCCACTCAATTGTTCGCTGGCTGTCTGGCCCGGCGACACCCCATATGCTTTTACCTTGAACTGGAGGCGTTCCGAAGGCGCTTCGGTCAATGTGGGCGCAATTACCATGAGCGTCCATACCGGAACGCATACCGATTCTCCTTTCCATATCTCCGACGCAGGCGCAACCATCGCGGAGATGTCTTTGAATCCCTATGTCGGGCAGGCGCTTGTGGTGGATGTGCAGGGAAAGAAGGTGGTGCGGATCGCCGACCTGGAACCGATGGATTTGCTGCCGCGTCTGCTTCTGAAGACGAACTCCTGGAGGGACTACACCCGATTCCCGGAACAGGTACCGGTTCTGGCAGAGGATGTGCCGGGCTATCTGAAGGAGCGGGGAGTCGTGCTGCTGGGCGTGGATGTGCCCTCTGTGGATACGATTGAGAGCAAAGACCTGCCCATACATCATCAACTCACCCGGCACGGCATTACGATTCTGGAATCGCTCTATCTGCGGGAGGTTCCTGCCGGGGAGTACGAACTGATTGCGCTGCCGATGAAGCTGGATGGAGCGGATGGCGCGCCGGTGCGCGCCATCCTTCGCGCCTGAGTTTGCTCCTGATGGGCAGACTGTCGCAACAGGATTTGACAAGCGCGGCACTCTTTGATAGGATTGGGGGATAGTCCTTGCGAAAATGAAAGGCGCGCCTTCCGCGCTGAAAAGGGAGCAGGCAACGTGCCGGTAGAGACCTCCACGCCATCAAATCCCCGTTTGAAACTGGATACCATCATCCTGACCCGGCTGTTGGGACCGCTGGTGCCTTTTACGTTTCTTCTGATCCTCTCCCTCGTTCTCTCGCTGACCGTCGAGAACTTTGCCCGCACCGACAATATGAAACTGATCGCCGTGCAGGCGGCGGTCGTGGCGATCCTCGCTTGCGGACAGACGGCGGTGATCATCTCTGGCAACATTGATCTTTCCGTAGGCGCGATCATGGCTTTCTCCGGGGTAGCGGCCGCACAGGTGATGGTGCAGTGGGGAGGAGGAGTCTGGGCAGGAGTCGGGGTCGCCTGCTTATGCGGCTTGATCCTGGGGACGGTCAACGGACTCATCACCGCCTATGGAAAGATCCCCTCTTTCATTGTCACGCTGGGAATGATGGGAATCGTGCATGGAGGGGCGGGAATCCTCTCCAATTCAGTGAATATCGGAGGTCTGCCGGACGCTTATTCCGTCTTCGGATTTGGAGAGCTTTTCGGCAGCGATGACCGCAATGGAATACCGTATGCCGCGCTGATGATGCTTGGGGCGGCTCTGGTGGTGCATATCGCCCTCTCCCGCAGTCGTTGGGGGCGCTCGCTCTATGCGATGGGAGGCAATCGCGAGGCGGCGCGTCTGTCCGGGATTCGCCTGACGCTGATGACCACGCTGGTTTTCGCGCTCTCCGGTCTTCTGGCGGGAGTCGCTTCGATTGTGAATGTCTCACGCGCCAGCGTCGCATCCAAAGATGCCGGGATCGGCTATGAACTGGATGCAGTGGCAGCGACGGTGGTAGGGGGAACCTCGCTTTTCGGTGGACAGGGCGGCATTCCGGGAACGATTATCGGCGCCTTTCTGATCTATACCATTCGTAACGCCTGTTCTCAGGTCTATATCCCCGGCGTAGGCAGTCTTGGTCCCGATCCGCAGCGCGTGATTATCGGCGCGGTGGTAATCCTGGCTGTACTCTATGACCGGTATGTGCCGTCGCGTCTGCTGAACCGGCGACAG